>NZ_JBYUPV010000002.1:0-762892 GCF_058133325.1 Paenibacillus sp. MAHUQ-45
CACGATTATTAAGTTTACAAACAGTGTCGTCGGAGTGGAGAATTTATTTAGCTAAATTATGTATTTAAACTCATAATTTAGCTAATCAACAGGTCTAACAATAATGCCCTTAATTCCCTTTTTTACTCTAAAATCATCAATTTAAGGTACAAAAATGACGTTATTTTAATGCTGAGTAGACTTTAGAAAAAGAATTGTTACATGAAGGAAAACGGCGGGGATGGCAACCGTAGTAGCACAGGCGATCAAGTGAAAGCTTAGGTTTTCTGATTCACTGAGTTTGTGTGTCAGCTCCACATTGTGCTCGTCACTTTAGTTCCCAGTCTAGTTCTCGGTAAGCCCTCGGTAAGCCCTCGGTAAGCCCTCGGTAAGCCCTTTGTAAGTCCCAGGTAATGAATAAATTACCACTCTTGTTCGCTGTACGAATCTCCCCGTACCTCCCCGTACCTCCCCGTAATCTTTCCCGCACTAATTCCCCCAACTCCTGTTTACAAAGTACAACATATTCACCGAAGGACCGTCACCGGGTTTCCCTCCCGGGCATATGCTATTGCAGCAATGTGTGGAGGGAGAGATTCTGCAGATGACCTACAAAGGCTTTATTGTACATCATTCCCGCTGCCCGTCAATTAACGGTAAAGGCTTCGACTTTTGGGTCGGGAAGGATGGGGCCGTTTATGCCGCCCCGCTGCTCACCGATCCAGATTATATTCATCTCTGTCTGGAGGGGGATTACAGCACCGCCGAAAGTGTCCCGGAGCTTCAGCACAGAAAGGAGCAGCTGTTTGCCGCAGGCAAACTGATTCTAGAGCTAGCCTCGCGCTACCGAATTACCCCACTTCTTATCGAAGCCCATAACAATTCTTGCCCAGGTGCATTTTTTCCGTGGAATGAACTTGTGATTTATCCCTCGGGTGGTTATCATTAGTCTGAGGTGACTAGTCGAAAATGGAAAGATTACAGAAAGTTTTAGCACAAGCTGGCGTTGCATCCAGACGCAAATGCGAGGAATTGATTTTGGCCGGCAAAGTAGAGGTTAACGGGGAACTCGTAACCACACTGGGTACGAAGGTGGACCCCGCCCAAGATATTATCAAGGTCTCCGGCAAGGAAATCCGGGGCGAGAATAAAATCTATATTATGTTCAACAAGCCCAAGGGCGTAATCACAAGCGCTTCCGATCCTAAAGGCCGTAAGGTTGTTACGGATTATATCAAGGGCATCAACGAGCGGGTATATCCTGTTGGCCGCTTGGACTACGATACGGAAGGATTGCTGCTGCTGACCAACGACGGCGAATTCGCCAACTTGCTGACGCATCCTAAGCATCATGTTCCCAAGACGTACCTGGCCACGGTCAAGGGTGTGCCGCATGGTAGCGCGCTGGACAAGCTCAAGTCGGGCATCAAGCTGGAGGACGGCATGACAGCTCCGGCAGAGGTTGAGTACAAGGACATTGATGAAGCTAATAAGGAAGCGGTAATCAGCATCACGATTCATGAAGGCCGCAACCGTCAGGTGCGCCGGATGTTCGAGGCTGTGTCTCACCCTGTCACTCGTTTGAAGCGGATTTCGTTCGGGGATATTTTGCTGCAGAATCTCAAACGCGGCTCTTACCGTCACTTGACTAAGGATGAAATTAACCATCTGCAGCAAATTGCCAAAAATGGCTTACTCAAATCAAAATCACCACGCAAAGACACATAAAGTTCACAATTCAGCGCCCTAAAGTTGTGACAATATTCGTTATAATGTTCATAGGATGTTCACACCTAACAACTAAAGTAACGAGTTGCGTCACAAGAAGGGGGCTTCATGTGTGGGCAAAGCTAGAAAACCGGTGCAGATTGTAATTTTATTACTGGTAGTCCTGCTTGGCGGCTATGCCATCGCTACCTCCGTATTTGGAGGAGACGGCAAACCCAAGGAAGGTAGCAAGGCGCCAGCATTTGACCTGTTGGGCTTGGACGGCAAAGCTCATACGCTGGATGAGTACAAAGGTAAGGCTGTCGTGCTGAATTTCTGGGGCTCCTGGTGCGGGCCGTGTGTGAAGGAAATGCCAGCTCTCCAGGCTCAGTGGGAGAAATGGAAGAATCAAGGCGTTGTTGTCGTAGGCGTAAATGTAGGCGAAGACCAAATGACTGTGGAAAACTTTGTGAAGATGGTAAACATCAATTTTCCGATTGTTATGGACCCCGGGCGGGATGCAGTGCGCAGCTACGGGATTTCGCCGATGCCTACGACTTTTTTTATTAATAAAAAGGGTAGGGTGGACAGTATTCATATCGGTCAGCTTGATCTGGATACGCTGGATTCACAAATCGGGAAGCTGGTGAGCCCATGAGCGGACGGACGCCGTTAATTACCAACACCAAATGCGAATGCGGCCATCAGAACCCGGTAGGCACAGTCCTCTGTGAAGCCTGCGGTAAGCCGCTGGAGGAAGATGGGGATTCCAGTGAAAACCTTGAAATGCGTTATGACGGCGTAGCCCGCCGTTCACAACGTGCCAACCCGAATGTGATCGACCTCGTCTGGAACTTTTTTTCATCCGTCAAAATTGCTATCTATCTGATTGTTCTGACGCTGCTTGGCTCCATGCTGGGAACTATTTTTCCTCAGGAGAGTACCTTTCTCAATATTGATGCTTCAACGTATTACAAGGAAAAATACGGAATTGCAGGGCAGATCTATTATAAGCTTGGACTATCCCATACGTATGAATCGTGGTGGTTCGTCCTGCTGCTGGTCATGATCGGGGCCTCGCTCGTTATTTGTAGCCTTGATCGCGTGCTTCCACTTTATAAAGCGCTAACAAGACAGAAAATCCGCAAACACCGCCAGTTCCTGACTCGGCAAAAGGTCGTGCTGGTCACGGAAATGCAGGAAGAGCCGGAGGCCTGGGTCGGCCGGATCGCAAAGCCCCTGAAGAAGCGAGGTTACCGTGTCATCACGGAGGGCGGGGCGTTACTCGCCGAGAAGCACCGCTTCAGTCGCTGGGGTCCATACGTCATACATATCGGCCTGATTATTTTTTTACTTGCTGTACTGGCGCGAGGGTTGCCTGGTCTAAATATGGATCAGCATCTTGCCTTTCCGCAAGGAGAGATCACGCCAATTCCGGATACGACCTATTACCTTAAGAATGAGAAATTCACCGTAGAATTCTACACCGACGCTGAAATGCCAGAAGAATTCCGGGGCAAAAAAGTGCTGCCCAAGCTGTACGAAACCAAGGCGGTCCTGTACGAATGTACAGCAGATTGCGGAGATCCGACTCGTACACCGCAGCTTAAAGAAGTGGCCGCACATGATATTCAGGTCAACTCTCCTTTGAGTTACAAAGGTTTGAAAGCGTATCAGTTTGATTATGATCTCACGCCTATCCTGCGTTCAGTACAGCCGGAACTTAAGAATAAGCGTACTGGAGAGGCGTACGGCAAACTCAAGCTGGAGATGAAGAATCCGCAGCGTAGCTTCCAGGCAGGACCTTATACGCTTTCCCTGAAGGAGAAATACATGGATTTTGGCCTGAACGAGAGCGGGCAGCCAGTGTCCAAAACGCCGTATCCCAATGCACCGGCATTTCTCTTCCTGATCAAGGGACCGGACCTGCCGGCAGACGGTCAGCAGTACTTCTATTTCCCTAAGCAGGTAGACAAGGTGCAGTTCCAGCAGGAGGGCATCAACGACAAGCTGGGAGGCGCAGACCGATTCCTGGAGCTTGAAGTCAGCAGCATGCAGGACGTCGATTTTTCCGAATCTACGACATACCTGAATGTGCGTGTGGACCGGGCAATGCCTTTTGTATGGGTAGGTGCGGGTATAGTGATGTTGGGCCTTGTACTGGGCTTCTACTGGCAGCACAGACGTATCTGGCTGACCGTCGCGAATGAAGAGCTTATCCTTGGAGGACATACGAACAAGAACTGGTTCGGATTTCGCCGTGAGATCGTATCCATCTTGGAGAAGGTAGACATGGTAGTGGATGAAAAATCATTGGACAACGGGGGAGGTCAAGCATGAGCTTGCTCGATATCAGCAGTGATGTCTTTATAGCCGCCTTTTTCTTATACAGCGGTTCGTTCATGCTATTCACGATTGCCATCATGGGCCGGAAATGGTCCGGGCGCAAACCAGAGGAGCACACGGCTCGCTGGGGCCGAGTTGCTTTTATTGCCTCCTCACTGGGGCTCTTGTGCCACATGGCTTACTTCTTTACTCGCTGGGCAGGAGCAGGTCATATCCCGGTTAGTAACATGTATGAATTCATGACCTTCCTGTCGATGATGGTGATGGTCGCGTTTACCGTGATGTTTGCTATTTACCGTAAAATCTTGCTGGGACTGTTCGCGGTTCCAATCTCGATTATTATTATGGCTTATGCTGCGGTGTTCCCGCAGGAAGTTCAGCCGCTGATCCCTTCGTTGAAATCTATCTATCTGAACATTCATGTTACACTGGCAGCGCTGGGAGAATCATTCTTTGCCGTCGGTTTTGCTGCAGGACTCATGTATCTCTTGCGCACCGTAAACTTCACCAGCAAGGAGAAAAATGACCGGAAACAGCAACGTCTTGTTGAATTTACCTTGTTCTCGATTATTGTCATTATAGCCTTCCTAGGGTCCGTTTTCGCTTTCCGGGGAGCCGGATACGAATCGATTTTTGTCCGGGAGAACGTTACGATTGACAGCCCTGGGCAGGGAGATAGTACAATAGAGAAAGTGAGTTATAAAATGCCGCCTATTGTGGCACCTTACCATAGCGAAATTGAGAGCTTCCAGCCCTTTTTGGGTATGAAAAAACCGTTGTTCGAGGCGCCTTCGTGGATGAATGGCGTGAACGCGGGCCGGAAGTTTAATACCGTGATATGGTCGCTCCTTTCCGGGCTAATTCTCTACGGGTTGATTCGGCTGATTGTCCGTAAACCACTGGGAGCGGCCCTGCATCCCACAATGGACGGCATCGATGCCGATGATCTTGATGAGATCACCTACCGGGCCATAGCGATAGGCTTCCCGATTTTTACATTGGGGGCTTTGATTTTTGCAATGATATGGGCTCAAGTGGCCTGGGGAAGATTCTGGGGTTGGGACCCAAAAGAGGTCTGGGCTCTTGTCACCTGGCTGTTTTATAGCGCCTATCTCCATTTACGGCTTGCACGCGGATGGCAGGGACGTAAGTCCGCATGGCTCGCCGTACTCGGCTTTTTGGTCGTAATGTTTACCCTGATTGGCGTTAATCTGGTCATCGCCGGACTTCATTCCTATGCAGGAACGGATTAAGTGGTAAGTTAATCTGCCAAAGCAGCCGATAGTAAGGGTAACGTTCTACTGTATTTGATGAAGGGGTTGTTGTGAAATGGCAGATCATTTGAACAGAATTCTGGTTGTGGATGACGAAGAGCGTATCCGCCGCCTACTTAAGATGTATCTCGAAAAAGAAGGTTATGAAATTGATGAGGCGGAGGATGGAGAGATCGCCCTTCGCAAGGCAACAGCCAATGATTACGGGCTGATCTTGCTAGATGTGATGCTACCCGGCATTGACGGGATTGAAGTACTGACTAGACTTCGCGGCGTTAAATCGACACCGGTGTTAATGCTTACCGCCAAGGGCGAGGAGATTAACCGGGTACAGGGCTTTGAGATGGGTGCAGACGACTATGTCGTCAAGCCGTTCAGCCCGCGTGAAGTCATCTACCGGGTGAAGGCGATTATGCGCCGCTCCTCGGCTACAGCTTTTCTATCCAAGGAGAGCAATTCCAGCAATAACATTGTATTCCCGCATCTCATTATTGAGCATGATGCACACCGTGTAACCGCTGGTGGCCAGGAAGTCAGCCTAACCCCTAAGGAATACGAGTTATTGCATTACCTGGCGATTTCGCCGGATAAGGTGTTTTCACGTGAGGAATTGCTTAAGGATGTCTGGAATTATGAATTTTTCGGAGATTTGCGCACGGTAGATACGCATGTCAAGCGTCTTCGTGAGAAATTGAATAAGGTATCACCGGAATCCGCAGCGATGATCACGACCGTATGGGGAGTAGGCTACAAACTTGAGGTACCTAAATAGGTGAACTTCTGGAGAAGCCTTGTCGGCAAGCTGTGGGTCACGATCATCTGTCTGGTTGCTGTCGTACTGATGACACTGGGACTGTTCCTGTTGCCTTATATCGACAGTAATTTTGCCAATTCCGGGGCGATCAAGCGCTTATTTTTGTACACATGCATGATTGGGTTTTCTCTGACGACGTTCTTTGCCTTGTTTCTGTTCACTAAGATAACACAGCCGATGCAGCAGGTGATCGAGGCCGCCAACAATATTCGCAAAGGCGAATACGGAACCCGGCTGACTCTGGTCACTAGTGATGAAATCGGGCAGCTTGCCACCTCCTTCAACCATATGGCGGCAGAGCTGGAAGAGAATATTCGCAGTCTGAATCATGAGAAAGGCCATCTGTCCAGTGTTCTGCGTAGTATGAGTGATGCAGTGGTCACTTTTGACATTGAAGGCCAGATTATTCTCACTAATCCACATGGACAATCCCTGCTGGAGACTTGGCGTAACCTGGAGTGGGTGCAGGAAGCCGATCCTGAGCCCGGTGAGGAGATCATCAGCAAGGGAGAGGTACCACCTCCGCTGCGTCCGCTCTTTCTGAGCACACTGCAGGAAGGGGGAGACCAACGCTCTAACGTGCATGTCCGGCAAGGGGTCTGGTCTGTTCATATGGCCCCGCTGTATTCAGAGAACCATATTCGTGGGGCTGTAGCGGTACTGCGTGATGTGACTGAGGAGGTCAAGCTGGAGAAAATGCGGCGTGACTTCGTGGCGAATGTATCGCATGAGATTCGCACTCCGTTGTCTATGATGCAGGGGTACAGCGAAGCGCTGCTTGATGGCATGGCCTCTTCACCAGAGGAGAGCAGTGAACTGATTCAGGTCATTCATGATGAATCGCTGCGCATGGGCCGACTCGTGAAGGATCTGCTGGATCTAGCCCGAATGGAAGCTGGGCATACCGATATGCTGAAGGCTCGGGTTGATATGAGTGATTTGCTAGAGCGTGTCTATCGCAAGTTCTCTGTGCGGGCTAAGGAACGCGGTATTGATCTGCAGTACAGGAACCTAAGTGAAGAACTCTTGCTGAAGGCGGCCGATGAGGACAAGCTGGAGCAAGTGCTCACGAACCTGCTGGACAATGCTTTCCGCCATACCCCGGCAGGGAAAAAGATTCTGATTGTCGCCGGTCAAACCGTACAGGAGAGCCGCCGTTATGTCGAGATCGAAATTCGCGACGAAGGTGTGGGCATTCCGCCGGATGATCTTCCGTACATCTTCGAACGCTTCTACAAGGCTGACAAAGCCCGTGTTCGCGGAGAATCAGGGGGAACGGGGCTTGGTCTTGCCATTGTCAAGAATATCGTCGAATCTCACCATGGGCACATCTCGGCTGCGAGCAAATTGAGTGAAGGAACGACCTTTACACTGCGTTTACCTGTCGAAAAACAGTAATTCTAAACAAAGCCTGACGGCACCTCTGATTATCAGAGGTGCTTTTTTGTTGAATGGCACCGATTAATCTTGTTCATCGTGGAACAAATGGGGCTGTACAGCCCCTTATCGTCTCCAGAGGCATCTTCAACAGATAAATGAGTAAGACACTAAGACCAGGAAAGAAGAGCCTACTAGAATTGATTGTGGACAGATTTAGAGCTTATAGAAAAAGAAGCATTCCTAAGTAGAAACTACTGTTGGAATGCTTCTTCAGGTTGCTTAAGTAAATAAGCTTAGTATTCTATCACAACTGCAATATTTTGCATGCCTCCACCGACAGTCCAGAATAATACTTTATCGCCGCGTTCGATTTGACCGGTAGATACAGCCTTATGAAGTGCAACAAATGGACTGCTAGTCGAAGTATAGCCAAATTCATCCCCGACATACACGGCTACACTGCTATCAATTCCGACGTTTTCCGCAACACTAAGTATATTGGGAAGAGACAGCTGCGAGAAGCAGGCTGCTTTGATGGATTCTGGAGCGATATCTGAATCGGCAAGCAAGGTCTTGATTGATTCAGTAGCCGCTTCTACACAAATGGAATCATCAAATGGAGTGAATTTTACATTGAATTCACCAGGCGCAACGCCTGTTGTTCCCAATTTGGCTAAGCCTTCAACAGGAAAGATGGAATTGTATAACACACAAGTGTCTGTCTGGTAGATCGAATCGATTAATCCAACAGCATTTTCATCACGCTCTAGAATGACGGCCGCGGCAGCATCGCCGAAGCCGGCATAATATACTGGATTATTGCGGTCGGTATGCGGGAGAATATGGTCAGACCCGATAACTAGCGCGCGGCGGATACGGGGATTTGCCATCATCTGCCGGCTAACCTGATCAAAGGCTGCCGTCATACCTATGCAGTTTGCATTGCTGTCAATGCAGATGGTATGGGAAGCTGCATTAATCAAACGGTGCATGATCACCGAGTTGGTCGGGATAATATATTCCGGCGTCTGGGTGGAGAAGGCGATAAGATCAATATCTTGGCCAGTTAGTCCTGCTTGTTCCAGTACATTACTAGCCGCCTCAAATCCCATAGTCAGTGCATTCTCGTCCTCATTATTAATACTGTAGCGGGTGTTACGACCCAATGCCGCCAGAAGTCCACGAATCTCTATTCCTCTATCGTCAAAATGCTTGATGTAGAAATCATTGCCGATTTTATTACTCGGATGATAGATAGCGATGTCTCTGATGATTATGCCGGCCATTGAATTGCCCCCTTATTAGTGATGAGCTGATGGATAATTGCATGATCAGGCAAAATACAGGTTTTAATATGAAGTTGTGTCTTATGCAGTAACTGTAGAGATAATTTCCAGGTTATCCAGACCCGCTTTACGTCCCAGGCGCGCCAATTGCATTTTAAGAATTGGATTGTTCTCAAGGGTCAGTATCACTTTGGCAAAGCCATCTTGCTTGATCATAGTGAAGCATCCCTCCAGAAGAGGCACAACATTAGGAGCGGTAACGTTAAGCTTTCTGCAATCAAAGCGCAGCTCATAGTCTGCTGGGGTGATCGGATTAATGGTTTGTTGGTAGGCTTGAATGGATTTGATGCCATCCTCTTCAGAGAAAGTGCCATCCAATTCGACATTGATAATCTTTTTAACCGAATCTGTTTCCAAAATAAATTTACCCATTCATTCATCGCTCCCATAAATTAGTATGATCTGATAAATAGGACATCATTTTGCAAATTAATAATATATCCAAAAACTTTGATTCACGATTTTCGACAATCGATATTATACTTATTTTTGGGATATTTTAACTATATTAATAGCATATGATTTATATATTTGCAATGAAAAAGTCGAAAAATGTAAATTATTGTAGTGAACAGGGACTACTTTACTTCTTCCAAAACTTCGAGCAATACGTTAAAGGCACTAATTACACGTGGAGCCCCCAGAGCAGGCACCAAATGAAGCAGAACACCCTTAAGCTGCTCCTCAGTGACACCTACACTTAGCGCCATAACATAATGGACGCCAAGTTGTTCGTATTGTCCCATCGCAATCAGTGCGGAGATTACTGCAACTTCTTTCCAGTCATCACCGATCGTGTTGCGCTGAAAAATGTCACCGTAGGCGGCGCCCATAATATATTCAGCCAGATCTGGGAAATGGTCTTTAATAGGGGCCAAGGCTTTGGCACCATAGTCCCCTGATAAGTTAGCAAAGTGGTTCAGACCACTTTTGATGTTGTTGTTCAAATTGTCGCTCATAAATTGGCCCCCTAATTAAAGATTCACTACACGGTGTGCAGTAGGTGGTACTTCGTCACGGTCTGTCAACAGTTCGATTACTGCAACCTTGTTCAAGGCTACCGCATCTTCGATCGCAGCGGAGAATTGTTCCAACGTCTCACAGCGATATCCGCTTGCTCCAAGGGATTCACCAAACTTCACGGCGTCCATTGGGACTTCGAATAGGGTTCCGTCAATTCGGCCCGTAGTCTTCTGCATTCCCTTAAGCGCCATATCCAGTTGCATGTTGTTCACAACGATAAAAATAACCGGGATATCCTTACATACTGCTGTATTAATCTCTGCACCGAGCATCATAAAGCATCCATCGCCAGTCACACAGAAGATCGTTTCATCCGGTGATGCAACCTTGGCGCCGATAGCCATGCCAATGGCGTTGCCCATGCAGGCAAAATAGGCATCAAACACAAAACTGCCCGGTTTTTTAACGTTATACCATTTAACGGCATTAAAGCCATGGCTTCCGTCATCCACGAACATAGTGTTGTTGTATGGAATCAGATCACTCATCACATTCATGACTGAAGCCAGAGAGAGACCAGGGAGCTCAGGCAGTTCATCCCGATAGTTAAAGCTTTCGGTAGTACGTTTGGTCACAGAATCTCTATCCAGGTGTTCAAGATAATACACAAGATTATCACGCAGATCCCCGGTGACCGGTATTGTTTGGGAGGTCAGAATTTTGCCCACAAACGTAGGATCACTATCGAACTGAATTAAAGTCTCTGGATGGTTCTCACGTTTGAGATTACAGATGGTCATATCGCTCAGGCGGGAGCCCAGTACAATATACAAATCGCTGCGATTTAGCAGATCATCACCATGAGTGCATCCGCCGACACCGACAGGACCGTGATACAGCGGGTGATCCCAAGGAATAGCACCTTTGCCGCCAGGAGAAGTCACGACAGGGATGTTGAAGGTTTCAGCCAATTCGATCAGCTCTTTATGAGCTCCGGAACGGTTAACACCTTTACCCGCAATAATCAGTGGGTTCTCAGCATTGTTGATAGCGTTGATTACACGGTCAAAATTGGAGATGCTTACGAACGATTCGCGCTCTGGATAGACTACCGGGAATTCTTCCAGCAGTTCTGTCTGAACGTCGAAAGGCAAGCAAAGATGAACGGGACCACGGTTACCGCTCAGAGCAATCGAGATAGCATGATTGAAAATGGTACTGAAGTTATCGCCACGTTCTACAAGCTTGCTGAATAGAGTAGCCGGTTTGAACATATCAGCAAGATCAGCCAGATATGAGGAAGAATCCTGACATTGCGGAATACCTAATTCTTTTATGGATTGATGACCTGTAATAAATAGTACCGGAAGGTTATTCGCTTTGGCATGGGCCGCTGCAGTCAGTAGGTTCGTTCCTCCGGGACCGGATGTTCCGAAAGCAACACCTAGTCCGCCAGTCTTAAGGGCATAGCCTGCGGCTTCAAACCCGGAACTGGATTCATGTCTTCCAGGAATAAACTCAATACCGTAATCCACCATCTTTAGAACTAAAGGACAAATGGATTTACCAATAATACCAAATGAATGGGTTACTCCGAGATTACGTAGTGCCTCCGCCATAAAATCTGCGACTGTCTTCAAAAAAAACACCTCTCAAGTGTATGAATTGGGATAAGTAAAAAGATAAATATATTATCGTTCTGGTGATGCGAAATGATTAGAACGATACAAACGGGTATAAAGAAACAACAAAACCTGTGCTCGAATAATGGAGCACAGGTTGGAAGCAAAAAACCGCCACTCAGACCGCAAGATTAAGTCGATCCTCCTGGTTTTCTCTGCAACCTGGCAGTCATGGCCTCAGAAAAATGAGGCTGTAGATCCATGGCTTTGCGTCATTCCTTTTCAGGAATTTTGCCCATATAAATTATATAACTAATTATAAGAATAATTTTCCTTTACATTATATTCCTAGCTCGTCTTTGTCAATATATTTTACACAAATGAACTCGGAATTTGACGAAAAAAATGAAAGAGAATAGGGATATAGTTTTAATTTAAAATGTATCCAAGGGGGTATTGTAAATTAGAATGCGGTTACAAAATAGAGCGAAAATAAACTATTAATTGGGTCAGTATGGAATATTTGACTAGAGGGGTTGGTGCAAAAATGCAAATTGGATCAAAACAATTGGATGGAGAAGATTAGATAATAATTGAAGAAATTAGTTGACTCATCATTTGCCGTGATATTTTTAATGAAAGAATTGAATCCAAATACTTATTTTTTTCTAAACTATAATGGAAGTGAGTGGGTTAAAAGTAGGATGCTTGAGAGGGGAGAAGGCGAATCGTTATTTGTGAGTATGAATTTTACGGAAAGGTCTGAAAGCGATATAATGCAAACGTTTCATAAGTTTGAAAAACTGCCGTATAAAATAGAGCTTATACGGCAGTTTTGTGCTGAAAGGAACAAAAATTAAATTTTGATGACAAATTCTAAAATTTAAAAATATGAATCGTTTTTTGTAGCTGGAAGACGGCTGACGTCATTTTTTCACTCTCTTCTGCAACAGATTCCAGAGCATTGATCTGCTCACTCATCGATGCAGAGACCTCTTCAGTGCTGGCCGCTGTTTGCTGGGTAATGGCGGAGATGTTCTCGATCGCAGAGGAGATTTTCAGGGCACTGTCCAGCATCAGATCGCTTTCCGAAGAGAAGGCGGCGATCTGCTCGGTAATGTACTGTACGCTTTGGACAATTTGCCCGAAAATTTGTGCAGTCTGAATGATCATTTCATTCTGTACCTGAACGACTTCCTCATTGATGGTAATATTCGCAATGGCTTCCTTGATATCGGCTTCAATGCTTCGCACCAAGCTGAAGACCTCTTTGGTCGAGGCCGTTGATTCCTCAGCCAGTTTGCGAACTTCGTGGGCGACCACGGCGAACCCGCGGCCATGCTCTCCGGCACGGGCAGCTTCGATGGAAGCATTCAAGGATAACAGGTTGGTCTGTTCCGCAATTTCGGTAATTGTCTTGGTAATCATGGTGATACCGCGAGCGTTATGGGAGAGGGCATCAATAGTATCAGCTACTTTTTGTGTAGCTTCAATATTCTTGCGCATGCCTTCCGATTGGGTATCTACCGATTGGCGACCTTGCTCTACTAATTCCAGCGTATGTATAGTTTTCTTGTTCATTTCTTTGGTCGAATAAGCGTAATTGGACACCTTGGTTTCAATATCTTTAATAGAATCAATCATGCCAGCAATATCACTAGAAATCTCGTTGGCACCTTGAGCTAGCTCGTTGGAGGAGGTTGCCACCTGAGACATGACGATCTTCAGATTCTGATTCTTGTCTTCAATACCGCGGCTTGCATCCATAACCTGACGTGTGATCTGTGACGCATCGGTCAAAATGGTCTTCAATTTGTCGATCATCGTATTAAAGGAGCGGCTGATATCACCCATGGAGCCATTCTCATCGGCTCTTTGCGTAAAATCCCCCTTAGAAATCGTATGTGTAACGTTAGAGATATCATCAAAAGAAGATGTAAGCGTTCTCTCGACAAAGCGAGAAAGAGGGTAAGTCAGGGTTGTAAGCAGGACCACCAGAATGATGCCGATAACAATTTTGCCGAGAATAATAAATGTGACCAAAACAGGGATGGAGAATAAAGCGGCGATCAAGTAACATCCGGCGACAATTCTTTGTTTCAAAGGCAGCTTGTACATCCAGTCCATAGGAAATATGTCCCCCTTTATTGTTGTGTATTGTAATATTATAGGCGATTAACCGGGTATAGGTCTACTGTAAGAACTGACATAAATGCTATTCGGGATCATCTTTGACGAAATTCTGTCCGACAGACTCATATAGTGCGGTTGTATCTGCCAGTGCTTGTCGTACTTGTTCTTGCAGAACTTGTGGTGAGAGGGCTAGGACACTGGACCCATATGACAAAAGTACCCGGCAGGCCCACTCCATAGTGTTGAAATCGACATCAACCTTCAGCCACCCGGCGTTGGAACATGGGGTAGTTTTTTTTATAGTAAGATATCTCTCCCGCTCAAATTCCTGTATCGTTTCTTCCCGTATCAGCACAGTGGCTAGATAACTCGGCAGGGCAGATTTGAAGGCTTGCGTGGATTGCCGCCAGTACTGGCCAAGATCGAATCCTTCCGGGCGTTGGAAAAAATCGCTCGTGAGCTCTGCATGCTGTAGTCTGGACACCCGGTATGTCCGCAGTACTCCCCTACTTTCTGCAACGACATACCAAACTCCGCGTTTGGTTACTAGCCCGAGTGGATTAATAAGCCGTTCACTGACTTCGTTATTTCGCAGGTATGTTATTTTGACCACCCGATCGTTCCGAAGTGCATCCTGCAGCAGTGCTAGGTAAGGATATGCTTCATCTGAAGGATGCCAGCTCACGCCGTCCACATGTATACGCTGAACTGGATCAAGCGCGAACTTGTTGGAATGCGGGGCTACTATAGCCTCCAACTTCCGGGCGGCAGAAGAGAAGTCCTCTTCAATGCCAAGATCGCTAAGAATCGTTGAATCAGCAGACAGTAGGAGGGAGGCGATCTCTTTCGGTTTCATGCCTGTCAAGGAGGTGCGGTAGCCCTCGGTAAGCATCCAGCCGCCTTCTCGTCCCCGCTCTGCCAGCACGGGAATGCCAGCTGCACTGAGCGCTTCCATGTCCCGGATTATCGTCCGTTCGGACACCTCCAGCGTCTGCGCCAGGTCACGGGAGGTCATTTTGCCGCGATTCTGTAGCAGCAGTAATATAGAAACGAGCCGGTCAGCTCTCATATCTGTTCTCCTCCTTGAGTGTTATAGTTTGAGTTTATCATATTAATATGTCAGTTGATGTCATATATTAAATGGGATTTATGCAAAGCGTGAGTCCTTGTTCCTGAGTAAAATACAAGAAGCCACCCCGCTAAAGAACGGGGATGGCTTCTTAAATGTATCAATAAGAATAACATTTCTGGAGTAGCATTAAGCCTACAGCAGAACAATTTCCTCAGCGGTGTTGATTTCTGGCAGTCCAGCCAGCTTCACCAGCACGTCTTGTGGAACGGCCTTGTCAACAGTGAGTAGCATGATTGCTGCACCGCCAACAATTTTGCGTCCAACCTGCATGGAGGCGATATTCACATTGTTCTCGCCCAGCAGTGTGCCTACCAGACCGATGATACCCGGTTTGTCATTGTGCGAGATCACGAGTTGATGACCTTCTGTCGCAATATCAACCGGGAATTTATTCACTTGTACAATCCGCTCGCCATATCCTTGAAGCAGGGTACCGGCTACGAGGCGCTCTTCATCATGTTCAGCTTTCAAAGTCACAGTGATGAGGTTCGTGAAGCCTTTGGTCTTGGAAGCTTTAGTCACAACGACGTTCACATCGCGGGTCTTGGCCAGGTGCATGGAGTTGACAATATTGACATCACCAGCGAAGTGGCGGGAAAGCACACCCTTCACGATGTAGCGGGTCAGCGGCTGTGTATCTACATCCGAGAGGTCTCCGGCATATTCAACGTGAATTTCGCGAATGGCGGTGTCGGTGATTTGGGTCGCGAAGCTTCCCAGTTTTTCACCAAGGTTAAAGTAAGGCTGCAACTTGTTCATTACGCTTGGTGCTACCGGCGGAATGTTTACAGCGTTAATGAATGGTTCGTTACGCAGGATATTAAGTACCTGCTCGGAAACGTCGATTGCAACGTTCTCCTGGGCTTCAACGGTCGAAGCACCCAGATGCGGCGTTACGATAATTTTCGGATGGGAGAGGAACGGGTGATCAGCTTCAGGCGGTTCCTTCTCAAATACGTCAAATGCGGCTCCAGCAACAATTCCGCTGTCAATTGCTTCTACCAGTGCAAGCTCGTCAATAACGCCACCGCGGGCACAGTTTACAATGCGCATACCTTTTTTCATTACTTCGAATTGCGGACGGGCAATCATATGACGTGTTTCAGGTGTCAGTGGAGTATGAACCGTCATGAAGTCTGCATTCCGGACGATATCATCCACGGAGGCCAGCTTGACTTCGAGTTTCTCAGCACGATCAGCCGTCAGGAACGGGTCATAGGCAAGAATGCTCATGCCGAAGGCTTTGGCGCGTTTGGCTACTTCGCTACCGATCCGGCCCATGCCGAGTACGCCAAGTGTCTTGCCGCGCAGCTCAACGCCGAGGAAAGACTTTCTGTCCCAAGTGCCGCCAATGGTCTTGGCATAGGCTTGTGGAATGTGACGGGCAAGAGCCATCATCATAGCAAAAGCGTGCTCACAGGTCGTAATGGTGTTACCGTCCGGGGCGTTAATAACAACTACTCCACGTTGAGTAGCTGCATCCAGCTTGATGTTGTCAACGCCTACGCCAGCGCGGCCAATGACCTTCAGGTTGGTTCCAGCTGCAATGATTTTTTCAGTAACTGTTGTTTGGCTGCGTACGAGCAGGCCGTCGTATTCTCCAATAATCGCAATAAGTTCGTCTTCACTGAGTCCTGTTTTCTTGTCAACCGTTACATCACTTGCATCCACCAACTGCTGAATTCCCAAATCACTGATCGGATCCGATACTAATACTTTAAACATGTTTTCTCTTCCTCCTTATGATTAGAAAGCTTTTTATGTTGAGGATGCCCCCGAAAGGGCGGTCCACAGTACCTGAAGGATCTTGCATTGTTGCCGCCAAGAAGGAGTGCGCTACAAAAATAGCGAAGCAACGCGGTGTCGCATCAAAGAAAATAGATGCAGCTATCCCGCGAAAATTAGATAAATGCCCATATGAGAGAAGGCCAACGGGACGGCGGAGATACAAAAAAACCCTCAACCCCATACTACTGCCGTAGTAAGGGACGAGAGTTGTCGTGGTACCACCCTAATTCACTGCATCTTGTCAGAAGCAGCCTCAATGGCCTGCATAGGCCACACTGGTAACGGAGTGATCCGATTGCACCTACTTAAAAGTTCGATACAATATCTCAGGAGCGCTAAAGACTTCTGTTCGTCACCGGTTTGCACCAACCACCGGCTCTCTGAAGACTAGCATCGTCTTTGTTCCATCATCGCTTTTGCTTGATTAATTTTTCATAATGTAACATGGCTATGCCAAATGTGTCAATAGGCTTTTGCAGGATGAGTCTTCGGTCTGCTTGAAGTGCGCCTCATTTTTCGATATGATGCAGTAACTGGTCTTATTCATAAAAGAACGGGAGCTGGGGAATCGTTTCCTTGGGATAATATTGTTCCCGCCATTTGATGAAATCCTGCTCCTGAACAGCACCTGTGGAAACCAGCAGCGTCAGGGACGACTGAACGTCTGTGAGCTTGAGCGAGCTTGCAGTGCCAGAGTAAATCATATCGTCTACTTTTGCAGTTATATCCTGGGGATCATACCCCGCAAATATCCCTCGGTTCAGCAGCATGTCCGCGATTGTCGCATTTTTGAGCAGCAACGGCATCTTCTTCCATTGGACAAAGCTTAGACTATTGATTTCCTTGGAAGAGGCAGGGATCTTTTTGTTGGCGCTAGCTCCCCACTTCAGCATGGAATCGTAGAATTGTTTTTGTGACTGCAGGCCGAATTTAACTGCGCTGACTGTAAAAGGATCATTTTTAAGCAGCTTGGCAGTTTCCGTGCCCCCTGCACTGGCAGATACCTTGCCGGAGGCCTGAGAGAAGAGGGTCAGACTTTTCAGGATATTAAGTTGAGACTGCTGAAGCAGCGGCGAATTGGTAAAAACAGAGTCCTGGTTGACTTTTTTGTACTGTTTGTCGGCAAGGATACCTAAATTCTTGAGCGTGGCGGCGTTTTCACGGGCATTCGTGCTTCGAGCGAGCTTGTCGACTTCGCTGTTCCAACTGCGCTTGAATTCCCGATAAGGCAAAAATACGTTATGATAGAAGGTAACAAGATCCTGCTGCTGGTATGATCCAGAAGTTTCCTCGGCGCTCTTGGTTTTCTGGAGGTGCTCGTATTTTGCTTCAGTTTTATCTGCGCCAACCTTCACTCCCGTAAAAAAAGCGGCGAATGTGGAAATCAGGAAAAACAGAAATCCAAGCGTGTACAGCATCTGGGTTCGGGAGGTTAGATTCTTCATAATAAGTGCTCCTTTTTCTGGGGAAATAATCGTTATGTATTTTGCAGTAATTGCTAAGGACGGACTCTACTTTGGGACTGCCCGGAAAAATCATTATAGAACAGGCAGGTTATGATGAGAAAAAAATTTAAGATTGGTGATATCAAAGTAAAAAGGGTAGAACCGCAGCAGCTTACAGACCGTCTTCTTTTGCTTAATCTCTACATTACACAAGGGCTTACGTTATTTATCGGTTTGATCTGGATTTTATTACAGAAAAGAAATCCGCTTCAAGTCATAAATCTGCCCGAAAACACACAATTTCTGTACTGGGGCCTTGGTTTGGCTGGGTTAATGCTAATTGTTGACTTTTTGTTAACATATATTGTGCCAGAAGAAACAATGGATGATGGAGGCATCAATAACATGCTATTCCGCGCCCGGCCCATCTGGCATATTGTGCTGATTGCGGCAATGGTGGCGGTGTGCGAGGAAATGCTGTTCCGGGGAGCGATTCAACATGCATTTGGTCCATATTGGACCAGTATTTTATTCGCTCTGATCCATGTTCGTTATCTGCGGCACTGGATTCCTACGGGCTGGGTGTTCTTGAGTAGTTATGGACTGGGATATATTTACATTCACACAGGAAGCCTCTGGGCGCCTATTTTATGCCATTTTGTAATCGACCTCTTCTCCGGTTTGGTCATCCGATACAGGAGGGAGTCATGAGCGAGCAATTAAGCCGGGTTCAATCCCGGCAGAAGAAAAACCGGAAGCAGTCCTCTGCCAAAGCCGAACCGTCAACCCGGGCAAACCGCAATCCAGCTGTAGATGAGCCGGTTCGTCCAGTCGCGGTAAAGCCGCCGGCCACGCTGTCTCGTAAGGGCCGCCATCAGTCGACCGCGGTTACGCCTCCTGACAAAGGAAACACAGGTGAAGAGTCAACCCCGTCCCGTTCCGAAACCTATTCCTCCGATCGTGTACGCCTCAGTAAAATGTTCGTCAATTCGCTGATTTTTCTATTCGTTTTGCTGCTAGGTTTTCTTTTGACGTGGGGAATTAAGGGTGCCCCGCCATTGGGTGAGTTATGGTGATTGTCTCCATCTACATTTTTGGATCCCTTTTGCTCATTGCAGGAGGTTCATTTGTGCTGCTGATGGTGATCAATGCGTTTAAGAATCGGATTATTGCCGAGGAAATATTTTTGGAGAGTTTGCCCTCATCTTTTGATGGCTATCGGATTCTGTTCATTACCGATATTCATCGGCGGCGGCTTCCTTCGGATATGCTGATGGCACTAAAAGGCAAGGTGGATGCTGTTTTTGCTGGGGGCGATCTGACCGAAAAGAATAGTCCGCTGGATCGTCTGACTGACAATATGGAACTGATGGTATCTATAGCGCCGACCTATGCCGTCCATGGGAATCATGACTATAAGGCAGATATAGATACTGTAGATGAGATTATCCGAAGCAGCGGTGCAAGACTCTTGCTTGATGAGAATGTTCTTATTGAACATGAGGGAGAAGCGGTCTGGCTGACTGGAGTGGACTTTCCCAAGCAGGGTGGGAAGATAGCATATGCCCCACTACCGGTGTTGTCAGGTTCGAAGGCTGACGTCTGCAGAATCTTTCTGGTTCATGATCCGATGTGGCTGTCACAAAGGCGTACAGTTCCAGGCGAATTGGTGCTCACAGGACATACCCATGGCGGTCAGGTGGTTCTGCCGCTTATCGGTAGCAAGCGTGTGGAGAGTTTTTATGATCAATACAAGGCAGGGATGTATCCATGGCCCCGCAATGACGGTTCAGGAGGAACTGCCAAGGTGCTGATCAGCCGTGGCTTCGGTACGGCGCATTTTCCGATCCGTTGGGGCAGTCCTGCCGAGATGCATATACTCACGTTGCGATGCAAGAAGGATGTGTGACACATAAAGAGTCTGTCCCAAACTAGGTATCTCCTTGATGAGAAGCCCATTGACGAAGCTAGCACTGATTTTGTAGTAAGTCCCTAAAAAATACAAAAATAGAACATGGCGGTGCTCAGGAGAGTTCCTGAACCCGCCATGTTTTATTTTGGTTGACGCTCCGCTTCTGGAAGCAAGGAGGGGCAGGCCAAAACTAACGTGAGAGCCAATCTCAACCTCAACCTCAAGCCCAACCCGAACCCGAACCCCACTTGGCCTTCAGACGTGCCGATCCGGTAAAGCAAAAGTGGATGTCATGGGATGCTTAAACAACTGGAAAAACTCCCGTTATTGATTCGCAGAAAGGGATGTTTCTAAAAATAACGGGAAAAACTCCTGTTAATCTCTAGGGTTCCCCTCTATTTTCGAATAAATGGGGAATTTAACTGGAGAAATTCCTGTTAATTCGAACAAAACCCGAGGAAAGGGGAGAAATAACGGTACATTTTCCAGCTAAATCAGGTCCAAACCCAGACCAATCCCAGACCAATCCCAGAGCCAAGCCCAAAGCCCAAAGCCCAAAGCCCAAAGCCCAGAGCCCAGAGCCCAGAGCCTAAAAGCCTAACTCAGAACTTTAGCTCCAAAGATAGGGCGTGGGGACTTGCACCGGGCTCTGATCATCCCAGCATTCTGCACGACATGCGCACGGCGGCGGTTTAAGGTCCCATTTTACTTTTAGTTACTGAACTTTATATACCACTCCTGAGCGTCAGGTGTTGCGTTCGAGCTGGAGCATGCTCTACCGTATCCATTATTTGAATTAACAAAAAACTCCCCTAGTCGTAGCAGAGTTAATGGTTATCTCTGCCTACCAAGAGGGGAGCTTTTACGTTTAGAATCAACGCTGCTTCAAGGGAGCGTTGATTCTAAAATGTCTATTTTTGAACTTTCTACCTCAGTCCTGTCTACTTGAAAGGGGACCGCTCACTTATGAGACGACCCCTTTAATTTTCACAATATCAGCAAGTGGTCTTATTAGTCTTCCATACTCAGCGCATCTTCAATTCAATGCTGCGGGGATCTACAAAGCTGTAGCCTTTTTCCTCCAGTGTCGTTAGCAGCGTATCCAGCGCTTCGGTTGTCCAGGGAAGCTCATGCATCAGAATGTTGCTTCCGGAGTGGAGCTGGCTTGTTACGTTTCCAATCAGTTTTTCTGTCTTGTTGCTATCCTTCTCTTTCATCTCCCAGTCCAGTGAGCCTACTGACCAGGTCATGTAGAGCATGCCATTCTCGGCAGCAACCTTCTTGCCAACATCGCCGCCGCCCCCGTGGGGAGGCCGGAAGAAATGCGGTGTCTCGCCAGTAATCTCTTTGACTGCGGTCTGAACATCTTCAAGCTGCTTCTTTACTGTGTCATAAGGCTTATCCTTTAGGATAATATGATCCCAGCTGTGATTGCCGAGGATGCCGCCCCGTTCGTAAATAAGCTTCAACAATTCGGGATGCTCTTTAACCCGGTAGCCGTTTACGAAGAAAATGGCTTTGGCATGGTGCTTGTCCAAGGTATCTATAATCGAATTGATCATCTTGGCTTCCTTGGGGCCGTCGTCGAAAGTGAGGAGGACTACTTTCTTGGGTGTGCCTTCCTCATTAGGGACGATATCATAATTTTTGTTCATATGGTACAGGAGCGGAATTTCCGTTGCCTGTTCATTGCCACTTGTACTGCCCTCCACGTCTTGGCTTGCCTGTGGGGACGGGCTTACCACATTAGCATCAGAGGTTCCAGTGTTGGTTGCAGAATCAACTGTTTCTGTCGGTGCTGCCGATGCTTCCTGCGATGCAGTTGCTTTAGGTGAATTTCCTGTGGATTTCACTGCCTCAGACTGGCCCCCATTATTGCTGCATGATGCCAGCAGAAAGGCGGCGAGCAGTAGCGTTATTGTTGCTTTACCCACTTTTTTCAACTCGCTTTCCTGTTATTAGACTGTATGAGCCGGATTCTTTCCGCGAACACTAGACATGATTTTACCATACAAGGAGGTTGAGGATATGAATACTTCGTCATTTTTATGCGGAGTTTTGCTGGGTGCTGCTGCCAGTATGATTATCTCGAAAAAACGCAACGCGCTCATGTCTTCGCTAGGACAATCAGGCGCGAACGGGCACGGCGCCGGTGAACGGGCCAAGGATAAAATATTCGGCATGGCTATGACAGGTTTTGGAAATACCTCGGCAGCGGGAGAACAAGGTCAAGAGCATGATGCCAAATCGGACAAGGGAGAGCATAAGAAATCCGAATCCCCGGTTCAGTCCAAAGAATCCAATCTGAAAATGCTTAAGGAATTTATTGGAAGTAATCCTGATGTGAAGCAAGAAGTCGAGAAGATTCTGAAAGAAACGCACTCGACCATACCGGGCTTGTAACCGCAAAAGGCTTCTGCAGAATCATTTTGAGGATGCACATATCCGCAAAATGATTCTTTTTTATTCAGCAAGGCAGACAGCTTAAAAATGGGGTGCGGATTTTATATTTATTTACGTGCATTTATGGCGCCAAAATGATAACATACATACATAGTAACCATTTTTGGCTCATTACTCGGGACTCATCATACATTATAATAAATTGAGCTTGCAAAAGGAGGATCCTGTCATGAGAATAGAGAGATTAGGTCAAGATAAGATTCGGATTTTCCTCACTTTTGACGACCTGAGCGAGCGGGGCATCCAGAAGGAAGATATGTGGCAGGAAGTTCCCAAGGTGCACGACCTGTTTACGGAGATGATGGATCAGGCTTACAGCGAACTTGGCTTTGACGCGACTGGTCCGTTGGCCGTGGAAGTGTTCGCTTTGCCCGCGCAAGGCATGGTCGTTATTGTGACCCGGGGAAAATATGATCACCATCAGTACGGTGCGTCCGGGGAGGATGAATTGCCCGAAGAGATTTACGAAATGGAAGTTACTCTCGAACAAAGCGACTCCATTGTATATGCATTCCGCGACTTTGAGGTTCTGGTTGAAGCGGCTCATGTACTCATCGGCAATATTACTTCCGGGGGAAAACTGTATTCTTATAATGATAAATGGTATCTCTACTTCGATCCGAAGGAATATGAAGAATCTGTGTTATCCGGTCTAGTGGCCGTACTGGCTGAATTTGGTGATTCGTCATCGGTTACAGACGCCGTACTGGCTGAATACGGTAAGACCGTTATGGCTGAGAACGCAGTGGAAGTACTCTGCACGCACTTCAAGCGGCAGGAATAATCAGGGAGGGACAGGGCTGGTAAGCTTGCTTGTCAGCCCTGTTTTGCTTTAAGGAATAGGCAGCTCTTAAGTTGAAAATAGGTTTTGAGGAGCTGGGCATATGCCCGGTTCTTAACATGCAGGGAGGTTGTTCGGTGCTTATCTTATCGATTATTTCGTCGGCAGTGGCGCCAGGCCTAGCTCTGCTAACTTTTTTCTATCTGAAAGACAAATATGATCAAGAACCATTGCACATGGTGATCAAGGTGTTTCTCCTTGGATTTCTGATCGTTTTTCCGGTAATGATTATTCAAAGAGGACTTACGCTAGGCTGGGGCGACGGTCCGTATGTGGAATCTTTCCTCATATCGGCCGGCGTGGAAGAATCTCTGAAATGGTTTGTGCTGTACCATATGATTTACAACCATACCGAATTTGACGAGCCATATGATGGAATACTATATGCCGTAGCGATCTCGCTTGGCTTTGCAACAATAGAAAATGTAATGTACGCCTGGTACAGCCATGCCTCCATCGGCTCCATGTTTCTGCGGGCTCTGCTTCCTGTTTCTGGACATGCCATGTTTGGCGTGATTATGGGTTATCACATGGGCAGGGCCAAGTTCTCAAAAGGGGTCAGAACGCGGTGGATTCTGTTCATTTCACTGGTTTTGCCGTGGGCTTGGCATGGGATTTATGATTTTATTTTGAACACAACAGCTAACTACTGGATATGGTTCATCGTTCCTCTAATGGCTTTTCTGTGGTATGGGGGAATGGGTAAGGTCGCCCGAGCTAACAATCGATCCCCTTTCCGGGCTCTGAAGCGAGAAGAAGAGGTTAATACGTAGTAGAATTGGACACACTTACTCTAAAAGCAATT
This sequence comes from Paenibacillus sp. MAHUQ-45, assembly GCF_058133325.1. Taxonomy (NCBI): domain Bacteria; kingdom Bacillati; phylum Bacillota; class Bacilli; order Caryophanales; family Paenibacillaceae; genus Paenibacillus; species Paenibacillus sp. MAHUQ-45. The sequence continues at coordinate 23,951 of NZ_JBYUPV010000002.1, forward strand.
CCGCAGCAAGGAATTCCATAGAGTAGCGAGGTGTCTTTTTTTGCGGGTAAAGGTTCGAATCATTTGCAGAAACTGCGGGGAGACCTATATTTTAAGAGGGGTTAAGGAACAGGGTGTCATCCAGACCGGCTTCAGGCAATGTCTATGCAGTAACAGCAGCGGCTTTCATATTGAAGAGCATATTTAAGGAGCAGGAGACTGTTAGGGTATAACATTCTTGACTGCATCATGTCCTCGCATTACGCGGGGATTTTTTTTATGTGGACGGTAAAGCTGGTTCTTTTTATGCATAAGACTTCTCGGTTATTGTCAAACTAACGGCAATTAGCTATCGAAAGGAGTCTTGCAGCCATATGTACAAAAGATTAAGTGCTGTAATGTTCCCCTTGACCGCGCTGCTGTTGCTTGGAGCGCTTGTGTGGGGATACCAGGAGAATCAGGAGAAGAACTCAATTTTGCTAAAAGCGGAGAACCAGTACCAGCGTGCCTTTCACGATCTTTCTTATCATGTTGAACGTCTGCACGGTGAGCTCGGAAATACGCTTGCGGTCAACTCTGCATCTAGCGGGACGCACCGCAAAGGTCTCGTCAACGTATGGCGGCTGACCAGCGAGGCGCAGAATGAAATCAACCAGTTGCCATTAACTCTGTTGCCCTTCAGTAAGACAGAGGAGTTCCTCTCCAAAATTTCTAACTTTTCTTATAAAGCCGCAGTACGGGATTTCACCAAAAAACCTCTTACCGACGGTGAACTTCAGAACTTGAAGACCCTTTACACCAACTCGGGTGAAATCTCGAAGAATTTGCAGGACGTACAGAACAAGGTCATCAGCAACCGCTTGCGCTGGATGGATGTGGAGACGGCGCTAGCGACGGAGAACAAATCGGAAGACAATACGATTATTGATGGTTTCAAGACTGTGGACAAGCGAGTAGGAGAGTATCCGGAGCTGGATTGGGGCCCTTCTGTAGCAAGTATTTATGAGAAGCGTTCTGTCAAGAAACTGGGTGGCGCTCCAGTAACCCCAGAGCAGATCCGAAGTAAGGCGATCAAATTTGCTGATGCCGGGTCTAATGCCAAGGTGGATGTTCGGGAAAATGGTAAGGGCACGGAGTGGGAGTCTTATACAGCCACCGTTACCGGCTCAAACCAAAAGCAGCTAATCAGTATGGATTTCACCAAAAATGGTGGTCTGCTGATCTCTTACCACAATAACCGTGAGGTAGGGCCGGCCAAGGTCTCCATGAAAGAGGCGGTAATCAAAGCTGAGGAGTTCCTGAACAAGAAGGGGTTTCCTCATATGACAGCAGTCAGTGCCGATCGGTACGACAACATGGGTAACCTGACATATGTTACGAAGCAAGGTGACGTTCTGATTTATCCGGAGAAAATAACCGTTCGTGTCGGGCTCGACACAGGGGAAGCCACCGGTTTTGAGGCCAGTGACTATGTTAATCAGCATAAGAATAAACGGGAGATTCCGAAGCCGAAGCTTTCTCTGGCAGAAGCACGGAAATTGCTGAATAAAGATTTTAAGGAAAGTTATAACCGCTTGGCCTGGATTAAAAATGACGATTCCACGGAAGTACTGACTTATGAGTTCGGCGGAGAGATTAACGGTTCCAAGTATCGTATCTATCTGAATGCAGAGGATGGTACGGAAGAATCAGTGGAGCAAGTTAGAACCTCCTCAGGAGCTCAGAAAAAATAACGGTTGCTCTTCCCCGAAGAGAGCCGATCAAGCAGGGCGCACCCCTAAAGGGCTGCCGCCCTTTTTTTCTTATCGTCATTAATATATTTCTCACCCGGGTTGTGAAAGGCCATGCTATAATCAGAATTAGAATATCTTACTAATTCATGTGGCGGTGACACCTTTGTATCCCAAAATCAACGACAATCTATACATTCAAGTCGCTTCTAGCGATGCCGTAGAGGCTGAAATTGAATATAGATCGAGAATCGCAGAGACGGAAGATGAAGCTTTTTGGATTGAAATCCCGATGCAAGAGGGCAGCGGGCGACTGAAGAAACTGACGATTGGGGACGAGCTTTCGGTCTACTTTATGACAGAGGGCGGAATCAAAAATTATTTTTATACCCACGTTGTAGGTTTCAAGGAAGATGTAATTCGCATGGTTCGGGTGCGCAAGCCTGCGCAAGAATCGATTTTCAAGATCCAGCGCCGGAGCTTCCTGCGCGTAACCGCAGAATTAGAGCTGGCTGTGAAAACCAGCAGTGGCAGCCGGTTCCTCGTGCGAACGGAGGATGTCGGTGGAGGCGGAACTTCTTTTCTGACCGATGCTAAGGTAAAGCTCGAAGTAGAGGACAGACTGTCCTGCTGGTTGTTAGTTCCTTACCGCAACGGTACATCAGAACATGTGAATTTTGAGGGTGAGGTGGTACGGATCAAAACGCTGGAGAACGGTCGCAGTCTGGCGATGCTGAAGTTTGCCGCGATTTCCGATACCGAACGCCAGAAAATAATCCGATACTGCTTTGAGCGTCAGTTCGATTTCCGCAACAGATAGGGCTTTTTTCTGGTGTGGAATGACCTGTGCGATTTTGCACTGACGTACAAACTGTGATATAATTTCATAAGTCGCAGGCAATGCCTGCTTTTTTCTTGATAATATCGGTGGGGAGTGCCTTGCCGGTATGAAGTCAATGCTGATTTGAAAAGGCATCGTCAGATGCTTTTCTTATGAAAGCGTGTTTGAGGAGGAATGCCCCGTTGGATAGGCAGGGTACACATATTAACGACAGAATTAACGTCGCTATCGACGGACCTGCCGGGGCAGGCAAGAGCACTGTTGCCCGATTGGTTGCCCAGAATCTTTCTTACATTTATGTCGACACTGGAGCGATGTACCGGGCGATAACCTGGTATATGATCCGTGAAGGTATTATGCCGGAAGATGAGAGTGAAGTCGACCGAGTCGTCAACGGCATGGAGATGGAGCTGATTCCGGAGAAAGACAGGCAGAAGGTGCTGATCAATGGGGAAGACGTGACCCCACATATCCGCAGTCTTCAGGTCAGCGGCCTTGTGTCGCAGTATTCCAAGATCGAAGGTGTAAGATCCAGGCTCAGTCACCTACAGCGCCAGATGGCGCTACGCAAAGGGGTTGTGATGGACGGCCGCGATATCGGAACGACCGTGCTGCCGGATGCCGAAGTGAAGATTTTCATGACGGCCAGTGTGGAGGAGCGCGCACTTCGTCGTTACAAGGAGCTCAGGGATACGGAAGAGGTCACTCTACAGCAGCTTGAACATGATATTGCCCAGCGTGACCGTCTGGATGAAGGACGGGAGATCTCACCGCTGCGCCGTGCGGAAGATGCAACTCTTCTGGATACGACGACAATGAATATCACTCAGGTTGTAGAGGCCATCGTGTCACACTGCAGATCTTATGTTGACGGGGAGAGAAATCATTTATGATTTATAACATCTGCGTTGGAATACTCCGTGTGATCTACGCTATTGTCTTTCCATTAAGAATTATAGGGAGAGACAATTTGCCAAAGGAAGGCGGGGTTTTGCTCTGCGCGAACCACATCAGTTTGCTTGACCCGATGACGATTGGTATTAAATTGAAGCGTAAGGTCAAGTATATGGCGAAAGCGGAGCTTTTCGAGGTTCCAGTTCTGGGCTGGCTTATCAGACAGCTCGGTGCTTTTCCAGTCAAACGTGGTGGTGTAAGTAAAGAATCCATTAAAACAGCTCTTACTACGCTACGCAGCGGCTATGTCATGGGCATTTTCCCTGAAGGTACGCGCAATTCCGATGCCGCAGCGGCGAAGAGAGGTGCAGCCAGCTTTGCTCTTCGGAGCGGTGCTGCTGTTGTTCCGGCCGCCATTATCGGCGAGTACAAGCCTTTTCGTCGGATGACTGTTGTGTATGGGGCTCCCATTGATCTCAGTTCGTTCGAAGGTGCGGGTAGCGATTCTCTGGATGCAGTTACTGATCTGATCATGGCCCGCATTCACGAGATGATGGAAACTGGCAAGCCAAGTGCAAGTTAGGTTCAAATCCGGTATCCGGGTGGTAAGATTTTAAGGTAATGATTGTTTTGAACTCTGCTCTACGCGGGTTTAAATAAATGGGGTTTTGAATCGAGGAGGGTAATCACATGTCTGAGGAAATTAAAAATCAAGAAGCTGCGGAGAATGTTGAGAACAACGAAACCGTAGAAGCAACAGAAGCTGTAGAAGCTGCTGGCAACAACGAAGAAGTGACTAACCAGGAAGATTTGGAAATCATTTCTTTGAAAAAAGGCGATACCGTGAAAGGAACAATCGTCAAAATCGAAGATAACCAAGCTTATGTAAGCATTGGATATAAATACGACGGTGTGATTCCAATTCGCGAACTTTCTTCTGTACAACTTGACAACGCTGCTGCAGCTGTCGAAGTTGGACAGGAAGTAGAGTGCAAAGTTGTTAGCATCAACGACAACAAGGAAAGCCTCGTGCTCTCCAAACGTGCAATCGACAGCGAAAAATCATGGGAAGATCTTGAGAAGTACTTTGCTTCCCAAGAAGCTTTCGAAGTTACTGTGGCTGACGTTGTTAAGGGCGGTCTGGTAGCAGATGTTGGCGCGCGCGGATTTATTCCAGCTTCCATGGTTGAACGTCACTTCGTTGAAGATTTCAGCGATTACAAAGGACGTACCCTTCGCGTTAAAGTGAAAGAACTTGACCGTGAGAACAGCAAAGTGATCCTGTCGGCTAAAGAAGTTCTTGAAGAAGAATTCGAAGCCAACAAACAAAAGATCATGGCTGAGCTTACTGAAGGCCAAGTTATCGATGGTACTGTACAACGTCTGACTCAATTCGGCGCATTTGTTGATGTCGGCGGAGTAGACGGTCTCGTACACGTATCCGAAATCGCTTGGAACCATGTTGACAAACCATCTGACGTGGTATCCGAAGGCGATAAAGTAACTGTTAAAGTACTTAAGGTTGACCCTGAAAAAGGAAAAATCAGCCTCAGCATTAAAGCAGCTGCTCCAGGTCCTTGGGATTCCGCAGCAGGCAAAATCAATATCGGCGATGTTGTTACAGGCGAAGTTAAACGTCTGGTAAACTTCGGCGCATTCGTGGAATTGCTTCCAGGTGTTGAAGGACTTGTTCACATCTCGCAAATTTCCCACAAGCATATCGGCACTCCGCACGAAGTGCTGAAAGAAGGACAAGAAGTTCAAGTGAAAGTACTTGACTTCAACCCGTCCGAAAAACGCGTTAGCCTGAGCATCAAAGAAACTGAGGAAGCTCCTGCTCCTTCCGCTAAGCCGGAAAGACCAAGCAGAGACAGAGCACCTAAAGAAGTGCTTAACAACCCGAATGTTTCTCTGAGCAACGAAGGCCTCAGCTTCACACTTGCTGAGCGTTTCGGCGACAAGCTGGACAAATTCAAGGGCAACTAATCCCTTAACCCAGAATGAAACGGACATACCCGTCTTTTCAGGGATGGGGAATCTAACCGGGTAAAGTAATCGGCGAACCCTCAATACGGGGGTTCGCCGATTGTGTTTTTACGGTTAGCCAATTTTATAGTTTTTTGCTATGATGAGTAACGTAAGGACGACAGGAGGAATGAATATGGCAAGACCCGTAGTGGCGATCGTTGGGAGGCCTAACGTCGGGAAATCGACGATTTTTAACAGGTTGATCGGCGACAGATTGGCCATTGTAGAAGATAAACCGGGGATTACACGTGACCGGATCTATGGTATTTCTGATTGGAACGGTACTTCGTTCAGTGTAATTGATACTGGTGGTATTGAAATTGACGGTGAAGACGCAATTCTGAAATCAATCCGTGTTCAGGCGGAGCTGGCGATTGAGGAAGCTGATGTCATCATCTTTATGTGCGAAGCAAAGAGTGGGCTGACAAATGCGGACGAGGAAGTTGCCCAGATCTTGTTCCGCTCAGGCAAGCCAATCGTGCTGGCTATTAATAAAGTGGACAATATGAAACGTGCGGAAGATATCTACGAGTTCTACAGCCTCGGATTTGGCGATCCAATCGGCATTTCCGGAAGCCACGGGACTGGACTCGGGGACCTGCTGGACGCCGTTACCGAACGTCTGCCAGAGCTGACAGATGAAGAGTATGATGAAGATGTGATTCGTGTCGCTCTGATCGGCCGTCCGAATGTCGGCAAGTCCTCGCTGGTCAATGCGATCTTGGGAGAAGAACGTGTTATTGTCAGCAATATTGCTGGTACTACGCGGGATGCGATCGATACGCCATTTGAACGGGACGGACAGCGTTACGTGTTGATTGATACTGCGGGTATGCGCAAGCGTGGTAAGGTATATGAGAATACCGAGAAATACAGTGTGATGCGTGCAATGCGTGCGATTGAGCGCGCAGATGTCGTGCTCGTTGTCATTAATGGCGAAGAGGGCATTATTGACCAGGACAAGCATATTGCCGGTTATGCTCATGATGCGGGTAAAGCATCTATATTTGTTGTGAACAAATGGGATGTTGTAGAGAAAGATGACAAGACGATGCAGAACTTTGAGAACAAGATTCGCGATCATTTCTTGTTCATGAGTTATGCACCTGTAGTCTTCTTGTCCGCACTGACCAAGCAGCGCCTGCAGAAGCTACTGCCAGTGGTTCAACACGCGGCACAGCAGCATGCGCTTCGGATTACGACGCATCTGATTAATGATGTTATCTCTGATGCTGTTGCTATTAATCCGCCGCCAACGGACAAAGGACGCCGTCTGCGCATCAATTATGCAACTCAGGTTGCTGTGAAGCCTCCGACGATTGTCGTGTTTGTTAATGATCCGTCGCTGATGCACTTCTCCTATGAACGTTATCTGGAGAATAAAATCCGTGCGGCGTTTAATTTCGAAGGAACGCCGATCAGGCTCTTTACACGGCGCAAATCAGACGAAGGTTAGGGGAGAAGAAGCGTGGCGCTTGAAATTCTGGTTATCGTTGTCAGCTATTTGCTTGGCTCCGTCAGCTTTAGCGTACTGCTTGCCAAGCTACTGAAAGGCATTGATATCCGTCAGTACGGCAGCGGCAATGCAGGTGCAACCAATACGTTACGGGTTCTTGGAAAAGGCCCTGCGATTTTGGTGCTGGTTCTGGATGTACTGAAAGGGATTGCCGCTGTATGGCTGGGCACCTGGCTTTTCGGCTGGGGCACCTGGGCAGCGGCACTCTGCGGAATTGCTGCTATTGTGGGGCATAATTGGCCGGTGTATTTTCATTTTCGCGGCGGTAAAGGCATTGCGACTACGATCGGTGTAATGGCTACGTTTGCGTTCTGGCCTGCGCTGTCTGCTGGAATCATCGCCATTCTGGCTATTGTCATTACCCGCTATGTATCCCTGGGTTCGCTAATTTTTGTGGCGTTGACACCGCTCTTTCTGCTGTTGACTGATTTTACGTCGCCGATTCTTTGGACAAGCATTGTTATTGCTGTCTTTGCTTTTTGGCGTCATCGGACCAACATTGTGAAGATCGCCGAGGGCCGTGAGAACAAGATCGGCTCTAAGGTTAAAGGAGGAAACCGCGTTGTCTGATAAAGTTTCTGTGCTGGTCGCGGGAAGCTGGGGGACGGCGCTAGCAAGTGTGCTGGCAGCCAACCACCGTGAGGTTTATCTGTGGACGCGCAACCCTGATCAGGCTGCTGAAATTAATTCATCCCATACCAATCATCATTATTTGCCAGGAATTACGCTGCCCGCTAACATTATTGCGACAACGGATTTGGAGAAGGCAGTAACCGGCTCCAGCGCTGTGGTTATTGTCGCACCTTCTTCGGGCATGCGGCAGGTTGCGCGCAGTCTAAAGCCTTTTTGGAGGGAAGACATGATCTGCGTGCATGCCACTAAAGGCTTCGAATCGGAGACCATGAAGCGCATGTCTACCGTGATATCAGAAGAGTTGGGCTGTCCTGAAGGACAGGTGGTCGTGCTCTCCGGGCCGAGTCATGCCGAGGAGGTCGTGCGACTCTGTCCGACAACAGTGGTTGTTGCCTCCAATGACGATCAACGAGCGGCCGCTGTGCAGGAACTGTTCATTAACAATGATTTCCGGGTATACACGAACCGAGATCTGGTAGGGGTAGAGCTGGCCGGAGCTCTTAAAAATATCATCGCTCTCGGTGCAGGTCTCTCCGATGGTCTGGGCTTTGGCGACAACGCTAAAGCTGCGCTATTGACTCGCGGCTTGGCGGAGATCTCCCGGGTCGGGGTAGAACTTGGTGCGAATCCGCTTACGTTTGCTGGTCTGGCCGGAATTGGCGACCTTGTGGTTACAGCTACCAGTCAGCACAGTCGTAACTGGCGCGCAGGATCACTGCTCGGTCAGGGCAAGCCGCTAGCAGAGGTGCTGGATTCCATGGGTATGGTGGTAGAAGGAATTCGCACGACGGAAGCAGCATATGCCATTTCGCTTAAGCTAGGTGTTCAGATGCCGATAACCGATCAGATCTATCATGTGCTGTTCAAGGAAAGAAGTCCGCGCAAGGCGGTAGAAGCGCTGATGGGCCGTGACCGCAAGACGGAAATGGAAGCTATCTCGCAGGAAACTTGGGAACAATGGCACTCCTGATTAGGTTCACCTTTTGCCGGATATCCTCATATGTTGTTATTGGGGATTGACGGAGGAGGGATGAGAAGTGAGCAAAAATTTTTCCAAGGATGCTTTGAACGCCATTAACAAGAAGACAGGGAAAAACATCACCGAAGGCGCCATCAAAAAACTTGCCGGTACTGTTAAGCCGGGAACTACGCAGAATGAAGCCCAGCTCCGCCAGTTGATCAAGCAGGTGTCATCAATGGCTAAAGTACCGGTCAGTGAATCTACGGTGCAAGAAATAGTCAATGCTGTCAAAAAAGGCGGGGCCACTTCAGGCTCGATGGAGTCTTTAATGAAACTGATCCTGAAAAAATAGTTTTATGGCCTGGCAAAAGAGCAATAGAATCTGGAATCAGCAGTATTCCGGTTCTTTTGCTCTTTTTTTTGCAGAAATGGATATCTTTCATGATATAATAGTCCCTATACATTGCAGTCGAATGAGAGGAGCTCAGCCATGGATCCAATGACAAAAATGTGGTTATCCCTGATAGCGATCCTAGTGATGGGATTATCTGTATTCCTGATTACCTTCGCTCGTAGCAAGACTAAGGGCGTAGTTCGGGCCATACTGTCGGTCATTGCTTTTGTGACAATGGTGATTGGTATTTTGGGCGGGGCAGCTTCGATTATGTAAGCCGTTACATAACAACATGGACTAACTTCATAGACAAGTTCTGAAGGAATCGTATCACGATTTTGTAGGGATGGATGTGATGATATGGCCGAACCGGAGATATCTCTGGAGCTGCTGGCAGCGCTGCGTAGCGTGGCCGATTTACTGGATTTTACATGGGACAATAACCCTCCGCTATGGATGCTGGGCGGGAGTTGTGGGCTGCTGCTGCATGGTGTCACGCTGGGGAGAATGCCACAGGACATTGACCTGTATGCCGATTTGGGGGATGCTGAGCGGCTTCATCATGCATTATGTCACTATGCCGTTGATAATCCTGTGGAAGACCTTAGTAACGGCTGTTATTCCTTGCTCAGTCATTATCTGATTGGAGGGATAAGTGTGGAGCTGGTGTGCGGTTTTCGGATTTACAGAGGGCTGTCCCGTTATTCTGTTGATACAGTTCGCTTACTGCGCCATACCTCATTACAAGTGTTTCCAGCGATCGGAATGCTGAGGCTGATGCCACTGGCGCACGAATTTGTGTTCAATATTCTTCGGGGGCGTGTAGATCGTTATAAAGTCATCACCTCTGTCATGAAAAAGGATATGCCGCGCCACTTGCCTCTCTTGCAGGAACTTATCGAACTTCATCAATGGGGACCGACCCACATGTCTATACTGAAGGGGCAACTGGATATTTCCAGGGCGAATGCGTAAGAAAGGATGGACAGCATGATATCGCAAAAAGGAAAAACCGTAGTGTTTCAACCCGAAGGTCGTTCTGTGCTTGTGAATCGGGGAGTTAGTCTGCTGGAAGCCGCCCGCAAGGCTGGCGTGACCATCGCAACACGCTGCGGCGGCAAGGCCGGTTGCCTGATGTGCAAGGTTACAATAGACCCCGAGCAGGCCGAAGGCGTAAGTCCGCCTTCAGATGCGGAGCGAAGAAAGCTCGGAAGCGCCATCGAGAAGGGGCAGCGTCTCGCCTGTCAGGCCGCCGTATGGGACGACGTCACGGTCACTGTGCCGGAGGACCCGCTGAAGGCTGCGGTCCGGCGGAAGCTCGAAGCAGCCAGGCGTGGGGAAGAGGACGAGCTCTGGTAATAGCGAACGATACATTCATAGAGAAGGGGAAGATCTTCTTGAAATACATCTTGCAAAAGAAGAGGCTCAGAGCGGCGGGAAGCCTCCTGGGACTGTTGCTGCTGCTGTCTTTTCCTCTTTCCGGCTGTATGTATCCAGGGGAACCGGAACGGCAGTCAGGGGGGAATTACCGTGAGAGTGTCAAGCGGATACAGGCAGCCGTTGACGATTACCAGCAGGAGGAGGGGCTACTCCCGATTCTGAATGCCGATGAGACAACACCACGATACGAGAAGTTCAGAATTGATCTGGACAAGCTGAACAAAAAAGGGTATCTGGACGACATCCCGGCCACAGCCTTTGAGAAGGGTGGCAGCGCATATTTTCTAATCCAGGATGAAGAAACTAATCCTAAGGTGAAAGTCATGGACCTAGTGACCGTACAGAAGGTTAATGATGTCCAGCGTCAAGTGAATCGCTACAAATCTTCCCATGGTGGGGAGCTGCCGGTGGCAGAGGCGTTATATCCAGGCCTGCATACCATTGATGCCAAGAAAGCGGGAACGGCTAGCATTACGCTGAACAGTGTATACTCTGGCCAGCCTCTTGAATTTATTATGGATAGTGAAGGTACGGTGTACGTTGATTATGTATTCGATATTATGAATGCCATCGACAAGAATGGTGGCGAACATAAAGAAGGGCAGGATCTGCGATTTGAACTGGAGCAGGCCTCCTATTATGTTCCGGTAAAATCCCTTCCCTACCAGTGGATTAACGGACAGCCTGTTCCTCAGCCCCCAAGTTGAGAGAGATTAATAATCTAACTGTCCTAATGTCCTATGAGTAACGGTTGCCCTGTTGGGTAGCCGTTTCTTTTTTTTCCACCTTATGTATACGGTTCTATCAGAGTTACCTTCCTCATATGATTGATGAGAAAGCTTCCGGGCGTTTGGCCGGCCCGCAACCTAAGCGCAGGCTCCTCTTATGATTTTTATACGAATTGCGCGAAAGCAGGTCATAAATCCGTACCGGATACATATGATGATACTAGTCCAAATGCATGTCCGAGCATTCGGAGTTTAGCGCGGGACCGTACGTTCCGTATCGCCAAGCGGCTAAGCTACGAGCGGGCATACGAAGGTCCGGTTAGTGTCCTGCCTTAGGGTCATGATCACCGGCGGAACGCGAAGTCGATGCTCTGCAGGCATTTTTTCTTCGGAAGTATATGAGGAGGGGATCTCTTTTGGAAAAAGTGGATATTTTCAAGGACATTGCCGAGCGAACCGGCGGAGATATTTATCTTGGCGTCGTCGGCGCGGTCCGCACGGGTAAATCAACATTTATTAAGCGCTTCATGGAGACTATCGTCTTGCCTAACATCACGAGTGAAGCGGATCGAGTAAGAGCTGTGGATGAGCTTCCGCAAAGTGCGGCCGGCAAAACAATTATGACAACAGAACCGAAATTCGTCCCCAACAATGCGGTGCAAATTAAGGTCGCGGAAGGGCTGGAGGTAAACGTTCGGCTGGTCGATTGTGTCGGTTATGCGGTTGATGGGGCCAAAGGTTACGAGGATGAGAATGGTCCGCGCATGATCTCGACACCTTGGTTCGAAGAACCGATTCCGTTCCAGGAAGCGGCAGAGATCGGAACTCGCAAAGTCATTCAAGAGCATTCCACACTGGGGGTTGTCGTCACTACCGATGGCACTATCGCAGAAATTCCCCGCGTCTCCTATGTGGATTCAGAAGAACGCGTCATTGCCGAATTGAAGGAGGTAGGCAAGCCTTTTGTGCTTGTTATCAACTCTACCCGGCCACGCAGTGAGGAAACTCAGCAGCTTCGCAGTGAACTTGCTCTCAAATACGATATTCCAGTCATGACCCTAAGTGCAGCCAACATGTCCGAGGATGATGTGACCGGAGTTCTACGTGAAGTACTCTATGAATTCCCTGTGCATGAAGTGAATGTGAATTTGCCGAGCTGGGTGATGGTCCTTGGCGAGAACCACTGGCTGCGCAGCAGCTATGAGAATTCGGTTCGCGATACGGTCAAAGACATTCGTCGTCTGCGCGATGTTGATCGGCTGGTCTCCCAGTTCACTGAATATGATTTTATCGAAAGAGCCGGTCTCAGTGGGATGAACATGGGGCAGGGGGTAGCCGAGATTGACCTGTTTGCCCCGGAAGAGCTGTACGATCAAGTTCTGGTGGAAGTGGTCGGGGTTGAAATTCGCGGCAAGGATCATCTGCTCCAGCTTATGCAGGAGTTCTCACATGCCAAGCGCGAGTATGATCGCTTCTCCGAAGCGCTGGAGATGGTCAAGACCACAGGCTACGGCATAGCCGCACCATCGCTGGCTGAAATGGCTCTGGATGAGCCGGAGCTGATTCGTCAGGGCTCGCGCTTCGGGGTCCGGCTGAAAGCCACAGCACCATCCATTCATATGATCCGCGTCGATGTTGAGTCGGAATTCTCGCCGATTATCGGAACGGAGAAGCAGAGTGAAGAGCTGGTCCGCTATTTGATGCAGGACTTCGAGAACGATCCGATCAAGATCTGGGAGTCGGATATCTTCGGACGGTCACTACACTCCATCGTCCGTGAGGGCATTCAGGGTAAGATCGCTATGATGCCGGATAACGCCCGTTACAAGCTTCAGGAAACGCTGGGCCGGATCATTAACGAAGGCTCGGGTGGATTGATTGCGATCATTCTTTAACCAAATAGACACAATGAAAGAGCAGGAGCCTTCCTGCTCTTTTTTTGCTAGCTGCAGCTGTTTTTATGTTAGCATAGGACCTGAAAATCATGCAGGTTCGCCATTGCGGCTGATACTTTCTGCTCCTTTTTTAAGTAACGCCTTGAAATTATGGATGGGCTGTATTACTATAAGTTTGTTGCGCTTTTAGGGTCTAAGGGCGCCATTGTACTTTAATAAACGGGATTATCACGTATATTTTGCGTTGAAACGGAAAGAGTGAATGATACCGGAAATTTACTATAGGGAGGTGAAAAGATATGAATAAATCTGATTTGATCAATGTTGTTACTGAAGCAACTGAACTTCCCAAGAAAGATGCTACCAAAGCGGTAGATGCTGTATTTGAAGCCATCGCGGAAGCTCTGCAAAACGGTGACAAAGTTCAACTGGTTGGATTCGGAAACTTTGAAGTGCGCGAGCGTTCTGCACGTAAAGGCCGTAACCCGCAAACTGGTGAAGAAATCGAAATTCCTTCTAGCAAGGTCCCAGCGTTCAAACCGGGTAAAGCTCTTAAAGACGGAATCAAATAAAGATTTCTACATATCGACCCGATTTTTCGACAAACACGATGCCGCCCTCCCAGGCGGCATTTGTTTTTGAGACAGTCTAAGGACAGATTAATAGGTTCAGAGGAGGATCAGAGATGACGGAGAACAAGAGCGGCGGGAACCCGCTTCCTTCAGGAAGCGACTACATCGTGATCAAGGCTAAGGAAAACGGAGTGCAGGTAATCGGATTGACACGCGGTCTGGACACACGGTTTCACCATACAGAAAAGCTGGATAAAGGCGAGGTGCTGATCGCCCAGTTTACCGATCATACCTCAGCGATGAAAATCCGCGGAAAAGCCGAAATTTGGAGTAAACACGGACAACTGGAGAGCGAGAGCTGAAAAGCAGGCATAGCCTGCTTTTTTTCGAAATATAAGTAAGTATGAATCATTTCATAAGTCCGCATCATGAAATTGATTCAGTATGTCTTTTCGTATAAATAGACAATGCGGCGGAAACGATGGATAAGAAGGGGGGCGTAACTATGAATCGGACTTGGTGGATCGGGGCCTTGCTGCTGTTGACGGCGGGCTCGGCTATACTATTGCCGCAGTTTGCAGAGCTGGAATTATCACTCCGGCAGGAGCGCGGAGCGGTTGAGACCTTCAGTGAAGGCAGCCATAATGTGCTGGACGACACTAATCTTGTGGATGCCATAGGAGCGCTTCCTCTGACATTATCCATTGGCAGTGTTGGTTGGGAGAACGGGGTGTTGTCGCTTGATCTGATGGTAACAGGCAATGATCATGAGCCAGAGGAGCTGTACCGCAATATGGCCCAGGCGATTGCTTTTGCCATTCAGGACACGTCTAACGTGAAACAGTTGCTGCTGCGTATTGTTGCCGAAGATAAGTGGACCCAGACCCGCAGATTACTGCTGGCCGGAGATATTCGCCGGCAGGAATGGTCGGGAGAACTGCAAAGAGAGCTTTTGAACACGGGAAATCATCCCCTCTCGGGACACCTTATAAGCAGTTTCAGGATTAGCGAAAGCGACCTGTGGAAAAACCAGTTCATTTCTCCCTGACCTGGGTAAAAGAAACTAGGACGCCTTATCGTGCGTCATAAAAAAACATGTGATATAATAGACAAGATTGTGAGCAAAGATATTGTATTAACGTCAATGGCTTCGGAGGCTAAAATGAAACCGTACCGCATACCGCAACTGGCTACACCCTACACTGACTACGACATGATTCAGCGGCACACGGAATTGCCGCCGTTTTCGGATGGCCGGAGTCATTTGTTATATATTTTTCTGAACCAGGGCTCCTCTGCTGAAGGACAGGGCAGTGAGCTGTACACGCTGGTCACCGCACTGGCACAGCTTGGTCTTGATACCCATGAGGGAATTGATCGGTCGGAGAATGATCCCGGAGGCGATTTCATGCGCTCCCGGCAATTGAAAGTGCTGGCAGGCGATTATTTCAGCAGCTGGTTCTACCATTTGCTGTCAAGACGCGGTGAGGTGGCACTTATCGGTACACTGAGTACTGCCATTGCTGATTTCAATGTCACAAAAGCCCAGCTTTACAGAAAGATGAAGGGCATGCAGCTTACTGCTGATGAATATTTGCGGTACAAGGTACAGCTCAATATGGTGCTGTTTCTTTCTTTTACTCCCAAGATCGATTCCGCACTGGCCGGTTTGTGGGAGAATCTGCTCGCAGAAATCAGTCTGTGTGAGGCGCTGGCTATGGAACTGCGCCGCAGCAATGATCTCTCTCAGGCGGTGGATAGCTACAGTTACTGGAAGATGCTGGAGCTGGGATCTGAAGAGGAGCAGTGGTTGTTGCGCGAAAGGGAACTCGAGCTGAAGGATTGGAAGAAGCTGATGATGAAGTATAAATGTGATTCCCTGCTGACGGACAAGCTGCATCAATGCATTCAGTCCATACAGGGGCTGCTGCAGGGAGTGAAGGATGAGGAGCTTCTGACGGAACTTAATACCTTGCTGAATGGCTTCCTGCTGCAGATGGAAATTCCGGGACAAGCAGCCGTGGAGGGGTAATGATGACTATGGAGAAAACAACGACATCCGTCCATGTAGACGGAGTCAAACCTAAAGAGCAGTTTGTACATTCCGTGTTTGAGAGCATTGCAGGCAAATATGATGTCATGAATGATATCATAAGCTTCCGGCGCCACAAATCGTGGCGGAAATTTGCCATGAAGAAAATGGCAATGCGTCACGGAGATACCGCTGTGGATCTTTGCTGCGGCACCTGTGACTGGAGCATCGCTCTTGCTGAGAAGAGCGAGACAGGTTCAGTTATGGGGCTGGACTTTAGTGCCAGCATGCTTGAGGTAGGTCGCCGTAAAGTGGAGGCACGGGGCCTACAGGACCGTATTTCGCTGGTCGAGGGCAATGCGATGGAGCTGCCGTTCGGCGATAATTCTTTTGATTATGCAACAATCGGCTTTGGTCTCCGCAATGTGCCTGATCCTGTGCAAGTCTTGAAAGAGATGCAGCGCGTGGTGAAGCCGGGCGGCATGGTGGTATGTCTTGAGCTGTCCAAGCCGATGACACAGCCTTTCAAAGGTATTTATTATTTTTATTTCAAACAAATTCTTCCTTTAATGGGCAAGCTGTTTGCGAAGCGCTATGAGCAGTACAGATGGCTACCCGAATCATTGGCTCTGTTCCCTGACCGGGAGCAGTTAGCTGCTATTTTCCGTGAAACCGGACTGAACAAAGTGGAATCCTTCCCCTTGACCGGAGGCATCGCGGCACTACACATTGGGCTCAAGGAGAAGTGAGATGTTTAAGAAAATCGGCATCTTTTTGCAAATGATCAAGTTTGAACATACTGTTTTTGCTTTGCCCTTCGCATTTATGGGCGCATTACTCGGTTCGGTGGTTATGTTTGGTACGCTGCCGTCCTGGGCGCAGATTGGCTGGGTTGTTGTGGCCATGTTTGGCGCGAGAAGCGCGGCTATGGGTTTAAACCGGTTAATTGACCGGGTCAGTGACGCCAAGAACCCACGTACAGCTGGACGAGCCATCCCGGCAGGGTTACTCAAGATTGGAGAAGTCGTCATCTTTATCGCTTTTTCGTTCTTCTTGCTCTTCTGGGCTGCATTTAAGCTGAATCCGCTGTCGATGAAGTTATTACCGATAGCCGTCTTTTTTCTTGTTTTTTATTCTTTTACCAAACGTTTTACCTGGGCTTGTCACCTTATTCTTGGCCTGACAGTGGCGCTAGCTCCACTAGGCGGCTGGGTGGCAGTAACCGGAACGGTGGATCTTACGGCCATGGTGTTCTACTTCACGATCGTATTCTGGTTAGCAGGGTTTGATGTTATCTACGCCTGTCAGGATGTGGAGTTTGACACGAAGGAAGGCTTACATTCCATTCCTGTGCGGTTTGGCGTGGCTAAGGCGCTGGTTATTGCTCGCGTATTTCATATTTTAACCAGTATTGGTTTTATATCCTTGCTATTCATGGCCAATTTGAGCTGGTGGTATGCAGCGGGAATGATTATTGCGTACATCATTCTGTTCTATGAGCACTATATTGTTACTCCAAATGACTTAAGTCGTTTGCAGACTGCCTTCTTCACCATGAACGGTGTGCTTAGTATCGTTGTTTTCTCATTCACATTGATTGACCTGGTGGTGCAATACTATAAATGATTACTTCTACACCTAAAAGTTTTGTTGTGGGCATTACAGGGGCGAGCGGCGCGATATACGGCGTTCGCCTGACGGAAACTCTGCTGTCCATGGGGCATGCCGTGCATCTTGTAGTAAGTACAGCAGGCTGGCGTGTCTTCAAGGAGGAGCTGGGCTTCGCCGTCTCAGACCGGGAAGGCTTTTTGAACGACACGTTCAAAGGCCATCCCGGTTCTCTGCATTATCACCCGGTTGCTGATATTGGGGCTTCAATCGCCAGCGGCTCTTTTCGTGTAGAGGGCATGATTATTATGCCGTGCTCTATGGGAACACTTTCTGCAGTAGCGAATGGCGCTTCTGATAACTTGATGAGTCGTGCGGCAGATGTCATGCTGAAGGAAGGACGCCCGCTGGTGCTGGTGCCACGCGAGACGCCGCTGCATGCGATACATCTTGAAAATATGCTGAAGCTGGCTCGCTTGGGCGTTCGCATCATTCCGGCCATGCCGGCATTTTATCATGGTCCGCAAAGCATGGACGATCTGATTAATTTTATGGTGGGCAAGGTACTGGACAGCCTGAATATTGAACATCAGCTATTTCGTAGATGGGGGGAGTAAAGAGATGAGCAACAGTGCTACTGTAATTGGAAAAATAAGCTATACCAACTCATGGCCGGTCTTTCACAACTTTCATCCTTCTTCCCTGAAACATCCTGCAGTAATGGTCAGTGAGGTACCGGCCGTGCTGAACCAGGGTATGAGTGAGGGGAGCATCCATGTCGGCGCTCTATCTTCCTTCGCCTACGCAGAGGCTAGTGATCGTCTGCTGCTATTGCCTGATTTGTCAGTTAGCTCCAATGGTCCTGTAAGGTCCATTCTCCTGTTCTCCAGAAAGCCGCTGGAAGAGATCGGGCACGGAACTATAGCGGTTACCAACACATCGGCAACTTCGGTCAATCTGCTGAAGATTATTATGCAGAAAGCGATTGGAGGAAGTCCACAGTACATAAGTGCAGAACCTGATTTGGACGCAATGATGGAGCAGGCTGATGCCTGTCTCTTGATCGGAGACAATGCCATCAAGGCTTCCTGGCAGAATGAAGGGTATCTGGTGACCGATCTCGGTGAGTTCTGGAAAAAGTGGACCGGACTTGGCATGACCTTTGCAGTCTGGGCGGTGAACCGGGATGCGGCGCGTAACAAATTCGATGCGGTCGCGGAAATCGCAGAAGCCTTTGCTGAGAGCAAACGGCGCGGGGTGCGTGATCTTGCGCCCATCGTGTCTGAGGCCATACGTGCGGTTGGCGGTACGGAGGCTTACTGGTACGGATACTTCCGCAATTTGTGTTATGACTTTGAAGAAAGGCAGCAGGAAGGTTTGAACCTCTATTTCCGCTATGCCTATGAAATGGGCCTGCTGCCGCAGGAAGTGAAGATGGAGCTTTGGAGCCACAATCTGCTGACACGGGTGAAGGAATGAAAAGACTGCAAATATTTGGCATGCTTAATAAAGATATGGACCAGATTGAAAAAGAGCTATACCGCAGTGTGCAGGGTGACGACGAACTGCTGACCGAGACCTCGTTGCATCTGCTGAAGGCTGGGGGCAAACGTCTGCGCCCTGTCTTTGTACTCATGGGAGGCAAATTCGGAACTTATGACCTGGAGAAGCTTAAGCGTGTGGCCGTGCCCCTGGAGCTGATTCACAGCGCTTCACTGGTCCATGATGATGTCATAGATGATGCCGAACTGCGCCGCGGCGAGCCGACGGTCAAAGCCAAGTGGGATGAGAAAATCGCCATGTACACAGGGGATTATATCTATGCCAAGGCCCTTGTGATGACAACGGAACTGAAGAATCCACGCATTCATGAGATTTTATCCAAAGCGATGGTGGAAATGTCTATCGGAGAGATGGAGCAGATCCGCGATTTTTTTAACAGCGGGCAGAGTGTCCGCCATTATCTACGGCGTATCCGCCGGAAGACAGCACTGCTGATTGCGATCAGCTGCCAGCTTGGTGCGCTTGCCGCAGATGCGGAGCCAGAAGTAGCGCGGCTGCTCTACAATTACGGCTACAACGTCGGCATGGCGTTTCAGATCCGTGATGATCTGCTCGATCTTTCCGGAACGGAGAAACAAATCGGGAAGCCGCCGGGCAGTGATATGCGACAGGGCAACATCACTCTTCCTGTCATATACAGCCTGGAGGATGAGCGCTTGCGGCTCCCGCTGCTGGAGGAACTGGATGCCATTCGCAAAGGACATAGCGGGGTAGGCCGTGCCATTGACCTGATCCTGTCAGGAGAGGGGATTAGCAGGGCCGAGGAGCTGGCTTCCCGTTATATTGAGAAGGCGCTGGCTGCGCTTGAAGCACTGCCGAATAACAAAACCAAGCGGAGTCTCCGCGATATTGCTTTTTTCGTAACAGGTCGAGCTTATTAAATGATTTAAGCGTTCACATAAGCCCAAGTTTCTGCTAATATCAGAAAGTATATACTTCCTTAAATTCTCATAAACACCCATCCTATGTATAGGAAAATGGAGAGTGACCCATGGAAAAAACATATCTGATGATTAAGCCGGACGGTGTTCAGCGCGGATTGATCGGGCGAATTGTAGCCCGTCTGGAAGACAAGGGCTTTAAGCTGGTAGCTGCCAAGCTGATTCAAGTTACGGAAGAGCAGGCCAAGAGACATTACGCAGAGCATGAAGGCAAGGATTTTTTCCATGAGCTGGTGGGCTTCATTACGTCTGGTCCTGTATTTGCTATGGTCTGGGAAGGCGATGATGTGATTGCACTCAGCCGTCTGCTCATCGGTAAGACCAAAGTAGGGGAGGCGCTGCCGGGTACGATTCGCGGCGATTTTGCCAGCCACACCCCGCTTAACCTGATTCATGGCTCCGATTCGCCGGAAAGTGCGGAACGGGAAATCGCCAATTTCTTTGCTCCCGAAGAGTTGGTGCAGTATAACAAAGACATCGCAGTCTGGATGTAAGTTTCGGGCGGGAGGCAGGAGATACAATGTCTGATATTGACAATCAAACAGTAACAACAGACCCGGATTATCTCGGGTTTATTCATAACGTCAAACAGAGCACAGGTATTGATCTGGCTCAGTATAAAGAAGCGCAGATGAAGCGTCGTCTGACGACGTTGCGGATGAAGAATAATTATAGAAGCTTCACCGATTTCTATGCGGCGATGCTGAAGGATAAGGCCTTATTCTATGAATTTCTGGATCGAATGACAATTAATGTATCGGAATTTTGGCGTAACCCCAATCGCTGGGAAGTGCTACGGGATACTATCTTGCCGGAACTGGAGCGTTCCAGCCGCAGGTTGAAGCTGTGGAGCGCTGCCTGTTCGACCGGGGAAGAACCGTATACGCTGGCGATGATATTGTCCGATAAAGGCATTCTAGGGCAGACCGGTATTCTGGCTACAGACATTGATGACGGTGCCTTGGCGAAGGCGAAGCAGGGCCTGTATCTGGAGCGTTCCATCAAGGATGTGCCGAAGGATGTGGCGGACCGTTACTTTGCACCAGAAGGTCCGGTTCTCAAAGTCAGCGATTCTCTGAAAAAGCATGTTGATTTCCGCAAGCAGAATTTGCTGCTGGACAAGTTCGATGACGGGTTCGACCTCATTATTTGCCGCAATGTGATGATCTATTTCACGGAGGAAGCGAAGCATAAGCTGTATCACAAATTCGCTCAAAGCCTTCGTCCCGGCGGATATCTTTTTGTCGGCAGCACGGAACAGATCTTCACTCCGGGACAGTATGGCTTTGAAACGACGGAAACGTTCTTCTACCGGAAAAAATAAAGCCTTCTTTTTCATCTTTTAAACAGCCTGCACGTATACTTTGCACGGGTTCCAGCGATACTGGATCTTAGACAGCAATCTGAGTACGAAGCGAAAGGTCGTTTAATTGATGGACAAAAGTAAGGTTATTGCCGCCTATCGGCGCGGTTTCATTACCGTTCGTGAGTGCGGGCAGATTCTCGGCATGGATGATGTGCAGCTTAAGACCCTGCTGCAGCTGGAAGCGGACCAAAAAGTCCTGCCTACGGCCAGACGGCGTGTCGGCAGTTGATCACCATCACCCGGGCCCAGAGCGGCGCCGTTTATACCCAAAAGGGTGTAGGCGGCGCTTTTTAACTTCCAGAAGGGATCTCTGCAATGAACTGACTTCCTTGTCAAAGCGGATTCCCTATACTATAATGAGCAAAGATCATCAACATTTTAGCGGTTTACAGTTTAAAAGTGTGAAGGGGGAACGCAGCATGAGTTTACGCTATTTAACAGCGGGGGAAACGCACGGCCCCCAGCTTACTGCCATTATTGAGGGATTGCCAAGCAATCTTACACTGAATTTTGAAGAGTTGAATTTCCAGTTGCAGCGCCGTCAAAAAGGATATGGTCGTGGCCGACGGATGCAAATTGAGAAAGATACCGCCAATATTGTCGGGGGTGTACGTCATGGTTACACCACAGGTGCTCCAGTTGCGCTCGTTGTAGAGAATAAGGACTGGACACACTGGAGAAATATCATGAACATCGAGCCGATTCCGGGCAACGACGAAGAGAAACGCCGGGTGAATCGCCCACGTCCAGGTCATGCGGATCTTAACGGTGGTCTGAAGTATAACCATACTGACCTACGTAATGTACTGGAGCGCTCCAGCGCACGCGAGACGGCAGCAAGAGTAGCCTGCGGTGCGGTGGCTAGACAGTTTCTGGCCGCGTTTGGCGTGAAAATTGCTGGACAGGTTATTCGAATCGGCGAGATTGAAGCGCCTGCGAACGATCTGCCAATCGATGAATTGATCGCCCGTACAGAGGAATCCTCTGTAAGAGTTGTGGATAAAGAGACAGAACAAAAAATGGAGTCCTACATAGACAAGATCAAGGAAGAAGGCGACTCCATTGGAGGCATCGTCGAGTGTATTGTTGAAGGTCTTCCTATCGGACTAGGTAGTCATGTTCAATCCGATCGCAAGCTGGATGGTGCCATTGCCGGAGCGGTAATGTCCATTAATGCGTTCAAGGGCGTAGAGATCGGCATCGGCTTTGAAGCAGGCAAGCTGCGCGGTTCGCAGGTTCATGACGAGATTGCTTACGAGGCGTCCAAAGGCTACTACCGGTCGAGCAATCGTCTGGGCGGTTTTGAAGGTGGTATGACCAACGGTATGCCAGTAGTGGTCCGCGGCGTGATGAAGCCGATCCCTACTCTCTATAAACCACTGCAAAGCGTGGATATTGATACGAAGGAGCCATTCACGGCTCAAGTAGAACGTTCGGATGCTTGCGCAGTACCGGCGGCATGTGTAGTTCTGGAGAACGTTGTAGCTTGGGAAATTGCGAAAGGCTTCCTTGACAAATTCGGTGGAGATTCCATGGAAGAAATCAAAGTCAACTACGACAACTATCTCGCCCAACTGGAGCGTTACTAGTCATGCGTAGCATCAGGGTGGAATTGGGTGAACGTTCTTATCCGATTCATATCGGCAGCGGCTTGCTGGTGGAGATTGGCGAGCGATGTACGGAGGCCGGATTCCCGGTTCGCAGCCCGCTGCTGATCGTCAGCGATTCGGAAGTAGCCCCGCGCTACCTTCCGGCATTGGAAGCTGCTCTGCGGAATTATGGCTACACTGTTGTTAGCCATGTATTTGAAGCGGGTGAAGCTTCGAAGTCGCTGAAGGTCTATGAAGAAGTCATGACCACAGCCATCCAGGCTGGGCTGGACCGCCGTTCGGCGGTGCTGGCCCTGGGTGGTGGTGTTGTTGGCGATTTGGCGGGCTTCGTGGCTGCGACCTATATGCGGGGAATTGGCTTCCTCCAGATTCCTACTACGATATTGGCGCATGACAGTAGTGTAGGCGGCAAGGTGGCAGTGAATCATCCGCTGGCGAAGAATATGATCGGTGCTTTTTATCAGCCGTCAATGGTGCTCTATGATTTGGATACGCTGGCTTCATTACCGGCACGTCAAGTCTCTTCCGGACTCGCTGAAGTAGTGAAGCATGGCCTCATTCTGGATAAGGATTTTGCCTACTGGTGCCGGGAGCATGCGGCTGAACTGCTGGCACTGCAGCCTGAAGCTCTAGGTTATGCGCTAGAACGCGGCTGTGCCATTAAGGCTCAGGTCGTGTCAACCGATGAACGTGAGCAGGGTCTGCGTGCCATTCTGAACCTTGGCCACACAATCGGTCACGCGATTGAAGCGGTTGGCGGCTATGGGGTATTCCTGCATGGGGAAGCCATTGCCATTGGAATGGCAGGTTCGGCACTTCTGGCTGTGAAGCTGGGACGTGACCAATCCATCTATGATGAGACGGTCTCCATGCTGACGTCGCTTGGACTTCCGGTCACTCTTCCTGCCGAGTACAGTGAGGACGAGCTGATGGAAGCCATGATGCATGATAAGAAATTCAAGGAAGGCCGAATGACCTTTATCGTACCGGATGAGATCGGAGCGGTCAGTATTGTTGATGATGTGCAGGCATCGCTGGTACGCGAGGTTATTGCACAGCTCAAGAAGGAGGGAAGCCCGTGGTAAACCGGGGAATTCGCGGAGCAACAACCGTGACGGGCAATGAAGAAGCAGAGATTCTGCGGGAGACCGTTGTGCTGTTGCGGGAGATCGTAGAGCGCAATGATGTTATTGCCGAGGATATTTGCAGTGTCTGGATAACCATGACTGAGGACCTGGATGCTACATTTCCGGCCCGTGCCATTCGGGAGATAGAAGGCTGGGAAATGGTGCCTCTGATGTGTGCCGTTGAGATTCCTGTCAAGGGCAGCCTGCCTCAATGTATCCGCCTGATGGTACAGGTTAATACGGAGAAGACACAACGTGAGATTCATCATGTTTATTTGAATGAAGCACGCAAGCTTCGTCCAGACCTAGCACAGAGCAAGTCATAAATTCATGATTCGGGGTTGTCAGTGACCTCTGTCATCATGTATAGTGTAGTTAGCCGAGTATAGCAGAGTTTAGTTTAGTTGAGATGAGTATAGCTGAGTTGAGTACAGGATTTTAGATGAGATTAGCTGAGAGCATAGAGTGAGGAAGATTCTTTTTTTGAGTTGTCTGATTACAGGTGAAGTGTATTCAGTGCAGCCATTTAAGGATATTTCTGCAAATGCGCTGCTGATTTGTCCTATACTTTATTTCATATACTTACTTACACAAACCTCTACTTCGGTAGAGGTTTTTTTGATTTTATAAACCAACCATTCCCTCAGGAGGTACCCAATGACGAATCCGAGTGTTGAACAAGTAGTGGCGCTGTCGCGGGACTATAATCTGATCCCTGTTGTAAAACGGCTGCTTGCCGATATGGAGACGCCGATCCGGCTCTTCCAGCGTTTTGCTTCACGTGACCACGCATTTTTGCTTGAAAGTGTGGAAGGCGGCATCCAGTGGGCCCGGTATTCCTTCATTGGCAGCGACCCGTTCTTGTTGATCTCTGGCAAAAAGGGAGTGATCGAGGTTGAGGTTGGCGGCGAGAAAAAGCACCTGAAAGGTAAACCTATAGAGGAGCTTAAGGCGCTACTTCGTTCCTACCGTAGTCCCAAGCTGCCGGAGATGCCCCCGTTTACGGGTGGCGCAATCGGATTCTTCGGATATGATCTGCTGCAATATTATGAGAAGCTCTCCCCACATGCCAACGATGATCTGAAGATGGATGATATCCGCTTTATGTTTTGCGACCGGATTATTGTGTTCGATCATGTGAAGCAGCAGCTTCTGCTGATTGGCAATCTGCATATCAAGGACGGCGACACCGATGCAGACATTCGCGCCAATTACGAGACCCTTAGTGCGGGGCTGGAGGAGATGGCCGAAGAATTACAGAAAGAAGGGCCCAAGGAGAACGTCAACAAACGCAGTCTTCCAGAAGACATTGAGCTCGGGGATATCCACTCGAATCTGACGAAGGAACAGTATATGAACAATGTGGAGCAGGCTAAGGAATATATCCGGGCTGGGGATATTTTTCAAGTGGTGCTGTCCCAACGGCTGCATATTGAAACTGAGGTCTCACCGCTTCATGTCTATCGACTACTGAGAACATTGAACCCTTCACCTTATATGTATTATTTGAAAATGGATGAGGAGATCATCGTCGGCACCTCGCCAGAGGCGCTGGTCAAAGTAGACGGTAGCCGGGTGGAGACGCGGCCGATCGCCGGAACTCGTCCCAGAGGCCAGAATGAAGCTGCGGACCGTGCGCTGGCTGCTGAATTGCTGGAGGATGAAAAAGAGCGCGCCGAGCACCTGATGCTCGTCGATCTTGGACGCAACGATCTCGGCCGGGTCTCAAAATTCGGCACTGTAAAATGTGATTCATTCATGGAGATTGAGAAATACTCACATGTCATGCATATGGTCTCCGGGGTGTCAGGCACATTGGCCGATGATAAGGATTTCTTCGATGCCTTCCTGTCCTGCTTGCCAGCGGGCACGGTCTCCGGTGCACCGAAGCTGCGGGCGATGGAAATTATCGCAGAGCTGGAACAGGAAGCGCGGGGGGCTTATGCAGGCGCTATAGGTTATCTCGGATTTTCCGGTAACATGGACTCCTGCATCACAATTCGCACAATTATTTTCCGTGAAGGCAGAGCCTATGTGCAGGCCGGGGCCGGGGTTGTGTGGGATTCGGTTCCCGAGAAGGAGTACGAAGAAACAATGAACAAGGCGAAAGGTATGCTGAAGGCGATCCGGATGGCAGAAGCGATGTTTCCGGCTCAGGTCCAAGAGAAACAGGTAATCAATCAGGATTACATGTATGAATATACCCCTTGATAGAATCATTCAACTGAACAGGAGGAAGAGAGCATGGAAGCAACGAAATTGATACAATCGGGACTCGCCGGTTTGATCGAAGGCAAGGATCTTTCCCGCAGCGAGGCGCGGGACATTATGGGCGCGATTATGGACGGCAAGGCATCTTCTGCGCAGATTGGCGCCCTGCTGACCGCGCTGCGGATCAAAGGGGAGACCGTAGATGAAATTACTGGGTTCGCGGAAGCGATGCGTGGATTCGGTACGCATGTATCCACAGAGAGCGCTCGCCTGCTAGACACTTGCGGCACAGGCGGCTCCGGTATTCATAAGTTTAACATTTCCACAGTCTCGGCGATTATTTCGGCAGCAGCGTCGGTACGGGTCGCCAAGCACGGCAACCGTTCCGCCTCAGGGCGCGCGGGCAGTGCTGATGTGCTAGAGGCTCTGGGTGTTAATATCCATCTCAATGCCGAGCAGGCACGTCAATGTCTGGACAGCATCGGCATTTGCTTCCTGTTCGCACAGATCTATCATCCCTCCATGCGGCATGCTGCGGCACCGCGTCGTGAGCTGGGTGTTCGTACAGTATTCAACATGCTGGGGCCGTTGACCAACCCCGCCGGGGCGGACCGCCAGCTTCTTGGTATCTATGACCGCAGCAAAACAGCAACTGTAGCGACTGTCCTGAAGGAGCTTGGCTCCAAGCGAGCGATGGTTGTCAGCAGCCTGGATGGTCTGGATGAGATCAGTATCTCGGCACCGACATTGGTGTCAGAACTGAAGAACGGTGTAGTGAGCACCTATGAGGTGACACCACAGGAGCTGGGCCTCACGATGCATCCACTGGAAGACGTACTGGGCGGTGATGCAGCTGAGAATGCGGCAATTATTACATCGGTACTGCAAGGCCAAGTCAGCCCGTATCGGGATATCGTTCTGGCGAATGCGGGAGCCTGTATCTATGTAGCAGGTCTTGCCGATACGCTGGCCGGGGGCGTAGAGAAAGCTAAGGCAGTAGTGGATTCGGGGCAGGCATTATCCAAGCTGAAACAGCTTGTAGCGATGACGGAGGAGCTTAACTATGTATCTTGATAAAATTGTTGCCACCAAGATTAAAGAAGTAGAGACGCTGGCGGCCAGCTTTTCGCTAGCCCAGGCTGAACGTGATATTGCAGCATTGCCGGGAACGAGAGGCTTCCGTGAAGCCCTGGTAAGCCGCAGGAACAGAGGAATGGGATTGATCGCCGAAGTGAAAAAGGCGTCGCCCTCCAAGGGATTGATCCGTGCCGATTTCGACCCTGTTGCCATTGCCAGGGGCTATGAAGCAGGAGGCGCGGATTGCTTATCCGTGCTGACGGACAAGGAATATTTTCAAGGTAGCGGTGCGTATCTGCAACAGGTTCGCGAAGCCGTCGGACTGCCGCTGCTGCGCAAGGATTTTATTATTGATGAGAAGCAAATCTATGAAGCCCGCCTGCTTGGTGCGGATGCAGTGCTGCTGATTGCGGCCATTCTTACACCGGCAGCGCTGGCTTCATTCACAGATACGGCCGGTAGTCTTGGTCTCGATGTGCTAATTGAGGTGCATGATCGAACCGAGCTTGCGACTGTATTGGATACTGGAAAAGGAACGGCCTCACATGTGCTGCTGGGGATTAATAATCGCAATCTGCGGACGTTCGAGACTTCGCTTACTACCACAGCGGAACTGGTCAGAGAAATCCCGGCGGGTGTGCCGATAATTAGCGAGAGCGGGATTGCCGGGCCTGCAGATATCGCCTATTTAGGTACAACAGGGGCGCAGGGTGTGTTGGTCGGAGAGTACTTGATGCGCCAGCCGGATGTAGAGACTGCCGTGAATATTTTGCTCGGTCCTCTCCCCGAAGGAAAGGGCCGTGTCCGTCATGGCTGAGACAAAGGTAAAAATCTGTGGACTTCAGGACGTTGAAGTGCTAAAATCTATGGAGCGCTTGCCTTTGGATTATATCGGATTCGTCTTTGCTCCCAGTCGTCGAAACGTGACACGGGAAAAAGCCGCAGAGCTGGTCTCTGAGCTGCGGAATTGGAAGACCGGCAGCATTCCCAAGGCTGCCGGTGTCTTTGTCAACCCTGAGCTGGCAGAGCTCAGAGCGTTGCTTGATGATGTGCAACTGGATGTCATTCAGCTGCACGGAAACGAGAGCCCGGAGTTTTGCCAGGCGGTGAAGCTTGCTTTTCCTGGAGCCCAGGTATGGAAGGCACTATCGGTACAGGAGACAGACAGTGCTGCTGCCGGAAAGGGTCCAGCTTCTCTTGAATTATACGCAGGGAGTGTGGATGCGCTCCTGCTCGATACCTATGATCCCCTGCAGAGTGGAGGCTCCGGCCGTACCTTTGCCTGGGAACTGATTCCGGCTTACCGTGAAGCAGCTGCTGCACATGGATTGCCGCTGTTTGTCGCTGGCGGGCTTCATCCCGGCAATGTTGGGGAACTGCTGGAGCAATACGCACCAGACGGCGTAGACGTCTCCAGTGGTGTAGAGAGCGACGGCATCAAGGATATTATCAAAATGACCGCTTTTGTGGAAAGGGTGAAGCAATCATGACACAGGTACCGGACCAGCATGGACGTTTCGGTTCTTTCGGGGGCCGCTTCGTACCCGAGACTTTGATGAACGCACTGATTGAGCTGGAGGAAGCCTACCGCAAGCATTCGGCAGACCCTGCTTTTCAGGAAGAAATAGATTATCTGCTTAAGCAATACTCCGGGCGTGAGACTCCGCTGTATTACGCGGAACGCCTTAGCAAGCATCTGGGTGAAGCGAAAATCTATCTGAAGCGGGAAGACCTGAACCACACCGGCGCGCATAAGATCAACAACGCTATCGGTCAAGGGATTCTGGCCAAAAAGATGGGGAAAACAAAGGTGATCGCCGAGACAGGCGCAGGTCAGCATGGTGTTGCTACCGCGACTGTGGCAGCGCTGCTCGGGATGGAGTGCAAGGTATTCATGGGTGAAGAGGATACTCGCCGCCAAGCCTTGAATGTGTTCCGTATGAAGCTGCTCGGCGCAGAGGTCATTCCCGTAACCTCTGGCACACGCACGCTCAAAGATGCCGGTAACGAAGCACTACGCTACTGGGTCAGCCATGTGGATGATACGTTCTACGTACTGGGTTCAGCAGTAGGGCCGCACCCATATCCGATGATGGTTCGTAACTTCCAACGAGTGATTGGAGATGAGACCCGCCGCCAGATTCTAGAGGCTGAAGGCCGTCTGCCGGATCTCTTGATCGCGGCAGTCGGAGGAGGCAGCAATGCCATTGGCATGTTCTATCCTTTTGTAAAAGATGAGAATGTAGGAATGATCGGTGTTGAAGCAGCGGGTAAAGGGGTGGACACGCCTTATCATGCAGCTACTATGAGCAAGGGAACCCAAGGGGTCTTCCAGGGCTCCATGAGCTATCTGCTACAGGATGAATATGGTCAGGTGCAGGAAGCCCACTCCATATCGGCAGGTCTGGATTATCCGGGAGTCGGACCAGAGCACTCCTATCTGAAGGATATTAAGCGTGCGCAGTATGTGCCGATTACCGATGCCGAAGCGCTGGATGCGCTGAAGCTGCTGTCTGTTACGGAAGGCATCATTCCTGCCCTGGAGTCGGCTCATGCCATTGCCCAGGCCGTGAAGATTGCACCGACCCTGACGAAGGATGATATCGTGGTCATCTGCTTGTCTGGACGTGGCGATAAGGATGTAGAATCGATAATGGCGTACACGGAAGGGGCAGAAAAAGCATGACAACCGAAACAACGAACCGGATGGATCTGGTGTTCCGGAAGCTGAAGGCAGAGGGACGTACGGCGCTGATTCCTTTTCTTACCGTTGGTGACCCCGATCTGGAGACGACATTAGCCATTATCGCTGAGCTGGAAGCTGCAGGAGCCGACATTTTGGAGCTGGGCGTTCCATATTCCGATCCGCTTGCGGACGGTCCGGTCATCCAGCGGGCCTCCACACGGGCACTGCGCGGACAGGTTAATATCCGCATCTGTATGGAGACCGCGCTCAAAGCGCGTCAAGCCGGCAGCCAGCTGCCGTTCATTTTGTTCACCTACTACAATCCCGTTCTGCAAATGGGCCTCGATACCTTTTTTGCCGAGCTTAACGCTTATGAAATCAGTGGCCTGATTATTCCCGATCTGCCTATCGAGGAAGCGGAGGATATGCGCAACCGCAGTCGTGAAGCCGGGATTAATCTCATACCATTGGTGGCTCCAACCTCCAGTGAGCGTATTGCTCGAATCGTGAATGGGGCCAGCGGTTTCGTGTATTGTGTATCCTCGCTGGGCG
The DNA here is from genome assembly GCF_058133325.1 of Paenibacillus sp. MAHUQ-45. Classification (NCBI taxonomy): domain Bacteria; kingdom Bacillati; phylum Bacillota; class Bacilli; order Caryophanales; family Paenibacillaceae; genus Paenibacillus; species Paenibacillus sp. MAHUQ-45. Next base: position 54,335 of record NZ_JBYUPV010000002.1, read on the forward strand.
TTACAGGGGAACGCTCCTCTTTTCATGAAGGCGTCGATGCCTTTATCCAATCCGTACGACAAGCGACAGATCTTCCGGTTGCTGTGGGATTTGGGATCTCGACTGGTGAGCAGGTAGCTCGCTTCGCCAAGATTTGCGACGGAGTTGTGGTGGGGAGTGCCATCGTCCGCAAAGTGGAGGATGTGATTCCACTACTGGATAACCCTTCCACACGCCAGGAGGGGCTGTTGCAAATTCGCGAATTTGTGGCACAATTAAAACCATAACTACAATTTGGAGAGCGAGGAAGGGTTCATGAATCCTAAACCGAATATCGTAGACTTGCCAGTCTACAAACCAGGGAAACCTATTGAAGATGTTAAAAGAGAGCTTGGCTTAGAAGAAGTTATCAAGCTGGCTTCGAACGAGAATCCTTACGGGGCTTCACCAAGCGCGAAAGCCGCTATTATCAAGGAACTGGACAATCTGTATCTTTACCCGGACGGGTCGGCTGTTGAATTGACAACTGCGCTGGCTGCTCATCTTGGTGTGAAGAATGACAATATTATTTTTGGCTGTGGCTCTGACGAAATCATCGCATTGATCACTCGTGCATTCCTCTTGCCTGGTGATGAGACGATCATGGCTGATCAGACCTTCTCTGTCTATAAGAGCAATGCGGACATCGAAAGCGCGATTACAATCGAAGTGCCGCTGATCGACGGAACGCATGATCTGGACGGTATCCTGGCCCGTGTTACGGACCGCACCAAGATCATCTGGATCTGTAACCCAAATAACCCTACAGGAACGATTGTAGCGCATGATGCTCTGCTTGCATTCCTGGATGCCGTGCCTGCACATGTTATGGTTGTGCTCGATGAGGCTTACTGTGAGTATGTAACTGATCCCTCCTACACGGACGGCATCAAGCTGCTTGGTACCTACCCTAACCTTGTAGTGCTGCGTACTTTCTCCAAAATCTACGGATTGGCCGCCCTGCGGATTGGCTATGGTGTTGCCAGCCCGACTATCATTTCGTTGATCAACAAAGTGCGCGAGCCATTCAATACGACCCGTGTCTCTCAGGCAGCAGCGTTGGCTGCTCTGCAGGATCAGGACTATGTACAAGAATGTCGTCGTCTTAACCGTGAGGGCATTGTACAGCTTCAAGGAGAGTTTGAACGTCTTGGACTGAAGTCTTTCCCGGCGCATGGTAATTTCATTATGGTGGATGTGCGTAAGCCTGGGACGGAGATCTTTGATGCGTTACTTCGCAAAGGGGTCATCATCAGAGCAGGTCATCAAGTGTATCCAACTTACATTCGTGCTACGGTGGGTTCCACTGAGCAGAATAAAGCCCTAATCGCTGCACTCGAAGCAGTGTTGTCCGAGCAGGGTGTGCTGGCATAACGGGATACAAATGAACTGAAATCACAGAAGGCAGGTAGTTCAAAGAACATGACGACAAAAATAGCAATATTCGGTGTCGGTCTGATCGGAGGCTCTCTGGCCCTTTGCTTTAAAGGCAAGGAGGGCCTGACCGTTGTAGGCCATGCCCACCGTCCTGAACTCGTTCAGAAATACATTAGCAGAGGCGTGGTCGATCATGCCACGCTTTCTGTCGAGGAAGCGGCACTTGATGCCGATTTTATTTTCTTATGTGTGCCTGTAGGACTGCTGGAGGAATATCTTATTCAGCTCAGTAAGCTCCCGCTGAAGCCAGGCTGCATCATCACGGATGTTGGCAGCACCAAAGCCAGCATCTCCGCATGTGCGCTCACGCTTGATTTGCCGGATGTGCATTTTATTGGTGGGCATCCGATGGCAGGCTCCGAGCGTTCCGGGGTGGAAGCAGCCTCTTCACTCTTGTTCGAGAACGCCTACTATGTGCTAACACCTCCACCTGATGTACCAGAGGAGGCCTATAATGCACTATCATCTCTGCTTTTACATACGAAAGCACAGATTGTAAGGCTGGACCCCGAGCACCACGACGAGATCGTTGGTGCGATTAGCCATCTGCCGCACATCATAGCTGTAGCGTTGGTGAACCAGATTCATGCCTACGACAATAAGGATTCGCTCTACAGCACACTGGCTGCGGGTGGCTTCCGTGATATTACACGGATCGCTTCCAGTGATCCCGTGATCTGGCGTGATATTCTGCTCAACAACCGTTCCGTGATGCTGCGCCTGTTGAAGGACTGGAACCAGGAGGTCGATGCTTTTATCACCTTGCTGGAGGCTGGGGATGGAACTGGGATTGAACAGGCTTTCCACGAAGCGAACAGTTTCCGCAGCCAGCTTCCGGAGCGGCGTAAGGGCATGATCACGCCGTTGTTCGACCTTCATATTGATGTTCCGGACCATCCGGGTATTATCGGACGGATTGCGACTGAACTGGGCGATCAGGGCATCAACCTCAGCAACGTGCAGATTATTGAGAGCCGGGAAGATGTTCCCGGAATCATGCGTCTGTCCTTCCGTCAGGAGACGGACATGGAGCGAGCCAAGATCCTGCTGCAGCAAAAAGACTATACGGTATATGTGTAAAAGCCGGGGCGTGATGCCCCGGCTTTTTTTCGATTAAAACTCTGGAACGCTGTGTATGAAACACTTGTGTGCGAGCTCTGGTGGCAGGGAACATTGATGTGTGTACCTTGGAGTGATGCGTAGACTCTGGTATGTGAAACTCTGCTATGTGTAACTCTGGTATGTGTAGACTCTGGTAGGTGAAACTCTGGTACGTGAAACTCTGCTATATAAAACTCATGTGTGCGAGCTCTGATGTGCGAATTCTGGTGTGTGATCTCGGGAGAGGAACTCTGGAGTGCGAACTCAAGTGCGTGGACTCAGTTGAGTAAATTCGGATGTGAGAAGCTCAGGTGTGTGAATTCGGGAATGAGAAGCTCAGGTGTACGAACTCAGATGTGTGAACCCTGATATGCAAACTCAAGGAACAATCTCAGTTGAGCGACTTTGGTTTATGGACCCGGATGTGTAAACCTGATAAGTTTCTCTGATGTGTACTCTAGTTTATGAACACTAGTGTGTGTGCTGTGGTGTATTCATTCTGCTGTATGAAATCTGGTATTCAAAACCTCCTGCTCAAAATTGTTGCAACACTGCCGTGTACCACACTATGAAGATTAATAACAGGAAAAGTTCCAGTTAAATTTGCCTCTTGATCACTTTTGGATAAATTAACAGGAAAAACTCCAGTTAATAGGCGACGTTGTTGGCTTTTTGCCAAATAGGAGGCTGAATAACAGGAGAAAATCCTGTTATTTAAAGCAAAAGGGAAGCAGCACCCAAAATAACGGGAGAAAATCCCGTTACTGGACCACAATGCAAATCACAAGCCGCCAGCTAGAGGCAACAAGCAATAAGCAACAAGCAATAAGCAATAAGCGATAAGCGATAAGCGATAAGCGTAATCATTTTACCAACCACGTAACCACGAGCGACCAGTCACCAACTGTGAGCTACCGGGAACGACGAGTCACAAGCACAAGCGTCATTATTCACCAACTGTGAACCACCAGGGATGGGCCAGCAGCATGATCGATGAGTCACAACCACCAACCACGTAACCACGAGCAACCAGTCACAACAACAACCCAATGCCAATCCTTACTAAAAATAGACAAAAAAAAGACCGCTTACATTATAAGCGGTTACAGTTCACAAAGAAATTTGGAACCGTGCAGTTTTGGATAGGAGTGGAGAGAAACCATACTGTACTTTTATTATATTGTATCCGTTTACATTCTGTCAACACTTTATTTGAATAATTTGCTTGCTGCGGGATATTATTGTTTTTTGGCGTTAAGGATTTCGAGCTAACAATTTATGTGAACTTTAATAAACTAATCTTCTATCTTTGTTATTTGCATTATGGGAGGTGAGAGTGCGACGTTTTTCCCAAAGCCAAGTCTATTAATGTAATCCTATGTAGATGTGTGGTACAATAGGAAAGTATTTTTGGAGATTGCTAGTTTCGTGATGTCGTCAATGTCCGGTAGCCGGGATTTTTTTACTGTGCTGCAACAGATACATGCCTTAATCTTTGGGTATGTGAATATACATAGAAGTGTTGTTCGTCAGGCAATTCATTTTTTTCAGTACCACCGCAACTTTTCAAGCCCTGCCCGGTAATAATATGTAGTGCTCGGGACGGGAAAGACGTGGAAGGCGAGGAGGCCGAAACTCACCATGACGGATTCCCAGTTGATCCAGCAAATCAAGCAAGGAAATACAGAATTATATTCGGAATTGATGCGGCGTTACCAGCGCAAGATTTTGGCGTTTGTGTACCATATGCTGAAGAATTCCCATATGGAGCTGATCGCGGAGGATCTATGCTCGGAGACCTTTTACAAGGCGTTCCGCAGTTTGCACTCCTTCCGGGAAGTAGATGCATCTTTTTCGACCTGGTTATATACGATCGCCCGTAATACGGTGCTCAGTGAACTTCGTAAGAACCGTGCAGGTAACGTATCCCTCGAGGAGAGTGGATATACGCCTGTAGCACCACTAGAGGTGGCCCCGGAGCAGGCTGCACTCCGCAAAGAACGGATGAACCTGGTGCGTGAAGCTATTAACAATCTTCCTGAGAAGCAGCGATCCGCGCTGATTCTGCGTGAATACGATCAGATGGACTATCAGGAAATTGCCGTAATTCTCGATCAGAGTGTCAGCTCCGTGAAATCATTATTGTTCCGTGCCAGGAGCAGTGTGAAGCTCCAACTCGAATCCTATTTCTATGAGCCTGTTTACGATGAGGAGCAGGTTGAGAGGATGTAAGGTCAATGGACTGCAGGGAAGCGCAAGAAAGTATCCCCTCTTTATGGGACGCTCCCCGCAACGACCCACAGCGCAAATTGCTTGAGAAGCATATCGAGAGTTGTCCTTACTGCGCGGCCGAATGGGCGTTGTGGCAGGAGAGTAGCCAGTTGATTTATGAGTTGCAAGAGGAAGTGAGCGACGAACGTGCAGAAGCAATAAATGCAAAGGTTATGGAGCGAATTTACCTGGAAAGTCCTTGGCTTATGCCGGGTGATGGCAAATCAGCAGGGAATTCCACAATTTTTCGCCACCGGATCAGCCTTTGGATTGCCTGTTTTTTGGCGGTGTTTATTTGCAGCTTCCTTTACTTTACGTTGTTCAAGACACCGAGTAATACCATGTCTGCGCAGAGTGGTATTGTGGAGACTGGCATTGCCGGCGTTTCTATGGATTGGCAGTCGACTTATCCTGGAATGACCTCCGAAGGTGGAATTATTGAGCCTTTTGTAGTAAGTATGGGACCTACACACCCGCAATATTGGATGCTGCTGTCCATGCTTGGTGTCGGGCTGTCAGTATTCTCGTTGACCCGTCTGAATCGCTACCGCAGACAATGAAGAGATCCCTTTACATCTGTAAAGAGGATCTTTTTGTTTTTATGCAACATACTCCATAATTCCTCCCTGCTCTTTGAAAAAGAAGACTTTTGCTTGTTTCCGTGGTACATTTAGAAGCAATACATTAAGGAAAGGGTGATACGGATGCTACTGGGCTTGGTACGGCACGGGCTGACAGATTGGAATGCGGCTGGTAAAATACAGGGACAGACTGATATTCCGCTGAATGATGAGGGGAAAATGCAGGCAGACATGCTCGGAGAACGACTGTTGCAGGAGCCTTATCACTGGGATTATTGTATCACTAGCAATTTGTCCCGAGCCTCAGAAACCGGAAGTATTGTTGCCGGGAAGCTCGGCATTCCACTGCTTGAAGGGGATGGACGAATCAGGGAGCGGGCTTACGGACTGGTAGAAGGACTGACTTCGGCGGAGCGTGAAGCGAAGTGGGGTAAGGATTGGAACACGCTTGATCTAGGACAGGAGACGGATGAGCAGTTACAGGCGCGTGCTCTTGATTTTATTAAAGATATTTCCGCTCGATATCCGGACAAGAACATTCTGGTCATCTCACACGGCGGATTCTTGGCCCAACTGTACATTGCTTTATATAAGGATAAATATGTGGAACGGATCGGTAACCTGTCACTGACTATTCTAGAGAAGAAGGGACAGGATTGGAACCCGCTGTTGTACAATTGTTCGCGTCATATCTTGCAAAACCAGCGTTAACCCGACCATTCGGGTTATTTTTTTTGCGTGAAAAGGAATAAAAAGGGCATTAAATCCCATAATGGTAGTAAAACGGTGAGGCGATAAAACATGAATCTGGCGGATATGCTCACTTACGCAGATATTGGTCAGCTAACCGCCATTGCGGGACGCTATCAATGCCAATGCAAGCAGAATTCTAAGCATGATTTGATCCAAAGTATCTTGGTTACGTTGGGAAGCCGGGATTTTCTGGAGTCTTATATCCAGGGGAGCAGTCCGCAAGAATTACGTTTCTTGAACACGCTGTTGTTCGATGGGCGCAGCCACTTCAGTCTAGAGGATTTGTTGGCGGCAGCGAGGCAAGCATCATTTGATGCTCCTTCAGAAAAGCAAGGGAATTACCGGGAACTGGTATCACGCTTCAAAAATGGGGGCTGGCTCTTTAACGGTGCTTCACAACAGACACGGTATTTATACCAGATGCCCGGGGACTTGAAGGTACGCTTCCGGGAAGCCATGGGCCAGCACATTCTGGAGAAGGTTGAGGGGAGTCCCGAGCCTGAAGGGTACCGGAGTGAAGGTGAAATGCTGGACAGTGACCTTCTGTTGTTCCTACGGTATATCGGGGAGAACGAGCCGGAGCTAAATCAGGAAGGAGCGCTTTACAAGCGTTACCAGCAGGGGGTGATGAACGCCCTTCATATCCCGGAGCCGTTGCTGAACAAGGGAGGATGGAGGTTCGGATACGGCAGGGCAGGCGAACATTATCCGCCTAGGTTGGCGCTGCTGTATGATTACGCCCGCCATCGTCACTGGATCTCTGAGGCAGGCTTCCAACTAAGATTGACCACGGCAGGAGTGGCGGTGCTGGAAGCGGGAAAATGTGAAAGCCTGATGCAGTTATTCTCCTTTTGGTTAAGACTGTATAAAGGTGCCATACCTAATCTGCCCTCACTTGTGTACTGGATCAGTATCAGTGCAGACCGGTGGGTCAGTGTTCCTTCACTGGTCAAGGGAGTAGGCTGGCTAGTCAAGCCGTTTTACTATGATGATGCCACTTCCATTATGGAAGGGCGGATTTTGCGGATGATGGTACATCTGGGAATGCTAAGGCTTGGTGAGACTTCGGAAGGGCCAGCTGTCATGATGACATCATGGGGAACCCGGGCTGCGGCGCCCAAGAAGCTTTTGTAGCAGAAGAGAAGAGCAGAAGGAACACAGCTGGGAGGTAGGCACAGACACATTCAGCGATGTAGAAGACATAATGTTGAACGGAGCTGGAATTGGTGAATATGCTTAAGTAGGAGCCGGCTTCAATGTAACCGAAAACAAAAGAAGGACCGAACACACGGAATCTCTTAAACAGCGGAGGTGTATCGAATGGACAAAATGAAGGCTACCTATGAAGTGATGCTTGGACTTGCAGCAGAAATGGTGTGGGACGAAGCGCTGCGAAAGCGGCGTACCGACATCTTGTACCGGGAGATTGACACGGCGCTGGCTGCGGGGGACGAGATTGCTTTCCGGAATCTGACCGCAGAGCTGAAAAACCTGGCTTAAGGATCTTATACATTTTCAGGACCCGCAAAGTACCTGAGAAAAAAATCAAGGCATCAGCCTCTCCCAGTGGGGCTGTTTTGGGATATCAGGACGTAAGGTGCTTAAATAGGCCGGATGTCCTGATATTTCTGTTGAGGTGGCTTTATAGAATCAAAGGTAGACGATCATCTCACATGTTCACTATAATAGGTCCTGTATAATTCCGATTTGGTTCTATCATAACGACAAAGGAGAGGAACAGGATGAAATTTAGTGATTTTAACCCCGCAGACTGGAAAGAAAATGGGGAATTCTATGATACTTGTCTGATTCCTTTCACCGGTTTACAGGGTACAGAGAGCCCTGTTGAGACAGCTGCGGCGCTTGAAAGACTGCGTGATTTTATGGACATTGTTGAGATTCCATTTCGTGGCCGAATTGTGACGTATCCCGCTTTGCAGTACATGGGTGCTGGTTATAAGGGTTTAATTAATGAGCTTTGTCATAAAGTCAAATCCAGTGGCTTCCAGTATGCGATTGTGCTGACTGTGGATGTGAACCTGTCTGGTCATGAAATTATTGAAAGCGATTTAGTTCTTGCCCTGCCTAATATTGAGGTGCCTCAAGGAGGACATCTGAATAGCGTTGTGAGGGACAAAATCCAGGCAATGTGGCAGAAATAAAAGAGGTTTAAATGTGACGAAAAATCAACAATTTATAGATTTATGCCCTATTCGGCTTGTCACAAAATAGACAATATTCTTGACGGGTTTTGGAGCCTGGGCTATGATTAGGTTGAACTTATGTGACATGTGATCTTATTCCTTGAAAACGAATTTAGCAATAAAGAAGCAAAATAACTGAAGCGCTTTTATTTCCAAAATAGGCATCCATATTCGGTCCGGCCTCATAATCTTACGGCGATATACATTTTCATATATATTGAAAAAGGGGGTTATATTGCAATATGAGTAGCTATAATGAGCAACAGGAGACCTGGCCCGACCCACCACCCAGCCGTAAAGAGATGTCACGCAGGCAGTTTTTAACGTACACGCTCGGCGGTGCCACTGCTTTTATGGGAGTGGGTGCGATTCTTCCTATGATCCGTTTTGCGGCGGACCCGATACTACATAAGAAAGGCGCAGGGGAGTTCATCAAGGTTGTGGAAACCGCGAAAATCACGGATGAGCCGCAGGAATTTACATTTGAGCTTCAGCAGCAAGACGGATGGTATGCCAGTACAGCTACGCTTACGGCCTGGATCCGTAAGAATGAGCACGGAGAAATTTATGCGCTTTCACCAATTTGTAAACATTTGGGATGTACGATTGGCTGGAATAATGACAAGTCCCACCCGGATGAGTACCATTGCCCTTGCCACGGTGCGCGTTATACCAAGCTAGGCAAGAATCTGGCGGTGGCACCGAAACCTCTGGATCAATACAAGACGAAAATTGATAACGGCTGGGTATACCTCGGAGACATTGTACCGAATACCGTAGCTAACAAGGAGGCGTAGATTCCGATGTTTAAAAATGTCTATAACTGGATTGATGAACGTTTGGATATTACGCCGATCTGGAGAGATGTGGCTGACCACGAAGTTCCCGAACATGTCAATCCGGCGCATCACTTCTCGGCGTTCGTATACTGTTTTGGCGGACTTACGTTCTTCATTACAGTGATCCAAATCCTCTCTGGAATGTTCCTCACAATGTACTATGTTCCTGATATCATTAACGCTTATGCCAGTGTTGAATATTTGCAGACAAAGGTAGCATTCGGACAAATTGTACGCGGGATGCACCACTGGGGCGCAAGTCTCGTTATCGTTATGATGTTCCTTCATACCATGCGTGTGTTCTTCACCGGTTCTTATAAAGCGCCGCGCGAAATGAACTGGATCGTGGGCATGCTGATCTTCTTCGTTATGCTGGGTCTGGGTTTGACTGGCTATTTGCTGCCATGGGACAACAAGGCGTATTTCGCCACCAAGGTTACGCTGGAGATTGCCAATTCGGTTCCCGTCATGGGACCTGTGCTTAAGGAATTGATGCAGGGAGGTACGATTGTCGGCGCAGAAACGCTGACCCGCTTCTTTGCACTTCATGTATTCTTCCTTCCGGCGGTATTGCTTATTCTGCTTGTAGGACACTTTATCATGATCCGCAGACAGGGTATCTCCGGTCCGCTATAAGACAAGTACTGGATCGTGGCTTAACGGTGCTGGTGATGCGGAGCAACACTTATAAGGAGGAGTACAGATGGCACATGGAGATAACTCCAAAGAAAAGGTCGTGTATGTCGGTGATTCCCGTGTACGCAGGGGTAGCGGATTCATAACGCCGCCTGACTATACTGCTTATCCCGGTAAATCGGAAGCTTTTATCCCTAACTTTCTATTAAAAGAGTGGATGGTCGGCGTGGTGGTACTAGTCGGTATTCTGGTGCTTACCATTTCCGAGCCAGCGCCGCTGGGCTTTCCTGCAAATGCAAGCGCGACAGTCATTCCCATCCCTGACTGGTACTTCCTTTTCCTTTATCAATATTTGAAGTTGCCCTATGCTTCCGGAGATTACATTGTTCTCGGTACCCTGGGTGTGACCGGTGTAGCATTCGGCTCGTTGCTTCTGGCTCCATTCCTGGATACAGGCCGAGAGCGGCGTTTCTACCGTCGTCCGATTGCCTCCTCGCTAATGTTTCTGTCTCTTGCGGCTATAGTGTATCTAACGAACACTGCCTGGACGGAATACAAGCATGAGATGGCTGAGACGGGCCAGATTCCGGAGGATGTTCAACGTGAGGAAAAAGCGGCGGAGAACCGAGCCAAGGGCTTGCCTACCTCCAGTGCTGTTAAGGCCAAGGAGATTGCGATTGTGGACAAGGATGACCCGGCCATGGCGCTCTTTAAGCAGGCAACCTGTATATCTTGCCATGCTACTGATTTGAAGGGCGGAGCGGGTCCTTCACTCCGCGGAGTGGGGGACACCCATGACAAGGAAGCGATTCTTAAAATCATTAAGAATGGCCAGGGTGGTATGCCGCCAATGCTGGAGGCTGCAACAAATGCAGGTCTATCAGAAAAGGATGTTGACGATCTGGCCGGATGGCTTGCGAAACAAAAAAGTCAACAGTAAAATAGAGTTAACGCAAACCTGATCGTGCATGCGGTCAGGTTTTTTGTATAAATATAAGGATTCATATATTCTAAGTTATAAAACATCCTTATATTTTTCGTTGAAACGGGTACCGTTCATTAGAGGATGGCAAAGCCGTTTCTGCTTGGTCTAGCATAAAGTGCTGTCGGGAGGTTAATAGTCAGAATGTCGCAACATTGGGTTGAGAAATTGTTTAAACACCGGGGAATAATTTGGCTCTTATTTATTGTGAACCTACTCGGTACGATTTATGGGTATATGTGGTACGGCAACCAGCTGGCATACACGGTGGACCACTATCCACTTTGGCTGCTCCCAATGGTGCCTGATAGCCCAACGGCTAGCCTATTCTTTACCATAGCCCTCCTGCTGTTGTTGTATCCGCCGAAAAGTCTAAACGGGAATATTGTGCGTGGAATTGTTGAAGCGCTTGCGGTGGTTACTTCGGTGAAATATGGGATCTGGGCGGTTAGCATTATTTTTGCTGGAGGATATCTTGGGGATTCTCTAACCTGGAAGGATTGGATGTTAGTCATTTCTCATACAGGAATGGCTGTAGAGGCCTTGCTATATGCGAGATTCTTCTCGTATCGAAAAATGCTGCCCTTGGCCTTGATCTATACATTGTTCAACGATACGGTGGATTATTCCTATGGCGTATTCCCATGGTTGCCATCGGTGCTTACAGATCATGTACAGCAGGTGATGTATTTTACCTTTGCGCTCACGATCTTTAGCACAGCTGCCGCCTGGTTGTTTCATGGTAGACGAAACCGTCTCTGACGGTGCTTGGCCAAAGGCGGTGATCAAACCTCTTGCTGAGGTGTCATTTGCCAGTGTTCTATCCCTTGTCCTGCTACCATACATTTAGGGTAGGAGGGATGTCTCATGCCGCGCAGAAGGTATTGTATGTTGATTGGTCTGATATTCTGCTGGCTCGTGGCCGGGCTGTATGGAGGAACTGGAGCTGCAGCCCTAGGGACCGGAGTGGATGATTCGGGCAGAGGTACAGTGCAGAGCGTTCCGGGGGTGCCTGATGACGGCTCAGCTGTACTTGGGGCAAGGAGTGATGCACAGCAGCTGGAGCAAACGGCTGAAGCACTGTACGGGTATGTAGTGGATGGTAATGTTGCGAAGGTCCGGCAGCTAACCGAGGAAGTCTCGCGGATTTTCGTGTCCTCTTCATTTGAGGGGTTGACCTCGGTGGAAGGCATCAACGCACTGTCGGCTGTAATTATAGACCTGAAGTCTGCCATTGCCGGGGTAAAAATATCCCCTGAACGCTGGGAGTCTGCTGCCGCGCGACTGAGGCTGGCGGCTAACAGCCTGAACCATCCTCGCCAGCCGATGTGGCTTCATTACTATAAGCTGCTACGCGAAGATCTGAATGCTATGGAGCAGAGTGCTTCCGCTAGTGATTTGACGGCCTGGAAAACGTCTCTGGAGCGGTTACAGAGCAGGTATGATAATATCCGTCCGGCGGTGCTGATCTCGCGTCAGCCAGAGGTCGTGAATGCCTTCGATTCCTGGCTGTCTTACGCAGCCGGCGTGCCGTCCCAGAGCCAAAAGCCGGAACGTGCCCGGCTAATGGAGATTATCTCATACGGCCAAGATGCGGTCCGGGTAATGTTCGGCAAGGAAAAGGATGAACCTGCCCTGTCGCTCCCGCTCGCGCCAGAGGAATACGGGGCGTGGGGACTGCTAGCAGCCGGATTTATTCTAGCCGCCCTGGTCTATGTCGGCTATCGCAAATACCGTGGACAGAGCGAGGATTGGAGACCGGTATAGGGAGGTGCTTCTGGGGGTTGGGAGTGGAGATAGGGCGGTGCTTCTGGAGATTAGGGAGTCGATATAAGACGACGGTGCTTCTGGAGATTAGGGAGTCGTTATAAGATGGCGCCAGAGGAGGCTCCGCAGGTCTTTGGCAAGGTTCAGTGATGGAGTCAAACGAGTAGGATGTAGAGGATCGGCGGGTATGTTCGCCGGTCTTTTTTTACGTAAATGCACGATTTCAGCATTTTTTATACTGGGTTGTGAGCTAAGGCTCATGAAAGTTTTTTGTGCGGATGACTACAGTGAGAAAGGGCATCTTATGGTGGGGTCGTTCCTGGGCGGGGCTGAGGAGATAATGAGAGAACAACGTGCACTCCTGTCTGGACTTAGCTACGGGGGACACTGAGGGAACTAAGCGCAATTTTGTACCTTAATTTGTTGGAAATATAGTTTTAGAGGGATTTAGTGGCAAAAATGTATCTTAAATGTTGCTGAAAAGCCTTATTTAGCGAATCTCGAAGAAATTAAGGTGCAGAAATGCACTTAATCATTGAAATGATATGCTGGAGAGAAAATTAAGGTGCAATATTGCACTTATTTCCAATTTCAGATGCCTTCGACACCGTGGAATGGCTGGATTATGGACCGGAAAAAGTGTGATAGAGACTCGCTGGAGAGTATGCGCTAGAAGTTAGAAGTCTAGAATTTAAGAGTAAAGGGTGAAGAGTCAGCGGTTAGGGGGTAGAGGTTAGAGGTTTAGGAGTTAGAGGTTCAGGGGTTAGAGGTTTAGGAGTTAGAGGTTAGAGTTAGAGGTTAGAGTTAGAGGTTAGAGTTAGAGGTTAGAGGTTAGGTATTAGAAGTCAGTCCTTAAATGGTTAATAAAAGATTGCTGAAGTGTGATTTTGTATTTATTCACAAACGTCGGTGTTGATGGTGGGGCTGTGGTGCGGATCTAGTGTAGATATCTCTCATAACTTTTCAACTTAAAAAGCCGCCGGTCTGATTGCTTCTCGCAACCGAACAGCGACCTTTTGCATGTTTTTATCAGATGACTGCCATTAGTACAGTCCTCTTTATGTAACAGAACAATGCTAACAATCAATATCAACAACTTCAATTAACATCAGTCTACACCTATTAACGCCAATCAATATTAAGTAACGTTAAACTATATCAGTAACATCAATTAACATCAGTCTACACCTATTAACGCCAATCAATATTAAGTAGCGTTAAACTATATCAGTAACATCAATTAACATCAGTCTACACCTATTAACGCCAATCAATATTAAGTAACGTCAAACTATATCAGTAACATAAATCAATAGTAATCAATATAATCAACATTAATCAATATTAATCAATATTAATCAATATTAATTAACATCAATTCCTGGCAGATGATTAAGTTTATCAGCTTTCTAAGTCTCTCGGAATCCTTCACCTTGCACATCATGGACATCGTTGATAATGACGAAGGCGCGCGGATCAACGGATTTGACCAATTGACTGAGTCTGCGGATTTCCTGGCGGGATACTACGCAATAGACCATGTATTTGGCCTGTTTGGAATAAGCGCCGATGGCGGGAATCAAGGTCACGCCTCGCTCCAGCTCCTCACTAATGAGATCGGCGATCTTTGGGGCTTCGTCGCTGATGATCGTGAAGGCTTTGGCCGCATATGCGCCTTCCTGAATGAAATCAATGACCCGGGAGGCAATGAATACGGCCACGAGGGTGTACAGAATCTTTTCCCGTGAAATGTATAGAAGAGAAGCACCAATAATGATGACATCTGTGGTAAGGATAACCTGTCCCATGCTCCAGCCAAATTTGCGCCCGATGATTCGTGCTACGATATCGACACCGCCAGTGGTGCCTCCAAAGCGAAATACGATACCCAGGCCAAGACCGAGGGTCACCCCTGCATATAATGAAGCGAGAATAAAATCATGCTCAGTGCTGAACGGGTTGATCCAGCCCAGATCGATCAATTTCTCGAACAACCATAGAAATAAAATCAGAGAACCAATACCGACCCCGGTATAAGCGATCTGGCGCCCGCCGAGCACCTTCCAGCCCATTAGAAAGAGCGGCAGATTAATCAGCAGTGTGGTGAGGAAGATAGGGATGCTAAAGGCATAGTTAAGCAGGATGGTAATCCCTGCAACACCGCCCTCCATCAGTTGGTTCGGAATGATAAAATACAGCAGCCCGAAGGCATAGATAGCACTTCCCAGCATGATTGGCGCTACTGTTTTTGTAATCGCAAACAATTTGGATGAATTCATATAATCCCTCGTTAGCCCGCTATAGGGCATTTTTCTGGTCTTTCACTTGTCTTTAATAAGTATGCCTTTTTTATCGGTTCCTTAAAAATCATTAAAAAAGATTTGTCTTCAAAACGTCTTTACGATAACATAGGGGCAAACAATAGGCAAGATGCAACAGGGGGCGAAGGAACATTTTATGGAAAAAAGTCTTAATGAGATTCAGCGTGAAGTAGATGCATATATCTCGCAATTTAAGGAAGGTTACTTCAGCCCGCTGGCGATGCTGGCTCGTATGTCCGAGGAAGTCGGCGAACTGGCCCGCGAGGTGAACCACCAATTCGGCGAGAAGCCGAAGAAGGCAGATGAGGCAGATAATTCTATCGAGCTAGAGCTCGGGGACATTTTGTTTATCACCATTTGTTTTGCCAATTCACTCGGCATTGATCTCACGGAGGCACATGACAAAGTCATGCATAAGTTCAATACGCGTGATGCCGACCGTTGGACCAAGAAAAACACCGATTAGGCGAATGTTTCATATGCTGTACCAAACGATCGGCACTTGAAGCCGTGAGGATGGTGCATACATGAGTAATACTGATTATATCAAAGATGCTTACCGTGCCATTTTGCGTAGCGATTTTGCGGAGGCCGTATCCTGCTTCGAGAAGGCGATTGCCGCCAGTCCTTGCGATGCGGAGG
Source organism: Paenibacillus sp. MAHUQ-45 (assembly GCF_058133325.1). Lineage (NCBI taxonomy): Bacteria > Bacillati > Bacillota > Bacilli > Caryophanales > Paenibacillaceae > Paenibacillus > Paenibacillus sp. MAHUQ-45. The sequence continues at coordinate 69,887 of NZ_JBYUPV010000002.1, forward strand.
TTCGATACCGCTGTTCCATTACTTATGCGCGCAGCGGAAGATTGGATAAAGCGGTCGAGCATGCCCTTGCCGCAGTGAAGCTGGACAGCAGCAAGCCGGAATATAATCTCCACCTGCAGCATTTGCAGGCGATGAGGCTTGTTAACGAAGCCAAACGATTGCTGGAAGATGAAGAGGCAGGTACTCTCAACCCGTATCACCCCATTACATTATTAAAAGAAGCAGTCACACTGGATCCACTATATGGTGACGCTTATGTATGGCTGGCCATTGCGCATAGCCGGATGAATGAGCATGTACAGGCGATCTCCGCCTTGAAAGAAGTTATTTCCTTGCATCCGGATGATGCCGGACTACGGCAATTGATGAAGGACCTACAGAAATCATTGCAGACTTATATGCAATAACTACAGAACCAGCGAAAGCGAGGATGAATTTGATATGAGCAGTAAGAAAATCAGAGTAATTGTAGCAGGTGCAGGCGGTAGAATGGGTAAGGAAGTATTGAAGCTGGTTCTTCAGGATGAAGAACTGGAATTGGCCGCAGCAGTAGACCGGTCCTCAGCTGAAAGCGATGCAGGCCGTCTGGTTGGCTTGCAGGATACTGGCATCGTAGTGGTGAGTGACCTGGAGTCTGCGCTTGCCAGTAGCAACGCAGATGTGCTTGTAGACTTTACGAATCCCAAAGCAGCTTATCCGCATACTGCGCTGGCTGTTAAATACGGGGTTCGTCCTGTGATCGGTACAACCGGTTTTACTCCGGAACAAATCGCCGAGCTGGACAAGCAGTGTAAGGAGCAAGGGATCGGCGGTTTGATCGCGCCGAACTTCTCTATCGGAGCCATTCTGCTCATGAAATTTGCGGCTCAGGCCTCCAAGTACTTCCCTAATCTCGAGATTATCGAGTACCATGGAGACCAGAAGCTGGATGCGCCATCGGGTACTGCCATCAAAACAGCCGAGATGATTTCTGAAGTGAGACAAGAGCATCGTCAGGGTAATCCACTGGAAGAAGAGACCATTGAAGGCTCACGCGGCGGCTACTATAACGGATTCCGTATTCACAGCGTTCGTCTGCCGGGCATTTTCGCCCAGGAAGAAGTGATCTTCGGCGATTTCGGGCAATCCTTGAAAATCCGTCATGATTCCTATGAACGTGCGGGTTATATGCCGGGGGTCAAAATCGGTATCCAGAAGGTAATGGAATATACAGGCATGATCTACGGATTTGAGCATTTTATAGATTAGACGGGAGAGAGTACACCATGATGAGAATCGCATTTATTGCGCATGATCGCAAAAAGGATGAGATGGTTAACTTTGTGACGGCGTATGAGCATGTTTTTAAAGGGCATGAATTGTTTTCTACGGGAACTACCGGACAGCGGATTATGGATGTCACAGAGCTAGTCATTCACCGCTACATGAGTGGCCCTCTCGGAGGAGACCAGCAAATAGGGGCCATGGTGGCCCAGGATGAACTGGATCTCATTATTTTCTTGCGCGACCCACTGATGGCGCAGCCGCATGAACCGGATATTACGGCGCTGCTCCGTCTTTGTGATGTATACGGCATACCAGTGGCTACGAATATCGCTACCGCAGAAATTCTGGTCAAAGCGATTGACCGGGGGGATTTTGCCTGGCGTGAGCTGGTACATAAATATAAACCGGGTGTAGACGAATGAAACTGGATATACTCGTATTCGGTGCTCATGCAGACGATGCTGAAATCGGTATGGGGGGAACGATTGCCAAGCATACAGCAGCTGGCCTGAAGGTAGGGCTGTGCGATCTGACTGCAGCGGAAATGTCCTCCAACGGTACAGTTGAGCTTCGCAAGATCGAAGCGCAGCAAGCGGCCGATGTGCTTGGTGTTACCGTCCGGAGCAATCTGGGGCTGCCCGACAGAGGTCTTCATATTACAGAAGAACATCTGGCAGCGGTAACCGCTGAGATTCGCAAGTACGCTCCTGATATTGTGTTCGCGCCGTACTGGGAAGACCGCCATCCCGATCATATTGCCTGCTCCAAGCTTGTAGAAGAAGCGGTTTTCAACGCCAAGCTACGCAAATATATGCCGGACAAGCCGGCAGTCGCTGCGCCGCAGCTGTATTTTTATTTCATCAATGATCTGGGCCGGACGGATTTGATCGTTGATGTAACAGAACAATACGGAGTGAAGGAGCAGGCGTTATCCTGCTACCGCTCCCAGTTCACCAAGCCAGAAGGAGAGGATGCCGTATCCACTCCCCTGACGGAAGGTTATATCGAACGTGTCCGGTCGAGAGACATGCTGCTTGGGCAGCGCAGACTCATTCCTTATGCGGAAGGGTTTGCGACAAAAGTCCCTTATACGGTGGAAATGTTCACGGCCGGGAATGGTTCGCCGCAGTCATCGTGACGAGGCGCGACAGGGAACTTCAAGGGGAATTGCCGCCATCTTATAATGAAAGTGATTTATATTGGCGGCAATACCAGAAGTTCTTTCCTGAAGAGATTCAGCTTAGAGCAGGGGATCTCCCGTCGGAGGAATGGTGGGAATGGGACAAGGGAAGTATTCATATAGATCGTATGCCGGTGACAAGCTCCAAACTGAAGATCATTTCAGTTCATGGGGCAGGCGGTAATGGCAGGATGCTTGCGCCTTATGCCAAAATGCTGCAGAACAGCGGCTACGAAGTTGTGTCACCAGACCTGCCGCCTTACGGACTAAGCCGTGCGTATTCTTTTCAATCCATTGACTACCAGCTCTGGATCCAGCTGATTTCGGATTTGATTGACCGGGAGCTGAAGCGGGATGGACGACCGGTTGTTCTTCTCGGCAGCAGCATTGGTGGTATGCTTGCCTATCATGCGGCTGAACACAACAAGAATGTTAAAGGTTTGATGGCAACTACATTTGTCGACACTAGCCGGAGTGAGGTTCGTGATCAATTGGCTCCCAATAAGTTGATCAGCCGGTTCGGCAAATCTATGATGGATGCATTTCCAATGGTATTGGATTCCTTGAAAATATCTGTGAACCATGTTTCGCGCATGCATTTCATTTCTAATAATAACGAGTTAAACCAACTGATTATGAATGATTCAGGGGCGGCAGGCACCAAGATCCCATTACGCCTGCTGCGAACCTTTCTGGATATGAAGCTGTCAGTCAAGCCTGAGCATTTTGAGGTCTGTCCGGTCCTCTTGGTTCATCCACAGGAGGATCGAATGACCCCCGTTTCACTTAGCGAACCTTTTTTTAATAAGCTTGGAGTTAGTAAAAGATGTGTGATGTTGGAGGGAGCCGGACATTTCCCGCTCGAATCTCCAGGTATGGAGCAAATGAAAGAAGCGGTGCTTGCTTTCTTGCAAGCGTTAGAGAACGAGTAACAATTATATATAAAGAAGTTACCAAACATTAGACAAGAAGGGGACGGCAAGATGGATCGGTTGTTAAAGATAGGTATTACTTGTTATCCGTCTCTGGGCGGCTCGGGCGTAGTGGCAACTGAACTGGGCAAGCTGCTGGCTGAAAAAGGCCATGAGGTCCACTTTATCACTCACAGTATCCCGTTCCGGCTCGGAACGTTTCAGAAGAATATATTTTACCATGAGGTAGAGGTAAACGATTATTATGTGTTCCGTTATCCGCCTTATGATCTGGCGCTCGCCAATAAGATGGCTCAGGTTGCCAAAATGCAAAATCTGGATATTCTGCATGTCCATTACGCAGTTCCACATGCTGTCTGTGCATTTCTCGCCAAGCAGATGCTGAATAATGATATGAAGGTCGTAACGACACTGCATGGTACGGACATTACGGTGCTAGGTCAGGATGAGTCGCTGAAGGATTTGATCAGGCTCGGCATTAACGAAAGTGATGCAGTCACAGCTGTGTCGCAGGACTTGATCAAAGAAACACGCCGGGTTCTTGATATCACACGTGATATTGATCTTACTTACAACTTTGTAGACAAGCGTGTCTACTATCCGCGAGATGTAACGGATTTGCGCGGGGATTTTGCCAAACCTGATGAGAAAATTCTCATGCACATCTCTAACTTCCGTCCAGTCAAACGTGTCGGAGATGTAGTGGATGTTTTCGCTCGGGTTAGCCAGAAAATTCCTGCCAAGCTCCTGCTGGTCGGCGAAGGGCCGGATCTGCCGAAGATTCAGGCTAAAATCAGCGAGATGGGGCTTGACGACAAGGTGCGTTTCCTCGGAAAACAGGATGAGATTGCCCAAGTCATCTCTTTGGCGGATCTATTGCTGCTCCCTTCCGAGAAGGAGAGCTTTGGTCTTGTCGCGCTAGAGGCGATGGCTTGTGGCGTTCCGACCATTGGTTCCGAGGCTGGAGGCATACCGGAATTGATTCAGCATGGCAAAACAGGCTTTTTAGCCCCGATTGGCGATACGAAGACTATGGCAGAATATGCTATCAAGCTGTTGTCCAATGAAGTCATGATTGAGGAATTCAGGGAAGCCTGTCTGCACCGCGCGTGCGAAGATTTCTGCAATAATACGATCACGGATCAATATGAATCCATTTATTACCGGGTGCTAGACCGCAAGGTGCCGGAACTGGGTTGTGGTTCGGGAATTAGGAGCTTCTAATGGAATGGAAGATGGCGCCTGCCGACATGGCGGAAGCTGCGGGAAATGTGATAGACAAGCTGATGGAGAATGGCCATGAAGCATTTTGGGTCGGAGGCTGTGTCCGTGATGAGCTGATGGGCCGTCCGGTCCATGATATGGATATCACCACCTCGGCACTCCCGCAGGAAGTGGTGGCGCTATTTCCGCGGACAGTCCCTACAGGGCTTCAGCATGGAACTGTAACTGTTCTTGAAGGCGGCTATGCTTATGAGGTGACGACCTACCGGACGGAAAGCGGCTATGCCGATCATCGCCGCCCGGAACAGGTCGTTTTTGTCCGGGATGTAAAGGAAGACTTGCGGCGCCGTGACTTTACGATGAATGCTATCTGCTGCGGAGCAGATGGCGCATTGACGGATCCTTTTGGCGGTGCAGAGGATGTCGGACGCCGGACCGTAAGATGTGTAGGGGACGCGGAGGAGCGCTTCGCAGAGGATGCGCTGCGGATGCTGCGCTGTGTGCGTTTCGCGTCCGTGCTGGATTTCTCCGTCGCCAAGAATACATGGCGCGGGCTGCTGCGCCAGCGGGATAAGCTGACGCATATTGCTGTGGAGCGGCTCCGCGCAGAGCTGGAGCGCATCGTAGAGGGGCCGCATCCCCTGCGCGGCCTGGGCATGCTGGCACGCAGCGGGCTATTGCCGCGCGGCAAGGCCCCGTTCCCCTGGACCGATGCCGAGCTGGCGGCTGCTGCCGCCTTGACGGCCGGGATCGGGGTACTGGAGGGCGCCCATCTGCGGTGGGCGCTGCTCCTGCATGCCCTGGGCGTATCGGCCAAAGAGGCCGACACGCTGCTGCGGGCATGGACGTTCCCGGGGGCGACGCGTACCGCCGTCGCCGGGGTGCTGCGGGTCCGCGAAGCTTGGACCGCTGCCCTTGCGGCAGCGCCCGCGGGAGCCCCGGGCGCTGAGGAGGCCCTGCGGCGGCGCTGGATCGCCGCCGTGCTGGCCCATGGCAGCGCCGCCGCCGAGGGCTGGCTGGCGCTGCTGGAGGCGCTCCCTGCTGCTGCGGGGAGCGCGCCGGGTGGCGGCGCAGCGCACGCCGCCCCGCTTGTGGCAGCGCCTGCGGATGCTGCCACCGCCCCTAGCCTTCCCCGTAGTGGGGAAGGCCAAGAGATCACTCCAGCCGCTCAGCAACGGCTGGAGAACTCCCCAGCAACCGCACACCAGTCGATTGTCAGCACTCCGGGGCAATCTGTGCATCAGCAGCTGGAGAACTTCCCGGCAATCGCGCGCCAGTGGATGGCGCAGATGCCGGTGCAGGCACTTGCCGGTCTCACAGTGACCGGCAACGATCTGGCCGCGGCCTTGGAGCAACGGCCAGGGCCATGGGTAGGGACGCTGCTGCAAGACCTTCTTCATGCAGTAGCATCCGGTGACCTGCGCAATCACCCAGAAGATTTGTTATTGGAAGCAAAAAGGATGGTAGGACATGAGCGAGATTGAATGGTTATCGCTGTCCGAATTACAACAGGAAGCTTCGGCTTCCCGTTGGGGCGGACAGGTACATATGCTAACGACTGTAGAGTCAACCCAGGAGGAAGCCAAGAAGCTCGCCGAGAATGGCGCTCCCGAAGGCACCACCGTCTTTGCAGAGGAACAGACGGGTGGCCGAGGACGACAGGGCAAGAAATGGCATTCCCCGCTCGGCAAGGGCATCTGGATGAGCGTGGTGCTTCGGCCGAACCTTCCGCTGTTGTCTACCCCCCAGCTTACGCTGATGGCGGGTGTAGCGGTCTGCCGGGCCATCCGGCGCATATCCGGAGTGGATGTCGGGATCAAATGGCCAAATGATCTACTCGCCGGAGATCGCAAAGTATGCGGGATTCTGCTGGAGTCTTGCTGCTATGAGAATGAGTTGGCCTACTGCATTGCCGGTATTGGCATTTCCGTTAATCTTACGGAAGAGGATTACCCGGATTTTCTGAACGGAGTGGGCACTTCGCTGCTGATTGAACGGGGAGGCGCTGCAGTTGACCGTTCTGTACTTGCGGGAGCTGTATTGACCGAACTGGATAGTCTATACGCCTTTTATCTGGAACACGGCTTTTCTCCCGTTGCCCGGTTATGGGAAGCAATGTCCGTGACGCTGGGTCGTCAAGTAGCCCGAAATACCCCGCAAGGGCGAATGGAAGGTCTTGCGACAGGGTTGGACGATAATGGTGGCTTACTGCTGATGGATCGGTCAGGGCAAATCCATAGCGTATCCTCTGGCGAAATCGAGTTAATCTGAGAGTTTGTACCATGACTTGTCACATTTTCTTCGTGTATTTGCGGCAATCATTTGATATACTATGGACAGAGGCGGTATCGGAACTTAGGCGAACTGCACTCCGAAATACATCATGTTTTTCTTGGATTCAGCTTCATAACTGTAATGAACGGTTACGTTGGATTCTGCTCTGAGCCGTAAGGACCGAGACAGAAGGGACGATCGCGAGTGACTCTTTTTTGCCCTTCGGACCTTTTTAGCGGACTAATGCTAAAGGGTTTTTTATTTGCGCATTTACGCGTTATCTACTCAGGAAAAGGGGAATGAGGAGCAATGGCAGACAAACAGGCACTGAACATTGTGAAAATGAAAAAAATGAAGGCGGACGGTATTCCGCTTACTATGATAACTGCATATGATTATCCTTCAGCCACTCTGGCCGAAGAGGCCGACATCGACATTATCCTTGTAGGCGATTCGCTAGGCAATGTGGTGTTGGGTTATGATACGACCCTTCCGGTCACTTTGGATGATATGGTATACCACACACGTTCCGTGGTCCGGGGAGCGCACAATACGTTCATCGTGGCAGATATGCCCTTCATGACATATCACGGCAGTATTGATGAGACTCTCCGCGGTGTCCGCAGACTGATGCAAGAGGGACGTGCCCATGCAGTCAAAGTGGAGGGCGGCATCGAGATCTGCGAGACTGTTAAGCAAATTGTAGCTGCAGGTGTGCCTGTCCTTGGACATATCGGCTTGACTCCGCAGTCTGTCAATACCATTGGCGGTTACCGGATTCAGGGTAAGGACCCGGCGGACGCACAGCGGTTGATGGCGGAGGCCAAGGCACTAGAGGCTGCGGGTGCTTTCGCGGTAGTGCTGGAACTTGTGACAGAGGAAGTGGCAGAGGCCATTTCGCGGGCACTCAGCATTCCAACCATCGGAATCGGAGCTGGACGTTATACGGACGGACAGGTTTTGGTATACCATGATGTACTGCGCTATGCCTCCCCTTATCGGGAGAAACGTTTTGTCAAAACCTATGCCGATATCGGAACACAAATCCGCGACGGGATCACTCAATATGTACAGGAAGTCAAGCAGCGCGCCTTCCCTGATGAGAGCCATGTTTTCAAAGCGGATGAGACGGTTCTAGAATCACTGTACGGCACCGCGTCAAAAGGAGCGAAATAAGATGAGAGTGGTCAGAACAGTAGAACAATTGCGCGAAGCGCTGGAATATATGCGGGGCGGCGGTCATACGCCGATTGGCTTTGTCCCAACCATGGGTTACTTGCATGACGGACATGCCAGCCTGCTGCGCCGGGCGGTGGAAATGTCTGGTACAGTGGTCATGAGCATTTTTGTCAATCCACTACAGTTTGGCCCGAATGAGGATTTTGCTTCCTATCCCCGTGACGAAGCCCGGGATCTGGAGCTTGCGGAGCGGGAAGGTGCCGATATCGTATTTATCCCTTCTGTGGAGGAGATGTATCCACGACCTATTCGGACTGGGGTGTCCGTCTCTTCGTTGACGAATGTACTGTGCGGGGCTTCGCGCCCGGGGCACTTTGACGGAGTGACTACCGTGGTTTCCAAGCTTTTTAATATGGTACAGCCCGACTATGCCTTTTTCGGTCTAAAGGATGCCCAGCAAGTCGCTGTGCTCCGCCAAATGGTATCTGACCTGAATATGAATGTGGAAATTGTGGCCTGTCCTATCGTTCGCGAAGCCGATGGTTTGGCGCTCAGTTCCCGCAATGTGTATTTGTCGGAGGAAGAACGACTTCAGGCACTTGTGTTGTCACGTTCCCTGCGTACGGCTCGTGAAGCCGTAGAAGAGGGATCAGTCAAGACCGCCGAGGAAATCCGGCAATTACTGACATCGATCATCTCTTCTTCACCACTAGCCGTAATAGATTACGCGGAAATTCTAACCTTTCCAGACCTTGAGCCACTGGCTGGCGATTTCATTTTGGCACAGGCTGATGGTGAGATCATTATGGCACTGGCCGTTAAGTTCGGCAAAACCCGCCTGATCGACAATATTGTGTTTACTCCGAAGGAGGTAGCTGCACTTGTTTAGACATATGATGAAATCCAAAATTCACCGCGCAACGGTGACAGAAGCCAATTTGAATTACGTGGGCAGCATTACCATTGATGAGGATTTGATGGAAGCCGCAGACTTGCTGGAGAATGAAAAAGTGCAGATCGTGGACAACAACAACGGGTCCCGTCTGGAGACTTATGTCATTCCCGGTCCGCGCGGTAGTGGAGTGATTTGTCTCAATGGTGCGGCAGCCAGACTGGTGCACCCTGGCGATACGGTAATTATTATTTCCTATGCGATGTTATCTCAAGAGGAGCTTAAGAACCATAAACCGACCGTAGTTTTTGTAGATGAACTGAACAAGCCGGTCAAACTCGCCGATCATGAGATCCACGCGACCATCGTCTAACCGATTCTTACGGGCATGTAATCAATGGCAGGCATGAAAGGCCCTTACCTTGCGAAAAATGAAGTCAGGCAAGCTGAACTGAACTGATACCATTTTCAGTAAGGGTGGGATGAAGTCATGTTTCAACATTTATTTGCTGAAATGAACCAGATGCTACAGGAGGTCGTCACAGACTACCCTAAAGCGCAGGGTGCCCGCCGGGAAGAGCTTTTATGCAAGTACAATCTGCTGCACAGAATCAGCGACCATGTTATGGATGAATGGCTGGTCTTTGCGGAGAAGCTCAGCCATTTCCGTGACAACATGGAACTACCGGATGAACCCCTGGAGCCTGCGACCGCGCAGGAAGCTCCAGAGCTGTCTATGGAGTCCTTTGCCAGAGGTCAGGGCTATTACAAGCTGCTGATGTATAGGCAGTGCATTGAACAGTTTAAGCACGTTGTTCAGGAGTACCCGGACAGTCTCGCTGCTCGGCTGTATCTCGCCATGGCCTATCTGCAGGAGGGCGAAGGCGAAGCCGCATGGGTTCATCTGAATCATATGCTGAATCTCGTGCGGGAACGCAAGCTCAAGGCCATGATCTATAATGCCATGGGCTGTATCCGGGCGACTCAGGAGCGTTTCCCAGAAGCGCAGGAATTGTTCGGACTGTCTCTCCAGCATGATCCGGCTTTGCCGGAACCGACTGTGAATCTGGAAGTGTGTCGTAAGCGTGGGGGACAACTCCAGTATGGCAGCCAGCTTGTTTCGCTTTTATAACGATCAGTCTTGCCACAGAAGCGATGCCTCCGCTGTTGACAGCGGGGTGCATCGCCTTTTTTCGCAACTTCTGTTATGCTGATTAAGAGTCTCAAGTGAAAGGGAATAGAACTTACAATGAAATTTGCCGTGCTTGATTTTGAAACAACGGGAACCCAATCAGTGGGTGAAATCATCCAGGTGGGTCTTGCCATTATAGAAGAAGACCGGTCCATTTCCCGGGTATATGGTTCCTTTGTCAAGCCCGGAGCGCCGATTCCTCCTTTTATTACGGGCTTGACAGGTATAACCGACAGTGACGTGGCGGATGCGCCTGAGCTGGATGAGATGATGATGGAGCTTGTGCCTTTACTGGACGATGTGGTCCTGGTAGGGCATAATGTCGCCTTCGACTTCCATTTTTTACAAAATGCTTTGGATCGATGCGGATATTTGCCATTTCAAGGCCGGATTCTGGATACGATCGATTTTCTGAAAATTTGCTTTCCTTCGCTGACGACTTATCAGCTGGGGGCCGTCAGCAACCATTTCGGCATTACGCATGAACGGCCGCATCAGGCCGATAGCGATGCCTTGGCTACTGCACTAGTACTGCTTCAATGTCTGGAGGAGCTGTACAGCCTGCCGCTGCTAACGATACAACGGCTAAGTGAGTTGTTCGCCGCTGAAGACAGCGATCTCGGTTGGTTTTTCGATGGGCTGCTGCGGGAGCGGGAGATGGAGACTTTTCAGCCGGAAAGTGATTTAACTTTTTATCGACAGCTTGCCCTTAAGGTAGGCGACTGGACAGAGCTTGAGCCTCCGCGAGACGAGCATGGGGTTAATCCGCTGCATTCATTATCTTTTTCCGATTATATGGATGAAGTAAGACAACGGCTCAAGGACAGATTGCCCCATTATGAGAGCCGGGAAGCCCAGGATATTATGTTTAACGAGGTTATAACCGCACTTTCTGAGGACAAGCACCTGCTGATTGAAGCAGGGACGGGAACCGGTAAGTCGCTGGGTTATCTGCTCCCGGCAATTTATCAGAGCGTTCGTAGCAGTCAGAAGGTCATGGTCAGCACTCATACCATTAATTTGCAAGACCAATTACGGGAGCGCGATATTCCGCTGCTGACCGAAGTTGTTCCATTTCCGTTCAAGGCTGCTATCTTCAAAGGAAGAGGGCATTATTTGTGTCTGCGCAAGTTTGAACATAAAATAAATAAAAGGGACTTTGCCAATCCGAGGGAAGATGCCATCATTGCCGCACAGATGATTGTGTGGCTGGCGCAGAGCGAATCCGGGGATGACGAGGAATTGAACCTCGGTGGACGCGGCGGAGATTTCTGGGAGACGGTAGCGAGCGATACCGATTCTTGCCTGGGCCGATCCTGCCCTTGGTTCCGTAAGTGTTATTACCACCGGGCTAAGCATGAAGCCGGCATAGCGGACGTAGTCATTACGAACCATTCCAAGCTGTTCGCGGATGTCAAAGCTGGACATCAACTGCTGCCAGCCTATGAGCATCTGGTCATCGATGAGGCCCACCATCTGGAGGATGTAGCCGGAAAGCATCTCGGGATGCACATGAAGCATTTTACGGTGTCACATACTCTTGGTAGGCTCTACAAGGACAGCCGTAATGGACAGCTGCCAGCTCTGCGTCAAATCCTGCAAACTGCGGGTAGCGAGCAGGCTTCGGAATGGAGCAGCATCATTGACAGGCTATATCCGGACTTGCTTACGGTGAAGGAGACATGGGACGTCCTGAGTGAGAAGCTGTACACTCTTCTGCCGGAGCGCAGTGATGCGGCCGCAGGGGAGGCAGGACAGCTGGTGCTTCGTCTCTTGCCGGGAAGCAAGCCGAAGGACTGGGAAGAGCTGGCGGCGCTGGAGAATACAATGCACCTGAGCCTCAGTGATGTCATCCGCAAAGGAGAGAAGATGCTGAGCGAGATGCGCGAACAGGACGGTCAGTCCAGCTCGGACAGTCTGGTAACCGATCTCGGCGGTCTCTTCAAGGATCTGAGTGCCATTCGTGAACAGGTTCGCTTCTTTATGAGTCTGAACGACGTGAATGTTGTGTACTGGCTGGAAGCCAGCAGCAATTATCGCAGCAAGTCCCTGCAGCTCTATGCGGTGCCTGTCGATGTCAGCGCCCAGCTCAAGGAGCTGTTCTTCGATAAGAAGAACAGCATTGTGCTGACCTCAGCCACCTTGTCGGTCGATAAATCATTTCAATTCATGATTGACAATCTGGGGCTCGGTGAGGCAGCGGAGCAGGGACGCCTGATGACCTCTCTGCTGCCCTCGCCGTTCAAGTACCGTGAACAGGCCCTGCTGGTCATTCCGCGCGACTTCCCGAGCGTTAAGGGCAGCATAGGCGATGCACGCTTTGTGGACACGCTGGTGCAATCTCTCGCGGAGGCAGCGGTGACCACACGCGGACGAATGCTGGTGCTGTTCACCTCTTACCGCATGCTGCGCCAGGTCTATGATCCCCTGAAGGAAGCTCTGGCTTCACAGGATATCAGCGTACTGGGGCAGGGAGTGGAGGGCGGAAGCCGCAGCAAGCTGATCCGTCGATTTCAGGACAGCAGCGCTGCAGTGCTGCTTGGTACAAGCAGCTTCTGGGAAGGCGTAGACATTCCCGGCGATGCGTTAACTTGCCTGGCCATCGTCAGGCTGCCGTTTCAGCCGCCGAATCATCCGCTGGCGGAGGCCAAGGCTGAACTGCTTCAAGCGCAGAAGAAGAACCCGTTCATGAAGCTCTCCGTGCCGCAGGCGGTCATCCGCTTCAAGCAGGGCTTCGGTCGTCTCGTTCGGACGGCACAAGACCGGGGAATCGTTATTGTTTATGATACCAGGGTTATTGAGTCCTATTACGGTAAATATTTTCTGTATTCGCTGCCTGGTCCCAAGATGGAGCATATGAAGACTGAGCAGATGGTTCCCCGAATTGCAGAATGGCTGGAGGAAGGAGGCATTTAATGCCTCTTTCATTCAGTCTATAATGCGTTATTTTTCAACAATCGGATTAATCTATATTTACCATCATTCGGAAAATATAGGGCGAGAAAATGCTGTTCGTTGGGGAGACCAGGTTATTTTCCATTGGTTCAAGAAGGATGGTATAAGGGATGAATGGACTTGCGCCCTAAAGCCCTAACTTCATAGCGCCTCATCTTTTGTTTGAATTTTAATTTAACTTAATCTAGGAGGAGAAAACATGAAATCGGATAAAATCTCGGAGGCGGTGGTACGCAGACTTCCAGTATACCTGCGGTTCCTCAACGATCTCCAAAAACGTGAAATCTCGACAGTTTCTTCTCAAGAACTTGGTCAGAAGCTAGATCTTAACCCGGCCCAGATCCGCAAGGATCTGGCTTATTTTGGCGACTTCGGCCGTAAAGGCATCGGTTATGATGTGTCTTATCTCATTGAGAAGATCCGTCATATCCTGAAACTGGATCAGCAAATTAACGTGGCTTTGGTAGGCGCCGGTAATCTTGGACATGCTTTGTCCAACTACAATGCTTACTTGAAGGACACGATGAAAATAACCGCCATTTTTGATTCGTATGAGCCCAAGGTAGGGCAGAAAATCAACTCGCTCACGGTACAGCCGATGAAGGAACTGGGCAGCACTATTCGTGAGCAGGGCATCCGTATCGGCATTATTACCGTACCGGATACCGAAGCGCAGAATGTAGCAGATATTCTGGTGGAATCCGGGATTGAAGCGATTTTGAACTTTGCACCTGTGATTCTGAAAACACCATCCCAGATCCGAGTCCATGCAGCGGACTTTACAACGGATTTGCAAAGCCTTGCTTATTATTTGCAGGATGGAAAGGAAGAGCTTGGGCATGAGCAGCAGTAAGATTCTGATCCGTAACGGGAGATTTCTTGTGCCTGGGGCTCCTCTTTCTGTGTTGAACGGCTATATGATCATAGAGGATGATCTCATCACATACATAGGTGAAGAAGAGCCGTGTCTTGAAGAAGAGGTGCAGGTGATCGATGGTAACCGCTTGCTGTTCATGCCTGGTCTGGTGAATACCCATGGCCATGCGGCGATGTCGCTGCTGCGCGGCTATGGCGATGACCGAACTCTTCAGGTCTGGCTGCAGGAGAAAATGTGGCCGATGGAGGGCAAGTTTACCCCGGACGATATCTACTGGGGAAGCTCGCTGGCTATCTTGGAAATGATGAAGGGTGGCACGACGACCTTTCTTGACATGTATGACAAAATGGATCGGGTGGCTGAGATCACGCAGCAGTCCGGCATGCGCGGGGTGCTGACACGAGGGGTTATCGGCTTATGTCCGCCAGAGGTACAGGATGCGAAGCTGGCTGATGCTGTCCAGTTCGCCCGTGATTGGAATGGCAAGGCAGACGGCAGAATTACAACGATGCTGTCGCCGCATTCCCCGTATACGTGTCCGCCGGAATTTATAGTCAAGTTCGTGCAGGCTGCCCATGACCTGGATCTACCGCTGCATACGCATATGTCGGAGACGAAGCGGGAAGTGGAGCAGAATGTTGAGGATTATGGACTGCGCCCTGTTGCACACTTGGAACAGCTGGGAATGTTCACACGACCGTCTCTGGTCGCGCATGGCGTGCATTTGAATGACGAGGAGATCGGTATTCTGGCCCGTCACCATGTCGGCGTCTCCCACAACCCTGGGAGCAACCTGAAGCTGGCCAGCGGCATTGCCCGGGTTATCGATCTGCTGAATGCAGGCGTTACTGTATCACTGGGTACGGACAGTGCAGCCAGCAACAATAATCTGGATTTGTTCGAAGAGATGCGTTTGGCAGCGCTCATTCATAAGGGCTTCAGCGGAGACCCAACAGCTGTTCCGGCTGCAGAGGCCCTGCGGATGGCAACGGAGTACGGTGCGAAATCACTCTTCCTGAATAGCGTGGGCAAGCTTGCCCCAGGCATGAAAGCAGACTTCATTGCCATTGATATCGATCAGCCGCATTTGCTGCCGCATACGGACCTGATTTCACATGCGGTATACTCAGCCAGTGCCAAAGACGTGCTCCATGTCTGGGTGAACGGACAGCAGATTGTAAAGAACGGAGAATGCCTGACGCTGGATGAAGAAGCTATTCGTCGTAAGGCGCAGGAAGCTTTTGTAGGCCTGTTGAATCGGTAGGCAAGGATCGGCAGAACCGCCGTGGAACATGTAGAAAGGAAGCTGTAACTTGAAAAAGAGGAAAAAATGGATCCTGCTAGGAGTGGCACTGTTTCTGCTCCTGCTGCTTGGCCTAAGCCAGTTCTATGCTTTTATCATGAAGGACCAATGGAAAGAACGGGATGCAGCCAAGGAGGTTGCCCTAAGTCGAGCAGGCTTAACTCAAGTAGAGAAGGCCCAGAAATCGGTCTGGGACGAAAACTCGTTGTATTGGGTGCTAACAGGGAAAAATGAGGCGGGTACCGAACTGATGGTGTGGGTCCGCTTTACAACGGACGGTAAGGTTGCTGAAGGCGACAACGTGGTATTCAGCGAAGAACTGAGCAAGGGCACATCGGAGGCAAAAATCAGGTCCATCATCAGCGCACAGCTTCCGGATATTAAAATTCAAAGGCTGATCCCGGGTGTATATAACGGGGAATACACCTGGCAGCTTTTTTATGAACAGGCAGACCGTTATTATTATCAGTTCTACCGCTTTTCTGATGGCAATCCCATCGGAGGACGCTTCAGCCTACCCAAGCGCTGAGTTTGAGCCTCCGCAAGCTTCATGATGGGAACGAGCGTGTGAGAGAGCAATGGCGTTTAAGGGGATTTAAGAAAACACAAACAAGCGAACCGGATTGCGGCTCGCTTGTTTGTGTTGAAGCTGGTGCTGATGCTGATGCTGATGCTGATGTTGAAGCTGGTGCTGAAGCTGGTGCAGATGACTGATGCTACTGTTGATGTTGATGCTACTGTTACTGATATATTAATGTGAGAAGTGTTAAGAACGAGAATGTTTAGCGAGATTTTTACGGAAATTGGTTGATCTACATAGAGCGAATTGAATAACAAAACAAACAAAGCTAAGTTAAAAGAGAGTCAATAATAAAAATTCCCGAGGTGTAATTAGCGGCATTTTTGTACCTTAAATTCTCAGCAGCAAAGGGTTAATGGGAATTAAGTGCAATTTTGTACCTTAAATCTTCCAGAATGCCCGGTTAGCGGTACTTTTTTGAAAAATAAGATACAATAATGCCCTTATTTTCTTTATTTAGCTATATTCGAGGAAAATAAGGTGCAAAAATGCTGTTAATTAGGGAGACGAGCCATCTTTCTCACTGTTAAGACGACTGGTAAAGGGGAAAATAACCGATTCTGCTCTTGAAATTTGGTGACGGTCTGTACTTCCTCCGGGTGCTAGCTTTCCTATGGAAAGCTTTCACGGCGAGCGTCTCGCTCCTAAAGTTTTGAAGTATCCCTTTTCGTTCCCCTTCGCGTCTGGTTTCTTTTCGCGTCTGGTTGCTCTTCGCCTCTGTTACACTTCGCGTCTGGTTCCTTTTCGCGTCTAGCTCCCCTTCGTGTCTAGCTCCCGTTCGCGTCTGTTTCTGCTTCACGTCTGTTTCCACTTCACGTCTGGTACCCCTTCGCGTCTAGCTTCTCTTCATGTTTAGCTTCTCCTCGCGCTTCGCTTCTCCTAACGTCTTTCGAATCTCGTTCCTCGTTTCGTTCCTCTTCGTATTTCGCTCCTCTCCACGTTTCGCTCCTTTCTTTTGTTCGTCCTATATATAATTATCGTATTGATTATTATATATCAAATGTGCTGATTTTTTATATCAGATAGTATGGCGTCACTGATTCGCAGAAATGCAGATAACCGATCATTAGGTAGAAAATCTGATCGAAAAAAGCCGCAGAACTAAGTTCTGTGGCTTACTTTGTCGAAAACCAACAAAAGTTTTAGAGAAATTTGTAAAAAATAGAATCAAAAATTTTAAATATATTCACACTTTTTTTCGTTTTCGTATATACACCTGTGATATACTACTATTTGTATTCAAGAGGGCATGCTGAATTGAATCCCAGAGCATAGGGATCATGGCATACCGGGACGTTTCATATTACTTGTTGTTATCATCGAGAGGAGGACGTTTCTTGAAACTGCGTCTTGTACCTGTACTGCTAACGTCACTGTTGACGGCTGCCTTGTTATTTGGTGGATGGTTTCTCTATCGTGAATTTGTGGTTCAGGAACCGCTCCAGAAGATTGTGGCAGGCTATGAAGGTGTCAATAAGTCTCAAGTTTCTATTAATCGCGATCAGGTGACTTTGAAACTCGATCTGCAGCCAGGCACAAAAATGCGTGAACTGGTTCAATATATATCGACAGAAGGCAAATCGGCTCTTAACGGACGTACGTTGAAGCTGGATGTAGATCAGCACTCTAATGCAATGCTGGATGATTATTGGAATAAAGCACTGTTCTCGGTAGCGGAAGCCATGGAGAGCGGCAAATATACATTGATTCCTACAACGCTTGAAGGACTAAAAGAAAATCATTCGGAATACAAGGGTGTAGTTGCAACGACAGAAATTGATGACAGCAATGTCTATGTAAGCCTAAGCAGCGGAAAAGACAGCAAGTTCATTATTCTGCCGCGCAAGCCGGTCAAGATGGGGGTCTGGAACAATGCCTAAATGGACTAAAGAAGTGCTGGTGGGATTTATTCCTGTCTTGTTGATTTTTATGGTGTTTGTTGGCATTAATATTTTTCCGGTCATCATTGCGGCTGGGATGATCGGCGCGTTGCTGCTGATAGCACATATGCGCGGCGGCATCGCCGTCGGTGCCGGAGCAGAGAAGAAGCGCAAGAAGGACGGGCCGTCCAAGCTGACTTTTGAAGAGATTGGTGGCCAGGACAATGCCAAGCAGGAATTGCGTGAAGCGCTGGATTTCCTGATTCGTCATGAAGAGATCAGTAAGTTCGGGATTCGGCCACTTAAGGGTATCCTGTTGACTGGTCCTCCAGGAACGGGGAAGACACTGATGGCTAAAGCAGCTGCGCACTATACGAATTCAGTATTCGTTGCTGCCTCAGGCAGTGAATTTGTTGAGATGTATGTCGGGGTAGGCGCAGGCCGTATCCGTGACTTGTTCCGTGACGCCCGTGCTCGGGCTGTGAAGGAGAACAAGCAGAGCGCGATTATTTTCATTGATGAAATTGATGTCATTGGCGGCAAACGCGAAGGCGGGCAGCAACGCGAGTATGATCAGACGCTGAATCAGTTGCTCACGGAAATGGACGGTATTTATAACAATGAGACTCCGCGCATTCTGCTGGTAGCTGCTACGAACCGCAAGGAAATGCTGGATTCGGCGCTGCTACGTCCGGGCCGCTTCGACCGTCATATCCAGGTGGATATGCCTGATATCAAGGGCCGCAGATCGATTCTGGCTCTTCATGCCAAGAACAAGCCGCTGAGCGCTGAAGTAAATCTCGATAAAATCGCTGAGGAAGCTTATGGATTCTCTGGTGCCCAGCTCGAAAGCGTGATGAACGAAGCAGCCATCTACATGATGCGTGAGAATCTGACAGAGGTGGAGCATCGTCATTTGTCCATGGCCATCGATAAGGTGATGATGGGCGAGAAGACAGATCGCGAGACCAATCTGGAAGAGAAGAAGCGCGTAGCAATTCATGAGCTCGGACATGCGATAATGGCCGAACTGCTGCGTCCGGGCAGTGTTAGTCAGGTTACGCTAACCCCGCGCGGTCAAGCGCTTGGCTACGTGCGTCATAACCCGCAGCAGGAGCAGTATCTCTATACGAAAGACTATCTGGAAGATCAGATCATGATTGCACTGGGCGGTGCCGCTTCCGAGGAAATTTTCTATGGCGGGCGCAGCACAGGCTCGAGAGGAGACTTCGATCAAGCGTTGAATATTGTCGAGACGATGATGAAGTCTGGACTTACCTCCCTGGGGATTGCCAATCTGGATATGGTTACCACAGAAGAATTAATGAAGGAAAATAGCAAAATATTGGACGAACTTATGCTTCGGACGCGTGAAATGCTGGAGAATCAGCGAAATGTGTTTGATTACTCTCTTGACATTTTAATGAAAGAAGAAGTCCTCTCTGGAGAGCAATTTCGTTGTCAATTTCGTGACAGCGTCCTTTTACCGGCATAAATCTTTATGCCGGTTATTTTTTTTTACTTTTCAGGCATGCTAAGATATCATTATATGTCGGGCTTTATAAATTTTTACGACAGACAAGGTACAATACTAAGGTATAGATACCTGAAAGGATGGAGACTTTTTTATGAATTTTAAGAAAATCGGTGTCATCGGCGGCGGTACGATGGGACAAGGCATCGCAGAAATGCTCGCAGCCAAGGGCTTGGATGTTATGCTGGTGGAGAAAAATGAAGAAAGACTGGATTATTCCTATGAAATGATCGAAACCAGTCTGGACAAACAACTGGAGAAATGGGCCATCACTCAGGCAGAGAAGAAATTAATTCTCGGCCGCATTCAAAAAGTGACACATTTTGCAGAACTCAGTTCCTGTGATATGGTTATTGAGACAATCATTGAAGATCTGGAAGCCAAACAAAAAGTATTTCATCAGCTTGACCAAGTGTGTCCGAGCCACATTATCCTGGCGAGTAATACTTCCACACTCAGCTTGACTGAACTTGCCAGCTCAACAATGTATCCGGAACGCGTCATTGGCATGCATTTTATATACCCTGTAGCGAAAGTAGATCTGGTCGAAATTGTACGTGGTCTGAAAACTTCGGACAAAACATTCGAAGACACAAAAGCTTTTGTAGACGAGGTTGTAGAGAAGAAGGGCGTAATGATTTATGAATCCCCGGGATTTGTAACTTCACGCCTCATTTGCTTGCTCATCAACGAAGCTATGCATGTATTGCAAGAAGGTGTCGCTTCTCCTCAGGATATTGATGATGCTATGCGAATCGGCTACCAGTTCCAATATGGACCACTGGAAATGGCTGACCGGTTCGGCCTGGATTCAGTGCAGGCTGCGCTCGAGCGGATGTTCCGCGAATACGGGGAACTGAAATACCGTCCATCGACCATTCTGAAAAAGATGGTGCGTGCGGGACAACTGGGTATGAAATCGGGCGAAGGCTTCTTCAAGTACGACAAGGATGGTGACCGTATATGAATATTCTAGTAATTAACTCCGGTAGTTCTTCTCTGAAATACCAGCTGTACAACATGACAGATGAATCTGTTCTGGCAAAAGGTCTGGTAGAGCGGATCGGGATGGACTCCTCTATCCTGAATCACAAGCCGACTGGCAAGCAGGAAGTAACAGAAGTCAGCGAAATCCTGGAACATAACACAGCGATTCGTAAAGTTCTTGCCATCCTGACTGACAAGGAACACGGCGTAATCGAGTCCATTAAAGAAATCAATGCTGTTGGGCACCGCGTGGTGCACGGGGGCGAATACTTCAAAGCTTCCGCGCTGGTGGATGCCGATGCCAAAGCGAAGATTCGTCAGTTGTTCGACCTGGCGCCACTGCATAACCCTGCTGCAATGATGGGGATCTCCGCTTCCGAGACCAATATGCCGGGCGTACCACAGGTTGTTGTCTTCGATACTGCGTTCCATCAAACGATGCCTGAGAAGGCCTATATGTATGCTATTCCAAGAGTGTTGTACAACAAATACAAGGTTCGCCGTTATGGTGCCCACGGTACATCCCATGATTTCGTGAGCAAGGCTGCTGCCGAATATCTGGATCGTCCGCTTGAGGATCTCAAAATTATCACATGCCACATCGGTAACGGTGCGAGCGTAACCGCTGTTCAAGGCGGTGTGTCTGTTGATACTTCCATGGGGATGACTCCGCTGGAAGGTCTGATGATGGGTACGCGCAGCGGTGATCTTGACCCTGCTGTTGTTCCATATGTAATGAATAAGGAAGAGTTGTCCGTAGGCGAAGTGAATTCGATGCTTAACAAGCACAGCGGATTGCTTGCGATTTCGGGCGTCAGCAGCGATATGCGCGATATTATTGACGGTGCGGAGAAAGGCGAGCCTAACTCTACGCTTGCTTTTGAAATGTACGAATACCGTCTGCGCAAATACATCGGTTCTTACGCAGCTGCTATGAACGGTGTAGACGCGATTGTGTTCACAGCCGGTGTCGGCGAGAATGCTTCGCTGCTTCGCGAAAGAGTGCTGAATAACCTGACATTCCTTGGAATTGAATTGGACGCTGAAGCCAACAAAGTCCGCTCCGGCGACCCGCGCCGCATCTCGACGGCTGATTCCAAGGTACAGGTGCTCGTGGTGCCGACAAACGAAGAGCTTGTCATCGCACGCGATACACACCGTATTGTGCAAGGAATTAACGGCTAAATTAGAGGAGAGAGTGTAGGCATGGCTAACAAGAGTGTAATCAAGAGAGTGAATGAGCATGTTGGAGAGAGTGTTGTCATCGGCTGTTGGGTTAACAACAAGCGCTCCAGCGGTAAAATCCAGTTCCTGCAGCTGCGGGATGGTACAGGGTATATCCAGGGTGTTGTCGTGAAATCCGAAGTACCTGAAGAGGTATGGGATGCCGCCAAGAGCCTGACGCAGGAAAGCTCCCTGTACGTGACTGGAATCATTCGTGAAGAACCGCGTAGTCAATCCGGATACGAAATGACAGTTACTGGTATCGAGGTGCTGTACATCACCGAGAATTATCCGATTACGCCAAAAGAGCATGGTGTAGATTTCCTGATGGATCACCGTCACCTCTGGCTGCGTTCTTCCAAGCAGCGTGCGGTCCTGGTCATTCGTGCAGAAATCATCCGTGCGATTCAAGAGTTCTTTGATACCAACGGCTTTACAATGGTCGATCCGCCGATTCTGACGCCGACCTCGGCAGAAGGCACGACCAACCTGTTCCACACCAAATATTTTGACGAGGATGCTTACCTGACACAGAGCGGTCAGCTCTACATGGAAGCAGCTGCGATGGCTTTGGGCCGTGTCTACTCCTTCGGGCCGACATTCCGTGCGGAGAAGTCCAAGACCCGCCGCCACCTGATCGAGTTCTGGATGATCGAGCCAGAGATGGCCTTTACCGATCATGAAGAAAGCTTGAAGGTACAGGAGCAGTTCGTGTCTCATGTTGTGCAATCCGTAGTGAAGAACTGTCGTACCGAACTGGAAGCAGTAGGCCGCGACATTTCCAAACTGGAAGCCATTCAGGCACCATTCCCACGGATCACTTATGATGATGCCATCAAGTTCCTGAACGAGAATGGACATGAGATCGCTTGGGGCGAAGACTTCGGCGCACCGCATGAAACAGCGATCGCTGAAGCTTATGACAAGCCGGTGTTCATCACCCATTACCCAGCTTCGTTCAAGGCTTTCTACATGAAGCCAGATCCGAATCGTCCGGAAGTGGTGCTCTGTGCCGACATGATCGCGCCTGAAGGATACGGCGAGATTATCGGTGGTTCACAGCGGATCGATGATCCAGCTCTGCTGGAAGAACGCTTCAAGGAGCATAATCTGTCGCTGGAAACGTACAAATGGTACATGGATCTGCGCACTTACGGTTCTGTTCCACATTCCGGCTTCGGTCTGGGACTGGAGCGCACGGTAGCCTGGATTTGCGGACTTGACCACGTACGTGAGACGATCCCGTTCCCGCGCACGCTTTACCGTTTGTATCCATAATTTCATCGCAATCACGCTGCGCCGTCCTTGAATCAAGGCGGCGCAGTTTCTTGTAGACATATAAGGTGCGTGGAGTTATTTTTAGACAAAAGGGGGGCGCACATGGACGGCAAAGGATGGAACGCCTGGGGGGCAGGCGCTGCCTTCGGGCTGGAAAGCGGGATGACCGTCATTCCCTACCCACTGCTGAAGCATTATCGGAAGCTGGGACTGACTGGAAGCGAGGCGATGCTGCTCATTCATCTGCTGGCTTTTCGGCAGGTGGAAGGGCTGGATTTCCCGACCCTGGAGGATCTGCAGGGTGTAACGGGACGAAGCATCCCCGTCATTGCCGGAGAGATGCAGAAGCTGATGAAGGACGGATGGATCAGCATTGATGAGGCCAATGATGAACTGCAAGGCATCCATTACGAACGATATAATTTCACTGGATTGTATAGCAAGCTTGGTGCTTATCTGGCAGAGGCAGCTCAACAAGGGGTGCAGCAGGCTCCTCAGGGGCTGCGTACATCGGCAGGACCAGCTTCTGACATTGACTGGGGGACAAGCTGGAATGCGGCTGAGACTTCCGGCAGGGAGGAAGAAGAGAGCAAGAGCCTGTTCAGCATCTTTGAGAAAGAGTTTGGGCGTCCGCTATCCCCGATGGAATGCGAGACGATCTCCGGCTGGGTCGATCAAGACCATTACCTGGAGGAACTGATTCTGCTTGCGCTGAAGGAAGCGGTCTTTGCCGGAAAGCTGCATTTCCGGTACATCGATCGTATTCTGCTGGAGTGGTCACGCAACCGCCTCAAGAATGCCCAGGATGTGAAGGCATATTCGCAGAAATTCCGTAACGGCGGAAGATAGATTCTTCCGATTGAGAGAGATTGAACCGTATTGCGCTGGTTATCGCCGGCCAATACGGTTTTTCTACATTTTAGGGTACTAATAATTGCTATAAATCCCCTATTTTCCTCTCTAAAAAAATTCACGCATATCGCAGGGACAAGTGAAGGAAGCTACGTCTATTGCTGTGGGGGTTGCTGTGGAAGGAGGGGAGAGCGATCGAGGATGAACTATTAATCAGGAGAATTTGTCAGGGAGATGAGGATGCCTTTCGGCAGTTCGTGGACAGGTATGCCGAGCAAGTATACAAGATCACCTACTCGGTGTTGCGCGAAACCAGAGGCGCTGAAGACGCGGCTCAGGAAGCCTTCCTCCAAATATACAAATCTCTCCCCGACTATCGTTTTCAGGGATTAATAACCTGGATCTCGCGTATTGCCTTACATAAGGCAATTGACTCCAAACGTAAACGGGATCGCCAGCGGGAGCAGTACGTTGACAGCGAGATAACGCTTAGTCAGATCTCCTCGGATGATGAGGACATCCTGGCGGGTGTTGTCCGGCGAGAACGCAGAGATCGACTGTGGAATGAAGTGCAGACACTGCCGAAGATGCATCGTGATGTGATCGTCGCCTTCTATATTGAACAGAAAAATTATGAACAGATAGCAATCCAAGAGGGGATTACATTGAAAACGGTGGAATCCCGGCTTTACCGGGCCCGGCAGTGGATTCGAAAACATTGGAAGGAGGACGATTGGCTATGAGACAAGACGGAGAATTACAGCAGGATGTTGCCCGTGCACGACAGTATATTGCAGGCGAAGGAAGTCCGGAAGAGCGGGATGTCTGGGAGCAGCGCCTACTGGAGGATGACGATGCGCTTCTTTGCTACTTGGAAGCACTGGATGAGCTGCAAGGACAACTTCCTTCGCTGGAAAGCCCTAAGCATTTTACGGAGAATGTGATGGGAAGCTTACCCGCTGTGCAGAAGCCAGCAAAACAACATAGCGAGGACATCGGGCCATCCCCAGAAACTCAGCGACGAACTCGCTGGTACGAGCAAGCGATTGTCCATTATGTAATTGCCGCTTCACTAACGCTGATCCTTCTGTCCTCCGGTGTATTCGATCGGATGCTTTCGGGGGAGCTAGGAGTGTTCATTCCGGAGGGGAAGCATTCGTCTTATAGCCAACAAATAAAGCAGGCGACCAGTAGCTGGCTGGATTATTTGATGAACGGTAATCGCAAGTGAGAGGAGAGATAATAATGCAGCAGCAAAGTAAACTGAAAGCTTTATTTATCAATATTTTCCCCGGGGCAGGTCATTATTATATGGGAAGACGCACCTCGGGCATCATCTATTTCCTGGTCAGCTTTGGCGGCTTATTCCTGTCCATATTACTGGCAATGGCGAGCAGAAAAGATGAAATAGCCTTGCTCGGGCTCGCGGGCTTTATCGTGATATGGTTATTAAGTATGGTTCATCTTCTGATTCAAATGTTAAAAGAGCCGACTCCGCCGATTGCACTGCCGCTTGATGAGCCCCGGGGGCTGCAATACACGCCGCCAGTAAAGAGCGAAGACAATGAACGTTTTCATATTATTCTGCTGTCCTTTATTCCCGGGCTGGGACATTTTCATATGGGCCTGATGAAGCGGGGGCTTTCGTTCCTGATTTCCTTCTTCGGCTTCATAACGATTCTGCTATTTTTGGCCGGAATCACATCCAGTAATGCATTTCTGCTGTTCTTCGGTGTATTACCGGTTATTTGGCTATACTGCATGTTCGATGCTGTTCAGCATATCCACCGGAAGCAGGGGGGAGAACTTCTGTCCGACCGGACGTTGTTCGAGGATTTGGAGGCAGGACGTGACGGTGGACGCCGAAGTAAGGTGCTGGCGACAGTGCTGGCCGGGTTTCCAGGGGCAGGGCAAATGTATTTGGGTCTGCAGAAAAGAGGGCTCCAATTAATGCTCCTATTCCTAGGGAGCATCTATGTTGTGGACTTGCTCCGCTTGTCGGCGTTGTTCTTCCTGATACCGGTCATCTGGTTCTACAGCCTGTTCGATGCTCTGCAGCAAATCAGCCGCTATGGCAGAGAGGATATGGAAGACCGGTCGATCATTGAGGGCTTCATGAATCATCAAGGCTGGCTGGGAGCGTTATTGCTTTGTATGGGGCTATATTATATCATTGCGGAATTAGCGATTCCGGCCCTGGATGGACTCTTTCCTCAGTGGCGGCTGGAACACCGGTTCAATGCTTATTTTAAACCAATCATTCTGGCTCTGGTACTGATTGGCGGGGGCATCAAGCTACTGCTTGGAAACAAAAAGAGGACACAAAAGAGATCAAACAGATGATGACTTTGTCAGAAGAGCGATACGAACTGCCAGCAGCGTGTGCCGATATTCAATTGGTGCGCGCTGTTTTTTTTGAGAAAAAACAACGATTTTGGGCAGCCTGGGACTGAAATTACTAGTGGCAGCTCGTAACCCAACCCATTAATAAACCACAACAAAAATTAATTTCCCCTCATTTTTTGCTCCTTTATGAATGCGCTATCATAAACACATGAACCGCAGATGAGTAAAGCGTGAGGTGAGAACAGGTGGGAAGCATTTCTTTTAATCATGTCTTCAAAAGCTACAAAGGCGAATCCCGCCCTGCTGTAAATGACTTTCATTTAACGATTGATGAAGGGGAATTCCTAGTATTGGTCGGGCCCTCTGGTTGCGGGAAGTCAACAACGCTGCGTATGCTGGCTGGACTTGAGGAAATTAGCAGTGGGGAGCTCTATCTGGACGGGAAATTCATTAACTATGTGTCTCCCAAAGATCGGGATATCGCGATGGTGTTTCAGAATTATGCGTTGTACCCTAATCTGTCTGTACATGAGAATATCGCACTGGGACTGAAGCTGCGTAAGACGGCCAAGCACGAGATCGACTCGCGGGTCAAGCGGGTAGCGGGAATACTGGAGATCTCGCATCTGCTGGATCGCAAGCCCAGCCAGCTATCGGGCGGGCAGAAGCAGCGGGTCGCGCTTGGACGGGCGATTGCGCGGGAACCGCAAGTATTCCTGATGGATGAGCCGCTCTCCAATCTAGATGCGAAGCTAAGGTCGCAGACGCGGGCGGAATTAATCAAGCTGCAGCAGGATTTGAAGCGTACAACCGTTTATGTCACGCACGATCAAGTTGAGGCGATGACCATGGGGTCACGAATCGTGGTTATGAAGGATGGCATTATCCAGCAGGTTGCTCCACCCAGGCAGTTGTATGATGAACCGGCCAATGTCTTCGTTGCCGGATTTATCGGTTCTCCGCAGATGAATTTTATGAACGGAACGGTTGAAGTCAGCGACGGGAACTACTATTTCTCTAATAAAAGAATGCGTGTCCCGCTCTCCGGGGAACAAGGACAACGCTTTCAGCGCTTGGCTGGACTGACGCACAACATTATTCTCGGCATTAGACCAGAACATGTATTGATTAAGCGGGGAAGTTATGAAAAGGATGACGATTATATACCTGGCGTAGTGCAAATGACAGAACAGACGGGAGCGGATTCTTATGTGTACGTGGAGCTGGGGAAGATTCGGCTGATCGTAAGAACTGCGCCTGAAGAGCTGTTCGCGCAGGGAGAGTTAGTATCGGTGAACCTGCAGATGAACAAACTTCACTTTTTTGATGAAGCGACGGAAATGGCCATCGGGAGAGATGAGGCATGAGGTTAAAGAATGTTCCACGGTCCATCCGAATCGCTGTACGGATGGTTGTGACAGCGGCCATCGTCGTTGGCCTGATCCTCTGGGCAACCTCCAAGGAGGAGATCGTCCTCTCCGATCGGGTGACTGAGGCGCAAATGATGGATTTTGACCATGGGAGCGGGCCTGCTCCCTATATTCAACTAATTCAGGATAAGACTGAAGAGGAACTGAACTACAAGGAGGAGCGGCAGATTTCTCTGAACGCGCTGACTTACGGGGAAGTCTCTTCAGATGCTGACATTAGCGAAATCACTGAAGACGGAGTACGTGCGTTGGCTTGGCAAAATGATCGCGGCTCGGTGGATTGGCGTTTCCAGGTAAAGGAACCCGGCTGGTATGAGCTTCATATCGATTATAAGCCGCTCCCTGGTGACAATAGCTCCGTTGTTCGCGGTGTGATGATTGATGGTAGCTATCCCTTTGCTGAATCGGAACGGATTGAACTGGAACGGCTGTGGAAAGATGCCAAATATCCCTATGACCGCAATAAGAGTGGTATGCAGATCAGACCGCAGCAGGTTGAACTTACAGGGTGGAACAATAAGGCAGTAAGCGACTATACAGCCTCTTCGAGGCCGCTACTATACTATCTGGACGCAGGAGAACACAACCTGCGACTCGTAGGAGAGCGGGGTGGGGTCGCTATCAGCGGGATGACGTTCCAGTCCAGAAAGCCGCTGCCGACATACGAACAATATGTTACCGCACAGCCTGAGGCTGGTAAACGGGAAGATTGGTACAGCATTCAGGAGGCCGAGCAGTTTCAGCGCAAGTCCAGTCTATCCATCCAAACCGATCACTGGTCTGAGCCATACGTTTCTCCAGATCCTAAAGGCCGGACCACGTATAACGTGCTTGGAGGGAACCGCTGGAAAAACACCGGTGAGTGGGTGGAATGGGAGCTTGAAGCTCCTGCTGACGGCTGGTATGCCATTGACATCAAAGATTACCAGAATTACCGTTCTGGTTTCAAAGCCTATCGAACCATTCAGATTGATGGGGAGGTCCCCTTTCAGGAAATGCTGCATTATGCTTTCGACACACATAAGGAATTTGAAATTAATTCGCTGGCGGGCAAGCAAGGGGAGCCTTATAGATTCTATCTAACCCAGGGTAAGCACACGATGCGCTTGGTGGCGGACTCCTCCAAGATGCAGCCGATCTTGATGGCCCTGAGGGATACGCTGAAGCAGATTGCCGAATTCGATCGTCATATCCGTTTGATAACGGGCAACTACAGTAAAAAGGCAGCCGATGCCAACGTGGATTCTACTCGAACCTGGGAAATGAAAAAATATGATCCTGACGTAGAGAAGAAGCTTCAGGCCATTACAGACCGGCTGTCTGAGATTCGCGAATACACCAACTTTGTAAATGAGCGCGATTCGGATTTGTCACAGTCCTTAAAATCTTCCATCTCTATTCTGGACAATATGCTGCAGGATGTGAATGAAATCCCTAGCCGGGTTAACGATTTCTCAACGATCCAGGCTAATATCGGTACCTGGCTGACGACACTGACCCAGCAGCCATTACTTCTAGATTACATTGTGCTGCGGACGCCGGATACGAAGACAGGACTCAAGGAGCCTACAATGCTATCCCGTGTGCCTTATACAGTCATGGATTTTGCCCGTTCCTTTTACTTGAACTATGATCAGGACGGCAAACAGGATGCTAAATCGCTGACCATCTGGGTGGGCCGCGGACGGGACTATGTCGACCAGCTTCGAGAATTGGTTAGTCAGGACTTCACACCAAATACCGGTATTGAAGTGAACATCAACCTCATGCCTAATCCTAATATGCTGATTCTAGGAAATGCCGCAGGTGAGGTTCCCGATGTAGCTTTAGGTGTCGCTGAGGCATTGCCAGCAGATTATGCGATGCGGCATGCGGTAGAGGATCTGTCGAAATATCCGGACTTTGAGAACGTGATGCAACGCTTTATTCCCGGTGTCTCGCGGGCGATGAATTATAACGGGGGGACCTATGGACTTCCAGAAGTACAGAACTTCCAGTTATTATTCTACCGTTCCGATATCTTGGAAAGTCTGAAGCTGAAGGTGCCGGATACATGGGAGGATGTATTTGATATTCTGCCTACGCTTCAGGAAAACGGGATGATGATGAATTTCCCTAAAGCTGATTTCTCGACGCTGTTCCTGCAAAATGGTGCTGAACCTTATACCAGCAGCGGACAAAAGTCTAATCTGTTCAGCGATGAGGGGCAGAAAGCGTTCAAGCTGTGGACAGAAATGTTCACCAAATACAATATGCCGATCGATATCCCGGCTTTCTTCCAGCACTTCCGGGATGGTGACATTCCGATTGGCATCTCGGACTTCAATACGTATGTTCAACTGCAGGTGGCTGCTCCGGAAATAACAGGGCACTGGAAGGTAGCCCCGCTACCAGGCATTGCTCAGCCGAATGGTGAGGTGGCCCGTTGGTCTCCTCAAGCGCTAACCGCAGGGATGATCATGGAGAAAAGCGATAAGAAGGATGCTGCTTGGGACTTCCTGAAATGGTGGACCTCAGATGAAGTACAGCGGAGATACGCTGCTGATATGGAATCGTATTATGGCATTGAATATCGCTGGAACACCGCCAATGTGAATGCTATGAAAGCGCATTCCTGGCCGTCTGAGGATTTGAAGGCGATTCGGGAGCAAACGCGCTGGGCCAAGAATATGCCCAATGTTCCTGGTTACTACTTCCTGGCCCGGGAAATGGATTTCGCCTGGAACAAGACGGTGTTTGACGGAGTTCCTGCCGACGAGTCATTAGAGGAGGCGAGCTTGTCGCTGCAGCGCGAGATGGAGCGAAGACAGCGGAACTTCGGGATCACTGGCACAGACCTGCATATTCCGCAGATCACGAAGCCTTTTGAATGGGAGGATACGAAACCGTGAAGACAGAGGTTGTTCCAGCCATACCAGCACCGGGGGCGGCAAAGCCGCCCTCTCCGGTACTACTCCGATGGAGAAGATTCGTGAAGCAACTTCGGAAAGATGCATTCTGCTATCTATTCCTGGCGCCGTTTCTGATCAGTTTCCTGATCTTTATCGTGATCCCGGTTATCATGGCAGCCACACTGGGATTCACTTCCTATGACGGATTCGGCAAGCCGCACTTCATCGGATTTGATAACTACATTTCCTTGTTTACACAGGATATTGTGTTTTTGACCAAGGCGCTGCCTAATACGTTCTTGTTCGCTTTAATTGTGGGGCCAGGGGGCTATCTGTTGTCCTTTCTGTTCGCCTGGCTGATTCATCAGCTTCCACTGCGTGTGCGGGATTACTATACGCTGGTATTCTACGCACCGTCGATGGCTGGTGGAGTGGCATTATCCGTTGTGTGGATTGCTGCTTTCAGTGGGGACCGGGTCGGTTACCTCAATAACTTCCTACTGCAGATGGGCTGGGCGGATGCGCCAATTACCTGGCTGCAGAACCCGAAATATTTGCTGAAAGTCATGATTCTTGTATCGCTGTGGATGAGCTTCAGTGTAGGTTTTCTGGCGATGCTGGCTGGCCTGCAGACGGTGAATCGCGAGCTGTATGAAGCCGGACGGATTGACGGGATTTCCAGCCGTCTTCAGGAAGTGTTCTATATTACGATCCCGTCTATGAAGCCGCAAATGCTGTTCAGTGCCGTCATGACCATCGTATCCACGTTAAAGGCTGGAGCGATCTCCACTCAATTGACCGGACTTGCGATTACCCCGCAATACTCGGGCCATTTGATTATTAATCATGTGGATGACTATGCCTTTATCCGATTTGAGCTTGGCTATGCCTCGGCTGTATCAGTCATGCTGCTGCTCATCAGTTATTTTGTCATGCGGTTTGCTTATCGTCTGTTTAACTCGAAAGGGGAGCAGTAGACTATGATCGCAAGACTGCGCAAGCTCCGCCAAGTCTCGCCTTTTCAGGTAGTGCTGGTTACGGTTTTCACGGCATTGGCAGCCTTTATGTCACTGCCTATCATTTTCATATTCAGCCATGCCTTTAAGCCGAAAAATGAGCTGTTTCTGTTCCCGCCACGATTTTTAGTTCAGCATCCTACGATTCACAATTTTGAAGTGCTACTGCTGCACGCATCTAATGCAACCGTACCCTTCACACGCTATTTGTTCAACAGCTTGCTCGTAGTATCGCTGACGTTGTTCAGCGTCATTGTTGTCAGCACGATGGCGGCTTATGTACTGGCGAAGTACAAATTCCACTTCAAGGGACTGATTCTATCTTTGATCACGCTGTCTCTAATGTTTGCTCCGGAGACGGTGTCGATCCCGCGCTACCTCATCATCAATGGACTCGGGCTAAACAATACGTATTTCGGGCATATTCTGCCTTCGCTGGCCTCACCTGTTGCCGTGTTTATGCTGGTCGGTTTTATTTCTCAGATCCCGAACGATTTGATGGAAGCCGCCCGGATCGATGGGGCAAGTCACCTCGGGATCTTCACGCGCATCGTGCTGCCGCTATCTGTCCCGGCGATTGCCACCATTTCGATCTTGACCTTTCAGACCGTGTGGGGAGATGTGGAAACATCGACCTTGTTCATGCAGAAGGAAGCGATGCGAACGCTGCCATTCTATGTTAACAGCTTGTTAAGCGGCCTGCAGAATAGCGTAGCGGGACAGAACATGGCGGCTGCAGCCGGACTGCTTATTTTTATACCAAATCTGATCATCTTCCTGCTCTTTCAGCGCAAAGTGCTCGAGACGATGGTCCACTCCGGTATTAAATGATGTCATCAGCAAAGGAAGTCGGAATCATGAAAAAATGGCTATCCATACCACTGTTAGTTTTGGTGTTCATTTCATTGCTTCCGTCCACTGCTTCGGCACGGCTCCCGTATATCACGGCCTATTATGACAGTAATCAGTCGTCCTGGTTCCGAATTCAGCCGATCTACCGGCCTGCGGAAATGCTTACGATTGAGCTGGGAGATCCGGTAGATATTACGGTGGCCCCCAACGATGAGGTATACGTGGTGGATAAGGAACTGGAACGGGTCATCGTGCTGAATAATGACGGAAAGGTACAAAGAACGATTGGAGCCGACGAAGGAATTGGAAAGCTGGCGGCACCCGAAGGTGTCTTCGTGACAGCGGACGGGGATGTCTATGTCGCCGACTCCGGCAATCAGCGAATCGCTGTGTTTAATTCCGAGGGCACTTATCAGCGGGAATATAAGAAGCCGGACACTCAACTTCTTGGATCGGATCATTTCGTGCCTGTCAAGCTGGTAGTCGATCGACGCGGAGTGATGTATATCCAGCTTAACTCCTCCTATCAGGGGCTGGTCAGATTAAGCCCGGAAGGAGAGTTCATGGGTTACTTCGGTGCTAATAAGGCCGACCAAACCATGCTTAGTCGGCTGAAGCAGCTAGTCCTGAACAAAGAGCAGCTTGCCCAAGAGAAGCCATCGCTTCCTAAACCAATAACGAACGTAGCCATGGATGCTGATGGTTTCATCTATACGGCTACAGCCGGCGGGGAAGGTAAAGGAGCCATCCGCAAGCTGAACGCAGGCGGTGTGGACGGTTTCAAGAACAAAACGATGTACAATGGCCACGGAATCGTTGATGTAGCGATTGGGCAGGAGGGCTTTCTGTATAATATCGATCTTGATTCGATGCGAATTAACCTTTACGACCATACGGGAGACGTGCTATTTGCATTTGGATTCATCGATAAGGAGACACAGCAATACGGTGTCATCGGGTATCCTACCGGCATTGCTGTAGATTCCAAGAACACTGTTTGGATCTCGGACAGCGGCACGAACATGGTTCATAAGTACGTCCGCACCGAATTTGGCAAGGATGTGCTGCAGGCGCTGGCCTTGTACGCAGGTGGCAAATACGAAGCCAGTAAGCCTTATTGGGAGTCGGTTTACGCCCGCAATGACATGTACAATGGCAGCTTTCAAGGGCTTGGAAAGGTGTACTTGCATGAAAATGATCACGCAGATGCACTCAAATTCATGAAGGTGGCCTTTGATACGGAAGGTTACTCCAAAGCATTCTGGCAAATCCGCCTTGAGTGGCTGCAACAACATTTTGTGATGCTGGTCATTGGAATCATTAGCGGACTCTTGCTGCTGCACTTTGGCGTTCGGGGACTGAGAGTGCTTCGCCGCAAGTACCCTACGCCTTCCTCCTGGAAGCAGCCACTGCAGGACATCAGAAACTTCGGCTATGTGATGATCCATCCTTACGAGGGGTTCTATCGGATCAAGGAGGCCAGAATTGCGCCATGGGTTACTATATCTCTGCTCTTGTCTGTCATTGCCGCTAAGATCGCCAGGATATACTGGACCGGTTTCCTGTTCAATCCCGTTGAGCTTAGGAACGTGAATGCGCTCAGAGAATTGGCCTTCTTCATTGTTCCTTGGGTAACCTGGATTATTGCTAACTATCTGGTTTGCAGCATCAAGGATGGTGAGGGCAAGTTTAGAGAGGTTGTTCAAGGCAGTGTGTATGCCATGTCACCGTATTTATTCATCACTGTTCCAGTCCTGATTTTGTCCAATCTGGCCTCCCTTGATGAGGCAGTATTGGTTCATTCGCTTAACACCTTGATGACGCTATGGATGTTGGCCATGTTCTTTGTCATGACCCAGGTCATTCATAATTTCGACTTTTTGGAGACGTTCAAAAACTCGTCGATATCCGTCTTTGCTATCGTTACCATCTGGTTGTTTGGTTTTATCGTTTTCGGATTGTCGTATAATCTCTACGACTTTTTCTATGAGCTGTACAAAGAGGTGAACTTCTATCATTAAACTAGCGAAAACACTATTCCTCAAGATCAGGTGGGTTGCTGTTGCCGTAGTCGTATTGGGACTTTTGGTTCTGTTCTTCTTACGGCCCTGGGAATTGACGACAGAAGCCAACTTCGACAAAACTGGCATGACGATGCCGAAGGTTACCGAGAGTGCATTGTACGAGGGCGAGGCTTGGAAACCTTCGGCGGGAGCAGATGGCTATGCTCTGGTTAGCGAGAACGACAGCTATGGCTTGTATGTTCGCCCCAATACCACGGAGATTGCGGTCCTTGACAAAGCTAGCGGTTATCGCTGGACCAGTAATCCTGGTGATGCAGAGCTGAAACACGAGAACGTCAAGGGTCAATTGCTGGAGCAGTTGAAATCACCTTTTGTTGTGACTCATGTACGCACCAAGGGAAAGGATCAGACCGTTCGTGAGTCGCTCAGCAATGCGGTTAAAGACATGCAGACATCGATGATCCGTCATGACGATGGGTTGCAGATTTCTTACTTCTTCCCTTCCAAGGGTCTGGGCTTCACGGTGCAGTATGAACTGACGAAGACGGGGCTGAAAGTAAGAGTACCGTCCAAGGTAATCCGGGAGGAGGGGGAGAATGCCCTGCTCACCCTAGATATTCTGCCGTACTTCGGCGCTGCTTCGACTCAAGATGACGGCTACTTGTTCGTACCGGATGGTCCGGGCGGACTCATTCGATATGATACCGCACATGCGAAGCTGTCCAGAGGTTATATACACCAGGTATACGGCAGCGAAATGACGAATGCCGGGAACTGGACCCGCTCTGGACAGCGGCGGGAGACTATCGCATATCCCGTTTTCGGACTCAAGAAGAATGATCATGCTTTTGTAGCGATTATGACAGAAGGCGAAGACTCGGCTAACGTAACGGCATTGTCGCCGGGCATGAAATCCTCCTTCTTCAACGTCTTCTCCAGCCAGATTTACAGAGAAGAATATCTCTACCGTATGAGCCGGTTGGCTGCACCGAGTAAGGCTGTTCAGAAAGAAAAACTGGATCGTGACCGTGAGATCGAATATCGCTTCCTGAATGATCAGCAGGCCAATTATTCCGGCATGGCTGTCGCCTACCGCGAGTATTTGCAGGAGAAGGGCTCCTTGGATAAGAAGCTGGATCCTGCCGCACATGTTCCGCTCTATTTGAAGATTATGGGCGGCAACTATGAGCAGGCTTTCGGACAGATTCGTTATGTGGCCGCCACTACGTTCGCGCAAGCTGAGGACATTGTCCGCCGATTACAGGAGCGAGGGGTTACGTCACTCCAGACGATTTACTTCGGCTGGACCAATCAGGGTGACTACAACATGGAGAAGCGGTTCCCTATCGAGGAGGCGCTCGGCGGGGAGGCAGGCGCCAAATCCTTTGTCTCGCAAATGAAGGAAAGGGGAGTCGGCGTCAGCTTCTACGAAGATTTCTTGTGGATTGACAGCAAATCCTCCTTCTCGCCCAAGCAGGACGCCATACGAGGCATCGACGGAACGGCGTTTGTGGATGGAGACTGGTATGTTGCTAAGCCGATGTACACGGCGGTAAGTGCGGCGCAAACAATCAGCAAGCTGAAGGAGATCGGTGTGGAAGGCATGCACTACAGTGCCCTTGGGGAGCTACTCCTCAACGACTATGAATCTTCAGGTATCCGTACCAGAGAGTATACGAAACAAATCTATACAGAGCTTTTGAATTATACGCGCAAGGAGCTAGGAACAGCCGGTGTGTTCCGGGGCAATGCTTATGTGCTGGGAGCAAGCGATTATATTGACGGCCTGCCCTCAGAGTCTAGCTACGACTTTATGGTTGATGAGACAGTGCCATTCTATCCGATCGTACTCCACGGCTTCGTTAACTATACCTTTGAAGAGGGGAATCTGCGCGATGATGAAGAGGTGGAGTTCCTAAAGGCGATTGAATATGGGGCGTTGCCTTCATTCTTTGTAACCCATGATGATTCGCGTAAACTCAAGAATACGGCAGGGGGCTTCTTGTACAGCAGCAGCTTCGACAAATGGGAAGATCGAATACTGAAGGAATACGAGAACTTCGATGCCTTAAGCGCCTTGTATTCACAAAAGATCACCTCTCATGAGCGTCTGGCAGATCAGCGGTACGCTACCGTATATGAGGATGGAACGAGGGTTATCGTTGATTACTCCACGAAAAGCTTCAAGGTAGAGAAGGGGGGCGGGCATCAATGAGTAAGCTGACAGCGCATAGAAAAGAAGCACTCCGTTATCACATGAAGCATTACGGAACCGGGCTGTTGTTCATGTTGCCCTGGATTATCGGATTCCTTATATTCGTGGCTATTCCGATTGGCTGGTCGATTTTTATGTCACTGCACAAGGTAGCTGTCGTACCGGGAGGCTTCCAATATAAATGGCTGGGGTTTCAGAACTACCGGGATGCCTTTTTGAAGGATAGCGTGTTCCCGATCGAGATGATTACCTATTTCCAGGAAATGCTGCTCATGGTGCCGATCATTGTGATCTTCGCCCTGCTTATCGCATTGCTGCTCAATCAGCAGTTTCCAGGAAGATTTCTCTTTCGAGCGTTGTTCTTCCTGCCCGTAATTTTTGCTACAGGTCAGGTGTTATCCGAGTTGTTTACACAGGGAGCAGGCGACATTCCGTTTCTTGGGCAGTACAATCTGGAGCCGCTTGTTCGCCAATATGTCGGAGGGGAATTAGCCCTAACCGTGATGGAGGTTCTGGGACGTATCGTCCTGATTCTATGGTATTCCGGTGTACAAATATTAATTTTTATCGCCGGTTTTCAGACCATATCACCCTCTATCTATGAAGCCGTGAGAATAGACGGAGCATCACCGTGGGACAGCTTCTGGAAGATTACCCTGCCGTCTAGCATGCCATTTATCAGTCTAAATATGTTGTACACGATTATCGATCTGTTCACATTCCCGTTGAATCCGGTGCTGGGGCATATCAGGGACAATATGTTCAAAGTAAATACCGGTTACGGCTATGCCAGTGCACTGGCCTGGATTTATTTCGCCTTCATCTTTGTATTGATCGGTATCGTGCTGGCATTGTTCAACCGGAGTTTGCGACAGAGGGGGAGAAGGTCATGAGTGATCCTGTTAGAATACGGGGACTTCAGCAGCGAATCAAGGGAGTAATGTGGAGTCGGAACAGTCAGCGATTCAAGATGGTCATGCTGGGCAGGAGCCTGTCAGACGGATTGATCGCCAAATTAATAATTTATATGCTGTTGTCCATCGTGGCGTATCTGTATCTACAGCCGCTATTGCATATGATCAGCACCATGTTCATGACCGTTAGCGATCTGCTTGATCCCGCCGTGAAGTGGATTCCCAGGGAAATAACGTGGGAGAACATGACCAAAGCTATCGAGGGTCTGCAATACCCACAAGCATTGTTTAATACAGCCACGATTGCCCTAACCTGCTCGATTGCTCAGGTGCTGGTGTGCTCGATGACCGGCTATGCACTGGCAAGGCTGAATGTACCATTCAAAGGTTTTATCACGGCGATGGTGCTGCTGACCTTCCTGATTCCACCACAAGTGGTGATCATTCCGCTATACGTTATCTTCAGTAAATTAGGCTTGCTCAATACGATGTTTGTCTTTCTTGTCCCGGCTATCTTCGGCCAAGGTCTCAAGGGAGCATTGTTCATCTTAATCTTCCGGCAATTCTTCCGGGCGCAGCCGCCCAGTCTGGAGGAAGCGGCGAAGCTGGATGGAGCGTCTGTTGTCCGGTTATACGTCCGGATTATGCTTCCGCTGGCACGTTCAGCTTGTCTAGTTGTTTTTCTCTTCTCTTTCATCTGGTACTGGAACATGTATTACGAGCCGTCTATGTTTCTGGCAAAGGGCTTCACACCATTGTCGATTCGCCTTGACAATCTGGAGAACGTCCTGAATCCTTCGCTGCTCGGAAATAAGAACAATATTAGCAATCCGGTGACAGAAGGGACGAAGATGGCTGCCGCTTTCCTGATTATTTTTCCGCCAATGCTTATCTTCATGTTCTTGCAGCGTTGGTTTATTACCGGTATCGAGAGAACCGGTATTGTGGAATAAGCCGAAGTGGTAAGCCAGATGAAGTGAAGTTAAAAATTCTGGAGAGGGGGAATGCCCGGCAAACGTGGGTTGACGGGTAGAACCGTCCAGGTTGGCAAGCATACTAACTCAATTTAGGGGAGGAATAGCGTTTGAAAAAGAGAACTGTAACCTCATCGTTATTGGCCGTTGTGTTTATGCTGTCGCTTGTATTATCCGGGTGCAGCGGTAGTAACAATACCAAAACTGCGACGAATACACCTGACACGAGCCCGACGGAAGGCACTGTAAACAACACACCAAAGGTGGAAGAAAAGCATGATCCGGTTACGCTGCAGATCATTTCCTGGAAAGATAGCTACAACGACCTCTATAAAATGTTTGAAGAAAAATATCCGTGGATTAAGATCGAACAAATTCCGGTTAACTCTCAGCCGATCATGGAAATTATCGCATCTATGGAGGCGGCAGGCACTCCCGCTGACATTACAGAGATTGATTCCGACCTGATTTCTTTTGAGCAGAGTGGTCTCATTGATGATCTTACCCCTTATATTGAGAAGAGTGACGTGTTCAAAACAACAAAATTCCCTGATGGATTCTTCGACACGATGACCTTCAACGGCAAGAAGTTGGCGATTCCAATGGTTGACGTTCCGATGTGGGTGCTGGTGAACAAGGATCTGCTTGCCAAACACGGGGTGAATATGCCGGCCAATGACTGGACCTATGATGATTTCCGCAACATTGCCAAGAAGATAACGGACAGCAATGCCGGAGAATACGGGATAACTACACAAGCAGAGATTCAAATGCGGATGCTATCGACCAAGGCGATTGCTGACGGGTATGCAGCCAACCTGCAATATTTGAATGAAGATTTGACCCAAAGCTTACTGAATACACCGGATATTATGAATGAAGTCAAATGGTTCCAGGAACTGGTTACGAAGGATGGTTCTATGCAGTCTAATGCAGATTCCGAAGCTAACGGTAGTGTAACCAAAGAATTTATCAACGGGAAAACAGGCTTTGCCATTGGCGGAGACTGGGTACTTCCGAACCTGAAGGAGAAGGCAACCTTTGAATGGGATGTACTTCCGTTCCCGAAAGGTAAGGTAAGTCAGCCAGGTTATACGATTTACGGACCATTGTCGCTGCTAGCTGGATCGAAGCATAAGGAAGAAGCCTTCCTGTGGCTGGAGTTCCAATTCTCTAAGGAAGCCCAGAAGTGGAAGATTGATCAAGGGGCAAATGCATCGGTTGTGGATGATGAACTGACCGCTTATTATGACCAAGCAGAAATTTGGAAAGGCAAAAACATCGAAGCTGTTAAGCTGGCGCGCGAAAACGCGAAGATTCAGCCAGGCCTGACTGTTCCAGGCTGGAGTGATTACAACTGGAACAATATAATGAATGATGTTATTTTCGGTGACCGCGATATTAACGATATTATTCCAGAGACGGAAACGTGGAACAAGAAGACCTTGGAGCTGCGTGAAGGCCTGAAGTAATTTGAAGCCCGATTAGATATGAGGCGATTTATTGAAAGCGTATAACAGTTGATGGTAAAATTAACGTCCCTAGTCCGGTGTAAGTCGGCAAGGGACGTTTCTTATTGGCAACAATTTATAAACGCACTAGATAGTTTTGAATTCCCTTATATCAGAAAGGAGGAACATAAGATAAGTTAATAAATGTAAGTGTAGTTGCATGTAATTATTGAAAGCGTTAACAATTCAGGGGTGATTCAGAAGTTCAACCAGAAAGGAAGGGAAGCATAGTGCTGTCCATCCGTCCTTGGAAATTGAGAATACTGGCTTTGGTATGTGTGACGATGATCGTAATACCGGCAGGGTGTTTCCTAATAAAGACTTCGAGCCCGGAGCAAGCAGATTCTGAAGAATGGATGAATAATCCGAAGGCTGAAGTGACACTGAAGATGTATTTCGGTGGGGAGAAGAAGGCGGCTACGGATGAAGTATGGAGGGAGGTCAGTCAATATGTCAAATCAAAGGGGCTGAATGTGAAATTCTCGGTGAACTTCATCCCTTGGACGGACTATTCCAGCAAGCTGCTGGCTATGGCTGCAGCAGGTGATCGCTGGGACATGAACTTTGACTCAGAGACTTCTTTCCGGCAGATGGCTGCCCGTGGTTCATACTTGCCACTGAATACTTTGCTTCCTGAATATGCGCCTCATTTGAATGAACGGTATAAAAGCGATGGAACGCTTCTGTCTACAACACTCGATGGTGATATCGTTGGCTTGCCCTGGGCGATCAAGATGAATCAACGCCCGTATGCCGTGTGGCGTGCTGATCTGGCAGAACGTGCGGGCATTGCCTCGCCTATGAATTCCATCCAATCGGTAGAAGAGGTTGACACGCTTCTCCATCAGCTTAAGGAAGCTTATCCTGACAGGAAGCTGTCACTTGTGACAGCGCTACCTTTTTATTTTGTAAGAGATGAATGGCTTGACCTCGAATTTCATGGTCTGGGATGTTACATAGGAGATCCTGAGATGAAGGTCAGGGCCATCGAACAGCAGCCTTTCTATTTGGAGGCCGCGTTGATGAGCAGGCGTTGGAATCAAGCCGGTATTCTTAACCCCGATTCTATACTGGGACTTGAGGATAGTGCGAATCAATGGCGGAGCGGGAAGCTGCTCTTTACGATTACATCCCATGAGTGGGCGTTTGCTGCAGACCCTGGATTCATCGATTCGACTTATCGGCAACAAGTATCGCTGCTGTATCCAGAGAAGCGCCAGGTCAACCGCCGCCCATCCTCCAATGTCATTGCGATTAACCGCAACTCAGAGAACCCGGATTTGGCATTGCGCTTTCTTGATATGCTGGAGACGGACAGAACCCTCTTCGATCTTGTTATTTATGGAATTGAAGGGAAGACGTATAAGCTAGAAGGAGATACAGTCCGTTATCTGGATAATTTGAATTTTTCGACCAGCAATTATATGGATTGGGGAGGACAATGGGGGTTCTGGAAGCCGCAATTTTTACGGTCAACCGAGACTTATCCCGGAGATTTCTGGAGCAAAGAAGCTACATTTGCTGAGCTCCCTCAAAATGTGGATTCACCACTTGGCGGCTTAATGTTGTCCGACTATAAGATTAGTAAGGCGCTTGAAAGTAGAGATGAGCTCTATGAAGAACTCGGAAAATCCATTGAATTTGGCATGGAGGGAAATATAAGCGACGCGGTAGCCAAGTATAGGCAGCGACAGATGGACAATGGGCTGGAAACCATAATCGCAGAGGTACAGCGTCAAGTGGATCAATATTTATTGTTCGATCGCAAGCACTAATCATTGGGGAGGCTGCAGAATGTTCAGTGTGCTGATTGTGGATGATGAATTTGAAATACGTGAAGGACTGTGCCAGCAGGTGCCTTGGCATGAATATGGAATAAGCTCTGTTACCCTGGCTGAGGACGGAGCTGAGGCGCTGCGTCTGGCTGAGAAATGCCGTCCGGACCTGATCATTACCGATATCAAGATGCGAAAAGTGTCGGGGCTGGATTTGCTTCGGCAACTACAGGCGATAGAAGATTATCATTGGAAGGCGATCCTGATCAGCGGATATAACAATTTCAGTTTTGCCAAGCAAGCCCTTCATTTAGGTGCGATGGACTACATATTGAAGCCGATCAGTATGACGGAGCTGGATCAAATGGTCCGCAAGTCTATTGAGATCATTACAATGGAGCGAATGGAACAGAAGAAGCTGGCTCATATCAACGATCAGATGCTATTTGCTTTGCCTAAGCTACGTGAGGAGCTACTCCACGAGATTGTGGAGAATGAATATGATCCATACCGGGAGACACGAATATTCCATCGCCTGAAGACGCTGAAGCTGGGCTGGATGAAAGAGATGCAGCTGCAGCTCATGATTGTGGAGGTAGATAATCTGCGGGCGCTGACGTATCGTCATGGCATCGTTGATGAGAAAAAACTGGTCCTGTTCGGGATTGGTAATGTGGTCAGCCAGACGCTCGGTGAGGAGGAGATTGGGGCGACATCTGTGCTGTTCAAGGATAGCCATGAGCGCTGGATAGCGATTATCGGCTGCAGCGGAGATGAGGCGACGGAAAGGTGCTTATCACTCGCAGAAAAGTGTCTGGAGCGAATCAATCAGTTCGTCAAGGTTCAAGCCAGTATTGCGCTTAGCCCTCCGGCACGGGAACTACACCAGCTACATCAAATGTATACACGGTGTGAGGAATATTTGAAGCGGAAAGCCCTGCAGGGAGGCAACCGGCTGTTTATGGAGGAGGGTGAGGAAGAGGAGGGAAGGAGTTATGAGAAGCCTTCAATCCGGGAGCCTAAAGCTGTTATTGACCTGGTGAAGTACGGCAACGATGAAGAGATTCACGAGGCACTCACCGATTTCGAGGAAATGGTTCAATCCTGGGGCTCGTGTGATCTCAGAGATGTACAGCAGCATATCTTCACATGGCTGATGGAAGTGTATCGTGCTTCTGCAGCAGTAGGTTGGTCCGACCGATCATGGGAGAGAGATCCTATTGCGCTGTGGGATCGGCTGGAGCAGTATGATACGCTGCAATCTTTGCAGGAACAGGTTAAGCAGTGCCTGTTGGCACTCGCTGGCGATTTTCGGAAAATGTCAAACGCTTCAAGTCAAATCGTACAGGAGGCGGAGCGCATGATTCGTAGCCGTTACGCGGAGAATCTGTCGCTTCAGCTCGTTGCAAACGCGGTACATGTGACTCCAGTATGGCTAAGTAATCTGTACAAAAAAGAGAAGGGGAGAACCTTCCTAGAGGAGTTAACCGAGGTTCGGATCTGCAAGGCCAAAGAGATGCTGGGACAGAGCATGCATAAAATCTATCAAATCTCTTATCTTGTAGGCTATAAGGACCCGGTTCATTTCTCAAAGCTGTTCAAAAAGCATGTCGGGATTACGCCTAAGGAATATCGGCGGATGAGAGGCATAGTGGATGATTAGAAACTTGCTGAGTTTAACCTCTTCCCTG
This sequence comes from Paenibacillus sp. MAHUQ-45, assembly GCF_058133325.1. Classification (NCBI taxonomy): domain Bacteria; kingdom Bacillati; phylum Bacillota; class Bacilli; order Caryophanales; family Paenibacillaceae; genus Paenibacillus; species Paenibacillus sp. MAHUQ-45. The sequence continues at coordinate 113,135 of NZ_JBYUPV010000002.1, forward strand.
CGGAATCGGATCATCCTGATCTTCTTTGCGATGACGATTGTTCCATTCATACTCTTCTCCGGATATGCATATACGAAATCTGTCGAAGGGATCAAACAAGCAAATGCGGCTTTCTCGATGAGTTATCTTGAACAGGCCGAGATGAATGTGAAGACCTATTTGAATCATTTGAACGATCAGATCAATAATTTAATCGGGGATCGGGAGTTGCAAAGGCTACTGGAGCAGCCGCCGCAAAGTGTAGAAGAGGAGCAGACGATTTCCATAGAACTGCTTAGCATTGTTCACCAGAAAGGACAGCATCTTGATGCGCTGCGGCTTCGTGTTTTTCCGCTGCATCCTGAACGATATCCCACGTATATGAGAGCGCTCGGGGAGGACGCCACGATCCGCACGGAGAACTGGTTTCATCGTGCTTCAAGCAGTTCGGTGCCCTTTTGGCATTTATCGATGAACAAAGGTCCAGGACGCAGCCCGCTACTTCTATACATAAAAACATTTACCAGCTTGCACAATCGAACACCGCGCGGCATCGTAACAGTTGACCTTGCAGATATCTACTTCAATCGTTTCTTTATTCCAACGAAGCGATTGAACGGACAGAAGTTTCTGATTATCAATGAGGACGGACAAGTGATTTTTGATTCTGCCAGCAATGAGTGGACCGGTGAGCAGCTTCCTTCTCCCAAGCTGCTGGAGCAGCGCAAACTGTATAGTGAGGGAGTCGATACCTATACCATCCATGATCGCGAGCAATTGGCAGCTTTTGTGCAAATGGATACCTTGCCTTGGACCATCATCAGTCTAACGCCAATGCGGGAGTTAACGGAGCCTGTAACGAAGCTGAATCGGCTGCTGCTCTTTTTCCTGATTGCGTATTTGATTTGTTCCGTCTGGGTGCTGGTTTATATTACCTGGAACTTCAGCCAGCCGGTTCTGAGGCTTGTACGGTTAATGCGGCGGCTGGAGGAAGGGGAATTCAATATGGATATTCCTCATCAGGAGCGGAAGGATGAAATCGGCTGGCTGTTCCGCGGGTTCCACAGCATTGTGCGCACGATTGAGGAGCTGGTCCAGCAATCCGCCCGATCTGAACGCGTGAAGAAGGAGCTGGAGTTCCAGGTGCTTAGTCACCAGATCAATCCTCATTTTCTCTATAATACACTGGACTCTATCCGCTGGAAGGCGGAGAAGCACGGTCAGAGCGATATCAGTGAAATGGTATCTGCGCTTGGCAATTTGCTGCGGCTCAGCCTGAATCAGGGTAAGGACATTACAACCGTTGGGCGAGAGATTGAGCAGGTCAAGGCCTATGTCCTGATTGAACAGGCGAGAATCGGTATGCCGCTGCGGGTGCTGTATTTTTTTGAAGAGGGGCTACTGGACCTGCAGTTTATACGCTTGCTCTTACAGCCACTGGTGGAGAATGCCATCCAGCACAGCATACGTGACAACTTCGAACATGGGAAGGTTGTGCTGTCAGGGCGCATTGAAGGGCAGGATTTATTGATCAGCATTGCGGATAACGGCAAGGGCATTCCTCAGTCCGTTCTGGATGACTTAGAGCAGGATCATTCTGAGCTGCGAAAGGGGAAAGGTTCCGGCGTTGGACTGCGCAATGTGAACGAGCGTCTCAAGATCACCTTTGGAAGTAACTATCAGCTGCAGATTGAGTCCAGGGAAGGCAAGGGAACCCGGATTACGATCAGGCATCCGATTTTGGACGGCGATTTCACCGAGAAGACCGATGATGTGGAGGATTAGCGGAAGCATGACCCTAAGTCTTTCGCAATTCTATTACTTAACGATGGCATAGACGAACCGCACGCTGCATGGCTGATGGAATTGTTCAAGCGCCCCGCGTTCCATGCTGCGGATACGCCTTCGACGATCTGCCGCTGATGAAGAGAGCGAAGAACAAATCTGATACAGGCTGAACAAGAGAGGGGATTATATATGCCAGAATTAATAAAGAAGCAAGGCCAGGCTGATGACCTGAAGCTTTGGTACACGAAGCCGGCGGGAGACTGGAATGAGGCACTGCCCATCGGTAATGGCCGACTGGGGGCAATGGTATTTGGCGGGGCGAGGGAAGAGAAGCTTACGCTGAATGAAGACAGCCTGTGGTATGGCGGGCCAAGCAATCGAATTAACCCTGACGCGCGCACCAATCTGGAGACGATTCGGAATTTATTGAGGGCTGGCCAAGTGCAGGAGGCACAGCAATTGGCAGTGCTGGCGTTGTCCGGTGTGCCGGAGTCGCAGCGTCATTATGTTCCCTTAGGGGAGTTTACGCTGGCTATGCATCATGGGGGAGATGTGAATTCATACGTCCGTGAGCTGGATATATCGACTGGTATGGCCGCGGTTCGTTATGCGGCGAACGGCGTGAATTATACGAGAGAAGTCTTTGCTAGCTTTCCGGACCAGGTGCTGGTACTGCGCTTGACGGCGGATGCACCGGGGGCAATCAGCTTCACGGCGAGAATGCGCCGAGGCCCGAACAATCGTTATTATGATGAGTTGGTGCAGGAGGATCAGCAGACGCTTGTGATGAGAGGAAATGGGGGTGGCACGGACGGCGTGGATTTCCGGACGGTGCTGCGGGTGGTAGCGAAAGGTGGCAGCTCCAAGTTTGTCGGAGAGCACCTGCTCGTGGAGCAGGCGGACAGTGTAACCTTGCTGCTAACGGCGGCCACATCCTTTCGCTATGACGATCCGGAAGCTGAAGCGTTGCGGAGGGCGAAGGAGGCGGAGACGCTGGGCTACAAGTCTTTGAAGGAGCGACATACAGCGGATATGGGGGCGTTGATGGGCCGGGTATCACTGCGGCTGGGCGAGAGCGGGTCAGCTGCGGAGTCTCTGCCTACCGATGCCCGGCTGGAGCAGGTATCGCAGGGCAAGCTTGACCTGGGTCTGATCGGATTGTATTTTCAATTCGGGCGTTATTTACTGGTGGCAAGCAGTCGTCCTGGCTCCTTACCAGCCACGCTTCAGGGCTTATGGAACGATCAGTTTCTTCCGCCATGGGATAGCAAATACACGATTAATATCAACACCCAGATGAATTATTGGCTGGCAGAACCCGGGAATTTGGCCGAATGCCATGAGCCGCTGTTCGATATGATTGAACGCATGCGGGTGTCTGGCAGGGTAACGGCGAAAGAGATGTACGGTTGCCGGGGCTTTGTCGCCCATCACAATACCGATATATGGGCCGATACGGCACCGCAGGATCATTATGTTCCGGCAACCTACTGGACGATGGGAGCTGCCTGGCTCTGTCTGCATTTATGGGAGCACTATGAGTATGGGCAGAAGCAGAGTTCCCTGGAGCAGGCTTATCCGGTGCTAAGGGAAGCGGCTGAATTCTTCGAGGATTTCCTGACCGAACAGCCGGACGGCAGAGTTGTAACGAACCCTTCCGTATCGCCGGAGAACTCCTATCTCCTGCCGGACGGCACAGAAGGGATATTGTGTATAGGTGCCTCCATGGACAGTCAGATATTGCATGAGCTGTTCAGCGCCTGCATTCAAGCCGCCGACATCCTCGGTATGGATACGGACTTCCGGGAACGCCTGACGACGCTGCGCGCCAAGCTGCCGCAGCCGGAGATCGGTAAGCACGGCGGGTTGTTGGAATGGCTGGAGGATTATGAGGAAGCGGAGCCGGGACATCGCCATATTTCCCATTTATTCGCACTTCATCCCGGAACCCGCTTTTCGGTAAGAGATACGCCGGAATGGGCGGGGGCCTCTCGCGTTACGCTGGAACGGCGTCTGGCTAATGGGGGCGGCCATACCGGCTGGAGCAGGGCCTGGATCATTAATCTGTGGGCTCGGCTCGAAGACGGGGAAAAGGCGGCGGAGAATGTACAAGCGCTGCTGGCGCATTCTACCTTGCCAAACCTGCTTGATAATCACCCACCGTTCCAGATTGACGGCAACTTTGGCGGCGCGGCTGGCATCGCAGAGATGCTGCTGCAAAGTCATGGCAGCGGGCTGCACTTGCTTCCTGCTCTGCCGGATCGTTGGGCGGAAGGAGAAGTGAAGGGACTGCGAGCTAGAGGTGGAGTGACGGTTGATCTTGCGTGGAGCGAGAACAGGTTGAGCGAAGCCCGTATCCGTCTGGATCGGGCAGGGAAATGTACGGTCCTGGTCGCAAACGAGGTGGAGTTGATGGAGGAGGAGCGAGTACTGGCCTGTGAGCAACCTGCTCCCGGCGTGCTGAGCTGGCAGGCTGAAGCAGGAGTCTTGTATGTACTGCGCTCCAAATAGCGGGTCGGTCCAGCCTCTCTGCTTCCGGCGTGCTGAGCTGGCAGGCTGAAGCAGGAGTCTCGTATGTACTGCGCTCCAAATAGCGGGTCGGTCCAGCCTCCCTGCTTCCGGCGTGCTGAGCTGGCAGGCTGAAGCAGGAGTCTGGTATGTGCTGCGTTCCAAATAGCGGTCCAGCCTTACCTGCTTTCGGCGAGTTGAGCTGGCAGACTGAAGCAGGGATCTAATATGTACTGTGCTCCAAAAAGCGGTCCGGTCCTGCTTTGCTGCTTACCGACCTGATTGTCGACCTGCTGGGAAGTATGATTGCACCTGCGCCAATGTTTACTTAAGCGAGTATTTTAATGGCAGGTTGCTGCCGCATAACAACAAAACAGCGTCCCTCTTCGCCGGCTGCACTGCCTGCTAATGAGGGACGCTGCTGTTATTGGATATTCCTTAACAGGGCTTCAGCGCATTCTGCTTATAGCGCCGCCGGACCTGTTGATGCACGAGGGACCAGAGTCACCGGCACGGTTCTGAAGACCGGCTCGCGCTGCGGCTGCAAAATAAGGTCTGCGATCATCTCGCCCATGGCTGCGAAATTTTGATCGACGGTGGTGATCTGGGCACTACCTGTTACAGCCCATTCGATATTGTCAAAGCCGGTAATGTTCATCTGCTCTGGCACCTGGATCGACAGGCTGAGGCAGCACATATATACGTTGAACGCGACCTCGTCATTTTCACATTCAATCGCTGTTACGCCGGAGCGGAACAAACTGTTGATGGTATGCTTGAGCATATGGTGATCAGTGCTCAGGTTCATGTGGATATGCTCAGGGGGGACCGGCAGATGATGGTCCTGCATACATTGCACGAATCCCCTGTAGCGCTCGGACAGACTGGTTCGCTCCTGTGGGGTGAATCTGGATAAATAGGCGATGTTGCGGTGCCCATAATCAATAAGATGGCGGGTTAACATGTAGCTGCCACCATAATTGTCGCAGACGATGCTGCTCAAATAGCTGATGTCATGCGGCATATCCAGTATGATAACTGGCTTCCCGCTATCCGCGAACAGCTTGAGTATGTCTTTCGGCAGTTCTGCGCCTGCAGGATAGAGAATCAGCCCGCCTACAGGCTGGGCGCTGAGATGCTGAAGCAAGTTGCGCTCCTGTTCCAGCTCGCGCTCGCAAATATGAACCGCCAAATGGTAGCCGTACGCGGCCAGTTGTCTGGAGGCTGCTTCCACGATCCGTAGCATCCCGCCCTCAGTTACTGCGAAGGGGAGGACAAAGGGCAGAGTTTTGCTGGATGTCGCGGCCCCTTGGGGCGTCAACGAATTGGCAGGATCTTTAGAGAACCCGTCAGGAGGGCGGCGAACAAAACTGCCAACTCCGCGCCTGCGGTACAGAATGCCTTCCTTCTCCAGATCGTCGATGGCCCGTTTGGAAGTAATGCGGCTGACGCCATATTGCTCGGACAGGCCTTTTTCGGTACAGATCGGCTCGTCATAGCTGAACTGCTTGTGTTCAATGAGCGACAAAATGTCCTCTTTTATTATTTGATATAGCAATTTTGGGGAATCCTTTGACATATCTTTCTCCGATTTCGTTTTATGACTTAGTGTATCAAACCTTGCGTACAAGTCAATGCACACATCTTCATTTGTGTTCTCCTTGCAGGATAGCTTCGATGGAGTCGGCCAGACCTCCCAGTTGCACCAGCGTTCCTCTCCGCTCAATCCCCAGTTCTTCTTTTCCGCCGTTTCCTACTCACGGATTTGTTAAAACATTGTTATATTAAATAAAAAAGTATTGCATTTTATATTATACAAATCAATAATATGATATATCAAATACTTTTTACTCTAAAACTATTTTAGCAGGAGGCACATTATGCTGAATGAGAAGCAAATCAACCGCATGCTGTCAAAGCTGCAACGCTTTGAAACAACACTGGAGCCGCTGTTGTTCCAGCCCATTGACCAGGTAGAGATGTCCATGTTCCATACGGATCGGCAATTCCATGTCATTCCGGAGGAGGAGCGATTCTCCCCGTGTCTGCCCGGCGACCGCTATCAGGGTGAGGGAAGCTATTGCTGGTTCAAGGGACAATATGCCGTTCCGGCTGAACATGATGGAAAGACGTTGTACATCAAACCGAGTATCGAGGGTTATGAGGCGATGCTGTGGGTGAACGGCAAGCCGTTCGGCACATTTTGCAGCAAAATCGTCGTCACTGGACACGGTAATCATTACTGTGATCTGTTGAAACAGCAGGTGGCCGCCGGAGAAGCGATCGACATTGCGCTGGAGTATTATGCCGGGCATTTTGTGAAAGGCTGTTTTCCGTATGAAGATAACGGGCTGCGCACTTTTGATTACGCCTATAACGGTGTGGAGATTTGTGTGATGGACGAGATTATCGCCGATTTCTATTTTGATTTGCGGACAGTGAATCAGTTGGCCTCTTCGCTGGATGCGCATAGCTTCCGTCGCGCCGCTGTTTTGAATGCGCTTACGGAGGTTCATAAGGTTTTGTATTATTCTTTGGAGTATGTTGAGCGGGAAGCATTTTACGATGCACTTGGGCAGGCCGCCCCTCTGCTCAAAGATGTATTGAAATCGACGAATTCAGATTCTGCACCGTTCGCGGGACTGATCGGTCACTCCCATATGGATACGGTCTGGCTGTGGCATCGGGACGAGACGATCAAAAAATGCGCCCGCACGTATTCCAACCAAATCAGCTTGATGGAGCGTTATCCGGAGTACAAGTTCATCCAGAGTTCAGCGTATCATACCGAGATGATTCGCCTGAATTACCCGGATTTATTTGAAGATATTCGCCAAAAGGTTCTGGAAGGACGGTATGAGCCGAACGGAGCTGTCTGGGTGGAGTGCGACTGTAACATTACGTCTGGGGAATCGATGATCCGGCAATTTCTGTGGGGACAGCGCTATACGCGGGAGCATTTCAACTACACATCCAACGCGTTCTGGCTGCCGGATACCTTCGGATACAGCGCTGCGATCCCGCAAATTATGAAGGGCTGCGGCGTGGATTATTTCCTGACAACTAAGCTGAGCTGGAACGATACGACGGATTTCCCTTACGAGACGTTCTATTGGAAGGGCATTGACGGTACCCAGGTGCTGACGCATTTCAACCGGACGCATATTTGGCCTGATGCCGAGAGCGTGATTGATTTTGTGGTAGATGGAAAAAGACACCATGATCCGATTCGCGAGAAAACGGTGAACAATATGCGACTGCTTTCCTATGGCTTTGGCGATGGTGGCGGCGGACCGCAATTTGAAATGATAGAGATGACTCGCCGGATCAAGGATTTGGAAGGCGTGCCGCGCACCGCTCATGTCACGGTCGGTGAATTTATGCGCAAGCTGGAAGCTTCTGTGGTGAATCCGTCCACACATACTGGTGAGCTGTATCTGCAATTGCATCGCGGAACGTTGACCAATCAGCATTCGATCAAGCGTAATAACCGTAAAGCGGAATTTTTGCTTCGCAATCTGGAGTATATTACGGTCGCTGAAGCAGTCAAGGCGGGAAGTATCGTGACAGACGAAGGCATTCGTCCTTTGATGGAGACGCTGCTCGTGAACCAGTTTCATGATACGCTGCCAGGAACATGCATTCCAAGAGCCCATGATCAGACCAACGAAGAAATGACCGCCCTGCTGCACGACGGTGAAAAGCTGCTGCTGGAGCGTCTTTCCCTTCAAGACGTGGAGGGCAGTATTACAGCGATCAACACATTATCCTTTGATCGGGAAGACGCGCTTTATTTGGCAGTGGCTGAGGACCAAATCGTGGAGGGTGGCTATCCGCAGCAGCGCTTTGTGGACCTGAGCGGACAGCATAAGCTTGCAGTGGGCGGATTGCGCATCCCGGCACTGTCCTCGTCAGCGCTCAAACTGACGGCAGGCACGCCGGACCCATCCTCTGCCTTCGTCTATGACGGAGACACGCTGGAGACACCATTTGCGACCGTTGTATTTGATGAGAACGGCTATATCCGTTCCTTTACCGATAAGCGCAATGGCCGGGAGCTTCGCGGAGAAGGTCTGCCACTGAACACCTTCCTGATGGCAGAAGACGCGCCAAGCGCCTGGGACAGTTGGGACATCGACGCTGATATCGAACTGAAGCTGGCCCCTTGCGCCAAGCTACTGTCCAGCGAGGTGGTTGCGGACGGCGCAGTAGAGTTCAGAATTCGCAGCCGCTATGAGCTATCCCCGTTATCAAGCCTTGACCAAGACATGATCTTCTATGCGGCCAGCCCTGAGGTGCGTTTCGAGACGGTGATGAACTGGCAGGATGACCATCGTTTGCTCAAAACGGCCTTCCCGACTTCGATCCATACCGATTTCGTTCGCCAGGAGGTGCAATTCGGGTATTTGCGCCGTCCTACAACCCGCAATACGAATGAAGAGAAAGCGATGTTCGAGGTGCTCAACCATAAATACAGCGATTTGTCAGAGAATCGTTACGGCATTGCCTTGTTGAATGATTGCAAATACGGCATTTCCATATTGGGCAGCGAAATGCGGCTGACGCTGCACAAGGGCGGCGTCCGGCCAGATTATCGCGGCGACAAGGGGCTACATGAGTGCACGTATTCTTTCTATCCGCACGATGAAGGCTTCGCGGCTAGTTCCGTTATTCAACCGGCGTATGAGCTGAATAGTCCGTCGCTTGTCATCGCTGGACAGACAGAGATCGCTCCGCTGGCGGCAATCGCGGCAGACAATGTCATTATCGAGACGATCAAGCCGTGCGAAGACGGGGAACGGGCTTTCATTCTGCGTTTGTACGAGGCGGAAGGCACGTATACGAGAACTCATCTGACGCTAGGCGCAGGGCTAATCGCACAGTCCTTGACCAACATGCTGGAAGAGCCGCTGGAGCCGCTTGGCGGAAGAAGCGAGGCGGAGCTGGTCTTCCGTCCTTTTGAGATCAAGACCGTCAAGATTGCTTATTAGGCTGGTGAATCGGGAGGGAGTAGTTGACCGGGTCGGATGGCGGTAAGAAAAGACTGCCCTAAAAGTTGTGTCTGTACGACATTAATTTCGGAAGCAAGCGGAGGGAAGATATGAACAAACCGATCTATTTGGATATCGGTTATTCCGATCAGGAACGGGCCGAGGATCTTGTCGGCCGGATGACGCTGGAGGAAAAGGCGGCACAGCTATTGCATCAGGCGCCGGCCATCGAACGGCTGGGTGTGCCGCAATACAACTGGTGGAATGAAGGGCTGCACGGGGTGGCGCGTGCCGGCACAGCGACGATATTTCCACAGGCGATTGCTCTAGCCTCCATCTTTGATGAAGAGTATCTTCATGAGATCGCAGATGTAATCGCTACAGAGGCGCGGGCTAAATATAACGAAAGTCTGCGCAAGGGCGACAGGGATATCTATAAAGGGCTGACTATGTGGGCGCCGAACATTAATATTTTCCGTGACCCAAGATGGGGACGGGGGCAGGAAACCTATGGTGAATGCCCTTATTTAACGGAGCGTCTGGGTGTGGCCTATATAACAGGGCTTCAGGGCCAAGGAAAACGGCTGAAGGTAGCCGCTTGCGCCAAGCATTATGCGGTGCATAGCGGTCCGGAGCAGGGACGGCATGAATTCAATGCGGTTGTCTCGCTCAAGGACTTATATGAGACTTATCTTCCTGCTTTTGAAGCCAGCGTGAAGGAAGGCAAGGTAGAGAGCGTGATGGGCGCATATAATGCGGTCAACGGTGTCCCCTGCTGTGGCAATCGTTTTTTACTGGAAGAGATTCTGCGGCAAGACTGGGAGTTTGACGGCCATGTCGTCTCGGATTGCGGCGCGATCTGCGATTTCCATAATCACCACAAGGTGACGGCGAATGCCGCGGAATCCGCCGCGGTGGCTTTGAAGAACGGCTGTGATATTAATTGTGGACATACGTATCTTCATTTAATGGAGGCTTATCGCGAAGGGCTCATCACAGAGGAAGAGATTACGACTTCAGCCGTGCGCCTAATGCGGAGTCGCATTCGGCTGGGCATTTTCGATGAGGGCGGAGAGTATGACGATATTCCGTATGAGGTGAATGATTGTCAGGAGCATCGTGACAAATCATTGGAGGCGGCACGCAAATCCATGGTGCTGCTCAAAAATAACGGAGTGCTGCCGCTTAACAAAAGCAACGTCTCCTCCATCGCTGTTATTGGCCCGAACGCTGACAGTCAAACGATGCTGCGGGCCAACTATTTCGGCACAGCCTCGAAGTATGTGACGATCCTGGAGGGCATTCAGGCTGCAGTCGAACCGGGCACCCGCGTCTATTATTCCGAGGGCTGTCATCTACTGCGCAGCTCGGTGGAGGACGGCGCCCGGCGAAATGACCGTCTGTCAGAAGCGATCGCGATGGCTGAGCGCTCCGATGTCGTCGTGTTATGCCTGGGACTTGACGCTGATATCGAAGGAGAAGAAGGGGATGCCAGCAATCCCTATGCCAGTGGCGATCGGGTTGATCTGGGCCTGCCGGGTATCCAGCAGGAGCTGCTGGAGCAGGTTACGGCTGTAGGAAAGCCGACTGTACTGATTCTGGGGACGGGAAGTGCGCTGGCGGTTAACTGGGCCGATGAGCATTGCGATGCGATCCTTAATGCGTGGTATCCGGGCAGCCTGGGCGGTATCGCTGCAAGCGAACTGCTATTCGGGGAATTCTCGCCGAGCGGTAAGCTACCAGTTACCTTTTACCGGAGCACGGATGATCTGCTGGCATTTACGGACTATTCTATGGCGGGACGGACCTATCGTTATATGGAGAAGGAAAGTCTGTACCCGTTCGGCTTTGGCCTGACGTATTCCTCAACAGAGCTGTCCGGATTGCTTGCGAGAGAGGAAATTGCAAAGGGAGAGGCCTGTGAGGCAACGGTTACGATTACGAATACGGGGTCCTGTGCCATCGAAGAGGTGATTCAGCTCTACGTGAAGGATCTGGAGTCGGCCTATGCCGTCACCAACTACAGTCTGGCTGATTTCAAGCGTGTGAAGCTGCCCGCCGGGGCGTCGCAAACCGTAACACTGCGGGTTCGACCAGCCTCTATGCAGGTCGTGACGGAGGCGGGGGAACGCCAATACGACAGTCGGCGATTCAGAGGATATATCGGTACCTCGCAGCCGGATGAACGGAGCGTTGCGTTGACTGGAAGCACACCGCTGTCTTTTGAGTGGAGTCTCGTCTAATCCTGCTTTGTTGTAGCGAAAGGGGTTTCCTTATTCCGTTATGAAAACAGTAAAGCGGACGTTTCTCCCATTATGGGGGAAACGTCCGCTTTATATTTTTGAGTCATAGCTGCTTATTTCTGTAGATGCGGGCCTAAGGGAAATTCTATTGCTGCAGTTCTTTCTCTAGCGCCGTTCCCATTTCACGTGAACGTTCAGCGCAACGGTTCACCGCAGCGATGACGGTCTCGAAAAACTCGCCCCGCTCCAGCACTTCTAGCGCCGCCTGAGTGGAACCGTTCGGCGAGGTGACTTTCTTGCGTAGGGACGCCGGTGCCTCACCGGTCTGCTGCACCATTCGGGCTGCGCCGAGCACGGTCTGCACCGTCAGCTCCGAGCTCTGCTCGGAGGACAGTCCGCCACGAATACCAGCGGCGATCATGGCTTCCATCATATAGTAGATGTAGGCGGGACCGCTGCCAGAGATGCCGGTCAGCGTCTCCATGCGTTCCTCATCAATAACGGTTGTGATGCCCACCGCATCAAAGATGTTGAGCGCCAGGCGGCGGCTGTTTTCATCCACTTCTTTGGAGAAGGCCAGGCCGGTTGCGCCAAGCCCGATGGAGCTGGAAGTGTTGGGCATCGAACGTACAACAGGTTGCAGAGTACCCAGCAGCCCTTGCATCGTGCGGATAGACATTCCGGCAATTACCGAAATGACCAGTTGGCCAGGAGAGAGCAGTGGTCCCAGATGGCGCAGGGCTTCTGCAGTGTCCTTCGGTTTCATGGCCAGCACAATCACGGGTGCGCTGCGCAGGTATCCGTTTTTTTGCTCAGGGTCATTTGTCCCCTGAACGCCGTAGCGGGCCCGAAGCTCAGCCAGACGTTCGTTACTGCTCCGGTTCAGCATGATGATATTTTGCGAAGACACTACATTGCGGTTAATCAATCCGCGGGCAATAGCTTCAGCCATGGAGCCCGCACCGTAGAACACGATCTCGTGATTAAGCAATGGAATGGATTGCTGTTGACACATAAGGTTAACGCCCCTTTGAATAATGGAATTAGCCCCGGATCTGACCGTTGCCATATACTTTATATTTTGTGGATGTAAGTGCTGGTAGTCCCATAGGACCACGGGCGTGCAGCTTCTGAGTGCTGATGCCGATCTCAGCGCCGAATCCGAATTCGAAGCCATCGGTGAAACGGGTGGATGCATTATGGTATACCGCAGCCGCATCGACTTCTTGCAGGAAACGGGCTACATGGTCGGTAGTCTCGGACACAATACACTCCGAATGTTTAGTTCCGTATCGTTCAATATGCCCCATTGCTTCATCCAAATCCCCAACGATTTTGATGTTCAGAATATAGTCGTTATATTCTGTCGCATAGTCTTGCTCTGTCGCCGGAAGTGCCCAAGGGACAAGAGCTACCGTCTCTGGACAGCCGCGTAGTTCTACCTTGGCTTCACGGAAGGCTTCCGCAAGTGAAGGCAGGTGATTGCGGGCGTAATCACGATGCACGATTAGTGTCTCCATAGAATTGCAGACAGAAGGGCGCTGAGCCTTGGCGTTAAGGCTGATGTGGAGCGCCATTTCCGGATCGGCGTCGGCATCCAGATACGTATGGCAGATCCCGGCACCGGTCTCAATGACAGGAACAGTAGCATTCATTACCACGTTCTGAATTAAAGAGCTGCCGCCGCGCGGGATGATGACATCCAGTAGGCCGTTCAGCTTCAGCATTTCATCGACAGAAGCACGGCTAGGGTCTTCGATCAGTTGCAGAGCATTTGGCGGGAGGGCTGTAGTGGCCAGGGCTTTGTGTAATACCTCCACAATCTTCCGGTTGGAGGAGAGGGCGGAAGAGCCACCGCGCAGCACAACTGCGTTGCCGGTCTTCAAACAAAGGCCTGCTGCATCCACTGTGACGTTGGGACGGGCTTCATAGATGATGCCGATAACGCCAAGTGGCACCCGGATCTTCTCAACGGACAGGCCATTCGGACGTTCAAAGGTTTCCAGGGTATCACCTACAGGGTCGGGCAGTATGGCAATCTGCCGTAGTCCTTCTGCGATCCCCGCAATCCGGTCCTCATCCAGTGCCAGTCGATCCAGCATCGACTCTGGTGTGCCATTCTGGCGTCCGCGCTCCAAATCCTCTGCATTGGCGGCGATAATCGCCGCAGCTTCATGCTGAAGTGCCGTAGCCATCACCAACAAGGCTTCATTTTTCTGGTCGGTGGTCAATTTAACTAACGCTCCCACGGTTTCCTTGGCCAAGGTTGCTTTGCTTACAACTTCACTCATCATATTTCCCCCCTGAATATAAATAGTATGAATAAGACCCTCTTATCTCAGTGTAATCCATTCGTCACGGTGGATGACCTCCATCCGGTGAACCTCCCCAAGCTTCGGCACAATTTCGCGGCTGGGCAGGCCTTGAATACTGCGAAGCTGGCTATCGTCATAATTGACAATGCCGCGCCCTAGCAGCTGGGCGTCTGGTCCTAGCACCTCTACAACATCTCCGGCATGAAAGCTACCGTCGGTCTGTTTGACCCCAATCGGGAGCAGGCTGTGCCCGCCGTTCAGCAGAGCCTCGACAGCACCGACATCAATATGCAAAGTGCCGAGAGGGGTGGACATGAAGCCCAGCCATTGCTTCTTGACCGGCAGTGAAGAGAGGGTGGTGGCAAAGTAAGTGCCTTTGCCGGTTCCATCGGCTGCAAGCTGGAGATCGCCGGGCTCGGCTGCTCTGCCGATGAAGACCGGGACGCCGCCACGCGTAGCAATCTTGGCGGCATCGATCTTGGAGCGCATGCCGCCGGTACCGACACTGGAGCCAGCACCGCCTGCGATCGCGTAAATCTCGGGCGTGATCTCATCTACTTGATGATACTTCACGGCATCCGGCATTTTGCGCGGATCACCACTATACAGGCCGTCCATATCCGTAAGCACCAGTAGATGGGAAGCCTTGAGCAGATTGGCGACCAGTGCCGACAGCGTGTCATTGTCTCCGAACTTCAATTCATCGACAGAGACCGTGTCATTCTCGTTGAATACTGGCACGGCTCCCTGACGGAGCAGCTCTTCAACGGTCATTCCGGCATTGTTCATGGCCCGGCGGCTGCAAAAGTCAGTCCGGGTGAGCAGGATTTGCGCTGCGATGATGCCATGCTTGGCGAAAGCCTCTTGATAGGCCTGCATAAGCAGCGCCTGGCCTACTGCGGCCGCGGCTTGCTTCTCATGCAGCAGCCGCGGCCGCACCGGGTAGCCGATACTGCGGAACCCGGCGGCTACAGCTCCGGAGGTGACCAGCAGCACCTCCGCTCCCCTTTCACGCAGCCTGGCAATCTCGGCTGCGAAGTAGGCGATGGCGGCATGGTTTAGGCCGCCCTCCGGTCCGGTCAGCGAGCTGCTGCCGATTTTGACCACTATTCTTGTCGTCACTTTTTGTCACTTCCTCAAGGTTGATAAGGATCTTCTGAATTCTGGGTAAATGCAAAAAGCCCCCATCCTTAGACTTAGCAAAGGACGAAAGCTTGAATTCACTTCCGCGGTACCACCTTCATTGATGAGGGTTCATCCGACTTCATTCTCATAACGGGAGGGTCCGTCCTGCGCACGCAGGCCGCTCGGGGGTAGGCTTCAGAACGAAACCGCGGTAAATTCTCTCAGCCTTCCGGAATTTACTCTCTGGGCGCGGGTGGACTCGTTCTTACTGGTCCCGTCAGCACGTTTCAGTATTTGTCCTATAGAATAACATGGCAAAGGGTGGTTTGCAAAGGGGAGGCAAGCTATTTATTTTAGGCGACTAAAGTGTCTTGAAAAAGATGATTATCCTTGGGAGGAACGGGTAAAATACTTATAATCTGTTACCAGGAGGTGGCTGTAACTTGAGTAAAGACAACAAGGTCCAACAGGAACAGATCCAACAATTAAATGAATCCGCTGAGTTTCAGAACAACGTATTGCGCGAGTTCATCGAGGACAAGACAGGGGATCCCGGAACGAGAGGATCGGTGGACGAAAGCACTGCGCGGGTCTCGGATGATCAGAACCGCTTGATTACTAAACGTAATATGCGTAAATAAAGCTATATGTTCTTCTGACAGAAGATTAGTGGAAGGAAAAGTCAGAGATACCTTACACTAAGAAAATGGAGAGCTAAAAAGCCGCTGGACAATCTTGCAAGATGTCCGGCGGCTTTTCTCATGTGGAATATATTGATAATAAACGACGGGGCGATCCTTCACAGAAGAGGCAGCCGTCTGTTTGATAACTACATTTTGTTGCTAAGCTTCCTCATCCGTCAACCCAGCCACGGTTGTGCGGAACGTCTTCATAAAAGCCTCAGCGGCCTTGGATAGATAACGACCGCGGCGGTATGCGAAGACCAGTGTTCGGCTCGGTACAGGCTCAGCCAGCGGTAAGTAGACAGGCACAAATTCGCTGCGCGGTGCCCGGGCGATGAAATGAGGCACAAGCGTAACCCCCATACCTGTAGCCACGAGTGACTGTACAGTCTCCATATTGTTGCTCTCAAAAACAATCTTCGGCTCAAACCCCGCCTCCTGGCATAGCTCAATTGTCAGCTTGCGGAAGCCCTGGCCTTCCTTCAGTACAATAAAAGGCTCATCCTTCAGCTCCTCCAGCGAAGTGCGGATTCCATCTCTGCTGCGGGCTGCAAGCGGGTGATCGGCGGGAACCGCCAGATCAATCCGTTCCTCTCCCAGAACTTCATAAGCCAATGCGGGAACCTCTAAAGGGAGGGATAGCAGGCTAAGGTCGGTTTGTCCGCCAGCAGTTAGCTTCTCCAGGTTCATGGAGGAGTCCTCGAGCAGCGCAATTTCAATCTCCGGATAGCTTTGCTTGAAGACCGGAAGTACATGTGGAAGCAAATGCGCGCCTGTGATCGGCATACTGCCGACGACGACGCGGCCGGAACGAAGCTCCGAGATATCGGACATTTCCTGGCGCAGCAGCTCCACAGCATCGATAATGATCTGGGCTTGCTCCACAAATTTTGCGCCTGCATGGGTCAGCTCAACGGAGCTGGTATTCCGCTGGAAGAGCAGGACTCCTAGCTCTTTTTCCAGCTTGGATAGCTGCTGACTCAGAGACGGCTGGGCGATATGCAGCTTGTCTGCTGCGCGCGAGAAATTTCTTTCGGCAGCGATCTGCAGTGCATACTGCAATTGTCTGAATTCCATATCAAAAAACTCCCTGAATTATTGGATTAGAATAATACTCCTTATAAGTATAACCTATTAATCATTGGCTTAATATAGGCTGTGATTAGAGCAGCTTCTATTCAAGGTAGAGGGGGAGCTGGCGCGGGTAATTGCAGATTTACAAGTGATCAGCCTACTGCTAGACTGTGTGCAGAATCAATTGATTTTTACCAAAATAAGGAGGTGAATTGATATAGTTACTTATACAGTATGTGCACAAGTCGATATGAAGGTTATACATGCGGCTTTTTTGCTGGGATTCTCGGACTATTACCTTCCATTAACCCTGGACCAGCAGGTGTTCACAGAGCGTTTCTTTGGTCCAGAAGGCAATACTTTAGAACACTCCTTCATTGCACTGGATGGGGAAGATCCTGTGGGGCTGATCCTAGGTGGTATTCGACAATTTGATGGGTTAAAGACGATGCGTTGCGGTGGGTTCTGTATAGCACCGGATTATCGGGGCCGGGGGATCAGTGACAAGCTATTCCAGTTGCATAGCAGCGCGGCCATCGCTGAAGGCTGTGAACAGCTGTTTCTTGAAGTGCTCAAGGTGAACAGTCGGGCTATTCGTTTCTATGAAAAACAGGGATATCAGGCCGTTGATACGCTTGAGTATTATACGGGAGAAGCCTCAGCCTTGCCTCCATTATCCATTGCGCCAGCGTGTACTGTGGAAGCTATTTCATTCGGCACATTACAGGCATTTCGGGAGAGCCTCACGGACTGTCACATCAACTGGCAGTGTGATCCCCCGTTCTATGCTACAAGCACAGACTCAGCATTGCTGGCTGCACTGGACGAAGACCACAGGCAGATCGCTCTGATTGCTATGAGCAAGCAAGGACAGATCAACCTTCTTTGGGTGGACCCACTGCGCCGTAGACAGAGGCTTGGGTTGTTCATGATCGCAGAAGCGGCCGCCCGGCAGCACACGGAGAAGCTGAATGTCTGTCTGACAGGCAGCGCGGCTTTAGGAGGTTATTTTCAAGCATTGGGCTTTGGTAAGTTAGAGGTTGAGCAGATTGAGATGCATCTACCTCTGTAGAATCGACCCACAGATCACTCTCTAGATTCTTCGTGCTTGTACACAGCAAGTAAGTTGAAGGCCCCTTGCACAGGGGCCCGGCTGTATTGGCAGATTCAGCTCAGCTCCTTGCGATAGAATATCTGGGCACCTAGTATAGTATTTCTTGCTTGCTATTACTTATAGTCCACGCCTATGAATCCTATAGTTTTTATATCTTGGAATAATAAATAGCGCGATGTTATATTTAGTTCATTCAAGAGAGACTCCACACTCTCTTCCAATGAACGATTAAACGATGAGGTGAAATTCATGAGCAAGAAGACAATGTTTGAGAAAATTTGGGACAATCACGTTATTCATCAGGAAGAAGGCAAACCTAGCATTCTGTATATTGACCTTCATTTGGTTCACGAAGTGACTTCTCCACAAGCCTTCGAGGGCCTGCGCCTGGCTGGCCGTAAGGTTCGTCGTCCAGAGCTTACGTTCGCGACAATGGACCACAACGTACCTACTAAAGACCGTTTTAATATCAAGGACCCGATCTCCAAACAACAAATCGACACGCTCTCCCAGAACTGTCGTGATTTCGGAGTAAGACTGTTCGACCTTAATGACATCGACCAAGGTGTCGTACACGTTATGGGGCCAGAAATCGGTCTGACTCATCCTGGTAAAACAATTGTTTGTGGCGACAGCCATACTTCCACACACGGCGCATTTGGCGCACTGGCGTTCGGTATCGGAACCAGTGAAGTAGAGCACGTAATGGCCACCCAGTGTTTGCAGCAAGCCAAAGCCAAGACGATGGAAGTTCGCTTCACAGGCAAGCGCAATCCTGGCGTAACTGCTAAAGATATGATCCTCGGCGTTATCGCTAAATATGGTACTGACTTTGCTACAGGTTATGTTATCGAGTACACAGGCGAAGCAATTCGTGAGCTGTCGATGGAAGAGCGCATGACTGTCTGCAACATGTCGATCGAAGGTGGCGCGAGAGCCGGTCTGATCGCTCCTGACCAGACTACATTCGATTACCTGCGTGATCGCCAGTACGTACCGCAAGGTGCTGCTTATGACGCTGCAGTTGAGACTTGGAAAGAGCTCGTAAGTGACGAAGCTGCAGAGTATGACACCATTGTTGAATTTGATGTTGAGACCCTGATTCCACAGGTAACCTGGGGCACAAGCCCAGGTATGGGTACCGACATTACAGCAACTGTGCCGAATCCGGCTGATTTTACAACTGAAAATGAACGCAAAGCTGCTGAAAAAGCGCTTGAATATATGGATCTCGTACCAGGTACACCAATCTCTGAAATTGGCATCGATTATGTCTTTATCGGCTCCTGCACCAATGGCCGGATTGAGGACCTGCGTGCTGCTGCACAGGTTGCCAAGGGCCACAAAGTATCTGATCAAGTAACGGCTATCGTCGTTCCTGGTTCCGGACGCGTTAAAATGCAGGCGGAAAAAGAAGGTCTGGATAAAGTATTTACGGAAGCGGGCTTTGAATGGCGTGAAGCAGGCTGCAGTATGTGCCTTGCGATGAACCCGGATGTTCTGCAGCCAGGACAACGCTGCGCATCTACCTCCAACCGTAACTTTGAAGGTCGCCAAGGCCGTGGAGGACGTACGCATCTTGTATCTCCTGCAATGGCTGCTGCTGCTGCGATCAAAGGTCGTTTTACAGACATTCGTGACTGGAACTATAAGACGGAAGCCATAGGCTCATAAGAATCAGATCTAAGCGGGAGGGAACTAATATGGAAGCTTTTAAAAAATTAACAGGAATCGTTGCCCCGGTGGACCGGGTCAATGTAGATACGGATGCTATTATTCCAAAGCAATTTTTGAAACGGATTGAACGGACCGGATTTGGACAATTTCTATTCTACGAATGGCGTTTTGACGAAGCAGGAAACGACAACCCGACATTTGAGATGAATAAGCCGCGCTATAAAGGTGCGTCTGTCCTGATCTCTCGCGCTAACTTTGGTTGCGGCTCCTCCCGGGAGCATGCACCGTGGGCGATTATGGACTACGGCTTCAAGACGGTAATTGCTCCGTCTTATGCAGATATTTTCTATAATAACTGCTTCAAGAACGGTATTCTGCCGATCAAGCTGTCGGAAGAGCAAGTGGAAGATCTGTTCCAACGCACGGCTCAGCATGATGGCTACGAATTGCACGTAGATCTGGAGAATAAGGTTCTGAGCGATGATCATGGCTTAAACATTGCTTTTGACCTTGACGAGCACCGTCGTCAGTTCCTGCTGCAAGGCTTGGACGATATCGGTCTTACTCTTCAGCATGCGGATGAAATTTCCGCCTACGAAGATCGCCATGCTGCTAAGCTGTTTGGTTAATACCTTGTACGACGACTCTATGAGTCATGTTGGTTTATATTAAAATATTCTATTTTAGCAAAAACTTCTATTTCCGACATCGGAAATAGAAGTTTTTTTGTTATAATCGATATATTCGTTGCCTGTAGAGGCAACTTTTGGAAGGTTTCTGTCGTCTGATAGTTATGGAAGTTCGTGAATCTAAATATCAAAGGAGAGAAAAGGATGGGGAGAACCACTCGCTTGCTATTTTCGCTACTTTTACTACCGCTGATATTTCTGTCATTTTCCGTCCATGATGCTGCCGCGGCAGGAAAGGCAAAAGGTAAAATCGTGCTGGACAATAAAGAACTTACACTACCCAAGGGGATCGCTATTGAGAACGTGAACGGAAGTGTGATGATCCCAATACGAGTTGTGGTAGAGAATTTGGGGTTTGAAGTGTTGTGGGAGCAAAAATCTCACAAAGTGACCATAAAACAAAATTTCAAAAGTGTTGAACTTATTGTCGGCAGCAAATCGGCTAATGCTGACGGGGTACATCTGGATCTGAATGCTGCACCCAAACAAACTGGGGGCACGGTGCTGGTGCCTATCCGCTTTGTCAGCGAGCAGTTTGGGCTAAAGGTGGGCTGGGACAACCGTGACAAAATCGTTTATTTAACTGGAGGAGCGCCGACTCCACAAGCTGCAGTACCCACACCAGTACCATCACCTGCTGCTCCGTTACCCTCAGCCACGCCGGGAAATTTGGATGGAAGTATTCCGGGCACAGTCGTTCCGACACCTTCAGCAGCGCCCTCATCTGTTCCGGGCAGCGAGGGTTCTCTTGCAGGTGCGTCACAGGTCAAAGGTGCTGTATTCAGTGAGAATAAGCTGGTTGTTGCTGTTGATGGGAGCGTCAAACCAAGCGTAATGGTAATGAATAATCCGGCCCGGATTATTATAGATTTACCTGGCGCTGCTTTTGCACCGGAATTTGCAGGCAGCTTGCAGCAGGGATTGGCCGGTAACGGCACTCCACAAGGCAAGCTGGATGTGTCGGGATACCCGCTCGTATCCGAGATCAGGTACGCTTTGTTCAGCACCAGTCCTTCTATAGTAAGGTTTGTCATTCAGACAACGGTCAATCAGCCTTACCAACTAAGTTCGGATGAGGCCACCGGTCTGGTTACCATCGATCTCAACACGCAAGGTAATTCCTGGAACGGATGGACACCTGGGAATACTGGCAAACCGATAGTTGTCTTGGATGCGGGGCATGGTGGTTCTAAGCCGGGAGCGGTCAGTATCACGGGGCGATTGGAAAAGGACTTTAATTTGGCCGTGGTCCGTAAAGCGGGAGAATTACTGGAACAGGACGGACGGATGACAGTGGTATACACCCGGACTGAAGATATCCATCTGGAGCTGCAAGATCGGGTAGTGATTGCTGAGGCGGCTGGCGCGACTCTTTTTCTCTCGGTGCATGCCAATTCTCTGGAGACAACTTTTCCGAACTGGAACAAAATCAACGGTAGTGAGACTTATTACAGTCGAAGCGAGAGCCTGCCTTTTGCACAAATTATGCATAAGCATCTGTTAGCCGGAACGGGATTTAAGGACAATGGAGTCCGCTATAAGAGCCTTCATGTAACCAGGGAGACACGCATGCCCGCCGTGCTGCTGGAAGCTGGTTATCTGACCAATATCGACAATGAAGCTGCGCTGTATACAGACGATCTTCAGAGCAACCTTGCGAGAGAGATTGCAGCGGGGATTAAGGAATATCTTGGACTATAGATTAGGGCTGAGGCCGTGGGGGTTCTGCAAATCTCAGTTCCCCTATGGAATATATTCGCAACTTTTGTAGAGAGGCGGCGTCTAATAGATGTCGAAGGTTGCTGGTCGTCAGGTCAACAAGAACGTCTTTCTCAGGCGGAATACTAGATTCTTAGAGGTGGAGAATGAAGAAATTTGGTTTTATGCTGTTGCTGTTACTTTTTGTACTGATCTTGCCGGAAAATGGACATGCCGCTGCCTCGGGCAGCAAGATTATTCTGGATGGCAAGGAGATTACGGCGGAACAAGGAGCTCCTGTTGAAAATGTGAACAGCACGGTTATGGTCCCGCTAAGAATGATTGCAGAGAATCTTGGCTACAAGGTGGACTGGGAGCAGAAGAGTCAGACGGTAACCATCTCTGATTCATTCAAGACGATTAAGCTCGTGGTCAATCAGAAAACGGCTTCTGTCGACAATAAGACCGTTACCCTGGTCACTGCTCCGTTACTGCGCAGTAATACGACATTAGTCCCGATCCGTTTCATCAGTGAACAGTTTGGTCTGCTGGTTGATTGGGACAATTCGCAGAAGATTGTAACATTGACTACACCAAATGCTCCGGAAGACAATGGTTCTCAGCCGGAGAACCCAAGCAATCCAGGAGATGGGCAGCCTCCTGTGAACCCTGGCTCCAATCTGGCCCAGGTAAATGGTTTGAGCTTTAGTGAGAACCGCTTGACCATTGCTGTTGATGGCAATGTCGAGCCGAAGGTATCTGTGGTAACCGGCCCGGACCGTATTGTTGTGGATCTGCCGAATGCTACCTTCTCGAATGTTTTTGGTACCGGACAAGCTCTTGATTCCAACATGAACGGTAGTCTTGCAGTTACTGATTATCCCGATGTGTCGGGGGTTCGCTATTCGCTCTATAATACGAATCCTTATGTTGTCCGCTTTGTCATTGATTTGACCCGTTCGAAGAATTACAGCGTGAATGTTACCGGTGATACTTCGAAGTTAGTGGTCATTGATCTCAATGCGTCAACTACAACTGATCCTGGCACCCCACCAGTGAACAACGGAAGAAAGCTGGTAGTTCTGGATGCAGGGCATGGCGCCAAGGATTCCGGTGCGGTGGGTGTAACCGGAAAGTATGAGAAGAACTTTAATCTGGCTGTCGTATTGAAGGCTGCTGATCTGTTGAAGAAGGAGAATAAGGTTGACGTAGTGCTCACACGAAGCGACGATACGTTTCTCGAACTGAAAGATCGTGCAGCCCTGGCGAACAATCTAAAAGCGGATCTTTTTATCTCCGTTCATGCTAACAGCGGTGCGTCCTCCTCAGCCAGCGGGAGTGAAACCTATTACCAGCGTGATGCCAGCAAAGCGTTGGCAAGCGTGATGCATAAATACCTTGTACAGGCCACTGGCCTCAGCGACCGAGGTGTACGCTATGGAAATTTCCATGTTATACGGGAAACAAAGATGCCAGCGGTGCTGCTGGAGGTTGGCTACCTGAGCAACAAGAACGATGAAGCCCTTTTGTTCAACGATGCTTTCCAGAGCAAAGTTGCTGCTGGTATTGTCAGCGGAATTAATGAATATCTCGGATTAAAATAACAGCTTAACGGCAGACCAGCGCCGCACAGTATTTCCCGCCTGTTTTTCGGCCCGAAAACTATGCGGTACAGGTCTGCTCGTATTCATCTAAGGGGGTATTAGAAATGATGAACAAGAAATTAGGTTACGCAGGAATTGCTGCTTTGCTTTTACTAGTCATTGCCGGATGCGGTGATAAACCGACGGCTGCTCCAGCTAATGGAAACGATTTGGAGCCTGCTGTTGTGAACGGTGCTGGTGAGAACGGCAGCAATAATAATACTGCCGTAGGCGAAGAACAAGCAGAAGCGAGTACATCGCCTGAAGCAACGGAGAAGCCGGAAAATAATACTGTCAACAGTACGCCTGCTCCGACAGCTCCGACTGCTACAGAAAAACCGGCTGCTGTTGAGAAGAAAAGCCAGAGTATTGACGTCTACTATACCGATCCACAGCTCATGGATCTTGTAGCTGCGAAGGCCACAATCCATTTTGCCGATCCAGTGGAGAAGTATAGCGATGCTTTCAAAGCACTGCAAAGTAGCGATAATCAAGAGCAAATCCCGCTGTGGGGCAAAATTGAGCTGAAATCGCTCAAATTCGAAGATGGACAGATCCTTATGGATATCCATAAACCGCAAGATGCACAACTGGGTGCTGGTGGAGAATCCATGGCGATGACTGCCCTTGCCAAAACCTATTTCCAATTTGACGAAGTGAAGAGCATCGAAATGCTGGTGGACGGCCAAAAGGTTGAAAGTCTGATGGGCCACGTCGATCTGGAACATCCTATGACCAGAGAGAACAGCTTGTAATACGAAGGAGTTCTGCTACTGACTGGCGAAGTACTAGGTACACACAACAATCATGGGTTATTGAGAGGAGAACAACCTATTGTCCAGACAAAAAAGATTGAAACGTCCGATGAAGGCGTATTCTGCCAAAGCGGTTTCGGCCGTTCTGGCGGGGGTTATGGTTCTGGGTGGAACAGGCGCGGCTTTTGCAGATAATACTGCAAGCACTACAGCCAACCCGCCAGCGAATCAGAGCAATGTCTCTGCCCCTAGTGCATTTAGCGATGTAAAAGCAGGCTTTTGGGCCGAAAAGCATATTTATAAATTAGCGGCACAGGGGATTATTGTCGGTAACAACGGCTTGTTCCGTCCCGGCGATCCCGTAACCCAGCAGGAAGCTGTATTGATGGCGCTGCGTTTCATGAAGCAGGCGGGCAATGTAGACCCTAATACACAAACCGTTCTTCCAACAGGTTTTGAGGTATCTAACTACTACAAGTCCTACGTGATATATGCACTTCAGCAAGGTTTGCTTGATAAGACTACTGAACTGACAGCAGATAATGGGAAAACTACGTGGGGTGAGCGTAAAGCTTCCCGGGAGTGGATCGCTGAACTGCTGATCCGTTCGCTCGGCAAGGGTGCGGATGCGGTAGCGGCAGGGAACACGTCGACGGGTTTTGCCGATGATGCCAAGGTGTCCGCAAACAAACGCGGTTACATAAACTTGGCGGTTAGTCTCGGTCTGGCGAACGGGCTGGATGGCAACCGTTTTGATCCACAGGGTGCTGTAACCCGTGCACAGCTGGCGACTTTCTTCAGCCGTGCACAAGCACAGTCAGGGCTTGTATATGACAATACTGTGCAGGGGTATATCAGTGAGCTGAAGAATGATAGACTATCTGTCTACGATAACGGAAATACGTCTGTGCATGGACTGAACGCTAGCACCGCATATTTTACTAGCACTTCCGAGAATCGAATCAATCTGAGCGATCTTCAGCCGTACACAAAGGTAACTGTTATTGGAGCTACTTATAATGCGTCCTATGTGGAGATAACTGATCCGGCACAGCAAATTGAAAGCCTCTCAGGCAATTTTGCCATGGTAGCCCCAGGCAATAAGCTGTGGTTGAAATCGGCAACAGGCTTTACTGAGTACTACTACGATGATACGACAACTTTCGTGGATGCCAGCGGCAATAAAATTGAGCCGTCTTCACTAGTAGCGGATAGTGTCGTAACATTGACGCGGGAAACTTATAGCGGTTCTCACAAAGTAGTAAAGGTGCAGGTCACCTCTGGTGTGATCAATAAGACAACAACAGGAACAATCCAAAGTGTAAATCTTA
The DNA here is from genome assembly GCF_058133325.1 of Paenibacillus sp. MAHUQ-45. Lineage (NCBI taxonomy): Bacteria > Bacillati > Bacillota > Bacilli > Caryophanales > Paenibacillaceae > Paenibacillus > Paenibacillus sp. MAHUQ-45. The sequence goes on from NZ_JBYUPV010000002.1 coordinate 138,748, forward strand.
CGGACAAGAGTATTACTTTCAAGAATGCTGCCGGTGTTCCTGAGACTTTCAAGTGGGCAGATGGCAATTCGTTGTTCAGCTCTCAGAATAGCGTTCTGCAGCCTGCTGATTTGAAGCCAGGTTCTGCAGTCAAATATACGATTCAAGAGAATGTAATCCGTACCGTAGAGGTTACTGAAGGTGTTGAGCGCACCGTTCAAGGCATTCTGAACGAGATTACGGGTACTACGGTTGTGTATAAGAAAAAGGATGGAGGACGAGAGGTGAAGCTCTTGGCGGCTAAGCCGACGATTGTTATTCCAGGCCTCACGAATCCTTCCAGCGATGATCTGGTGGCAGATGCTACTGGAGGAGACAATATACAGCTTACACTCGGAAGCGATGATCAGGTCACCAAGATTGAGGTCTTGAGTCGGCAGATCGACCAGTTCAACGGCGCGACCATTGTAGATTATAATTCCAAAACTCAGCTGCTGACGATCAAGGATGTGAGTGGCAAGCCGCATGTCATTCAGTTAGATGAAAAAACCAAGCTAGCGTTTGACGGAATTGCGCCAAATCTAACGACAGTCGGAGCAAGATTGACTGAGGGTCGCAAGATAAACTTGCAGGCGCTGGGTATGCGAGTCCTTTCGCTGGAGCTGCTAACCAAATACGAGGGCACACTGACTGCCGTTAATGCCACGGCTAGAACGATGGTCATAAAGATAAATGCAGGGGAAAGTCTTACTCTTCCATATCCGACTTCGGTGGAGCAGTTCGGCAACAGTAACGCTACGGTTTCCGATGTGCCAATTGGCAGTGGAGTAATAGCAGCGCTGGGTACGAATCAGGATATCATCTCTGTTCTTAAAGTAAAATCAGTTCTGCAGCTCGAAACTTCGATGGTCAATTCGGGAACTAACCGGATTGCGATTAAAGTCAACGGAGGCAGTAGTGAGATCAACACTACTCAGTTGCCTTTGACCAACGAAGCTGGGCAGCCTGCGAAGCTGACCGATATGAAGGCAGGAGATTTTGTGAACGTGTCCTTTGAAGGTTCGACTCCACTTGCCATTCAGACCGTCAAGCTTACTACAGGCCCAGTTAGCGGCGTAGATGCTACTGCAGGCACGCTGACCGTGAAGGATTATACGGGTGCTGTGCAGACCTTCAATACAAGCAGTGGAATTAGAATTACTAGAGACGGCACAACAACGACAACACTTGGAAGCTTGACTACAGCTGACCGGATTGAAGCCCGGAAAGATGCCAATGGTTCCATAATCGTCCGTGTCCTGTCTCAGGCAAGCCGCATCTTCTCGCGCTATGAGAGTGCGACGAACGAGATTATAGTGAAGCGGGAGAATATGAACGATAATTCCAATCGTTTCCGTCTGGCACCAAATGCATATATTCACCAAGGAGACACGACATTATCCGTGCAATCTCTCAAAGAAAATGATAAGATTATAATGTATTTCAATAACGATGTCGCAGTGGAAGTTGTGAAACAATAATTGCGAGTGGTGGATTTCCGTGAGAAACACCGTCTTGACGCAAGGCTGTGCCTGCGTCAAGACGTTTTTTTTGAAATATAGCAAGGTATGGTCGTCCTTATTTATAGTTATGCATGAACTGTTCTTTCATCTGTTGAAATGTATGGAGAACTGCGCTATAATACATACTTTGTTTATATTTCCTTACATCAAATGGGAAGCGCTGGCATGTCCAGCGTAATTTGTGAAGCGGAGGGACGCTATGAAGGTTGCAGAAGTCCGCCACATTCTGGATACGATGGGTGACTTGTTTCCTGATGCGCATTGTGAGCTGAATCATAGCAACGCTTTTGAATTAACGATAGCGGTGCTGCTCTCAGCCCAATGTACGGATGCTACGGTGAATAAAGTAACCGTGGATCTGTTCCAAAAGTATAAGACTCCCCTGGACTACATCTCCGTGCCTATAGAGGAGCTGGAAGGGGATATCCGGCGCATCGGCCTCTACCGCAACAAAGCAAAGCATATACAGAGCCTCTGCTCCATCCTGATTGAGCAATATGGGGGCGAAATTCCCCAGGCTCATGATCAACTGGTTACGCTGCCAGGTGTTGGTCGGAAGACCGCTAACGTGGTGGTGTCAAATGCTTTTGGTGTGCCTGCGATTGCTGTAGATACGCATGTGGAGCGGGTCGCGAAGCGGCTTGCCTTGGCAGGCTGGAAAGATTCTGTGCTGGAAGTGGAGAAGAAGCTGATGAAGGCGGTGCCGAAGGATGAATGGACGCTGACGCACCACCGGCTCATTTTTTTCGGCAGATATCACTGTAAGGCCCAGAACCCGGGATGTCAGGTTTGTCCGCTTCTTGATGTATGCCGTGAGGGAAAGAAACGTATGAAATCGTCTGTGATCAGGAAAGATAAAGATCATATGCGAAAGAGCAAAGAGTTAGAGATGAAGAAGAGGATGGGATAGAGATGAAGTGCATTTCTGTGTACACTGACAATTTTGAAGTGTTTTCGGATATTTTTGACCGCGTAGTGGATAGCCCGCTTGAAGAGAACGAAGAGCAGGAAGTTGAAGGCATCACGATCAGCCATTCCGGCGAAGTGCCTGAACACTACCTGGAGCGTATGTCGCAAAAGCCTGAGGTAGTTGTCATGAGAGACAAATCCCGTGGCCTGACTATTCTCCAACATGGTAAAGTATTCGAAATTCTGCTGCCTGAATTGGAAAGTGCATAACACATTCGGGATGATCTGTGATTCATCCGTAATAATGAAGGAGTCTGCCCCCGGGCAGGCTCTTTTTCGTATGCATAGGTCAGCCATAAACTTCTAGTTGGCCTATTCTTGTAGGTATCTAAGATGGCGGTAGCCGGGAGACAACCTGAAACGTCAGCAGTCCCTCTGATTATATTTATAAAATATTACTTCGAACGGCAAGAGGTTTGACCACCACCTTGGGCCACGCACCGCGCGCCGGGAGGCTCACGCGGTTCGGAATGGAGAAGGATTACTCAAGTTGTTTAAAGCTCAGGGCGGGCCTAGTCTCTTCGTAGGGGATTATAGGTTATTTTGTAATTAGTGTGCATTTGATTTGTGGCAGACCGGTGATAAAATAGAATTATTCTATTCTTGTAAACTATAACGGGTCTTGCAAACTATAACGGGAAAAAATCATGTTATTTCGGCACTTTAGGTGCAGATTTGATATATAACGGGAATTTCTCCCGTTGTTCCAACATATTTGCTGCTATGTGAACCTGTTGATTGTTTTAACTGGAGAAATTCCTGTTATTTGGATGAAAAAAGGAGTTTCCTGAGAATTAGCTGGAGTATTTCCCGTTAATTCACTCAGAACGATGGACGATAAGGCTAGAGTAGAGGTGGAGAGCGGATGGGAACGGAACAAGCCAAAGCAGAGAGAACAGCCGATAGTGAAACCACAGTAGAGCTTTTGCAATTGAAAGAATTGTCTGAACGCTGGGGTGCTGAGGAGACCGGGCAGATTTTTGGTGATTTGCTGGAAAAAGAAAAGGCGAATGAGCTGACAATTGCTTTTTGCGGACATTTTTCTGCCGGGAAATCCAGTATGATCAACAAGCTGTGTGGAAGCACCGTACTTCCTTCCGGTCCGGTACCTACTAGTGCCAATATTGTATCGATCCGTAACGGTTCCCCGCGTGTGCTGATTTATCCTCGAGCGGGAGCAGGCGAGACTGTGGTACCTTGGGAAACGACTCAGGAGCGGTTGCAGGAATACTGCCGTGATGGTGGCGAGTATTCGGCAATTGAGGTCTGGGAGGATGCGGCGCTACTCGGTTCCCATGGAGTCTTGATGGATACGCCGGGCGTGGATTCCACGGATGACGGGCACCAGACAGCGACTCGGTCGGCACTTCATTTGGCGGATGTTGTGTTCTACGTGATGGATTACAACCATGTGCAGTCGGAGAATAATTTGGCCTTTGCCAAAAATCTCAGCGATTGGGGTAAACCGCTTTATCTGATTATCAACCAGATTGACAAGCACCGTGAACGGGAGATTCCTATCGCGGAATATCAAGAGCAACTGGAAAGCGCTTTCCATCATTGGGTAATTAAGCACAGCGGGATCTTGTTTACTTCGTTAAAGGTTAAGGAGCATCCGCTGAACCAATGGGAGGAACTGCTGAAGCTAATTACTAAGTTGTTGTCCTCCAGACAGGAATTGCTGCAATTCAGCTTGTCGCGTTCTATTCACCATACAGGGGAGACTATGCTGGCATCGTACCGCGAAGAGCAGCGTGAAGAGAGAGAGCAGTGGCTACAGCAACTGGATGGTACAAACCGTGAGGCTGTAGAGCGGGAGCTGACTTCCCTAGAGCAGAAGAAGAAGGACTTGGAGGATCTTCCCGAGCACTCTAGACAGCAGTTTCGCTCGGCACTAGAGAATCTACTGGGCAATGCCAATCTCATGCCCGCCGATGTACGAGAGGCGGCAGGGGCGTATGTGGAGAGCATAAGCCCGGGCTTCCGGCGGGGGCTGTTCTTCACCGCTGCCAAGCGGGAAAGGGAGCAGAGCCAGCGGCTGGCCGCCTGGCATACGCTGCTGGCCCGCGAGGTGTCCGCCCAGATCGAGTGGCATACAGGGCCACTGCTTCGGGAATGGGCGGAAGCGCTGGAGCTGTGGACGGAGGAGGCGGACAGTAAGCTGAAGGCAGGCTTCCCGGCGGTGAGCTCGGAGTGGCTGGCGGGCTCGGTGAAGCCGGGAAGTGGTCATACGGGTGAGGCGCTGCTCAATCTCTGCCGCAGTCTTGCGGCAGAGATCAAGAGCCGTTACCGCCGCACCGCGCTGGATCTCGGCGATGAGCTGCTGGCGAAGCTGCCGCCGCTCATGGAGGAGCGGCGCGCAGAGCTTGCGCGCCGCGAAGCAGCCCTCGCGCAGCAGGCTACCGCCGCCGCTGCGCTCGCGGCCCTCGACCGCGCGGCGGAGCTCCGCGCGGCCGAACTCGCGGCGCTGCTGCCGCCGCGCCGCAGCCTCACCCCCGGCACCCTGCCGGAGGTGAGGACTGCCCAGCACGCGCCTGCCGCAGAGGCGGCGCGTGACACCCGGCCGCCTCAGCGCACAGCGGCCGAACCAAGCGCCGCCCCAGGCTGGGCGGCGGGTGCACTGTCGCCGGCCGGTGGACGGCGACGATTGTCCGCCGCCGCAGGTGCGTTGGCGGCGGCAAGCGAGCTGCTGCGCGGCGAGCCGGCCATGGCCTCAGCCGCGCGCAGCCTGGCGGCGCGGGCGAAGGACCTCGCCAGCGGCCGCTTTACATTGGCGCTGTTCGGAGCGTTCAGCGCCGGCAAATCCTCCTTCGCCAACGCTTTGCTGGGCGAAGAGGTGCTGCCCGTGTCTCCTCATCCTGCCACGGCGGCGGTGGGTCGCATTCTGGCGCCGGAAGGGGAATTCCGGCATGCCAGCGCGGTTGTGACCATGAAGTCACAGGCTGATATCTGGGACGATATCACCCATTCCTTCAATGTGCTGGGGCTGGGCGCGCCGCAGCCCGAATCCTGGAGTACGGTGTTGTCCAGTCTGCCCCTGGGGGGCATTCATCCTTCTGCACTGCCGCATGCCGGTTTCCTGCGGGCCGCAGCCTCCGGCTGGAAGGAAGCCGAGCCGCTACTGGGAACCGTGCGGACCATCGGGCTGGAAGAGTACCGGCAGTTGGTTGCGGAGGAGACGCGGGCTTGCTTTGTGCAAGGCATCGATCTGTATTATGCTTGCCCACTGACCGAGAGCGGTATTGTACTGGTAGATACCCCCGGGGCGGACTCCCTGCATGCAAGGCACACCGGGGTCACCTTCGGGTACATGAAAGAAGCAGATGCCATCGTATTTGTCACCTATTACAATCATGCCTTTTCCAAGGCTGATCGGGGGCTGCTGGCACAGCTGGGACGAATCAAGGACAGCTTTGCCCTGGACAAAATGTTCTTTATCATCAATGCCTCTGATTTAGCTTCTGATGAAGAGGAACTAGAGGAGGTTCGGGGTCATGTGGCCCGGAATTTGCGGGAGGGTGGACTGCATGCTCCGCGGATATATGCGCTGTCGAGCTTGCTAGCGCTGGAGGGCAAAACTTCAGGTCAGCGTGAGACTTATGAACAATCCCGTTTCGAGCATTTTGAGCAAGTCCTCTCTCAGTTTGCTGGTGAAGAGCTACCTCAGTTATCACTTGCTGCTGCACAGGAGAGTCTGGCCTCAGTCGTCCATCGTGCGGAGGAATGGCAAGCTTTGGCTTCCCGTGAGGAGAGCCAGCGTGAAGCGGAAGCACTTCTCCTGAAGGAACGAATGGGGCAGGCGGAAGAACGGCTCGTTCTTCTGCAGACCGAAGCCCGTCCGGTTGATAGTCTTCGCCGTGAAGGAGAAGAACTGCTGTACCATGTGCGGCAGCGTATCGGGTTCACCTTCGGCCGTTTCTTCCAGGAATCCTTCCACCCATCACTGCTGCGCGAAGAAGCTGGGAATCTGAAAGAAATCTTCTCGGCTTGTGGAGCGGAGCTGTGGCGAAGTGTGCAACGTGAACTGGAACAAGAGCTATGGGCGACGACCCTTCGGCTTGAAGTCGCCGGGAACAGGTTGGTCCATGAAGCTGTGGCAGCTGCAACCGCTGAACTGCCTTTTATGGAAGGCGAAGCTCAACTTGTGGATGATGAAGAAATCCAATGGAGCCCACCGACAGTAATAGAATTGCAACTTCAGCCAGTGCAATGGACTTCCTTATGGGGGCTGTTCAAGTCTCCGCGTCAATTTTTTGAAGGCGGTGGGCGGGACAAGCTCAAATCCGCAGTGGAGCCACTGTTGAAGGAAGCCGTTGCCGTTGCAGCGGCTGCTCAGGAGCCCCGACTGCTAGAACATTACGCGGCCAATGCTCGGACAGCCCTTAATATTGCAGCGGATCGACTGCGTGAAAGATTATCCGAGCAGGAGGAAGCCATGTCGAATCTGCAGAAAGGGGGTGATTCGGCGGAGAGATGGGGTGAATTGGCCTTGCAATTGCGACGTTTTGGAGAAACTTTCGACAAGAAAGCGTAATGAAAAGTGAAGATTGTAGTAAATTGTCGAAGAACACTTGCAATCTTGCGGATGATGGATGAAAATAAAGAAGTATGTAAAATCCATGGATACTGTTACTTTTACTGAAAGGTACAGAAAGTGACAGATTATTGCTGAAAGAGGTTGAAGTCGACAATGTGGGGAGCTCCTTTTTCAACTCAAAGCCGCAAGCTGCTGCTGCTGGGCAGCGGTGAACTGGGTAAGGAAGTTATCATTGAAGCTCAACGCCTTGGCGTAGAGACCATCGCAGTAGACCGTTATAAGGATGCCCCGGCTATGGGAGTGGCTCATCGCTCTCACGTAATTGACATGCTGGATGCGGATGCCCTTAAGGCGCTGATTCGCATGGAAAAGCCGGACGTCATTGTACCGGAGATTGAAGCCATTGCAACCCACGCCCTTCAGGAGCTGGAGGATGAAGGCTTTGTAGTCGTACCAACAGCGCGAGCAGCCCGGTTGACGATGGATCGTGAAGGCATTCGCCGTCTTGCCGCTGAAGAACTTGGTCTGCCAACCGCAGATTACCGCTTTGCGGATAGTTTGGAAGAGCTGCGGCAGGCTATCGACGAACTTGGCACACCTTGTGTGATCAAGCCAATCATGAGCTCTTCCGGTAAAGGGCAGAGTATCTGCCGGAATCCAGAGGATGCAGAGCAATGCTGGAACATCGCTTTGGAGGGTGCAAGAGCCAAGGGAACCAGAGTCATCGTAGAAGCTTTTGTGACTTTTGAGAGTGAGATTACCTTGCTGACCGTTCGTTCGGTGTCGGGAACTGTATTTTGCCCGCCCATCGGACATATTCAGAAGGACGGCGACTACGTGGAATCATGGCAGCCTCATCAGATGGACGAAGGTCAGCTAGCGGAAGCACAAGCCATTGCCAAAGCAGTAACCGACCAGCTCGGAGGCCGCGGTATCTTTGGAGTGGAGTTGTTCCTGACTTCTAAAGGCGTGTTGTTCAGTGAAGTATCGCCAAGGCCGCATGATACCGGTATGGTAACCATGGCCACACAAGATTTATCTCAATTTGCAGTACATGTCAGAGCCATTCTGGGCTTTCCGCTGGAATGTGTTCAATTACTCACACCCGGAGCATCGGCAACACTTAAGGCCGAGACCACGGGACAAGCTTTTGCAGTAACCGGACTGGATGAGGCGCTCGCGCTTCCCCGCACGCAGGTCCGGGTGTTCGGTAAACCGGAAGCCCGGCCCGGACGGAGAATGGCAGTAGCTTTAAGTGCGGCTGAAGATGTGGAAATTGCACGGACGGTCGCCAGGCAGGCAGCGTCTAAGCTTAAAGTGGAGGTATATGAGAATGGACAGTAGTACCCTAGCACCAGTACTGCAAATTCGCAAATGTGGCATGGAAGATCTGGAGAGTATAACAGCCCTACTGCGGGAACTCGGTTATCCGACAACGGTAAATGTAATGAAAGAGAGAATTGAAGGCATGGAGAACAACCCTCTCCAATGTACACTTGTTGCTGAACTAGATAACGAAGTAGTGGGAATGATCGGCCTCAGGCAGGTAAGCTCCTTTTCCAAACAGCAGGAATCCATCACAGAGATTACTGCGCTCATCGTTTCGGAGGAAATCCGCGGCAACGGACTCGGCAAAAGACTAGTAGCTGCTGGAGAGGAATGGGCGCGTCATAAAGGCTGCTGCAAGCTATTTTTGAGAAGCGGCAACCGTGTGGAGCGTGCGCCAGCACATGCTTTTTACAAGCACATCGGGTTCGAAAAAACAGCAGGATACCGCTTTAACAAAGCGCTGCTATAATATTTCTGCGTTACCGATCATACCCATCCCGGATTTGCGGGATGGTTTTTTTTTATTTTTTTGACAATCCGCGAAATTTCTCCGCTCATAAAAGTGTTAAAGTCTCGAAGTGTAATTAACGACATTTTCGTACCTTAATTCCCCTGTAGCTAAGGGTTATTGGGAGTTAAGTGCAATATTGTACCTTAAATCTTCCAGAATCACCCGGCCAACGTGCTTTTTCGAAAAAATAAGATACAAATATGCCCTTATTCCCCTCATTAGCCTATATTAAGGGGAAATAAGGTGCAAAAATGCTCTTAGTTGGGGACGTGGCCCCTCTTTTCTACTGTTAAGACGACTGGTGAAGGGGAATTTACCGCTTCTAGTGGTTGAAATTTGTTGACATTGTATGTTCCGGTGCTAGCTTGTCTATGGAAAGCTTTCAGGCGAACGCTTTGCCCCTACAGTTCCAAACTTCCCCCGTTCGCTCATCTTCGCCTTTTGTTAATTTCTATTGTTCGGTTTATATAGACTGTCGAGCCCAACATTTTTATAGAAAACTAGGCTACAAAGATGCAGGATGTTTATGACTTGATACACAACCTTTGGAAATACTTCTCACGAAAAAATTAACCTTACCGGAAACTTTAGATCAATAAACCAATGGCAGTCGAGGACTTATTTTCCAGTTCAAGACTGCCGTTGTTTTTTATATTGGAGCCAGTTTAATCCTTTATTTTCTCCGCTCATAAAAGGCGATAACATAACTTAACCATAGATTAGACTGAATGAATCAGATAGAATGTACTTACTGTACACCAGCGTTATAAAATAAACTTGAAACAAATCACAACAGTGTGAGAGTAACTTTATAACAAAACCAACCCAAAGAGGGATGATGCATGTACAAATTGATTCTTGCAGAAGATGAGGAAGATGTAAGAGAAGGGATTATCGGGCAGATCGACTGGGAGAAATACGGATTTGAGGTTGTAGATCAGGCAGAGAACGGCCGGGAAGCGGCTGATGCCATTGACCGGCTGCTGCCGGACGTCGTGGTGACTGATATCCAGATGCCATTTATGAACGGACTGCAGTTAGCCGAGTGGATACGCAGTCGCCATCCGAATACGAAGATCATCATTTTAACCGGGTTCGATGAGTTTGAATATGCACAGCGGGCGATAAAATTGCAAATCGACGAATATATTTTGAAACCGTTTTCATCGCAAGAATTAATAGATGTTCTGTTAAAGGTGAAGAGGACAATAGAGTCGGAGATTGCAGAGAAAGAGAATATATTCGTGCTCAGCGAACATTACCGTAAGAGCCTTCCCGTTCTTCGCGAACAGTTCCTGTCTTCGCTGGTTTCGCGCCGTCTGACTCGTACGGAAATCGACGAGAAGCGTGCAGAATACGACATCCCACTGGAAGGCCGCTTGTTTCAAGCGTCAGTTATCAGTGTGGATTACATCCGGCACGTGGGCGGGGAGAACCGGGAGGAAGGCCAACCGATATCGCTGCGCGACACGGGTGACCGCAATTTGCAGCTCTTCGCCGTCCTGAATATTGCCGAGGAAATATGTGAGAAGCATGATTTCGGCAAAGTCTTTATCCACAGGGATTATGTGGTGCTGCTATCTGTCAGCCCGGAGCAGGAAGAAGCCGAAATTACGGCCAAGACCTTTATGATTCTGGAGGAGATTGGTCAGAACGTACAGCGCTTCCTGAAGCTGACGGTTACTTCGGGCGCTGGTACGGTATGCCAGTCACCGGAACTGTTGTTTAACTCCTTCGGGGATGCCCTGCAGGCACTGGACTACCGTTTGATTTTGGGGAATAACCGGGTGATCTGGATTGAGGATGTAGAGTCGAGATCGACCCAAATGCTGGATTATGATGAGCTGTCTCAGCAGTCACTGATTCGCACGATCAAGCTGGGAACGGTTCAGGAACTGACGACGGTAGTGGACGGTTTGTTTGCCGGGCTGGACATTGCTCAGGTCTCCATGCAGGATTACCAGATTTTTTTACTGGAGATTATGACATCCATTCTCCGAGTTGCCAAAGAAGCCGGCAATGAGACCGCTGAGCTTTTTGGCTCAGGACTCTCATCTTTAATGGATATGAACAAGTTCAACAATGTCGAAGAGACCAAGCAGTGGATCATCAACCTCTGTACCCGGATCATGGATTCCATCGCACTGGAGCGGCAGTCCAGCTACAAACAGCTCATTGTGCAGGCCAAGGAGTATATCCGCGATAATTACGAGGAATCCGACATTTCCATCGGGAAGGTCTGCCAGCATCTGCATATCAGCACAGGGTATTTTAGTAGTATTTTCAAAAAAGAAATGAAGATGACCTTTGTAAATTATCTCCTGCAAATCCGTCTAGAGGCTGCCAAGGAGCTGCTCCGTTCCACGGAACTCAAGGCGTTCGAGATTGCTGAGAAAATCGGCTTTGCCGACCCGAACTATTTCAGCTTCTGCTTCCGCAAGAAATATGGTCTTTCGCCGAAAGAGTACAAGAATAGCGCCAGAGGAGGATAAGGCATGCGGAGGGAGAAAGCACCCTTCTTCCCGCTGCGTCCACAGCGGCCTTTTGGAGGCAAGGTTAAATTACCTGCCAAGCTGCGCAGCATTCAGTTGATTATTACTGTTACATTTACTTTTATCGCTGTGCTTGTCGCCGTCCTTGTTAGCTTTATGCTGTACAACAAGTTTGCCAAGACAGCAGAAGAGAATGCCAATCTCAACATGCAGCAGATCATCGAGCAGGTGAACTACAACCTGGAGTTGTACGCCAAGGGGATGCGCAATATTTATGAAAAAGCAGAGGCGCAGATCTCTCTTACCCCGGATATTGATGCCCCTATGCTCAAGGAGCGAATGTCCACGCTGCTGGAGTCCCGGGAAGATCTGGTTTCTGTCGCTTTGTTTACTCCTCAGGGTGATTTAGTTTTGAATGTACCCGGGTTCGAAATGCGCCACAATACACAGCTTGAGAACCAGAGCTGGTATACTTCGCCTCGTCGAACCTCTGAAATCTCCTTTTCGGCCCCTCACATCCAGAATCTGTTCAAGAGCAAGTATACATGGGTCGTGTCCATGAGCAAGCTTGTTCAATACCGCGAATTCGGCGTACGCAAGACAGGGATTCTTCTGATTGATTTTAACTTCGGCACAATTGATAAACTTAGCAAACAGGTCAAGCTCGGCAAGAGAGGATATGCCTACATTCTGGATTCCTTCGGTAATATTGTGTACCACCCGCAGCAGCAGCTAATCTATGCGGGACTGAAATATGAAAATGTGGAGCCTGTTCTGGAGTATGCTTATCGAAGCTATCTAGATGAATCTACCGGTGAGAAACGATTTATTACTGTGCGTACACTGGCTGAGACGGGATGGAAAATTGTCGGTGTCGCTTATTATGACGAGATCGTGACTACGAAACGGGACTTAAATCAGTTTCTGCCCTGGTTCCTGGCCGTTGTAATTCTGTGTGTGATCATCGTCTCGATTCTGCTGTCCGCCCGGATTTCCAGCCCGATCCGCAAGCTGGAGCGTACGGTCAAGCAAGTGGGAGAAGGTGATCTCAATATCCCTATCAATGTCAGTGGGGCCTATGAAGTGGAGCAGTTATCCAAGCGCTTTAATCTTATGCTTCAGCGCATCCGCCAGTTGATGGATCAGATCATTTACGAGCAAGAAACGAAGCGTAAGGGTGAGCTCGAAGTGCTGCAATCCCAGATCAATCCGCACTTTTTGTACAATACATTGAATTCAGTCATTCGGCTCGCGGAACGCGGGAAGACCGACGAAGTCGTCACGATGATCCACTCTCTCTCGAAGTTTTTTCGCATCAGCCTTAGCAAAGGCAAGAATATCATTACCGTTCAGGAGGAACTGGATCATATTCGCCACTATCTGGTGATTCAGAGCTTCCGTTTCAAGAATAAATTCAAGTATGAGATACATGCCCAGGATGAAGTGTTGCAGTGCCAGACAGTCAAACTTATATTGCAGCCCATTGTAGAGAATGCCCTGTATCACGGGATTGAAATGATGCCGGATGAGGGACTGATCTCCATTCGGGCAGAATTGCAGAACAAGCTGATCGTCATTACTATCAGGGACAATGGTCTTGGGATGTCTAAGGAGACTCTTAGCACAATCCTGACGGGTGCATGCAAGGCTGAGACCGGATCGGGTGTTGGGGTGCGCAATGTGAATGAGCGGATTAAACTTTATTACGGGCGTGAATACGGCATTTCCTTTGAAAGCGTCATTGAAGAAGGGACCACAGTTACCCTTAGTTTTCCTGCGCTGGCGTCTCATGAATTTGCTGAAGAAAAGGAGGGGGAAGCTCAGGTATGACGATAAAACGCTTTTGGCGGATCCTGTTCTGGTGTGCTACGGCAGGGTTCATCCTCAGTTCCTGCATAGGTTCACCTCCTGATTACATCAGCACGACCAAGACCCGGAGTATCCATATGATTGTCAAAATGAGCAGAGGCGATTACTGGAATACCGTGAAACTGGGAGCAGAGGCTGCTGCTCAGGAATTCAATGTCAAACTGACGTTTAAAGCCCCGAATTCGGAGAGTGATATCGACGAACAGATCGCGATGGTGGAAGATGCAATCAACGAGAAAGCGGATGTCATCGTACTCGCGGCCAGCAGTTATATGGGGCTTGCGCAGGTAGTGGATAAGGCAGCGGTCTTTAATAAAATCCCCGTGATTTCGGTGGATGCGGAGGTGGGCTCAGCCAGAGTTTCCACTTATATTGGCTCCAACGGATATGAGGCTGGACAAAAATCGGCCGAGCGCCTGATCAAATTGCTGGATGAACACGGAGAGATCGGCATCATCAACTTTACAAGTTCATCAGAGAATGTCCCGCCGGTGTCGTCTACCGCAATGGATTTTGGTGCGAGGGATGCAGATGAACGGGAAAAGGGTTTTCTGAACTATGCCGCCCGTTATCCCAATATCCATGTTGTCGAGATTGCCTACACCCCCTCTAATATTACCAATGCAAAGGAATTGACCAGGGAAATGCTGAGACAGCATCCTAGATTAAGAGGCTTGGCAACCTTGAATGAAACGGCTTCACAGGGCGCGGCCAAGGCGATTCAACAATTGAGATTGAAGGGGATCAAAATGGTGGCCTTTGACAGCTCTCCATCGATGATGGAGCTGCTTCAGGACGGAACGGTCCAGGCTACGGTAGTGCAGAATCCGTTCAGCAATGGCTATTTGGCTATCAAGCACGCTGTGGAGATTCTCGAAGGTATCAAAGTCCCGGAACGAGTGGACACGGGAACCAAAATCATAGATTTAGACAACATGCTATGGCCGGAGAACCAGAAGCTGTTGTTCCCTTTTGTAAGATAATCAGGCTGACAGCCGGTACGCATGAATGGAGGAGGTATGATCCCCTGTTATGTGTTCACCGGTTTTTTTATGCACAGACAAATGAGCGGCAAATCTTATATTGCTTAACACAGAAAGATGAGGTTCTCCCACCGCCAAAGGATAAACTTAGTGGACGTAATATGAGAATAATGAACCCTTTTGTACATGAGAATTTTTATAAAACAGAGTAGTTTTCTATATTCGCAACCGTTTTCAAATAAAGCATAATGTAGATATTCCCAGAGTGAGCGGGGAAAATGAAAAAGAAATTTATCAGGAGGTCAATAAATAATGAAAAAAATCACTTCCGTATTACTGGCCAGCGCTTTGCTGGGTGCTGCTCTTGCAGGCTGTGGCGTCAATAACAATTCTACTAGCACAACTAGCTCCAGGGGCAACTCTGCACCTACCAATAACACCAAAAGTTCCGGTAACAGCGGAGGAAAAAATACAGAGACGCCTAAAGTCGGCGTAGCCATTTACAAATTCGATGATACATTCATGACGGGTGTCCGCAACGCGATTCAAAAATCGGCTGAAGGTATCGCCACCGTCGATATCGTAGACAGCCAAAACTCCCAGCCTACGCAGAATGACAAGGTTGACCTGTTCATCACCAAAAAATATAACGGCATGCTGATCAACCCGGTTGACCGGACGGCTGCCGGCGTCATTATCGATAAAGCTAAAACTGCTAATATTCCAGTTGTGTTCCTGAACCGTGAACCGCTTCCGGAAGATATGAAGAAATGGGACAAGGTCTACTATGTAGGCGCCAAGGCAGAAGAATCTGGCACGATGTCCGGCCAACTGATTGTTGACTACTGGAAAGCACACCCAGAAGCGGACAAGAACGGTGATGGCGTGCTCCAATACGTAATGCTTAAAGGCGAGCCTGGACACCAAGATGCTGAGCTCCGTACGACTTACTCCATTCAAGCTGTAGAAGATGCTGGTATCAAGGTTGAAAAGCTGGCTGAAGATACTGCGATGTGGGATCGTGTAAAAGGCCAAGAGAAAATGGCTGCATTCCTAGGTTCACATGGAGACAAGATTGAAGCTGTGTTCGCGAACAACGATGACATGGCTCTCGGAGCGATCGAAGCTCTGAAAGCTGCCGGATACTTCACTGGCGACAAGTTCATGCCGGTAGTAGGTGTTGACGCAACTGCTCCTGCGGTTCAAGCACTGCAAGATGGCACGATGCTCGGTACCGTTCTGAACGATGCCAACAACCAGGGTAAAGCTGCGATCACTGTAGCTTCGTTGCTGGCAAAAGGCGAAACACCAACCAAAGACAACGTAGGTTTCGATATTACGGACAACCAGTATGTCTGGATATCCTACAAGAAGATCACCAAAGACAACGTTGCGGATGCCAAGTAATCATTATGTTAGTGACATTCTTAAAAGATAGATATGGGGAGCGGTTATCCGCTCCTTGATATTCCTTACGGGTAGGAAACAGGATGGAACCGCTGTGCCTCTCATGGAAAAGAAAAAAGCGTAGGGGGCGTAACAACATGGCTCAAGCCGAGTTTTTGCTGGAAATGAACAATATTTCTAAAGAGTTCCCCGGCGTCAAGGCGCTGGATGATGTTAGCTTGAAGGTTAGACCGGGGTCGGTTCATGCTCTGATGGGCGAGAATGGTGCCGGTAAATCTACATTAATGAAATGTCTCTTCGGAATCTATGCGCCGGATGCCGGTGAAATTTATCTGGATGGCGACAAGGTCTCCATCACAAGCTCCAATGATGCGCTTAAAAATGGAATCTCCATGATTCACCAGGAATTGCATCCTGTGCCGTTCCGTAGTGTGATGGAGAACATCTGGTTAGGCCGTTTTCCGACCAAAGGCATCGGACCGATTCAATTCATTGACCACAAAAAGATGTTTACGGATACAGAGAATCTTTTTAAAGATCTGGACATTGACCTGAATCCCGAGACTTTGGTGGGTAAATTGTCCGTATCCAAAATCCAATCCATTGAAATCGCGAAGGCCGTCTCTTTTCATTCCCGCGTCATTGTGATGGATGAACCAACTTCGTCCCTGACCAGTGTGGAAGTGGAGCATTTGTTCCGGATCATCCGGGACCTGAAAAAAAGAGGTGTAGCTATTATCTATATATCGCACAAAATGGAGGAGATTCTCGAAATCTCCGATGATGTCACCATCATGCGCGATGGTAAAAAGATCGGTACCTGGCCAGCCTCGGAGATGACTACCGATCTGATTATCTCCAGAATGGTGGGCCGTGATCTGACTAACCGCTTCCCTGAGCGCTTTAATGTGCCGGGTGAAGTGTTTTTGAAAGTGGAGGGTCTTACCTCATCAGAACATCGCTCGTTCAAGGATATTTCCTTCGAATTGCGGCGCGGTGAAATTCTGGGAATCGGCGGTCTTGTGGGGGCGCAGCGTACGGAAGTGATTGAAGCATTGTTTGGTCTTCGTAATATTAAGTCAGGCTCAATTTCGATCCAGGGACAGCAGGTTAAGATCAATTCCCCCAAGGATGCGAAGAAACATGGCCTTGCACTGTTGACGGAGGAACGGCGTGTTACGGGTATTTTCCCGGTATTATCGGTGCATGAGAATGGAGCCATTGCTAATCTTGACCGTTACCAGCAGCCTTATATGCTGCTGAACGGGAAGAAGAAAAAAGCAGAAGTCGACAAAATGATCGAAAAACTCCGCACCAAAACACCGACAACCAAGACCCAAATTATGAACCTGTCCGGAGGGAACCAGCAAAAAGTACTGCTGGCCAGATGGCTGCTCACTGAACCGGAGGTTCTGCTGCTGGATGAGCCGACACGGGGGATCGACGTGGGTGCGAAGTTTGAAATTTATACGATCATCGCGGATTTGGCGAAGCAGGGCAAGAGCATTATTATGATTTCCTCAGAAATGCCAGAGCTGCTCGGCATGTCCGACCGGGTCATGGTCATGTCTGAAGGGAAACTGACAGGGATATTGGAAGGCGAGCAGGCTACGGAGACGGAAGTTATGCGACTCGCCGCGCAGCACTAGAATAGGAATGAGATTAGCTTGCGAAAAGGAAAAAACTTCTCATAACAAGGTTTTTATTGTGGTGTGAATTAAAGTTCTAGTAACGGAGTTTGCTGAAAATGAAACTAAATATTCGCATAACAAGGTTATTATTACGGTTTTAGTTGCGCTACGAGTAACAAGATTTGCTTACGATGGGAGTTACGCTACGCGTAACTTTTGAGGAGGAACAACTAATGAATGTTAAAAAAGCTCAGTCCTTTGTCACCCAGAACGCCATCTACATTGTATTGGTGTTGCTAATTCTGGGAATAGCACTTTATGAACCAAGTTTTATTTCAGTAAATACTTTGCGTGACATTATGATTCAATCTTCCACACGGATTATCATCGCGCTTGGTGTTGCTTTTATTCTGATTACAGCAGGAACGGACTTGTCCGCCGGACGGGTCGTTGGCTTCACGGCGGTGATTTCCGCCTCGATGCTGCAGATTCCTGATTATTCACGTCGATTCTTCCCGGATCTGCCGCAGCTGAACGTACTGTTTCCTATTGCCATCGCTATCATCGCAGGTCTTATCTGTGGACTCATAAACGGTCTGGTCGTCTCCAAGCTCAATGTGCCGCCGTTCATCGCCACATTGGGCACTATGGTTATCGTGTACGGTCTGAACTCTTTGTATTTTGATATGGAACCCAACCAGTCCCAGCCGATTGGCGGTCTGCGTCCTGACTTCACCAAAATTGGTTCCGGCTTCTTCGGCAGTGGCCAATATTCAATACCGTTCATAGTCATCATAGCTCTGGTCGTCGCAGCCATAGTCTGGGTGGTCTTTAATAAAACCAAACTTGGCAAGAACATGTACGCTATCGGCGGCAACATTCAGGCGGCTAAAGTATCCGGTATCGATGTATCCAAGAATCTCATCTACATCTACGCGATCGCCGGTGCCCTCTATGGCTTGGCTGGTGTTCTGGAAGCTGCCCGTACAGGCGGTGCCACGAACAACTATGGCAACATGTATGAGCTTGACGCCATCGCAGCCTGCGTAGTCGGCGGTGTATCCACCACCGGCGGTATCGGTACCGTGCCGGGCGTTCTGGTCGGAGTTATCATCTTCACTCTGATCAACTACGGTTTGACCTTTATCGGCATCAGCCCGTACTACCAGCTGATTATCAAAGGCCTGATTATCATCGCGGCAGTGGCGTTTGATATGCGGAAGTATTCATCGAAAAGATAGTCGGGCTTGAGGATAACGTTGTGACTGCGGGGAATGCTTGGACTTCCGGCCGTTGTTGTCTCCAGATTTCTTCGATTTAACCGCTGGCGCGGTTGAAATCTGGAGACAAAGACGGTCGCTGTCGCTCCTACAGTTCCAAGCTTCCCCTTCGTCACGCCTCGATCCTCTCGCTGAGGGGGCAGGGCAGCAAAAAGCAGAGCCCAAAAAGCGTTTGCTATTTCTCGCAAACGCTTTTTGGTATTTCGCTTGCTTCGCTCCGAAATGAACAGAAATTACATTTTAAAAATTCAATTCACAAATCGTTACGAAATGATGTGACTTTAATCACACTGATAGAGGCTTTTCTTTTCATATACTTGACATATTCCAAGTAAATGAAAGCGAGGAGTGCTTTATGCTTAGCGAGAAAACGATAAAAATCATACAATCCACGGTTCCGGTATTAGAAATACACGGGACGGAAATCACAAAGCGCTTCTATCAATTGTTGTTCAGCAGTCATCCGGAACTATTGAATATTTTTAATCATGCGAATCAGAGCCAAGGTAGACAGCAAACAGCCCTCGCCAACGCAATAATTGCCGCGGCTAAACATATTGATAAACTGGAATCGATTCTCCCGGTAGTGAAACAGATTGCCCACAAGCATCGCAGTCTCGGCGTGCAAGCAGAACATTACCCCATTGTTGGACAGAACCTGCTTACAGCAATTAAAGATGTTCTGGGTGACGGCGCTACAGAGGAGATTCTTCAAGCCTGGGGAGAGGCCTATGGGGTCATAGCGGATGTCTTTATCGGGGTAGAAACCGAAATGTACCAGCAGACACAACAGCAGCAAGGAGGGTGGGCAGACTTCAGAGCCTTCCGAGTGGAGCAAAAAGTGAAAGAGAGTGATGTGATCACCTCCTTTTATTTGGTACCACAGGATGGAGGAGAACTGGCTTCCTTCGAGCCGGGGCAGTACGTTAGTGTGAAAGTGGAAATTCCAGAGGAGATTCATACACATATTCGTCAGTACAGTCTGTCCGATGCTTCAGGGAAACCGTATTACAGAATTTCCGTCAAGCGTGAGGATGAGGGAGCTAGTAAGCCGGCGGGGAAAGTCTCTTTGTTCTTACATGATCAGGTCAAAAAAGGAGATCTATTATGGTTGTCGGCGCCTGCTGGCGAATTTACACTGGATCAGCAGGATACCCGTCCGGTTGTGCTCATTAGTGGAGGTGTAGGACTAACACCACTCGTCAGTATGCTGAGTACTTTGGCTGCTGCGAAGTCAGAGCGTCAAATCACTTTTATCCACGCTGCTTTGAATAGCGATGTGCATGCGCTTAGACAACAGGTTGAGGAGCTTTCCGGACGGCATCCGAACATCCAGACCTATTTTTGTTATGAAAAGCCAACTGTCCAGGATAGAGAACAGAAGGCTTTTGATAAAGAGGGATATATCGACCTGCCTTGGTTGAAGAAGGTAGTTCCCTCCCAAGACGCGAGCTTTTATTTCTGCGGGCCCGTTCCGTTTATGCGAAGTGTACACGGCTTGTTGAAGGCCTTGGACATTTCTGCTGCAGATGTTCATTATGAGTTTTTTGGACCTGCCGGCACCTTGGAAGGGGATGCAGACAGCTCCAGAGCGGATGCTTCTCTACAGCGCTAATTTGTAGAATGAGACTCTGATTTCTGGCTGCGCAGCAGTCGGTTAATCGTCTCACGACGAAGTCCGATGAATTGACCAATCTCGTCTTGAGTCAAAACGTCGGTTAGCGTGGCTGGTGATATATAGTCTTGGAACCAGGCTTGCAACTTCTGAAGTTTTTCAGCGGGAGAGACGGTGGAAAGCTGATCTATTCGCTGCTGCATGATCCGCAATCTATCCTGTAATTGGATAGCGATTTCCCGATAGCGGTCAGGGTTTTGTTCCAAGTGTTGATACCAATCCAATTCTGGCAAAACATCAATTTCACAAGTGACAAGCGCAATGGCTGTACCGTAATATGGATTTGGACTGATCAGCGAGTGATGTGGAATGGTCTCATCCGGCACAATGAGATTGACCAAAATCTGTGATCCATCTTGATGGAGCCGCACAATTTTTAACATGCCGCTCTTTAAGTGATACAGGGGTCCGGAATCACCTTGCCTGAATAAAGTTTCACCTTTATGTAATATCATAATTAACCTCCGTGAAGATAAAGAAGCGAAAATCGGTCTAACTGATTTTCGCTTCTGTTCTTTTTTAATAGTATATCAGGTTTGAAAGCATCGGGTTCGCTCAGTGTGAAAGAGGAGTTAGAACGCTAAGTGTGGGAATAATTCATACCTGACCCTTTCGAATCAGGCATACTTTTGCTTAATCTCGAGGTACGTATGGATGGTAGAGGAATTATGTACGACAACATGCCAGTCGAGCCTGGCCGTCAAGTGCGTGTGGACAATGGATATAAGACAAACAAATGAAATTAATAAAAAGCAAAGATAAGCGAACGGGGAAGTTTGGAATTGTGTAGGCGAAAGGCGCTCGTCTGATAGCAGTTTTCCATAGCAAAATTAGCACCGGAACAGGGACTGTCGACAGATTTCAACCACTAGAAGTAGTATATTCCCTTCATCAGTCGTTTTAACTGTGAAAAAAGGGCAATCCCCAACTAAGAGCATTTTTGCACCTTATTTCTCTTTAATATAGGCAAAAGAGGTAAATAAGGGCGTTATTGTATCTTATTTTTCGATAAAACACGCTGGACAGGGTATTCTGGAAGATTTAAGGTACGATCTGAATTAGACTAAAAAGTAGACACGGTAAATCCAACCCAAGATAATAGAATAAACACTAGAAGAGGTGGTAACCGTGGCGGAACGGAAGCGATACAACAAACAGTTTAAAGAAGAAACCGTAAAGTACATTCAAGAACAACGGAAGTCCATGGACGAAATTGCCCTGGAACTAAACATTCCGAAGGGTACACTCAAAAACTGGATGATGACGTACCGCCAGTTCCCCGATGAACCGTTTGTGGGGAGCGGTAAGCTGCGTACGCAAGAGAAACAAATTTCAGAACTAGAGCAGAAGAATAAGGATCTGGAAGAGGAAATCGCCATCCTAAAAAAAGCGATGCACATCTTCAGCAAAGACCGGAGCTAAAGTTTCAGTTTATTGAGGCACACCGCTCAACCTTCCGGATCGAGAAGATGTGCAGCGTACTCGGTGTATCCCGAAGTGGGTATTACAAATGGCGGACAACGCCTCCCAGTGACCGGAAGAAGCGACGTGAACAGCTGTTAGCGCGTATCGAGTACCACTTTTATGACAATGACGCGATATACGGCAGTCCCAAAATCACTCAAAAACTGCATGAAGAAGGGTTTACTGTGGGCGAAAAAACCGTAGGCCGACTCATGCGAGCCCGTGATCTTCGCTCAGAGGCTATGGGTAAATTCAAAGTCCAGACGACCGATTCGAACCATGACTTCCCTATTGCGCCGAATTGGTTAAACCAACACTTCGATGTGTGCACAAAACCGAACCAGGTATGGGTTACAGATATTACCTACATCCGGACACGCCAAGGCACGGTTTATTTAGCGAGCGTTCTAGATTTATTCACGCGTAAAATTGTCGGTTGGGAGCTCGGAAACCGGATGAAAGTGCAACTGGTTTCTGCCGCTCTAGACAAAGCGTACGAGGCACAGAAGCCCGAAAAAGGGCTCATCCACCATTCTGACCGCGGAAGCCAGTACGCCTCCGAAAAATACCGAAAGAAGCTAAAAAAGTACCACATGATTCGCAGCATGAGCCGCCGTGGGAACTGCTACGATAATGCCTGCATAGAATCGTTTCACAGCATCCTTAAGCGAGAATTGATCTACCGTAGGGCCATTTTCCAGACTCAAAAAGAAGCCGAAAACCATTTGTTCCGATATATCGAGTTCTTTTACAACCGGAAACGAATACACAGTAAACTGGGCTATCTCTCACCCGATCGCTTTGAATCGTTGTATTACAGAAATCTAAAACTTGCAAGTTGACCATTTTACCGTGTCCACTTTATTGACAGAAGTACAATCTTGCACTTAATCTCCACTATCGCCTAGCTACAGAGGATTTAAGGCGCAAAAATGCCGTTAATTACACTTCCATACTTTTTATATAAGCTTTCTTTTTTCTTGACTACGTTTTTTCATGCGCCCTATATAGATGGTGGTTCAATCCAGAAATGTGAAAACAACAGCGATCGAAGCAACCTCCCGTTCACGGAGCGCTCGCCCAGTTGCCCAGCCACTCGCCCGCCCAGCTGTTAACGATTTTGCCGTCAGGAAACCGCAGCCAATGGTTTGCTTTTTATCTGTAGGGCCCCGCAACCGTAGGGCGGCCCTATCCCATTGCACCCGCCCACACAGCGGGTGTATTTGTGTTATTTCCACTCGCAGAAAGCAGAGTGCTAGGCTGGAAGCAGCGGAGAGGACGGGAGGAATGCGTAGAAGCGGAGCGCTCGCCTTTATTCTCGGATTCCAACCGTATAGCGGTTAAATCATCAGGAATCCGAGAATAACAGCGATCGAAGCAACCTCCCGTTCACGGAGCGTCCGCCCAGCCGTCCAGCCTACTTCCATGCGATAAAATGACACACAAACGCCCGCATTCCCATATCCTATAGGCAAATGCCTGTGTTAAAGGGGAGCGACTGAATGCTTAGGATCAAGCTGAATGAGCTGAGGGGCGGCGGGAGTGATGGCAGCTTCATAAAGGCGGATGTGTGGAAATGGGACGGGATTGAATGGAGCGAGTATAGCGTTCAGCAGGAAGAAGAGTTTATTCGCGCGGATGATGATCTATTCGTTAGTCTTCCCGCTGAACCAGGATTGTATCGTGTGGACTATTCGAGCAAGTCTTTGGAGGTTCCGTTTGAGCAGCCTGCGTGGGAGGTTAAGGAGCTACGGTCGACATCCTTACATCCCGCTCCTTTCAAGCTGAAAGAAGGCACCCTGTGGGGGTATATCAACGACGAAGGAACTACGGTGATTGAACCCCGGTACGAGTATGCGGAGGATTTTCAGCCGAATGGGCTGGCAGTGGTGCAGTTGAAAGGCAACAGCGGACTTATTGACAATACTGGACAGGAGCGGGTGAAGCCGGTTTATTCCTTTATCGGACCTTTTTTGGAGGGCCGGGCTGTCGTGTCCGATGCGAAAGGATATACCTTTATTGATGAGCAAGGTCATGAAGTCACTTCGGCGCGGGTCGATTATCTGAATTCGCTGCATGAAGGCCGCGCGCTTTTCTCAAAACAGGGGTCGGGTCAGGCATCACGTTACGGCTATTGGGATCGTCAAGGTAGAGAGGTGCTCCCAGCGGTCTATACAGACGCGAATGATTTTATGAACGGGACCGCACTGGTGAAGATTGCCGAGGGTGAATTCGCACTCATTGATCCAGATGGGCATCAGCTCTACACATATAAACATCCTTTTGTAGGCAGCCCAGGCGAAGGCTTGCTGTCCTATCAGGAGACGGAGAACGGCAGATATGGATATCTGAATAAAGATGGAAGTGTGGCGATTAAGCCACAATTTACGGCTGCACTACCCTTTTATGAGGGCCGGGCGGTAGTGAATACAGCGGAGAACTTCGGGAATGCATACGGCCTTATTGACAAGCAGGGACGAATGATTATTCCGGCCAAGTATTATGAGCTTCAGCAGCTTGGAGAGGGGCGGGTGGCATTGGGAACGCCGGTATATCCCTCACAGCCGTATCGCGGCTCCCGCTATGTGATCGCAGACGCAGAGAACGGCCGGATTCTTAGTACCCATCCTCTGCTCGGTGTGAATAGCTACCATGAGGGCCTAGCCTCTGTCTATGATGCTAAAGAGACATATTTTATTGATAAAAGTGGCAAGAGGTCAGCACAGCCGCCAGTCGTACCAGGTACGGGAACCCTAACTTTCAGCGGTCGCTTGATTCGAGCGAATGTCGATCAGCGTACATCCTATTATGACCATAGCGGCAAACAAGTCTGGCGGCAGAACGATGTGATCCCCCTGCGTGCCCCATACTCCGTAATTGAGAAGAAATATAAGCCGAACTTTGATTATCTGGTGTATTATCCTGTAGTGGAGGGGATCTCCAATAAGGAGGTGGCTAGAGAGGTTAACGACAAGCTGCGGAAGCTTTCGAAGGCGGAAGATATCGGTAGTGGCGGTACCGCACAGGATTTTAGTTATACGGGTGACTTTTCGGTAACCTTTTTCCGCAAAAACCTGTTGGTACTGGAGCTGAACGGCTACCGTTTTCCTTTCGGGGCAGCCCACGGCATGCCGACCAAAATCCATACCCATATCAATCTGCGCAACGGCAGATTTTATACATTGCGTGACTTGTTTAAGCCGGGGAGCAAATATGTAGAAAAGCTGAGTGAAATTGTTGGAAAACAGATACAAAATGATCCTCAGTATTCGTATGTCTTTCCGGGAACCTATAAGGGGATCTCAGCCGATCAGCCATTTTTTGTAGATGAGGATGCATTGTCCCTTTATTTTGCACCCTATGAGATTGCTCCGTATTCAGCAGGATTTCCGACCTTCCGTATCCCCTATGCAGAGATCATGGGGCTGATTTCGACAGAAGGCGAATTCTGGCAGTCCTTTCATTAAGATCTTGCATACATCGAATGCTCGCTGATCAGGCGTGCATTCTTTTTTTGTGTCAGAACATCATCCTATCACCCGAATGTTGTCAAAAATTAGAAGCGCACAGCTGATAGATGTGTGCTACAATGGCTGAGGAACATATTACAGTTTTGTAATTATTGCAGCCTCGTTGTCCTGGCAAACCGCAAACTACAACACAAGAATAGGGAGATGGCAGAATGAAGAGCAGAACTTTAAGAGCAATGATAGGCGGAAGTGTAGCAGCCGTTATGGCGCTTAGCATTACTCTTCCATTAACGGCCAATGCGGCCAGCAGTGTAAAGGTGACTACTACGACCACAACCATCAGCTATGATGAATTATTGAAATACCTTAGCAATTTTAATATTAATGGCTTACCTTTTAATTTTAACAACGGCACTAATGTGTCCAAGCCTCAAACGACACCTGCGCCCGTAGCCACACCAGCACCAACGCCGGCTAAACCGGTAGCTACACCAGCACCTACAGCACCACCGAAAGCTACCCCGGCTCCAGCTAAGCCAGCGCCAACTCAGGCACCAGCTGTGGGACAAGCCGGCACGTTCACCCAGCAAATTGTGACACTCGTGAACAAGGAGCGTGCAGCGGCCGGGTTATCTCCGGTCAGTGCGCTGGATAGCTTGAATAAAGTAGCAGCGACAAAAGCAACGGATATGCGGTCAAATAACTATTTCGATCATAATTCTCCAACCTACGGATCACCATTTGATATGATGAAATCCTTCGGAATTACGTACAGAGCGGCAGGCGAGAACATCGCCATGGGCCAACGGTCTCCGGAAGAGGTAATGACAGCCTGGATGAACAGCCCGGGTCACCGTGCCAACATCCTGAACAAGGATTTTAACTACATCGGCGTTGGTTTTGACAACAACTACTGGGTGCAGGAGTTTATAGGAAAATAAAATGTTTCGCCTATGTACAACATATTTCGTTCTCCCGGCAGCGCCGGGGGGGCGATTTTTTTATGGTTTTGGACTATTTTAGCTGTCATTTCTACGCTTCATATTTGCAAATTATGCATAGAAGAATTATGTTTATCTACATAGTTAAGAACTTTGTAAAATGTAGCACAATACACAATAGTACGGCATACGGAGGGATAGCGTTGAATGATTCCAAATGGACCTGGCGCAGTGTAAGCCTCATCTCCATAGCAACAACCCTTGTTTTGATCACAGGATTTGGATATGCAGTAAGTGACATCCTCTATCCAAAGGGCAATGTACCCCTGACAACTCTGCCACAAGCGACGCCTGCGCCCCAGAACGGAGCAGTGAAGTCCTTTAAAGTAGTAGCTCTGGGGGATTCTCTAGCCAAGGGAACTGGGGACAATACAGGGAACGGCTATGTGAAGAATACGGTAGCAGGCTTGGCAGCAAGTGGAATGTCGGCTGAACTGCTTGGCAATATGGGGATTAACGGGCTGACTACAGCCGGGCTGCAAAATAATCTAAAGGAAGCTGGCGTACAGTATTCACTTCGTCAGGCCAATGTGATCCTGCTCTCCATCGGAGGCAATGATCTGTTCCGGGGAGCCGATCTGCTGCAAAATGGCGGTGCCGGGAATGCTCCAGCCGGATCTTCGGCAGGGATTACGGGGCAAACGGGAACAGGATCGAAACCGAGCACTGCTGAAGGAAATCGCACAGGAAAGGGAACAGTACCTGGTGCATCCGGGGGAGAAGGAACGAGCGACTTGACTCCGGAATCGCTGCTCGCCGCGCTGCCGGAAGCTGCCGAGCGACTTGGTAAGATTTTGAACACCATTTCAGAGATCAACCCGGCGGCACAAATCTATTATGTGGGTCTCTATAATCCGTTCGGTGATATTAAAGAAATGCTGATTCCCGGTAATCAGGCGGTAACGGCCTGGAACAATGCTGCGATGGATATCATCAACAAGAATAGCAAGATTACGCTTGTCCCCACTTTTGACCTATTTAACAATCATTTGGACAAATATCTGTCTTCGGACCATTTTCACCCCAACGGTGATGGTTACAAGCGGATCGGAGCGCGGATTGTACAAGCTATCCAGTAAAGTGGACAAGCTGTGTTTCAGCGCATAAGGCAAGACCGAAATGATGGAATAAGGAGCAGTGTACATATGGCAAATGAGCTCAAGGATGGCCCCGGGACAGTAGTTCTCTCGGTCGACGGGGTCCGCAAAAAAATCGGCCGCAAATGGATCATCGATGATGTGACCTTTGATGTGCGCGAAGGTGAAATTTTCGGTTTCCTTGGACCTAACGGAGCCGGAAAAACGACAACCATTCGCATGCTTGTAGACTTGATCCGCCCCAGCGAGGGGAAGATCACGGTGTGCGGCTACAACGTTAATAAAGATCCGGAGAAGGCGCTGCAATATGTGGGCTCCATCGTCGAGAATCCGGAAGTATATACTTACCTGACCGGTTGGGAGAACTTGCAGCACTTTGCCCGGATGCAGCCGGGAGTGGATGAGGCCCGGATTGCTGAGGTAGTAGATACCGTTCGGCTGGATCAGCGCATCCATGATAAGGTTAGTACATATTCGCTTGGGATGAGACAGCGTCTCGGAATCGCGCAGGCGCTGCTGGGCCGTCCAAAGCTGTTAATTCTGGACGAACCCACGAACGGACTGGACCCTAAGGGAATTAAGGAACTGCGTGAATTCATCCGTAACCTTGCCGACGGG
Source organism: Paenibacillus sp. MAHUQ-45 (assembly GCF_058133325.1). NCBI lineage: Bacteria > Bacillati > Bacillota > Bacilli > Caryophanales > Paenibacillaceae > Paenibacillus > Paenibacillus sp. MAHUQ-45. Next base: position 166,622 of record NZ_JBYUPV010000002.1, read on the forward strand.
GGTCTCGCCGTATTCGTATCCAGCCACCTTCTCAGCGAGATTCAATTACTTTGCGATCGGGTTGCAATTATCAGCAAAGGCCGTGTGCTTGCCGTGGGTGGAGTAGATGAGCTGGTTGCTCGCAACTCCCCATATGTTTTGTGGGAGCTGGAGCCTTTTGACAGGGGGCGGCGTCTATTGGCCGAACGGCCAGATATCGTATTGGCTGATCCCGCAGAGATTACGCTTGATGATACTGTGATCGCGGGCATGGGTCCAAACTCACTGATTACGATTATGGATGATATTCTGATCCCGGAGATCGTTGCTGTGCTGGTCATGGCTGAAGTAGAAGTCCGGGGCGTGCATAAAATCAACCCGACACTGGAACAGCTATTCCTGAAACTGACGGAGGGTGAGACCATTGATTAACCTGTTGCCGCTCATCCGCAATGAGTGTCTGAAGATTATTAAAAAGAAGCGTTTTTATGTTATTTTGTTGATTCTGATCGTACTGGTACCGATGTTTACTTATGCACAAATGCGCATCGCTGAACGCAGTCGTGACAAGTTCAATTCGGACTGGCGGCTGGAAATCCAGCAGCAGATTACGGACAATCAGAATTCGCTCGGAAGTGATCGGATTCCGGAGGAATGGAAATCGTACCGGCGAATTTTTGTGCAGCAGCTGCAGTATTACCTGGATCACGATGTGAATCCGAACGAACCGAGCGGCGTGACCTTTACCCGTGAATTTCTTGACAATTCGGTGTCGTTGTTCATTCCCCTGCTAATCATGGCGGTGGCCTCAGACCTCGTATCCGGCGAAAGGACCTCAGGAACGATCAAAATGCTGTTGACCCGCCCGGTCAAACGCTGGAAGGTGCTTTTCAGTAAAATGTCGGCGCTCTTAATGTTCGTCTCGCTGATCGTATTGTCGACCTTCATCATTAGTTATCTGATTTCAGGTCTGGTGTTCGGGTACAAGGGCTTTAACGTGCCTGTCTTTACCGGCTTCCAGATCAGCGGCGATACGGTAGACATGTCAGGCGTCCATGCAGTGCCGCAGTGGAAATATCTGTTGATGCAGGGTGGGTTGATCTGGTACGTGAGCGTCGTTGTTGCACTGCTCGCCTTCATGATCTCTGTGCTTGTGAGAAGTACGGCTGCCAGTATCGTGGTTATGATGGCCTCGCTGATCGCAGGGACTATCCTGACGAACATGGCTTCTGCCTGGACGACCGCTAAATACTTGTTTATGGTCAATCTGGGATTGACGGGATATCTGTCCGGAACGCCAGCGCCGATCGAGGGGATGAGCCTATCCTTTTCCATGATTGTGCTCGCGATTTGGGCCGCCGTTTCTGTGATCATTTCATTCGCCGTCTTTACGAAACGGGATATTTTGAATTAGAATGTACAAAGTGAACGAAAACGTTTGTTTGCATTTACAGGTTAAAGTGAAGTGAAGAGAAGGAGGAGCATGAATGCTCGAACAGATCGATATGTTTGCAAAAGTCTCCAGTGAAGGCGGAACAGGCCCGACTGGATATGATGCTGACGACATTCAGGTGCTCGAAGGTCTGGTTGCGGTCCGCAAACGGCCCGGCATGTATATCGGCAGTACGAGTTCGTCGGGACTGCACCATCTGGTATGGGAAATAGTGGATAATGCCGTAGATGAGCATTTAGCCAAATTTTGTTCCAAGATTGAGATTACCCTGCGCAAGGACGGCTCGGTAACCGTAACGGATAATGGACGGGGCATACCGACAGGAATGCACAAAACGGGTGTGCCCACACCTCAGGTCGTATTTACAATGCTGCATGCGGGCGGCAAGTTCGGTGGATCCGGTTATAAGAAATCGGGCGGACTGCACGGCGTTGGCGCCTCAGTAACGAATGCATTGTCAGAATGGCTGGAAGTGGAGATCTACCGGGATGGCAAAATCCATCGTCAGCGCTTTGAATATTGGGTGGACGACAGCGGCAAGGAGCATGTCGGTGAGCCGGTGACCGGACTCGACATTCTGGGCAATACGAATAGAACCGGTTCGAAGGTTACGTTCAAGCCGGATATTCGTGTCTTCCAGCACGGCATTGCCCTGAATTATGATACGCTCTCTGAGCGGGTACAGGAGATTGCCTTCCTGAACTCTGGGCTCAAGATTATTTTGACGGACGAACGCAGCGGCCGCCAGGACGAATTTTTCTACGAAGGCGGCGCGAGCCAATTTGTGCAATATTTGAATGAAGGCAAGGATGTGCTGCATGACGTCATCCATTTCAGCTCCGAGAAGGATGATATTGAGGTTGAAATCGCCATTCAGTACAATGCGGGCTATACAGAAACCATTGCGTCTTTCGTCAACTCGATTCCGACACGGAGCGGGGGAACGCATGAGACTGGCTTCAAGACAGCCTATACTCGGGTCATGAACGACTATGCTCGCCGCACGCAATTGCTTAAGGAGAAGGACAAGAACCTTGAGGGGAATGATCTCCGCGAGGGCATGATGGCTGTCATCAGCATCAAGATGGCTGAGGTTGAGTTTGTGGGCCAGACCAAGGACCAGCTTGGCAGCTCCTCAGCCCGCAGTGCAGTGGATTACATTGTCTCCGAGAACATGGCACGCTTTCTGGAAGAGAATCCGCAAGTGGGACAAAGCCTGCTGAAGAAGTCGATTCAGGCGTCCAAGGCCCGTGAGGCAGCGCGCAAGGCCCGTGATGAGATCCGTAGCGGCAAGAAACGCAGCGAAAGCTCCAATCTGGGCGGTAAGCTGACTCCGGCGCAGTCCAAGGACTTTTCACGGACCGAGCTGTTTATTGTGGAGGGTGATTCTGCGGGCGGTTCGGCCAAGCAGGGCCGGGATTCCAAGATTCAGGCCATTCTTCCGTTGAAAGGCAAGCCGATGAATCCCGAGAAATCCAAGCTGCTGGATATCCTGAAGAACGATGAATACAAAGCGATCATCGCCGCCATCGGAGCGGGGATTGGTACAGAGTTTGCGGTAGAAGACAGCAATTATTCCAAAATCATCATCATGACCGACGCGGATACGGACGGCGCGCATATCCAGGTACTGCTGCTGACCTTTTTCTACCGTTATATGAAACCTTTGATTGACGCAGGCAAGGTCTTTATCGCCCAGCCTCCGCTCTACAAGCTGACCCGCAAATCCGGCAAGCTGGAGACCGTGCGTTATGCTTGGACTGACGAGCAACTGCAGAACTATTTGAAGGAATTCGGCAAAAATTTCGAGCTGCAGCGTTACAAAGGTCTCGGGGAAATGAACCCCGACCAGCTGTGGGAAACGACGATGAATCCTGAATCGCGCACACTTCTGCAGGTACAAGTCGATGATGCCGCCAAGGCTGAACGCCGTGTATCCACGCTGATGGGCGATAAAGTCGACCCGCGCAAGCGCTGGATTGTGGAGAATGTCGATTTCACAGAAATTGTGGAGTAGTAGATTGAGGAATAGAAGGTGAGTGCCAATGAGCAGTTTATCAGAACAATTTTTGCCGGCAATTCTGGAAGAGGTCGTCGGTGACCGCTTTGGCCGGTATTCCAAATATATTATTCAAGACCGTGCGATTCCCGATGTCCGGGACGGTCTGAAGCCGGTGCAGCGTCGTATTTTGTATGCGATGTACGATTCAGGCAATACGCCTGACAAACCCTATCGTAAGTCTGCGAAGACTGTAGGGGATGTAATGGGGAATTATCATCCACACGGTGACTCATCCATCTATGAAGGCATGGTGCGCATGGCGCAGCCTTGGAAGATGGGACATGTACTGGTGGACGGGCACGGCAACTGGGGTTCAATGGACGATGATCCGGCAGCAGCGATGCGTTATACTGAAGCCCGTTTGTCGCCGATTGCCATGGAGATGATGCGTGACATTGAGAAGCGTACGGTACTCTTCAAGGACAACTTTGATAATACGGCAAAAGAGCCGGTAGTTGTTCCATCTCGATATCCCAATCTGCTAGTGAACGGCACTAGCGGAATTTCCGCTGGCTTTGCAACCGAAATTCCGCCGCATAACTTGCGTGAAGTTATTGACGCGTGCATCGCCGTCATGCAGAAGCCGGAGATCGCGCTAGAGGATATTATGACCTTCATCAAGGGGCCGGATTTCCCTACAGGCGGCACTATTATGGGCGGTGAAGGCATCATGGATGCCTACCGGACAGGCAAAGGCCGTATCTATCTCCGCTCCAAGACCGAGATTGAGAACCTGCGCGGTGGCAAGCAGCAGATTGTTATCACTGAGGTTCCATTCCAGGTGGTGAAGTCCCGGCTCGTTACAGCCATGGAGAATATCCGACTTGAGAAAAAGGTTGAGGGTATCGCCGAAGTCCGCGACGAGAGCGGACGTGAGGGATTGCGGATTGTAGTTGAGCTGAAGAAGGATGCCGATGCTCAGGGGATTTTGGCTTATTTGCTCAAAAAAACCGACCTGCAGGTCACCTACAATTTTAATATGGTGGCGATTGTAGATAAAGCTCCACAGCAGCTTGGACTCAAAGCGATTTTGGAGGCTTATATCGGTCATCAGCGCGAGGTAGTTACGCACCGGACCCAGTTCGATCTGGAACGGGCGGAGGACCGTGCCCATGTGTTGGAGGGACTGGTTAAGGCGCTTAACATTCTGGATGAGGTTATCGCCGCGATCAAGGCATCGAAGAACCGCCAAGACGCCCAGAACAACCTCGTCTGGATGTTTGGCTTCACTGAACGTCAGGCGGATGCCATTCTTACGCTCCAATTGTATCGTCTAACCAATCTGGAGATCACATCGCTCCAGAAGGAGCTTGATGAGCTGCAGGCACGGATTGAGAAGCTGCGCGGCATTCTGGAGAGCGACAAGAAATTGATCGCCGTGATCCGCAAGGAGCTGCTGGAGATCCGTGATAAATACGGCATCGACCGTCGCTCCATTATTCAGGAAGAAGTAGAGGAGATCAAGGTTAGCCTTGAGGTTCTGGTCAACGCGGAGGACGTGCTGGTCGCCCTTTCGGCAGACGGCTACATCAAGCGGACCAGCTTGTTGTCCTTTACCCGCTCAGGCGGGGAACGTCAGACCTCCGGCGTTAAGGAAGGCGATTATATCGTCAAGCTGCTGGATTTGAACACAAGGGACAACCTGCTCATCTTTACTCGTAAAGGGCAGTATTTCCTCTTGCCGGTGCATCAGATTCCGGACTTTAAGTGGAAAGAACCGGGGACGGCTATTGTCAATGTCATCGGGCTCGCCAAGGGCGATGGCATCGCAAGCGTGCTGCCGGTGAGTAACCTGGATGATCCGCAGACGAGTCTTGTCTTCGTCACCCGTAAGGGCCAGGTGAAGCGTACGGAGCTCAAGGAGTACTCTACGAGTCGTTCCGGCGCAGTCGCGGCATGTAAGGTGGGTGCAGGTGATGAAGTCCTTACAGTGGCTCTTAGCCGAGGAGACAAGGAACTGGTACTGGTCACTCGCGAAGGTATGAGCATTAGGTTCCGTGAGAATGAAGTGAATCCAATGGGCCGAGTGGCCTCTGGCGTGCGGGGAATTCAACTGCGCGAAGGTGATGAAGTAGTGTCCTGCTTCTGGGTTAGCGAAGATGAAGGCGAGATTCTGGCGATCTCTGAGCTGGGATATGCCAAGCGCTCGCTGCTGCTGGATTATCCGTCGCAAAGTCGTGGTGGCAAAGGCATGCCGACCTTTGAATTCAAGGAAGGCAAGCGTGTCCGGCCGAATGGCAGCCGCTTGGTGGGAGCTTTTTACTGTAAGGAACCAGTGGCGCTGCACGCTATTACGCGTGACGGACAGTCACATAGCTTCTCTTCGGAATCCGCACCGCTGGGTGAACGGAAATCGATCGGCAAGCAGATTGTGCCTGTAGAGAAAAAGGATGAGATCATCACCTTGTTCCCGACCATTCAATAATAGATGGATTTAACTTAGGGATTGTAGGTATGGGAGCATACCTCTTCTGAGTTGGACATAACGGAAGATACTTGATTTGAAGATGCATTGATTTGAAGATGTGTTGATTTGAAGATACATTGTCTTGAGTATTCGCTGACTTAAAAATGCATTGAAATTGGTGTCCGCCTGCTTTCTTCGAGAAAACGGGTTGGGCACCATTTTTCTTAGAGAGACGGTGGGAGTTGCGGTGGCTGGGATTATTTATTTTCCAACTTTGCAGGAAATGGAATCTTTTTCTCGAAAATGTAATATAGACCGGTAGGGAAAATACCATAACGACAGTAACGCAAGGAAAGGAAGGAATACGTGTGCACGCCACTGAATTCAGTAAAATATGGCATAAAATTTTGAAGGACTATAAGCTTCATATGGACAGCAAGCTCGCCCCAACGCTTACCGATGCCCAATTGACCGTACTAGAACTGCTTCAGGAACGTGATGCGATCAAGCCTTCCGATCTGGCTCCGTATCTGGCAACCAGCCCGGCGGCGGTGACCATGCTGCTGGACCGAATGGAGAAGCACGACCTTATCGCAAGGGAACGTGATGAAGCGGACCGCCGCATTGTCTGGGTCAGCATTACGGAGACGGGTAAGCGCGAGTCTGCACGGGGGCTGAAGATCCGCAGCGATTTTTTTGCCGAGGCCCTGGACCCGATCTCATCGCACAACCAACAATTGCTCCTGTATCTGATGGGCAAAATGGTTGTCGCTCCAACCCCCGCCCCGACGCCGGAGGGTTCCACACCGTAACACTACGGATTCATAGCTTGGCAAGTTCATTGTATCGCTCAGAGTGGACATGTCATCCGACAATGATTAGAGGAGCATTTCCGAAATATTAAAGCACTGTAGCTGAGGGTTGCATGAGCTGAGAGATTCATGCAACTTTCAAAGGAGATCAAAACAACGAGTACTTCAACAGTTCGCGAGAATTCACTTGATTTGGAAGATGAACTGCATTGGTTATCGCACTTTTTTCTCTGACGGCTGTTTGGGGATGGAGATCATTGAAGTGAATCAAGACCAATGATGTGGATCAGAGATCATTAACGGGAAAAACTCCTGTTAATGAAGCGATAGCATAGTTATTATAGAAAATAACAGGAAAAACTCCCGTTAATGTGGCTGATGGACAGACTTATTACGTCTAGTGAGGCTATTAACTGGAGAAAATCCTGTTATTTTTGTTGAGAGCATTGATTTGATTGAAATAACAGGAGAAATTCCTGTTAACGGTTCTCCCTTGGTTGTATAGTACTTAGTTTTACAAGAGTTGCAGTCTTGGTAGGCTGCACAATTAATGTAAGCTCTCAAGAAGATTATTATAAGAACACTTTAACCTCACTATAGGATCGATTTAACCTCACTGTAACTTTGATAGAGTAGCAGCGTTACCGGCAGTATCAGTAATAGGGGCGGTACCATCGGCACGAGCAATAGCAGCAGTAGAAGTGGTACGAGTAGTAGGAGCGTACCAGTAGAAGTAGCGGACGAGCAGTAGCGGAAGTAGGGGCGAAGCAGCAGTAGCAGCGGTACGGGTAGTAGGAGAAGTAGGAGCGTACCCGTAGTAGCAGCGGCATGAGCAGTAGCAGAAGAAGCATCGTACCCGTAGTAGCAGCGTACCAGCTGCAGTAGCAGTACGAGCAGTAGCAGTACGAGCAGTAGCAGAAGTAACATTGTACCCGTAGTAGCAGTGGTATAAGCAATAGCAACAGTAGCAGCAATAGCAACAGTAGCAGCTATAGCAGCGGTAGCGGCGTATCAGTAGTGGCAGTGGTACCAAGTAGTACCCGCAGTACCCGCAGTACCCGCAGTACCCGCAGTACCCGCAGTGCCCGCAGTACCCGCAGTACCCGCAGTACCCGCAGTACCCGCAGTACCCGCAGTACCCGCAGTACCCGCAGTACCCGCAGTACCCGTAGTACCCGTAGTACCCGTAGTACTACCAGCAATACCAGTAGTATCACCGCCACCAGCACCAGCAGTGGCAGTGTACTAAACACCCGCCTCACCACCAGCAGCTCACAAAAAACAAGGCCCTCCTTAACGGACGGCCTTGTTTTGCAACTCCTGTGCCCAGAGGTTCCAGGGGAAGCTCTGTGGTGGTAAGGAGATCAGTTCGATTTCATCCTTTGTGACCGGATGGGGGAAGGCAACGACTGACGACCAAAGAGCGATCTGCTGTCCTGGTTTGTTCACGGCGGCGCCGTATTTCTGGTCGCCGTATAGCGGGCAGCCGATGGAGCTGAGCTGGACGCGGATTTGATGCGAGCGTCCAGTGAGCAGGTCAATCTTCAGCAGGCTGTAGCCTTCTGCGGTGCCGAGCACAGTGTAGTCGAGGATAGCTTCTTTCCCGCCCGGTGTGCCTTTACGGACCACGGAGACGGTGTTGGTGGCAGAATCCTTGAGCAGTGTGTCGACGAGGCGTCCGCTGAGCGCCTTAGGCTTCCCATGTACCACCGTGAGATACACCTTACGGAAGCTATGGGTGCGAACACTGTCTGACAATCTTGACGCAGCCTTGGAGGTCTTGGCGAAGATCATGGCGCCGCCAACAGGGCGGTCCAGACGGTGAACCAGACCCATGTAGACATTGCCTGGCTTGTTGAACCGCTCTTTGACATCCGCTTTGAGCAGGGTCAATACATCGGCATCTCCGGTGGCATCTTCCTGCACAGGGACATTCACCGGTTTGACGATACCCAGCAGGTGGTTATCTTCATACAGGATCTCAAAAGCAGAGGAAACGCTGTTAGCGTCGTCCTGTCCGCCTTGTGCATGCGGGGCCACGGCTTAGGACTCCCAGCGGCCCAAGATGCCGCAAGGCAGGTTCAAGCCGGAAGAAGTAATCGGCAAGCCAATTTCACCGGAGGTGATTTTGCCACCGTAGCGTTGTCCCATCGTCATAGACAGCATGTTGCTCAGCACGGTCGGCGAGATGCCTGTTGTGTAAGAATTAATGAGCATGAACAGCGGATTGTCGCTCAGGATCTGCATACAGCTCTCAAGGAACGGATACAAGCTTGATTCCAGCTTCCACATTTCACCACCAGGTCCTCTTCCATAGGACGGCGGATCCATGATGATGGCATCGTATTTGCTGCCGCGACGTTGTTCCCGCTGCACGAATTTGAAGACATCGTCGGTAATGAAGCGAACCGGACGCTCGCCAAGGCCGGACAACTGCAGATTCTCCTTGGCCCATTGGACCATCCCTTTAGCTGCGTCAACATGCACAACCGAAGCGCCTGCGCTGGCAGAGGCCACGGTAGCGCCGCCGGTGTAGGCGAACAAGTTCAGCACCTGAATAGGACGATTAGCCGACGCAATCTTGTCCATCATCCAGTTCCAGTTGGCAGCTTGCTCGGGGAATAATCCCGTATGCTTGAAATTGGTTGGACGCAGGTGGAATTTCAGCTTCCCGTAATTGATCTGCCAATTGTCGGGGATGTTTTTCTTCATCTCCCATTGTCCGCCGCCTGCGGAGCTACGGTGATAATGTCCGTGCACATCGCGCCACTGATATGTTTCGTTGTTAAGCGGCCAAATGATCTGCGGGTCTGGACGGCGCAGAATGATATCGCCCCAGCGTTCCAGCTTTTCTCCGCCACCAGTATCAATGACTTCATAGTCTTTCCAATCACTTGCTATATACATTTCTTTATCCATCCTTCAAAAATTCATTTAGCCTTTATTGTACAACATTTCGCCTCATAGCTACAAACAAAATGACCTGAATTTAGCGACTGAGAGCCAGTAGTACAGAAGATTTTTACTCCTCGCTGAAATTTGCTGCTGTTCTCTGGCGTCAGCCGGACGAGTTGTGTATCATCAGATCTAGGTCTAGATGGATGCACAGCTATTTTTGGAATAAAACGCCCTTGAGCCAAGACCGGAAAGGAATGCCTAAATGTTCAACCTCGCGCAGCTATATCACCCGATCACGGCCAACCCGGCGAGGGTCTCGGAATACCCGCCTGCCACAGCACTTAAGCCGTATATCCACTGCTTCTGGGGTCCAGAATCTCCGCAAGGAGATAAGCTTTCAATACTGCCAGCAGGCAATGAGATCATCATCCCGGACACCTGCATGGATATCATCTGGGATCTGGATGAGGCCACTGGGCGCAGCAGCACGCTTTTTCATGGTATCAATGACTCGCCTTTTCAAGTACCTTTAGGGGGGGAGAAGACAGTTCGCTCCAGATTTGCAATCCGGTTTTATTTTTGGGGTGTGCACTATTTTGCTGATCACCACCTTCGGGATGCATTGAACGCCCATGTGGATGTGGAGGCTTATTTTAGCACCTTTCGACGTGAACTTGGCGAATTGTTGATGCGTGAACGTGGGATGCGAGAGCGAATTGCGGCAGCCGAAGACTATTTACTGCGAAGGCTGGAGCATACGCAAAGAACGAATGATGGTGTGATGAATGCGGTATATACGATCCTTCAGTCCAAAGGTTTAGTCACGGCGAAAGAACTGTCGAGCGGTTTAGGACTGAGCCAGCGCCAGTTGGAGAGGCTGTTCCGCGAATATATCGGTATTTCCCCCAAGAAAACTGCTGATCTGGTTCGCTTTCAGAATACGTGGCAAGAGTTGTATCAATTATCCCGGGGCAAAGGAAACATTCAGGATCTTGTGTATGCATACCGGTTCAGCGATCAATCCCATTTCAATAACAGTTTTAAAAAATATGCCGGAAGAACGCCGCTTGAGGCATTGGCCGCCGCCAGGCGTTAATGTCGTTTTTTTGCAATACGCTGGTGGACAAAACGGTTAAATTATAGAAGAGCGGCAACGGACGCGAATGACATCAACGAACAATGAGAGGGGACATATTATGATTTCTTCATTCGAGGGCATTAATTTGTACACTAAGGATACGACGGCTATGGCCGAATTTTACAGTAAGGTACTGGGTGTTCCGATCCCTTTCGAGGGCTATGGTAATTTCAGCGGCGCCAAGATCGCATTTGATGGAGGTCAGCCCGGGATTATTATCTGGGACGCAACCAAGTGGGCCAATCTCACGACAGGGGTAGTCAACCTTGTATTCTCTTGCAGCAATCTCGACGAGACTTATGCGGAGCTTAAGGCCAGAGGGCTCGACTGTGAGCCTCCAGTTACAATGGAATACGGCGGGAAAGAGATGAACTTCTGTGATCCGGATGGCAACCCCATTACTCTGCTTGAGGGTGCATATTAGTACTTTTTTGCGTGCACGAACATACATCAGTCATTGATAGAGACAGTATCATATCGGTGAAAATAAAGATGTCGGCTATTGTACAGTCAGAGCAATCTGGCTGTACAATAGCCGGCTTTTATTGCTTTCAGTAGAAGGATTATGGCATCATTATCTTTAGATATTGACATTGATAATCATTATCAAATAGAATAAGTAAGAAATCTTTATTAGGATGTTTGATGAAACAGGAATAATACAGATATAAAGTTTGAGTAGGGAGGAACAGGTTCATGGCAAAAGTATTAGTAGCGTATGCCAGTCTTACTGGAAATACGGAAGAGATTGCTGAACTGATCGTAGAAGGAATAAACCAGGCAGGCGGAGAGGCTGTATTGAAATCGGTCACCGACTGTAACGCGGATGAGATAAAAGAATATGAGGGTGTATTGCTGGGGGCCTACACATGGGGCGACGGTGAGCTGCCGGATGAATTCCTTGATTTCTATGAAGAAATGGATGAGCTGAACCTGGCTGGTTTCAAGGCAGCGGCCTTTGGGAGCGGCGATACCGGGTATGAGATTTACTGCGGCGCTGTAGACACCATTGAGCAGAAGCTGAAAGAGCTGGGCGCAGAGATCGTGCAGGAGAGTCTGAAGATCGAATACGGGCCAAGTTCTGCCGAGAAGGATGCCTGCCGGCAGTTCGGACGCCAATTTATCGAAGCCTGCGCGGCGGTTTCATAGGGATGGGCCGGCTGGCAGGCAGTATGGCAGCAGGCATAGGCAGCGGACCAGTGACACAGTACAGCCGTCTGCATGACTACCGGATGGAGCATATTATGCTGGGTGGATCGGTAAAAGAGGGCAAGGGCGCTCTGGCGACGGGGCTTCCTCGCTGGCGGCAGCAGGTTCAATATGCAGTTGGGCATACGCTGAACGATTTCTACAGTCTTCGGCCTGAGGTACGCAGGGAGACCCCAATACAGTTTCTACTGGAGCGCCGCTGGCCGCCCAAGGGTGAGGCGTTTCCATCACTGCTGCATTATTGGGACGTCAAGACGACCATCTCCGATGAACTGACGCGGATTGTCTCTGTCAATCATCTGCAGGAAATCCCCTTGATGCTCTATGAGCAGTGGTTCGTTCCTGTCCCTGAATTAGAAGTCGACTTGTCGATGATCTTTCAGCTGGCCTGGAATTCCGGGACGTCGGGACGCAGCCTCAGTATACAGAAATTCATGGTCAACGGGAATGATGACGTGATCACAGGATTTCTACATATGGCCAACGTGTTCTGCAACCAAGCTTACGGTCAGCCGTTCGAGACGGTGGAAATCTATTCACTGCTGGATGGACGCAAGCACTCTTTCGATGGCGGGGCAATTTCCTATGCAGAATCCCTGGATTATGTGCGGTTGTTGTCGGTGTTTCTGGATCATACTGAGCTGGCAGACCGCGCCGTTTGCTCCAGCAACCGTAGGAACGACAAGAATGAGGATGTCTACGGACGGTTCGGATTGATGTAACAGAGCGTAGGTTTATGTTTTAATCATAAATCAAAGAACACCCTTTCTACCCGGTTCTAAGGCCAGGTTGGAAAGGGTGTTCTGCTTACATTCTATTCTTTAGCAGACGATATCAGCACAGGTTTACCCGATAAACCGATAATAGTCCTGCTTGTTCAAAATCACAAAACCGCAGCTTTCATACAGCTTCAGCGCATTGGGATTATCCAGCGCAACCTCTAGATTGATACCATTGTAATTACGCTGTTCGCGCTCAATCGTCTGCAGCAAGGCACTGCGTCCGATCCCGAGACCCCGCAGGGTCTTATCCACAGTAAAGCCATAAATCCAGGTCTCATTATTTTCTGTGTTCAGGCGCATCTTGCCAACTGGCCGCCCGTCAAGCTCAAGCATAATATGCTCTTCCGCGTCATCATGCTTGTTCAATTCGGCGGCTTCTTCCAGCGTCAAGCCGAAGCCATCGGCATCCAGTTGGTTGAGCAGGGAAGTCTCATCCGCACGTGCTGGACGCAGATTCACAGAGGTTCTCGCTGAACTGTCACCACCGCCATAGCGCTTGGCGGCTTCACCGTCCCATTTCATCTGGTATTCGGCATGACTAAAGGTAAGCGGCAGTGTAGCAAGAAAGGCTAACCCTGAGGTAGAGGCCCCAGGTGTATTCAGCAGAATCTTCTGGAGTCCTTTGGATTTGATGATATCCAGTGCCTGATTCCATAACTTGGTGAAAATCCCCCGCCGACGGTAGCCTGGACGGACCATGCCGCAGACCTCTACCTCGCTGCCGAAAGCATACAGCCCTATAAATCCGACGAGCAGCCCGTCCTCGTAGCTTACAAGCCATTCCGCGCCGCCGGGAGCAGAGCCTAAACGCAATGATTCCCAGTTCAGCTTCAGCGAAATGCCATCATGCTGCTCGCATTTTTGTTGCAGTTCTTCAATATCTTTCAATGTGTTGTTAGTAGTCAAACCCGTTCCCTCCAAGTGTGACGGTATCCCGCCCGATTATAGTTGTCCTTGGGAAACGGGGACCGGCCTTCAGGAAGACCGGCTTCCGTCTCCGCTCAGTACATCCTGATACTCAGGATGCTTCTTGAATTGATGCGCAGCATAGGAGCATTCCGGTACTATTTTCAAATTCTCCTCACGCGCTTTGTCCACGACAGCCTTAACGAGATTCTCTCCGGCACCTTGGCCGCGCAGCTCCTCGGAGACAAACGTATGGTCAATGACCAGATCTCCAGTGGTTTCATCTGCTTTATATGTAATCTCGGCAAGGTCTTTGTCGTCACCGGCAACAAAAAAACGACCTTCTCCATGTTGAATTTTCATCTTATTAATCATCCCCCAACAACTTGATGGCTACATATTACCACTTCTACTTTCAAAAAGCGATAGAAGAGCGCACGCAAAACCGAATGCTTGCGCGTTCGACGGGATATACAATAAGATAAAAGCACTAATCTGGCACTGAACAGAAGTTGCACAAGGAGGAACGCCCATGAATTACGAGGTTGAGGTTCAATTTGAACCTGTCTATGAATTGCTGAACAGCGTACATACGTTTATATGCAGGAAGTCCTACAAGAAGATTGATCTGGGCCAGGCTTGGGCGGCGGAAACGCGGAATATGCTGAGCAAGGAACTGCTGAACCTTCTGGACGAGACGGAACTGAATAATGATTGGAAGACGCTAAATCTGCTCATTTACCAGTGTCCCTGTAAGGATAGCGTGGAAAGTGTTCTGAACTGGATCGAAGGGTTGACGGTCGGAGAAATGTACGAGACCCTTTCGGAATATGTCACGGTGTTTCCCCTCCAGATGGAGGCGTTTCGCGGTAAAATGCTCTTTTTACTGAGAGAGTGGAATGCACAGTATTTCAGCCGGCAGAAGTCAGAGGTTATAGAGCGACTACAAAGTCATGCAGATCAGAAGCAGGAAGAACTGAAGATGTCGACCCCGGAGGATTTTATCAATCAGACAACGAACGGCTTTTATTTTAACCCCATTGACGGCCTTCAGAAGCTCGTGTTGATCCCGCAGTTTCATTTCCAACCAGCTAACATCATCTACCACTATGGCAAAATAACGATCTGTCATTATTCCGCACGGATTTCTCTGGCCGAGGAGGAAGAACTGTCCCCATTCATGTACCGGGCCATCCGCAGTTTGGGGGAGAAGAGTCGTCTACGGATTCTGCAATCCGTTAGTGGACAACGCAAAACTTTTACCGAAATCGTCAAGGATGCCGGTATTTCCAAGGGAATTGTCCATGATCATATTTTTAATCTGCGCTGCGCAGGTCTGCTGTACGCTTATATTGACGGAGAGAACGTGACAACTTATAGCCTGCGTCTGGACGGGCTGCACAAGATGAACGAGCAATTGCTGGAATATTTAAAATAATATCTTTTTCTATGCACAAGAGGGCGCCATGAGGCGCTCTTTTTGCTTTATCTGGAAGATGTTTAAATATTTAAATTCTTTATAAACAGAAAAAATATTAAGTTCTCTATTTACAGAACTCGTTTTCCTTTCTATAATGTGAACTATCGGTCTTTAATCATACTTAGTAGGTAGGAATAATAGTTATTGCCGAAAACCACAGAAAAAAACAGGAGATGAGTCCATGAAACAACGATTGATGCTGATCACTTCACTATTGCTTGCCGGTTCACTGCTGCTGTCCGCTTGCGGAGGCAACAATGCCAATACGGCCGGAAACGATGGTGCTAAAGGGAATACGGGAACAACGAATACAGGTACGAATCAGACAGCAAGCTCGAATACCCCGGGGGCAAATGTGGTGCCTGCTGGTGCGCTGAGCGAACCGTTCACGGCCACCGATTTGTCCAAGCTTCCGGCTACCGCGCAGAAGCGCAATGATACGATTATTGTTGGCTTGACCGATCCGAGCGGGGCGTTCACCCCTTATTTTCAGCAAAGCGGATATGACGGGAACGTCTCTTCCTTGCTCTATGCCTCACTTGTAACGGTGGATGATAAAGGTGTGCCTACACCGGAGCTGGCGGAGAGCTGGGATGTCTCAGAGGATGGACTTACATACACTTTTCACCTTCGTAATGATCTGAAGTTCAGCGATGGCTCGCCATTGACCGCGGATGATGTGGCCTTTACCTGGACGATTCAATATGACAAAGCTTATGATGGCGGCTCCCAGTTGCCAACGCTGAATGTGAAGGGCGGCAAAGCTTACAAGGAAGGTACGGCCCAAAGCATCGAAGGCATTAAGATCATTGATCCACAGACGATCTCAGCTACACTTGAAACACCCAACGCGACAGCGCTGGTAACCTTGGGCTCGAACGTACTGTCGAAAGCCTACTATGGCAAGGACTACAAGTTCGGTCATCTGGAATATATCAAGAAGTTGCATGAGCATCCGCTCGGCGACGGTCCTTACAAGCTGGAGAAGTTCATTCCGGGGCAGGAAGTCCGCTTTGTCGCCAACGAGAATTATTTTAAAGGAAAACCTAAAACTGAACATTTTATCTACAAAACTACCGAAGGCGATGTTTGGCAGTTCCTGGAGACCGGGGAAGTGGACTACGCCGCGTTCAGTGCAACAGAAGAGAATATCGAGAAGCTGAAGGCTCTGGGATTTGTTAACATCATTCCTTATACTCCAAGCACCTATGGTTATATGCAAGTCAATTTGAAGCATGAGCAGTTAAAAGATAAGCTGGTGCGTCAGGCAATTGTCTACGGTCTGGACCGGCAAAGCATCTATGTTGATGCAGCTCAGGGCGCAGGCTCTATCGCCAATATTCCGGCTTCGCCGATCTCTTGGGCTTATACGGAAGAAGGCATCAATCCTTACAAATATGATCCGGAAAAAGCAAAACAGCTGCTTGATGAAGCAGGCTGGAAAGCAGGCGCGAATGGCATTCGCGAGAAAGATGGCAAGCCACTGTCGATCCATTACCTGGGCTCGAAGAGCAAGAACACGGATATTTTTATCGCTGTAGCCAAAGAGAACTTTGCAGCCATCGGCATTGATTTCCAGCCGGAGGTCTTCGCAGACTTTAACTCGCTGGTGTCCAAGGTGGAGGGCGGGGATTATGATCTCGTCACCTTCTCCACGCCGATGCTGACCGATCCGTCAGAAGCCTTCATGCAATTCTTCAATGGAGAAGTCACGGATTACGATAATCCGAAATTCACGGAACTGTACAACAAAGCGCTAGCGACCACGGATATTGAACAGCGTAAGGCGGTTTACAAAGAGCTGTACCAGCTTGTTAATGACGAGCTGCCGATTATTTTCACCAACTACAAGAAGACAGTGTATGCCTATAACGGCCGCATCGGTAATCTCACCGTCAGTCCGTACATCGGGCTGGCCGGCAGTTTGCCGGAATGGACCCTGAAATAAAACAGCAAACGTCCCCTGCTTGCACCATTTCGGGCAGGGGACATTTGATAAGGAGCCTGTCATGAGCACTTATTTAACTAAACGATTACTGTACATGATCATTATTCTATTCGGAGCTTCGCTGCTGATCTTCTGTCTGTATGCCTCGACACCCGGGGATTTCATCACCGGTAACATTAAATTGACCGCGGAACGCAAAGCCGAGCTGCGAGAAATCTATGGTCTTAACAAGCCAGTGTTAGAACGCTATGGACTCTGGATGAAGAACGCGCTGCACGGTGACTTCGGCTACTCGCTGGCTCAGCAGAAGCCGGTGCTGCAGCTGTTTAATGATTACATCTGGAATTCATTTTTGCTGGCCGCAGTATCCACGTTTCTGACCTGGTTGATTGCGGTCATTATCGGCGTAATCTCAGCCTACAAGCAGTATTCCTGGTTCGATACGCTGGTGATGGTGGCGATCTTTGCGGCGATGTCACTGCCGTCCTTCTTTATTGGCCTCTTCCTGATCAAGATTCTGGCTGTCGACCTGAAATGGCTGCCGCCGGGCGGAATCATAACGACAGGCAGCAACGCCACCGGGTGGGAATACATCAAGGAAGTCGTGACGCATATGGCGCTGCCGGTTATCGTCATGACGCTGCTGGGTCTCGGCTCGCTGACCCGCTATTTCCGCAGCAATATGGTTGATGTGCTGAAGCAGGATTATATCCGCACAGCCCGGGCCAAAGGCCTGAAGGAACGCAAGGTGCTGTTCACGCATGCACTTCGCAATGCGCTGCTCCCAGCCATTACACTGGTCGGCTTCGAGCTTCCGGCACTGTTCGGCGGGTCGCTAATTATCGAGAAGATTTTCAATTGGCCTGGTATTGGCCAGCTGTACATGCAGTCCTTCGGGCTAAGGGATTATCCTCTGCTGATGGGCTTTACGATGTTTATTGCAATATTAACCGTAATTGGAACGCTGCTATCGGATTTGCTCTATCGCATTGCCGATCCGCGCGTCCGGTTGCAGTAAGGAGGGGACTACATTGGCTGTTAACAGTAGTTTAGCTCCGGTACGCCGGGCAGGGGCAGCAAGCGGGAAATCCTCTTTATTCAGGCAGTCTATGCGGAGGCTTCTCCATAATAAGCTGGCGATCTCCGGATTTGTGGTTGTCCTGTTCATGTTCGCGCTGTGTTTTGCGGGCCCGCTATTCTCCCCTTATACAGACAATAAGATCAATATGGCGATGATGAACAAGGCACCCAGTCTGAAGCACTGGCTCGGGACTGATGCCCTGGGAAGAGATATTCTGACCCGTGTCATGCAGGCCGGGCGCATCTCTCTTACAGTTGGGCTGGCCTCTATGGTCTTGTCCGTCTTTATTGGCGCCCTTCTGGGGGCGATAGCTGGGTATTATCGCGGAGTCGCTGATCAGATTATCATGCGTGTCGCCGATCTGTTACTGACCGTTCCCAGTCTGCCGTTACTATTCATCTTCGGCGCGTTGTTGTCGGAGTGGAAAATTCCGACGGATTATCGCATGTATATCGTCATGCTGATGCTCAGCATCGTGAACTGGCCGGGCATGGCCCGGATGGTCAGAGGTCAGATGCTGAGCTTGCGTGAGCGTGAGTTCATGCAGGCAGCCGTTGTGCTGGGCCTCCGTGACCGGCGCAAGCTGTTCAATCATCTGCTGCCGAATATCATTCCGCTGCTGATTGTTATGGCCACGCTCAATATCGGCGGGGCGATACTTAGCGAATCGGTGCTCAGCTTCTTTGGCCTGGGCGTTATGCCGCCTACGCCAACCTGGGGCAACATGATAGATGCCGCGAACAACATGATTGATTTTCAACAGCGT
This sequence comes from Paenibacillus sp. MAHUQ-45, assembly GCF_058133325.1. NCBI lineage: Bacteria > Bacillati > Bacillota > Bacilli > Caryophanales > Paenibacillaceae > Paenibacillus > Paenibacillus sp. MAHUQ-45. The sequence continues at coordinate 185,543 of NZ_JBYUPV010000002.1, forward strand.
CCATGGCTGTGGATTCCGCCGGGACTCTCGATTTTTGCCACAGTAATTGCCATTAACATATTCGGAGACGGTCTCAGAGATGTGCTGGACCCGAAACAGAAGAGGTAGGTGACCAGCATCATGAATAACGTAATACGCATAGACGGTCTCAGCACGCACTTCTTCACAGAAGATGGGGAGGTTAAAGCCGTCGATGGCGTTAGTTTCCGGGTACGAGAAGGAGAGACAGTCTGTGTTGTCGGTGAGTCCGGCTGCGGGAAAAGCGTGACTGCGATGTCCATTATGGGACTTGTCGAGTCACCAGGCGGCAGAGTCACCAGCGGTAGCATTGAGTTTCAGGGTGAAGACCTGCTGCAACTGGATAAGCATACACTACGCAGTCTGCGTGGTCATGAGCTTGCGATGATCTTTCAGGAGCCGATGTCTTCACTCAATCCGGTGATCAAGATCGGGGAACAAATCATGGAACCACTGCGGGTTCATCTGAAGTTGAATAAGAAACAGGCGCGCGCTAGAGCTATCGAGCTGATTAGCCAGGTTGGTATTTCCCGGCCCGAACAGATTGCGGATAGCTATCCGCATGAACTAAGCGGGGGTATGCTGCAACGGATAATGATCGCCATTGCAATTTCCTGTGGTCCGAAGCTGCTCATCGCCGACGAGCCGACCACAGCGTTGGACGTGACGATTCAAGCACAGATTTTGGACATGCTGCGACAGTTCAAAGCCGACTCAGGCATGTCCATTCTGTTGATTACGCATGACCTTGGCGTGGTAGCGGAGATGGCCGACTATGTGATCGTGATGTACGCTGGCAAGATCGTAGAAGAGGGTGAGGTCGTGGAATTGTTCAGCAATCCCAAGCATCCGTACACTCGGGGATTGCTCAAATCCAAGCCGGTGATCAACCAGCGGCAGGAAGAACTGTACTCTATTCCGGGACAGGTGCCGAATCCGCTGGAGCTTGCACCCTCTTGTTATTTTCATGATCGCTGTGAACACTGTATGCCAGTATGTCGCAGCAAGCAGCCTGTACTGCAAGACGTTGGCAATGGACAAAAGGTGTCTTGCTGGCTCTATGAGGAGGCGTTAGTCCATGCCTGAGGCACTGCTGGAAGTCAATCATTTAAAGAAGTATTTTCCGATTACGAAAGGTCTGCTTAACCGCACAGTGGGTCAGGTGAAGGCTGTGGATGACATAAGCATCCGGCTGCAGCCAGGGGAGACCTTCGGATTGGTCGGAGAGTCTGGTAGCGGCAAAAGCACGGTTGGCCGCACCATTCTCCGCCTGACGGAGAAGACGGCTGGCGAGGTCAAGTTCAAGGGGATAGATATCCACGCCCTGCCGCCTGAAGAGCTGCGCGGGCTGCGGCCCAAGATGCAGCTGATCTTCCAGGACCCGTACAGTTCACTGAATCCGCGGGTACGGGTAGGGGATGCCATCGGCGAGGCGCTGCTGGATCATGGTTTATGCTCCGCCAGCGATGTACGTGATTTGGTGCTGGAAGCACTGGAATCCTGCGGATTATCATCGTACCATATCGACCGTTTCCCGCATGAATTTTCTGGTGGGCAGCGGCAGCGGATCGGCATTGCGCGGGCGCTGATACTGAATCCTGAGCTGATCATAGCTGACGAGCCGGTCTCTGCACTGGATGTATCCATTCAGGCTCAGATCATTAACTTGTTCAGCAAGCTGCAGCAGAGTCGGGGATTGACGTATTTGTTCATCTCCCATGACCTTAGTGTCGTGGAGCATTTATGCTCGACTATCGGCGTAATGTACCTTGGCTCCATGGTCGAGACGGCATCCCGGGACGAACTGTTCCGTCATCCGCTGCATCCCTATACCAAGGCGCTGCTGTCAGCGGTGCCGATCCCGATTCCGAAGCTGAAGCGGGAACGAATTGTGCTGAAGGGCGATATTCCGAGCCCGGCGAACCCGCCGTCCGGCTGTAAATTCCATACGCGCTGCCCCTTCGCGGAAGAGGTCTGCCGCTCGCAGGTTCCCGTCTTCAGGGATGCCGGAGGCGGACATTTTGTAGCGTGTCATCTGGTTTAGGACTATCATAAAAATAGTTCCAATAAAAGGTACAAAAATGTAGTAGTTTCATCTTCCCTGTGAAAAAAATGATACAATGGGTTTCATTACCTATGACAGGGGATGGAGAGACATGACGGTGACGCTTGCAAAGGCTGTGGAGTCAGATGCGGAGGCTCTTCACAACATTCAAATTCAAGCTTTTCTGCCTTCGTTGGAAAAATACGAGGATATGGATACCAGTCCTGCCAATGAAGGCATTGAAAAGACGATCGGCAGAATTACAAGTCCTCAGGGCGGATTTTATAAAATAGTGCTTGATGACGTGCTTGTTGGAGGCATTCGTGCGACTTGGAAGGAAGAAAAGACCCGGATGTGGCTGGGGCCATTTTTTATTCTTCCTGCATACCAGGGAAAGGGAATAGCCCAAAGAGTGCTTAATTTGATCATGGAGATGTTCCCGCAGGCCGCTGTTTGGGAGCTAGCAACGATTGCTGAGGAAGAACGCAACTGTTGGCTGTATGAAAAAATGGGCTTCGCAAAGACGGGGGAGTACACGCAGCTAAATGATAAAGCAACGTTGGTCTTTTACCGGCGGATAGGGTAATCGCTCAGTGAGTAACCCGTTTATTCGGGGCTTTACTCGAAGCTAGGGAGAAGCCGAATGATATTATTTTGGATATTTTTATCATTTATGACTTTTTTGACTTGTATCATCCGCAGTGCTATACTGGTTCCCATACAGGCAAATATGGTTAATAAGAGACTGATTAGACATACATATCTAATCGGTCTTTTTTTAAATCCCTACTCAGGAGGAATTGTAATGAATACAACAGTACGTTTGACCGAAAGATCCGGCAAGGCCGCTTCCCAGCGGCGTAAAGGCTTTGTACCGGTCGTTGTCTACGGTGCAGGTTCAGATACTCACTCCTTTTCTGCGGATGCAAAAACGATCAACGAAATTCTAAGCAAAAATCCGCGAGCAATCCTGAAGCTGGAACTACCAGGTGCGGGCGCCAAAAATGCCGTGATTCAAGAAGCACAACGTCAGCCACTATCGCGCAGTTTGCTGCATGTGGATTTTCAACAAATTGATATGAAGGCAGAACTGGATACCAAGGTTGCTTTTCATTTTACAGGAGACCCGGCTGGTGTGAAGAACGGGGGCGTGCAGCAGATAGAGCTGTATGAACTGGATATTCGCACACTGCCAGATAAATTGACTGCAACATTCGATGTGGACATCAGCGGCCTGGAGATCGGGGATCAGCTGTTAGTCTCTGACCTGCCGAAGCATGAGGGCTGGGAAGTGCTGACACCGGAAGATACACTAATCATCCGGATCGCACCGCCGGTAGCTGCCGAGGCGCCAGCCGCCGAAGAAGCGGGTGAAACGGCTGCAGACGCTACTGCTGAGGTCAAAGCCGAGGAATAGGACAGGCACTGAGCGCGTGTCTTAAGTGGATTTGAATTACAAGAGCAGGCAAAATCCTTCCGGGAATTGTCTGCTCTTTTTTGTCACTATGCATAGTACGCTTTATGGATGATTATAAAAAATGAAAGGCTTCATAATCGTGAAGGCTATTATGCGCTTGTTCACAGTACATCTCTACTACCTGTAGCACTTGGTGCTAAAAGTCTGGATATACTTGTTCATATCACTCCTGAACGACTCTGTATAGCTCTGCTCCGTATATTCTCCAATCACCTCACGCCAGAATAAGATCGCGGCTTCATTGGAGGACATCTGGGCCACTTTCCAGTTAGCCTTGAAGGAATCAAAGGCCAGTTGTGCTGCTGCTCTTCCCAGCCCCTGTCTCCTGAACTTTCGGAGAATCATAAAATCATAAATAACATGAGTAGGATCAGGATCTATATCCTGATTCTCGAATAACACAACCAGAAATCCGGCAATATGGTTCCCGGAGGTAATGAAGTATGGATTCCAGCGGGAATCTCGCCAATAATGCTCCAGGGAGATGTCATACAGACCACTTTCATTGATCTCCTCCCCAGTGAATGAACTGAAGTCATGATGATATAACTGATAGAGGTTATTCAGTACGTTTTGTTTATCTTCTGGTACAGGGAGTAACTGAACCACTCTCATTCCTCCGATAGAAGTCTGTGACTAATTAGACCTGTCTCTAAAAGGGCCGTCCAAACATCCGGTAAGATCCTCGAAGTGGTGCATAACCTAGGCGCCGATTGATCTTCAGGATCGGTGCGTTAGTGGAATCGTTGTCTGTGCGGATATAATCTGCACGGACTTCTCTCGCAAGGTGAACGGCTTTGAGCTTAAGTCCCAGCCCAACTTTGCGGCCGCGATAGGCGCGGCTCACCCCGGTATATTCGTGATACATGCCATTGGTCTGCTTTTTGTGCAGTACATTGGATACACCAATGTATTTGTCGCTATCGACAGCAATAATCACCTGTTCCGGTGCATAGCCGTCAACCATCAAATTCCATTTGCGCCATTCCTCAATAACGGGAAAATCACCGGTATATCCCGGAATATCAAACGCAGTTTCCTTATAAAGCTCATAAAGCTTCTGCTTGGAGACTTCGCCGGGTTCTTCCGCGAGTGTGGTGAAACGCAGACCCGATTGTTCCAGCGATAAAATGACGCTTTCCTCGTCAAGGTGTTCCCAGTCAACCTTCGCGATGTCCAGCACGGATTGAAAAATATGCCGCTCCTGCTCAAAGCCCCGATGTGCAGCAAAGCTAAGAGAATCCGGTTTATCGTCCCAGACCTGGGCGACAAGGGTGGAGGCTCCAATCTGGCGGCCCCACTCAAGGGCATGATCCAACAGCTTTTGCCCGATTCCCTGCCGACGGTGCTGTTCGGCTACGACCATCAGATTCACCAGTTGGCCCGCCTCCGTCCAGGGCGCACGCCAGCAATAGACATACCCCAGAATTTCATTCCTGTCATTCACCGCAACATGGCGGGTTCGGTCATAGCCTGCAAGCAGCCCATTTTCATCTTTATAGGTATCACCAACCTCGTAGAGTTTAGCATCATCTTCCGCAAGCTGCTGGGCAGTGGTTGGCTCCGCCCACTCCGTATTAAGCAATTTGGCCAGTCCGGTATAATCTTCCGGCAATTGTAAAGGCCGCAGTGTAATCGACATTGTGTTGCCCCTTTCGTTCCTTCTCGCTTTTGTTGTTTTCAATTGTTCATTTTAAATAGATCTGCGATTTCTTCTCTTATTATGGCAGGTCCAAAAGAAGGAATATATGGAAAAAACCGATATAACAAACTCTACCCCTCCCGCAATCTATACATTGAACTTAAGATACTAACCTAAGGATCGGCGTCGTTCTGGTGAAGCTTGGACTTTCGGTCGCTGTTGTCTCCAGATTTCTTTTGTTTAACCACTTGTAACGGTTGAAATCCGGAGACAAAGGGAGTACTCCTTAAGGTATCCATAAAATCAGCCTCTGGGCGGAGGCTTCTCCGTACTGTTCTGGTATAGAATCAGGATGGAAAAAGGCAGGGAACGTGAGTAGTTCAAACATTCACTGGGGGAACGAACGAGTCTTAAGTAAGGAACTTGAGTTCGACCTCTATAGATTTTAGATTTACAACGTAACAGTGTTATGTTACGATGATCGCGAGGAGTGATCAAGATGGAAGAAGATCTGATATCCAAGAAGGATTTGCTGGATTTAACCGGCATATCATACGGCCAGCTCTACCGCTGGAAGCGGAAGCAGCTGATTCCTGAGGAATGGTTTATCCGCAAATCAACCTTTACTGGGCAAGAAACCTTTTTTCCCAGAAAGATGATTCTGGCCCGTATCGATAACATCGTAAGCATGAAAGACGACCTCTCGTTGGATGAGTTGGCAGACAAATTATCTTCACCCCCGCCGATCAGCAAGGCAGCTGTGTCCGCAAAAGAATTACTGGAACGTAACATCGTTTCGAGTTTGGTGCTGGATCGGTTTGGCAAGCAGCCGAAAGCGGAGGGGAATTACACATTTGATGAAGTGATGTATCTGTTCACTGTTGATAGCCTGCTCAGTAGAGGAGAGATGAGCCTTGAAGAAGGTGACTTACTCTTCCGTACCTTGTTGGAGAATTCTTCGAGATTGGAAGGGAAGGCATGGGAGCTGTTTTTTGTCCGCAAAATGGGCGTGACGTCTTTCCTTCTGTCAATTGCACCTGCTGAGCTGATCTTTGATGAAGGAGTACGGCTTGTCAACAGGATCACTGTAGCGAATCTAATGGAGCAGTTAAGAGGAAAGCTTAATTAATGGAGGGAATGAGCATGGTGAAGCAACCTGGCGATTTGGTCATTGCTGGCGTAGGGGGGGCCTCCGGTGGTACTTACGATACAGTTAGGATTGATGGCGTAGGTACCGTTAACGGTTCGGTGGAGGCACGGATTGTTAAAGGGAATGGACATATTCATCTGAAGGGTGATCTTCGGGCAGAAGAACTGGAATGCAACGGAAATATGAATGTTAAAGGAGGTCTGACGGTCGAAAGTCTCAAAGCAGAAGGGATGCTTCGTATCGGAGGCGCCTTGCGGGGTGAATCCTGTATGCTCAATGGTGTGATCAGCACGAAGGCAGATTGTGAGCTAGAGGAATTGACTGGTGAAGGGGCATTTACGGTGAATGGTCTGCTGAGCGCGGGGCATGTGGATTTTGTCCTGCATGGACCGGGCAAGGCCAATGAGATTGGTGTCGAAAGTCTTGTGATTCGTCAGAACAATCAGGGCGCGTGGAACAGGCTGCTGGGAGGAGTGTTTCCTAAACTCAAGCCGGAGCTGAACGTCAGGACTATTGAGGGTGATTTCATTGATTTGGAATACACTAATGCTGATGTTATCAGAGGAAATATTGTCATCATCGGCGAGGGCTGCACAGTCGGAGCCGTGGAATATCGTTCACAGTTAACCGTACATCCGGGAGCCAGAGTAGGAAGGGAGGAGAAGATCGGTGTCTGACAAAACTACGCTTAGCAACCTCAGTATGGTGGGTACTAGCACTTCAGGGGGAGGTTCCTTCCTGAACGTCAAAGTGACAGGTGAGTGCCAATTCAATGATGCTGTAGACTGCCGGAGATTGAGTCTGACTGGTAATGTAAGGGTAGATGGTGACCTGCAAGCGGAGAAGCTGAAAGTGACAGGTGAGCTTGCTGTAGCCGGGGGGCTTGCAGGACAGTCCTTGCGCGGAACCGGCGAGGTCAAAGCAGCTTCAGCTCGAATCGAGCACATAGATTTCAGTGGAAGCCTTGTGGTAAATGGTGATTGTGAAGCAGAGCAGCTGCAGATTTCCGGTGCAGCAGAGGTGGAAGGCTTGCTCAGCGCAGAGCGGCTGCAGATCAACTTGTTTGGACCCGGCAGTGCCCGGGAGGTTGGCGGCGGTACTGTTGTCATCAAGCAAAACAAGGCAGGCAAGCTGCTTAACTTTATAAAAGCGAAGCAGGATGTTATTTTCAGAGCGGGTCTGATTGAAGGGGACAATATAGAACTACACTGTACAGTAGCTGATACTGTCCGAGGTGGGTCAGTGATCATCGGTCCCGATTGTGTAATTCAGACGGTGGAATACCGGGAGACGCTAGAGATTCACAAGAATGCCTCGGTGAAGCAACAGGTGAGAATCTGACAGGCTGCTCAGAGCTATATAGTTTTGTGATATACAGAAATTAAGGAGTGGAAAAGATGAGTGCAGCCAAATCGCCCAATCTGGGCATTGTAATCGCAGGATTGCTGCTAGGAATATTGATGGCTTCAATGGACAGCACGATCGTTGCAACGGCTATGGGCAATATTGTTGGGGAACTAGGGGGAATGGACAAATTTGTCTGGGTAACCTCCGCATATCTCGTTGCAGAAATGGCAGGTATGCCGATCTTTGGCAAGCTGTCAGATATGTATGGCCGGAAGAAGTTCTTTATTTTCGGAATTATTGTTTTTATGGCGGGCTCAGCCCTGTGCGGGACAGCTAGTACGATTACTGAGCTTGCGGCCTATCGGGCTGTTCAGGGGATCGGTGGCGGAGCCCTGGTTCCGATTGCTTTTGCGATTATGTTCGATGCCGTTCCGCTGGAGTCGCGCGGCAAGCTGGGCGGGGCTTTTGGTGCGGTGTTCGGCTTGTCGAGTGTGTTTGGCCCACTGCTGGGCGCGTACATTACAGACCATATCGCCTGGCAATGGGTATTCTACATTAATCTGCCGCTGGGACTGATCGCTTTTGTGATGGTGGTGTTCTTTTACAGAGAATCGCATGAGCATTCCAAGCAGCCGATCGACTGGTTAGGTGCAGGTACATTGCTTGGGGCGGTTATCTCCTTGATGTTCGCACTGGAGCTTGGCGGCAAGCAGTATGCTTGGGATTCATCGGTGATTCTGGGATTATTCGCAGTGTTTGCCGTGTTAGCAATTGTGTTCCTGTATGTGGAGACGAAGGCTGCTGAGCCGATTATCTCGTTTGCACTGTTCAAAAAGCGGTTGTACGCCTTCAGTATCCTGAGCGCATTGTTTAGCGGGGCGGCATTTATTGTGGCTTCTGTGTATATCCCAATCTTTATTCAGGGGGTTATGGGCGGTTCTGCGACGAATTCGGGGATGGTATTGCTGCCTATGATGGTTGGTTCTGTAGTTACAGCAACAACGGGAGGCTTCCTGATGTCAAAAGTAAGCTACCGCAGCCTGCTGATTCCTACCCTTGCGCTGTTGGTGGTGGGAACAGGGCTTGTGGCGACACTTACGCCGGATGCCTCACGTCTGCTAGTGACCGTTTATATGATCCTGATCGGTCTTGGCATCGGAGCTTCCTTCTCGGTGCTGAGCACAGCAGCGATTCACGGGCTGACAGCCCAGCAGCGCGGCTCAGCTAGCGCAACGCTTAATTTCCTGCGTTCGCTGGGGATGACTGTCGGCATTACCAGCTTTGGCATTATCCAAAGCCATTACTTCACCGGCAGCTTGACCAGCATGTTCGCCGGGGGCGCGGGAGCTCCAGCCGGGGCGCTGGATTTCAAAGACCCGCACTCCCTGCTATCGCCAGAAGCCCGAGCGATGATCCCACCTGAAATCTTGTCCAAGATTACAGAAGGATTATCCTCTTCCATCGCGCATACCTTTGCTTGGGCAATGATTCCGGCTGCCCTGGCCCTATTGGCTTCCTTCTTCATGGGCCGGCAGAAAATGGATGCCTCGGCAGCCGGGGACTCGGCGGTGTCCGGGCACTAGTAGTTCGTTAACAGAGAGTGAGGGGGGCCGCCCCCTTGGTTCGGGTCTATCCCTACCGGTTAACTTTGAATCGGAGAACGGTCTTTAGCTTGTCGGGGCGGGTTCTGCGGGCATCCGTCAGGTAAATTTCCCTATGGGTCTTGGAGGCACGTTTCAGCCCATTCCGCATACAGTAGTCCTCCATAGCTGCAAAGCTTTCCGGCTCATTGTCATACGATCCGGAATGGAGCATTTGTACACTCAGGCCATCTTCGACCTTGCCGAAGATGGCCTTTTCCATCAACACATGCGGTTTGGTCTGCTTTACGATCTCCAGAATTTGCGCTGCTAAGTCCTCAGTGACAAACTCTGGCTGCCTGATCATCAATGTATACAGCAGCTCGTCTTTATCCAGAACATCTTTCTCTCTTCCCTCTTGAGTGAGATCCCAGACACCTTCCAGCGGAAAGACAGAGTAATCGTAATAGCTTTCGGTTAACAGCTTTCCTTTTTTGGGGAGCATTTTAGCGGCATAGGCGAGGGAATAGAGCACGCCTACCGTCTCGGAGAATAAGTCACTGTTGGGATTACCGCATCCTTCCAGCATAAAATAATTAAAGCCGGGAACCGTGACCAGCTCCGGTTTCGCTAGTGGCAGGTAGAAGGATTTGTCTTGTTTCTTCCATTCGTATTTCATCTGAATAGCGCCTCCTTTTGAGGTAGAATAGCACAGGCAACTGGACAGCACAGTGTCATGTTTGGAATGGACGGATTCAAACAAAATAAGCCCCTGCCTTAGATTCCGGCAGAAGCTTATTTTTTTTAAGTTAAGATTATATAAGGTGAACTCAAGATTCGAACGTAAAGCGCGGTCGTCACTGTGATGGAACGTTTGGAATTCCGGTCGCCATGCTCTCCAGATAACTCTTTATAAACCACTTTCTACATATAAACGCATTAAAATAACGAACAAAGCTTAGAAGTTATTCCTAGAGTGTAATTAACGTCATTTTTGTACCTTAAATTCACTGCAACTCAGGGTAAATGGGAATTAAGTGCAATATTGTACCTTAATTCTTCCAGAATTCCCTGTTTAGCATACTTTTTCGAAAATTAAGATACAAAAATGCCCTTATTTGCTTCCTTTACCTATTTTCAAGAAAAATAAGGTGCAAAAATGCACTTAATTGGGAAGCGGACCATTTTACACTGTTAAGACGACTGGGAAGACGAAAGACGAAAGACGAAAGACGAAAGACGAAAGAAGAAAGACGGAAGAAGGAAGAAGGAAGAGGGAGGAGAGAAGACGGATGGGAGATCAGTGCCGCCCTCAAACCTCAAACCTCAAACCTCAAACCTCAAACCTCAAACCTCAAACCTCAAACCTCACTCCATCTAAATCATGAGTTTAGTCTCTTTTTTCTCAATTGGCACTCTAAAAGTGCTACTTATTTACTTCCAGTAAGAGCATTAACAACATCGTCGACTTTCAGACCGTCTGCAATAGGACCGTTAAGCGCCCAGTGGCGTGCGGATACCTGATGGACATTGCCTTTTTGGACAGCGGGAATGCTTTTCCAGATGCTAAGCTTTTCCACTTCTGCGGCTTCGCGTACCGATTGCTGAAATTCTTCTTCACTGGACATAGAAGCACCGTAATCCATAAAGAGATAATCGGCTGATAGTTTAGGGAGCACTTCGAGCGACAGCATGGTGCCACCCCACGTATCCGTAGTGGTGGAGGCAATTTTCAATACCTCTGGGTCTGGCTTCAGTCCTAGCTCGTTATACAGCATTGAGGTCCAGGCATATTCCGGGAAATCCAACTCAACATCTTTGGTGCTAGGACGGATAAAAGCTACAGTTTTGTTCTCGCCGACAGCCTGCTTGATGGTAGCTTGGGCCTGTTGAACCTTGTCTTGGAAGTCTTTCAGGACACTTTGGGCTTTATCTTCCTTATCAAGTGCTTTGCCGATTTCGAGAATGCCAGTCTGCCAGTCATCACGGATAAAGGCAATGGTCGGAGCGATTTTGCTCAATTGCTCGTAGCCCTGTTCGTCGGTCATGTATTTGTTCATAATGATCAGGTCAGGATCGGCAGCCGTGATGGCTTCCAGATTAATATCGAAGGAGCTGTTGATGGCGATTCCTTTGTCCTTGAGCTGTTTGTCCAGATAATAACCATCTGTGCTAAAGGCTTGAACCATTGGGACGTCAAGAGAGAGCAGCATGTCCTCCATTCCAATAGAAACAATCCGTTTAGGGTGCGCAGGGATAACAGACTCACCAAACTCATGCTTGATGGTCTTCGGCTGGTCCTTATCTGCATTAACATTAGATCCAGTCTGCTCATTAGTGCTACTCGGTTCCACAGTAGTTTGAGCAGTGGATGCAGGCTCATTATTTCCCTTGCTATTAGCGCTGCTGCTATTATTGGCTCCGCATGCGGTCAGGGTAAGAGTAAATACAATCACCAACCCCATCCATAGTAAGGACACCGGAGATTTCCCGCGTTTAGGGGGAACTTTACCGGATGTAAATCTCGAAAATAAACTGTAATGCATTTGTATTCCTCCACATTCTCATTTGATAATCATTATCATTAATGAGGAGTATATCGCAATCTTTTGCCTCTGTATATTCACTATCGTGCTGTATTCTCAGAAATGAGCGCACAAAAACAAATGGGTGTGTTATCCAACAGAATCATAGGTGTTGTTATCCAACAGAATCAAAGTTGTTATTATCCAATAGAATCCTAGGTGTGTTATCCAGGAGGAGCTTGTGATCCCAAGCCGTGTACTCGATCCAAGGATATACCCAGGAGGAATGTCCTGGTAAACGGTGTACCGCATGATGCTGCACAGCAAGTAGTGTAGTCCAATGCTCCGACAGTTGGAGTTTGTCCCACAACAGGCGGGAGGCGGGGTTATCGTCCACACTGACAATCATTCTGTCTGCATCATAGTTAGTTAGCTGCCAGTCTTCGATTGCTTCGAACCATTCAATGCCATTAACGAGGGGAGCCGGAGTGATCTGCAGATCATCATACAACACGGTCATGGCTTTGCGCCCCAACACAAATAGTCCGTCGGTGGCAATCTTCAGTACCAGCACTTTATCGTCTTTAACGACAGGTTGGATCTGCTCGTGGACGGATCGTGCTTGAGAATCGTAACGTTCAAGCCATTGCTCGCCTTCATGGGTTCGACCCAGAGCTTCGGCCACCAACAGCAGGTGTGTCCGCCAATCGGCGCTCATCCAGGGAAGCAGCAGAACAGGCGCGATTTCCTGCAATCGTTGTTCTTCCTCTGGAGAAATGGTGCTGTCCAGACCAATAATGAGATCAGGTTGGGCTTGTCTAAGCACGCTGCGATTGAATTCATACTCATGCCCAAGCTGAATGATAACATCGCTGCCGTATTGTCGCCGGTAATCATCCGTCCAGTAATGGTCCATAGGAGCGGCATAAGGGATGGTCTGTAACGGAAGCAGGTGACCCAAGATTGGCCAGCTGTATGCTGCCACTTTGCATGCCCGGTTGCGCAAATAGGCGGCTGGAGCCAGGCCGACTTGCTTCTTGAAGACGGTACGGAAATAAGACTCGCTCTGAAAGCCGACCTTTCCGGCAATCTCATGGATAGAATATTCACGTTTCAACATGAGCTGTTTGGCATGATGCAAGCGGATTCCCGTGAGGTATTCGCCAATGCTTTTTCCATAACGTTCCCTGAATATTCGCATTAAGTGGTAGCGGCTGATCCCGGAAGCTACAGCTAGGCGCTCAATCGTGATTTCCTCGGAGTAATGGCGGTCGATCTCTGCTTTGACTTTGGATAGCAGTTTCACCGTCTCTTGTCCCTGGTACTCTATGATCAACGCCAGTAATTCATGAAAAACAGCCTGGGCGCGCATCTTGTCTGCCAGACTTTCACTGAGCCAACTACGGTGTATTTGACCACATAAGGCTGGAGCCGCTGGTATCCGGGATTCCTCCTCCAAGCCCCCACTTTGTGGGTTCTCAGCTGTATGCAGATCTATCACTGCAGGGTTAGTACTTCCCATTTCAAAATACAATAAGTACAGCGGGTGCCCCTCTTCTGAGGTGACGCCAATCTCCACACTCTGCCCGGGCCGGCAGACCACTACCATGCCTGAATACGTTGCGAGAGCCTGTCCGTCTACCACGATTCTGTTCCATTCGCTGCCGGCAATGATTAGCAGATGTCGATCGGTAAGCTCTCTTCGATAAGACCAATAGTCTCTGCTGTAGCCGACCGATTCTATGTTGACTAGCTTGTACCATGTACGGCGTAATACCTCGTCAGGGTCCCCGGTTATATGATCTTGTTTGGTAAACATGTCAGGGCACCTTCCTAATGAAACTTACTTTTATATATGAAGTATTTTAATTGATAATCATTATCATCGTCAAACCTTAAGCAGGGAATTATAGGTCTGACAGGGGGGCAGAAAGGCTCAAATTTCTTTATCAAAAAGATTTATCGTTCGTGTTTGGCGTTACTTGAATGTTTTGTTTGCCTTTTTTCTTGCCCAAAACACAATAATTATGTATAATGACATTAAATATTGATGTGATTGTACGATATTCTGTTGTTGAAGGTGGTTTCATGGCAGAACTGGACAGCAATGAGAACAAGAAGAAGATGTGCCAGATCTACAATGAGCTTTCCAAGGAATTGTTTGGTTTCGGGACGACCCTGCTCCGCGTAACTCTCGATCAGCGGGTCATTACCTTTCACGCCAAGCACCGCCGTTCTCCCCGTTCTTCTGCACTGGAAGGCGAGGCGCCGGAGCTTAAACAGGAAGTGGACTTTCGAATGTCGCTCCTGTTCAAGAAGAAGTTCCAGGAAAGATTAGAAGAAGAGATGGGCCTAAAGATTGAGGTTCTGCTGAGAGATTACGATGCACGAACCCAATGGGCCTTTACGAACATGATTTTGGCTGAAGATTAAAATACCTATCCGGATTTTTGCTTTTGATCTATCTTAAGCGAAGACCGTCTTTCTATAACGGGTAGCTCTTTCCTTTGTTTAAACGGAGAAAAGTGTTCTTGTTCCTACAAGAATACTTTTCTTTTTTTATGAGAAAAAATGGGAAACATAGAATTTAATTATGGTTAGGAGGTGCTGTCAACATCGCCGGGCGCCCGAAATACGGGCTGAAATGACCGATTGTCAACGTGAATTATGAGATTTAAGCCATATTATCTTTATACACACACATCAGGGAGGTCTATTGGATTATGAAAAAGATTTGGGGAACAGCACTTGCACTTACACTTACTGCGGCACTGACCGCTTGCGGATCGTCGGGAAGCAATTCCGCTACTACAGCTAACGGCACTAACAGCGGAACTGCTGCAAACAATGGGAAATCAGGAGCACCCAAGGAATTGGTAATCTCCACATGGGGCTTCTCGGAAGATTTCTTCAAGGAAGCAGTGTACGCACCTTTTGAGAAAGAACACAACGTCAAGATTGTCGTGGAGATTGGTAACAACGCTGAGCGCCTGAACAAGATTCGTCAGGGTAGCTCCAACGTTGACGTTATTTATCTGTCTGATTACTACGCACAGCAAGGTATTAATGAAGGACTGATTGATACCATCGATACCGCTAAGGTGCCTAACCTTGAACATCTCTATGATATTGCCAAAGCTCCACTCGGTGAGGGCTACGGTCCTGCTTACACGATAGGACGTCTCGGTATTGCCTACAATCCGGCTTTGGTTAAGGGTGAGATCACATCGTGGAAAGATCTTTGGACGGCCTTTGATCGCAATCTGACACTTCCGGCGATTACGGCGACTGCAGGACCGATGATGGTAGATGCAGCTTCTGTCGTTGCTGGCAGCACTGACTTCAATGAAGACCAAGCCTTTGCCAAGCTGAAAGAAGTTAACCCGAACGTGATTAAATATTACAGCCAGACTTCCGAATACGTGAACATGTTCAGCCAGGAGGAAATTGCCGGAGGACCGATTATGGAGATGTACTTCAAGGATCTGCAAGCCGCAGTACCGGATGCGAAGTTCGTGGCTCCATCTGAAGGTGCATTTGCTGTTATGAACACTATCAACGTAGTTAAAGGTACAGATAACAAGGAATTGGCCGAAGAATTCATCAACTGGCAGCTGAGCAAGGAAGTTCAAGAGAAATCCGCTAAGGCCAAGGTTGATTCCCCGGTAAACACTGAAGTTGTTCTGAACGAAGAGGAAGCCAAGGGCGTAACTTACGGCGCGGATGTTGTGGGCAAGCTGCGTAAACTGGATATGAAATTCGTCAACGATAACATTAAAGCTTGGACTGATCGCTGGAATAAAGAGATCGGTGGTTAAGGATGACTATTCGTAAAAAAGTAATTCTCGATGTGGATACAGGCGTGGATGACGCCTTAGCCATCATGCTGGCGGTGAAAAGCGGAGCGCTCGACATCCTTGGCATCACCACGGTTAATGGTAACGTATCGTTAGATCAGGCGACAGAAAACACTTGTAAAATCCTGCAGTTTCTCGGCGTTCAGAACGAGATTCCGGTGCACCGGGGAGCGGACAAGCCGCTGGCCCGTGAAGTACATTTCGAGCATCGCGTCCATGGGCGCGACGGCATTGGCGGTGCATTGGCGGATATGGTAGTCGGTAAGCGTGTGGAGGAAGAATCCGCTGCGGACTTCATCATCCGTCAGGTAATGAGTCAGCCGGGAGAGGTCACACTGATTATGACCGCTCCCCTGACCAACCTGGCCGAAGTGCTGCAGAAATGCCCGGAGCTGGTGCAGCATACCGCTGAAGTCATCGTCATGGGCGGCGTAGTGCGCGGCTCAGGTAACATCACCCCTACTGCTGAGTACAACATTTATGTTGATCCCGAAGCCGCCAAGCTGGTGGTGGGTGCGGGTTTCCCGCGCCTCACCCTGGTGGGTCTGGATGTTACTCGCAAGGCGTTGCTGTCGCAAGCGGATATTGCCAAGCTGAGTAATCCCGAGATCGCAGCTTATGTGGAGCAGAGTACAGCCGACTATCGCCAGCGGTATTACGAGCGCAACGGCGTTGAAGCTTGTGCCCTGCATGATCCACTGGCGGTAGGTGTGGCGATTAATCCGGACCTGGTGACAAAGCTGGATTATTACGTGGATGTAGAGACCCGGAGCGAGCTGTGCGACGGGCAGACGGTCTGCGATTTCCAGAACCGGCTGAACAAGCCATATAATGTCAGTGTCTGCCTGGAGGTGGATGACCCCGCTTTTCTTGAGCTATTCATCGGGAGTCTGAACCAAGAGATGAAGACAGACGGGAGTTAACTCAATGAATAAAAGATATCTATATCTGCTGCTGTTGCCGGGATTTCTGTTCCTGGCAGCATTCATGCTGATCCCTATCATTCTTACAATTGTTTCAACCTTTATGCCTGACGGCAGTCTGACCCTGGAAGGGTATATGACCTTTTTCCGAGACGGGTATTTCAATAAAATCCTGCTCACCACCCTGCGGGTAAGTGTAGTGACAACCTTGGTGTGCGTGGTGCTAGGCTACCCTGCTGCCTATTATATTTCCCGTGCCGGCATCCGCAAGAAAAGCATTCTGCTGGCGTTGTCCATTTTCCCGCTGCTGACCAGCCCGGTTGTCCGTTCTTTCAGCTGGATGATCATTCTCGGGAAGAAGGGGCTGCTCAATACGTTTCTGATGAACATCGGTTTGATTCAAAAGCCGCTCGAGATTCTCTATACACCGGTGGCTATGATGGTCGGTCTCGTGCATCTCTTCCTGCCGCTGATCATTATCACCTTGCTGGGCGTAATGGAGAATCTGGATTATGAGCTGGTGCGGGCTGCCCGCAGTCTGGGCGCTTCATCGTTCACAGCTTTCCGTAAAATCATCTTCCCGCTCACCGTACCGGGACTGATTATCGGCAGTATTCTCGTGTTCGTCGGCAGCTTGACGGCCTATACAACACCTGCGCTGCTGGGCGGGAAAGAACGCGTCGTTGCAACGTTCCTGTACCAAAATGCCATGACCTTGAATGATTGGCAGGCGGCGTCTGTCATTGCCGTGATTATGATTGTGATTACATTTGTGGTGGTTGGTCTGATGAATGCCTGGGCGAACCGACTAAATCCGAAGGGGTGAGAAGATGAAGGAAGGAAGCCGCACACTGTCGTTTTACACATTCCTGGTGTTTGTGTTCCTGCTAGGCCCGCTAGTGATTATTTCAATCACTTCATTTGAGCCGGGCACTGTCCTGAAATTCCCCCCGGAGGGCTTTTCGCTGCGATGGTACCGGAATATCTTTGAAGTAAGTATGTTCATGGAGACATTCAAGACTTCCATTATAGTGTCGATGCTGGGCAATCTGCTGGCACTGCTGCTGGGTGTGCCGGCGGCTTATGCACTGAGCCGGTTCGAGTTCCGGGGCCGGGATACACTGAACGCGCTATTCTTGTCACCAGTGCTCATTCCCGGCATTGTGCTCGGGTTCACGCTGCTGCGCTATTTGATTGTGGTGTACGGACTCCCGATTTATGCCGGTCTGCTGATCGGCCACACGGTGATTATGCTGCCGTTCATTATCCGAGTGATTGCCTCAAGCTTGGCCAATTTCGATTTTGCCGTAGAAGAAGCCGCACAGAGTCTCGGCGCGGGTCGTCTAGAGACCTTTTTCAAAGTAGTGCTGCCTAACATTCGTTCCGGCATTCTGGCTGCGGTACTGATCGCCTTCCTGGAATCCTTCAATAACGTGGATATCTCCGTGTTTATGACCGGTCCAGGGGTAAGCACCTTGCCGATTCAAATGCTAACCTATGTGCAGAATTATTTTGACCCTACAATTGCAGCGATTTCGGTCATCCTGATGGTGCTGACAGCAGCGCTGATGTTCCTCATCGAGCGTCTGATGGGATTCGCCTATTTTACCAAACGATAACGGAGGCATACGGTAATGGCATTAATAAGTCTGGAACAAGTATCGGTTGCTTACGACAACCGTTTTATATTGGAAGATTTCAATTTGCAGCTTGAAAAAGGGAAGCTCCTGTCCCTGCTCGGCCCCAGCGGCTGTGGCAAAACGACCACCCTGCGCCTGATCGCCGGCTTCCTGAATGCGGAGCAGGGCAAGTTCATGTTCGGTGGCAAGGATTATACCAATGTGCCAGTGAACAAGCGGAACTTTGGTTTTGTATTCCAGAGTTATGCCTTGTTCCCGCATATGTCGGTGTACGATAACGTGGCCTTCGGCCTGCGTCTGCGCAAAATGAAGGAAGCAGAAGTGAAGCAGCGGGTGAACCGTATGCTGGAGATTGTCAGCCTGGGCGGTTTTGAGAAAAGATTGCCGAAGGCGCTCTCCGGTGGACAACGGCAGCGTGTTGCGATTGCGCGCGCGCTGGTCATCGAGCCGGATCTGCTGCTCTTCGACGAGCCACTGAGTAACCTTGATGCGAACCTGCGGGTGAACATGCGCGTTGAGATCCGCCGAATTCAGCAGGAGCTTGGAATTACGACCGTTTACGTCTCCCATGATCAGGAGGAGTGTTTCTCGATCTCCGATCAGGTGGCCGTGATGAACAGCGGGAAGATTGAGCAGCTTGCGCACCCGACGACTATTTTTAAATATCCGGCTAGTGAATATGTGGCCCGCTTTATTGGCTTCGGCAACTTTATTGCCTTCGAGGGCCGTAATGATACAGGTGAGGATATCGAGCTGAGCCGGGGGGCTTTGAAGTTCCTGGCGGCCAAACGCCCGGATGGGGCAGGCAACACTGGACTGCTGGGCGCGATCAGACCGGATGACCTTCAACTGTGGTCTAGCACACATGAGGCTCCGCTTTCAGGCAATACCCTTTCGGGAAGAGTGCAGGTAAGCACTTATCTGGGACGTAGTTATCAGTATGAAGTAGAGACGGAGCTAGGCGTATTTACGGTCAATCAGGAGATGGATGTACCCTTTGCACAAGGGGAGCAGGTTACGATTTATTTTCCAAAAGACAAGCTGGTGCTGGTGCAGTAAGCCGCAGTAAGGAGCATATACGATGGTTACGGATCAACTAATTCTGAATGTGAATGTGTATAACAGTTACTATAAAAGATTTGAGCTGGCCAATGTGGCTGTGAAGGATGGGCGTTTTTTGTACATCGGTGGTCTGGGCGCGGATACATTCACTGCGAGTGAGGTTATTGATGGTCAAGGAAGATACATGGTTCCTGGTCTGATTGACATCCATCTGCATATTGAGAGCACTATGATTACCCCGGAGACATTCTCTTATGGCATTCTGCGTCATGGGGTGACGACCATCGTTCCTGAGCCGCATGAGATGGCTAATGTGTTCGGTGTCGAGGGCGTACATGAGATGATTCGGGCCAGTGAAGACTGCACGGTGGACATGTTCTACGCAATTCCAAGCTCGGTACCGGCGACACTGCTGGAAACTACCGGCGGCTCCATAGAAATTGAGGATATCGACCAGCTGATGGCGACCGAGCAGATGATCTGTCTTGGGGAAGTTATGAACTATGTGGATGTTATTCGTGATCCGGATGGCAAAAGCAACCGTATACTCCAGCATATCCGCAGCCGCTATCCGGAGCTGGTGATTGAGGGGCACACCCCGAAGCTGCTGGATCTCGATCTGCATCAGCTGATTTACGCGGGCATTGACTCGGATCATACCCACCAGAGCATTGAAGGGCTGACTGCCCGCATTGCTGCCGGGATGTTCATTGAAATTCAGGAGAAGTCCATGACCCCGGATGTCGTGGATTACTTAATTAAACATCCTGTCGGTGAGCATTTCTGCTTTGTGACCGATGATGTGATGACTGATTCGCTCGTGGCTACCGGACATCTGGACCATCTGGTGCGCAAAGCGATCAAGATGGGCATGACGCCTGAGGATGCCGTCTACGCCGCAACCTTCACCCCTGCTCGGCGGATGCGGATGCAGGACCGTGGTGTGATTGCACCGAACAAGATCGCTGATTATCTGCTCTTGTCCGATCTGCATTCCTTTGAACTAGACGCAGTATTCAAAGGCGGCAAGCAGGCCTATGACCGCCATCAGCCGCAGTCCCAGCCGGTGTCAGAGCCCCGCTTCCCGGCGCATTTTTACCAGAGCGTGAAGCTTGATCCGGTAACTGCAGCCGACTTTACGGTTGTCTCGGAGAAGGCAGATGGACGTTATGGCTGCCGCGTGATGATGGTCAACAACGTATCCACGTTCACGGAGGAGAAGCACAGCGAGGCAGAGGTGCGTAACGGTCTGCTGCAATGGCAGGAGAGCGGTTATGGTCTCATCGCTACCTTCGAGCGGTATGGCAAGAATGGCAACCGGGCTTACGGTCTAATCGGCGGCGACACGATCAAACGTGGCGCGATCGCAACCACTTATTCGCACGACAATCACAATCTGCTGGTCGTCGGCCATAATCCCGAGGATATGGCGCTGGCGGCGAATGAAGTCATCGCTGGTCAAGGCGGCTTCTGTGTCGTCTGTGACGGACAGGTGCTCGCCCATCTGGCTCTGCCGGTCGGCGGTATTCTCACCGAGGAGCCGCTGGAGATCACTGCCCAGAAGGTGAAGGAGCTGCGGTCAGCCATGGAATCGCTGGGCTATAATCACTACAACCCGATTATGTCCATCAGCACGCATTCCCTGCCTGTTAGTCCGGCGCTCAAGATCACCGACCTTGGCCTGATTGATGTAGGCAAGGGCGAGGTTGTACCGCTGCTGTTCAGTTTAAGTGAATAATAACAATTATATATATGTAAAGAAAAATCCCCTTCAACTCCATTTTAGAGTGGCGCTGAAGGGGATTTTGTTTTGGCAAAGCAGTGCTTTGATTGGCGAAGCAATGCTTTGATTGGCGAAGCAATGTTTTGATTGGTGAAGCAGTGTTTTGTTTGTTGAAGCATTGCTTAGTTGTTGAAGCATTGCTTAGTTTTGTTGAGATGATGCTTTGTTTGATGAAACAATGAACTGTTTATGGCGTGGTATTGATTTGACCCACTCCACCTGCATTACGCCGCGAAATGGCGTAGCTGAGCCATGCACCGAGGAAGCCCAGAATCGCAAGGGATGCAGACAGCCAAGGAATCGACTCCAGCCCAAAGTGAGTGATCGCGAGTCCGCCGAAGTAGGCGCCACCAGCATTGCCCAAGTTCAGTGCAGAGTGGCTGGATGTCGTAGCCAGCAAGGGAGCCTTATGCGCCAGATTCATGATGCGCAGCTGAATGCCCGGCATAATACCGAACGCGGCAATGCCCCAGAAGAAGATATTGATGACCGATAGCACCGGGCTGTCGAGCGTGAGATTAAGGATAGAAATAATAACGGCCAGCACCGCGAAGTTAACAATTAGGGAAGGCATCAGCTTCCAGTCTGCCAGTTTGCCGCCGACAATGTTGCCGATGGTCACGCCGAGTCCGAACAGTACCAAAATCCAAGTCACGCTATGCTCAGCGAAGCCAGTGATATTCTCCAGCATCGGCGTAATATAGGTGAACAGGGAGAAGAGACTGCCACAGCCGAGTGCTCCGGTAAATAAGATCAGCAGAACCTGCGGATTGATCAGTCCGCGGAATTGCTCGCCCAGGCTGTTGATTTTATCCTGTGTAATTACAGGAATGAAGCGAATAATGCCGAATAAGGATACAATACCCAGCAGGGTGATGGCGCCGAACGAGGCTCTCCAGCCCAATTGTTGGCCGATAAAGGTTCCGAACGGTACGCCGATGATGTTGGCAACCGTCAAGCCTGCCAAGACGATCGAGACCGCACCGGCCCGTTTATCTGGCCTTACAAGTCTGGCAGCAATAATCGTGCCTACCCCTAAAAAGGTACCATGCGCAAAAGCGGTGATCACGCGTGCTCCAATCAGCAGGGAGTAGGTTGGGGCGATGACAGATACAGCATTGCCTGCGATGAAGATGAGCATCAGGATGACGAGCAGCTTTTTCTGAGGCAGCTTATGGGTGAATACGGTCAAGATTGGTGCGCCGATGGCAACGCCGAGGGCGTAGCTGGTAATGAGCTGTCCGGCTTGCGGAATCGTTACGCCAAGGTCATGAGCCACATTGGGCAGCAGACCCATAATAATAAACTCTGTCATTCCAATCGCGAAGGCGCCAAGGGTTAGACACAGCAGCGATAAAGGAAAACGTTCCTTTTTCGCCGGGGGTGACGCGTTGCTTGCTGAAGAATTCATGTGGTGTCTTCGCTCCTAATCTATAATATTTCCGGGTCTTTGCAGCCTTTGCAGACATCGGCCCAGTCTTTGCCGTCAGAATACAGAGCCAGTTTATACATTCTTTCTGAAATGGTCTGTATTTTCATGCAAGTTTCATTTTAACGGCTCCGGAGTCATTGGGCAAAATGTTTTTTTAAAATTTGTGATAAAATGATCGCGTAGATAAACGACGGCCGCTTTCAGTGACCCATGAAGGGAAGAGAATAATATGCCACAGCCGAAAAGAGTGCTGATTCCACTGCCGTCCCAAGACTTTGATACCACAGAAGTGGTGGTACCGTGGTATCTCTGCCGAGAAGCAGGCTTCCAGGTGGACTTTGCCACACCTGACGGGAAGCGCGCCTATACCGATCCCTATTTGTTGACAGGAGTTGTGTTCGGGCAGCTTGGGGCGGACCAAGTGGTTGTGCAGCGGTACCGCCAGGAGCTGGAGTTGGTCCCTGGCTTTTTGCACCCGCTTGCATATGGAGATATTGCTCCCGAAGCCTATGACGGTCTTATTTTGCCTGGAGGGCATGCCAAGGGAATGACAGTATATTTGGAGAGCGTTACTTTACAGGAGAAGGTGCTACAATTTTGGAAGCTGGACAGACCGGTTGGCGCCATCTGTCACGGCCCGATCGTTCTAGCCCGGACTATTGATCCTCAGACCGGTCGAGCGGTGGTATACGGAAAAAAGATGACGAGTCTGACCAAATCCCTGGAGCAGACCGCCTATTGGTTAACTGCCTGGGCTCGCGGCCGTTACTACCGTACATATCCAGAATATGTTCAGAATGAGGTGACCCGGCATCTGCAGAAGCGGGAGGACTATGTGAAGGGCCCTTCATTTAATACGCCCTTCATCGTGGAAGATGGTCAATTGCTGACCGCCAGATGGCCGAAGGATGCAGCCCTATTCGCAGAGACGTTCATACGTAAAGTAGGGGTACAAAAGTAAGATGGAACATTGAACTGATTATAGATTGAAATGGACTTAAAATAATAACCGCAAGCCATCCGTCATCGCGGAAGAGCTTGCGGTTATTTTTAGTGATATGGAGTAAAAATATGGGGAGGTCTCTGCTACCCAATCATTCTGTCAGCAGGTTATTCATCTTCCTGGATAATCCGCTGTAGCAGGGAAATAAGCTGCATTTCCTCTTCATCCGTCAGATGACGGGAGAGTTTGCGATTAAGTCCATTCAGAATCTCCTGCAGGATTGGCGCAAAGTCCATGGCTTTGGGAGTGGGATAGAGCAGGTAGGAACGGCGGTCATCAGGATCGACTTTTCGCTCAATGTAGCCGGATTGCTCCAATAGCTTCACGGCTCGGGCCGTGGTCGCCTTATCGAACTTTAATTCATTCGTTAACTGCTCCTGAGTGACACCCGGCCGGCCTATGATCAGCTTGAGAAAGCTGTGCTGCCCACCGCTGCCGATTCCATAGGGAATTAGCTGTCTCGACAACGTTTTTTGGTTCTGACGATGAATCAGGGAGATCAGCTTCCCAATAGGTTCCTTGTTCAACATGCACACCTCTTTGGTTAGATTGCTTGAATGCGAGGTCAGCGCTCAATATGAATAAAAGTGTACAGCAATATTGTTGCGCACGCAACTAATCTGCTGTACACTGGGAATGATCTAATTGGTTGCATACGCAACTAAAATTCCTCTTGATTCGACAACCTCTTTTCGGTTCCATCATTCTAAGTTTAATGAGGTGTAATTATGAGTTCAATTCCTGCAACCTATCAGGAGAACAGTGACATTCAGAAAAGGCGCTGGATGATTCTGATTGTACTGAATCTCTTTACGTTCATGGCGACACTGGACGGGAGCATTGTCAATATTGCGCTTCCGGTGTTGTCCAAGAGCCTTGGCCTGCCAATTGCGCAGATTGAATGGGTGACGACAGGTTACCTGATGGCGATCTGTGCCGCGATTTTGTTCTTCGGAAAGCTCGGGGATATTGCGGGGAAAATCAGAATCTTCAAGATTGGCACGGTGGTGTTCATCATTGGTTCGCTGTTGTGCGGACTTAGCACGACGCTGCCTTTACTTATTGCGTCACGAGTCATTCAGGCCATTGGCGCTTCGATGACGATGGCCAACAGCCAAGGCATAGTGACCGATATCTTTCCAGCTACTGAGCGCGGTAAGGCGCTCGGCTTTATCGGAACGTTCGTCTCGCTTGGCAGTATAGCGGGACCCAGTCTGGGCGGGATCATCGTCTCTTCACTGGGCTGGGAATATATTTTTTGGGTGAATGTTCCCATTGGCCTGATTGCCATCATTTTGGGTTGGAAGGTGCTACCGAAGGATTTGATAAGGGTTAAGGACCGCATCGATATTCCCGGCAGTACATTGTTTGCTTTCTTTATTGTCCTGCTGTTCGCCGGACTGCTGCTCGGACAGCAGATCGGCTATGGCGATACACGAATTGTTGTATCACTGGTTGTCGCGATCTGCGCCTTTGCAGCTTTTATCTGGGTTGAAATCCGCAAGACACAACCGCTGCTGAATCTGTCCCTGTTCAAAAATCCATTGTTCTCGGTCAGCATCCTATGCGGGTTCCTCGTCTTCGTGGCGAATTTCTGCTTCAATATCATCGCTCCATTCTATGCGCAGAACATGCTGAACCTGTCGCCGTTTGATGCAGGCTTCCTGTTGATGCTGCTGCCGATCTCCATGGTCATTGTGGCGCCGATCAGCGGCGCATTGTCGGATAAGATTGGCTCAGAGCTGCTAACCTTTGCCGGTCTTATCGTCATGGTCGTTGCCCAGATCGGACTGGCGAAGCTGCATGCCGGCAGTTCTGTGTCCCTTGTCGGCCTGTGGATTGCTATGCTTGGGATCGGCAGCGGCCTGTTCCAGTCGCCGAACAATTCACTGATCATGTCCAAAGTACCGCGCACCCAGCTCGGCTCTGCGGGCAGTGTCAATTCACTGGTCCGCAATGTCGGCATGGTCGTAGGCATTACGCTGGCGACAACGATCCTGTTCCATGTCATGAGTAACGATGCAGGGTATCGTGTGACCGGGTTGATCCCGGGCCGTCCGGATATTTTCCTGGAGGGCATGCATGTAGTCTTTATGACCTCCGCATCAATCTGCTTCGTGGCCGCGGTGCTCACCGGCTGGCGGTTAGTTAGCGCTCGGCGCGTAAAAATGCAGACGGAAAAAGGGTGAATTCTCAATTTAATTTGACGAGCAAAGGAACAGCCTCTCGAATCTGTCCGGACATGGATACCGGATCTTCGCGCAGCCAGTCCTCCGAGCCGAGATATACTCGGCGGTTCTGAACAGCAGGTAGGCTATTCCAGATCTCGCTTTGCCGGAGCTCACGAAAATGCTGTTGTGAGACAGGGTCTGGTGAGACGACAACAAACAGATGATCGCCCACATAATGAGCCAGTTCCTGGACCGGAATATTAGATTTGAATGGATGGCCCTTTGTCTTCTGCACGGCAGCTACCGGAGGGGGAGCCTGAAAGCCCAGGTCCTGATAAAGAACCTTCATATCGTTATAGACTTGCACGGTATCCGGGAGTCCTCTTGTCCAAATAAAAGAGAGGGTCTGCCCGGCCTCCAAATGCCATTTCAAAGCATTCCTGGCCTCAAAGGTCTGCTCTTCGTATTGGCTGAGCCATTGCT
Source organism: Paenibacillus sp. MAHUQ-45 (assembly GCF_058133325.1). Classification (NCBI taxonomy): domain Bacteria; kingdom Bacillati; phylum Bacillota; class Bacilli; order Caryophanales; family Paenibacillaceae; genus Paenibacillus; species Paenibacillus sp. MAHUQ-45. The sequence goes on from NZ_JBYUPV010000002.1 coordinate 211,680, forward strand.
CAGCCTCTTGTTGTTTGCCGATCAAATCGGCAATAAAACGGAACCGGTCAAAAACCGGCTGGGACCAGGACATATCCAGTGTAGGAGCGATTTTGGCATAGGTATCGTAATGATGGCCGTCAAAGGTAAGAATCACATCCGGTTTCAAGGTGGCGAGCCTGTCCAGGTAAGGGGTCACAACGGATCTGCCGATGTCAGTTATACCCTCCACACGGTCCTGCAAATAACGGCCTTTTAGAAGCTGGGAAGGTGCGCCGACAGGCTTGATGCCCAAAGCGAGTAGTTCCCCCAGATACTGAAGAGAGGCGATCCGGCTGCTATGCTTGCGCAAATTAATGTACAGACGGGGAGAGACTCCCGTGTGCTGCTTGAAGCTGCGGCTAAAGTGAAAGGGATCATGAAATCCCACGCTCCCGGCCACCTCGCCAACCGATACCTCCCGGCTTTGCAGCAGACTTTTCGCCTTGTTCATTCGAAGTTCAATAAGGTAGTCGATAGGGCTTTTGCCGGTTATTCCTTTAAAAATCCGCGAATAATGCCTTGTGGAGACCCCGGCCATTTCGGCAAGCTGTCCATGCGTGAGATCGTAGGCGTAAGCATTGTCCATAAAGGTGATGGTTTTCTGAACCGAACTTGTGACGTCCTGTTCCTTGTTGCATTCGGCGGTCTTCAAGATCATTAACATCATCTCTTGGAAAATAAAGTGACTTTCGTACTCCTCAAGTGGCCCGGACAGATCCCGCCGTTCGTATAGATTGTGTAGTAGCCCCGAAAAATGGCTGAAAGAGGCTACTTCGATCACACCTGTAGGAATTGGCAACCGCTCGGCGGACATTGCTTCAGAAGAGCCCGGCAAGAGCAATTCATCAAATTCGACAAGATACAGGCGTAGAGGACCTGTACCGGCATTTTGGATAGAGACATTTTCCTTCGGGTTTAGAATACCGCAGTGGTTCCCGTAGAGAACGTGGCGTTTGTCGTCACTGTATACCTCAGCAGACCCTTCAACCGGGACGACCAGTATTTTTTCAGCTAGACTACAGATCTTCAGCTCCTCAGCACCTTCCTCCAGTGTATATAAATAAATCTGCGACCAGGTATACATAATAGAGAGACGCGCCGAGCGTCTACTTGGTTGAACCGACATTGTATTCACCTCCCTGTATGAAAGAAAGGAGCTCTTCAGCTGATGCTGAAGAACCCCATATGGTATGAACATGCAACCATTTATTTTTTTAACAACTCAACTGCGTTTTCCAATTGACCCTTAAGGGACATAACGTCATAAGAGAACCATAGGGCTTCATCCACTACGTAGACCTTGTTATTCTTGACCGCTGGAAGGTTATTCCAGAGTCTGCTGTTTTCCACTTCTTGCAGGAATTCAGGATCATTCTTAAATCTAACAAGGAATATCCGGTCGGCAGAAGCATACTCAGGGAGTTTTTCCAGGGAAATCTTGAGCCCCAGTTCGTGGTCTTTAGTCTCCCATTCGTGCTTAACGAAGTCTGTCATTTTAAAATGTAGAGTATCGTATAAAGTATAACCGACGTTCCCCGGTCCGTACACTCTCAACTGTCCTTTTTCATAACCGCCAATAACAACAGCGCCGAAGGTTTCTCCTTCTTGTACGAAAGAGGCCAGCTCTTGACGCGCTTGCTCACTCTCTTTGTTGAAATCTGCAATCCATTGGTCAGCTTCCGCACTCTTGCCGATAACAGCCGCAACGTCTGTGAAGTGTTTGAATGCGTCATTGCCCACCCACTGTACTGCCACTGTTGGAGCAATTTTGTTTAGTTCGTCAATTTTATCCTTATCCATCTCTGTGGCAATGATCAGATCTGGTTGAAGGGATAGGACCTTCTCCATATTGATGGCATTGGCAGGGCCAACATCCTCAATACCACCGATCTGATCCTTGATGGATACAAAGTTGGTCAGCAAATGGGTGACTGCGCCAATAGGTTTGGTTCCTGCGGCGATCATTTCCGGAAGATATTGAGTCGTAATAATTCTTTGCGGATGTGCTGGGATAACGACTTCACGGCCCAAACTGTCGGTGTAGTTTATAGTAGCAGCTGAATCCGTAGCTTCAGCAGAAGACTCATTTGGTGCAGTGGTTGCCGCTGGTTCATTGGCTGGAGCAGCCGAGTTTGAATTTCCGCAAGCGGATAGAACTGATAAAACTAACATTAAAGCAGCTAAAAGCAGAAAATTACGGTGACGATGCATTATGAATAACCCCTTCTCTCATCTAATTGATAATAATAATCATTATTATAGCAGGAATCAAAAAAAGGAGAACATGTTATATTTGGACATGACCATGCATGATTTGGACGTGTGAACAATTTGAATTTTCTATAGAGAGGTTGTCACAAAAAGAATGACTCCTTTGTCTACAGTAATGTAAGACATTTTAAGGAGGATGAATGGGATGAGTTTAAGGTTAAATTACAGTAAGGCTAACCCTAAGGCTGCGACAGCAATGATGGGTTTGGAAACATACGCAGGGAACGCGATTAAAGACAAGGTTCTGTATGAACTGATCAAATTACGGGTGTCGCAAATCAATGGCTGCGCCTTTTGTCTGGATATGCACGCTAAAGATCTGCTGAAGCTTGGTGATCACGGTGACCGCATTCTGCTGCTGAGTGTGTGGCATGAAGTTCCGCATCTTTTTACAGAGCAGGAGCGGGTTGTATTGGAACTCTCCGAAGCGGTAACAACCATTTCCGAGGGCGGTGTGCCAGAGCAGCTGTATGATAAAGTAAGAGGACATTTTAATGAAGCGGAATATGTGGACCTGATTATGGCCATTAATACGATCAACTGCTGGAACCGGATTGCGATCTCGACAGGTATGTATCCGGGCTGTTTTCATTAATCTCAGGGTAGGAAGTATTAGAGGAGGAAGTATGGTGAAGAGCATGGACAAGGTGCAGGAGGTAAGCGTGCCGACAGCGGATGAGCGGGGTATGGAGGAGTTGTATCTCACGTATAAAGGGTATGCTTTTTCCATCGCCTATCGGATGCTGGGGGTGGTCGCCGATGCCGAAGATGTTGTGCAGGATTGTTTTGCAGAGCTGCAGCGGAGGGATCGGAGCGAAATCCGGAACATAAAGGCTTATATTGCCAAAGGGATCACCAACCGTTGTCTGAATCTTCTGAATTCTCCGCGCAATAAACGTGAGGCCTATGAGGGAGAGTGGCTGCCGGAACCGATGTCAGAGATTTACGACGGGCCGGAAGCGACGGCTGAACGCAGGGATACCTTGTCCTATGCTTTCTTGGTCCTACTAGAAAGACTTACACCGACTGAGCGTGCAGTATTTGTCCTGCGTGAAGTGTTTCAGTACGAATATGAGGCCATCGCTGAGATGGTGGGCAAATCGGAAGCCAATTGTCGCAAAATCTTCAGTCGTGCCAAACGGAATCTTCAGCAGGTTCCTAAGAGTGAACGTATGGAGACGGTCATCAAGCCTTCCAGAGAGGTGCTTCTGAAAAAATTTACGACTGCCTTCGAGTCTTATGATATCAACGGAATGCTGGAACTACTGGGTGATCATCCGGTGCTCATCTCCGACGGTGGCGGCCAGGTGCATACTGTGCTCCGGCCAATGATTGGCCGCAAAGGGGTCGCAGCCCTGTTATCCTCGCGGCGGGTGCTTAACCGACTGCGGGAGTGGGAGGCTTCGTTCATCACGGTCAATGGCGAGCCCCAGATCATCTACAGACAGCATGGAGAGATTGTTGGTGTGTTCTGCCTGGAATTGAACCGGTCAGGTGACCGGATTCAGGGGCTGTATTTGATGCTTGATCCCGACAAATTGAGCCATGTGAATCTTTAGGATGTCATAATAGATGTGAGAAAGTAACAATGTGAATTCTTGGGGTAGCCTGCTATTACATTGTGTATAGGCCGTTTCTTAAAATTAACTGGAATCCCTCCAGTTAATTTTTTTTGTTTATAGTGATTTTAGGCCAAGTCCCCATAATAACGGGAGGATTCCCGTTTACTTATAGAATATTGCAGAGATCCGTTATTTTAAAAGGAAGTTTTCATGTTATTCGTATCCGGCCGGGGATGACAACTTGATCATAGATTCATCTGGAATTTCTGGGAGAAATGTTTTTTTCTATGCTTTAATCCCTAGATTAAGTATAATACTGTTCAGCACAGGGACTAAAGTCATCATTATCACCTGCTGCTGATCGAGAGATGATTTTCTATCCAAAAAGGATACGAAAAGACTAAAAGAAAAGGAAAGACAGTTCTCCTGTCAACTGATCAACTATATGATATCCAAAGCCAATCTTGATACGTTGAAAAAGCATGGACTCATTCTTCTTCTCACTCTTGCTCTACTGTTTGGGCTGCGGCTGATTTGGTATGCGGTCCAGGCACCCCCGACTACTCCCCATGCAGTGAACGGTATACTGGACATGAGGGGATGGAATTTCGAGGATTCCAGGTCCATTACACTAGATGGAGAATGGGAATTCTACCCTGACAAGCTGCTGTCAGACGGGAAAGGAAATCTGCCGAAATCATCTAGTCATGTCAAGGTCCCTGGGGATTGGAGGAGCGGGTTCACTGACACTAAGACCAACTCCTATGGGAGAGGTACATATCGCCTACGTATTTTGGTAGATCAGCCGCTAAACCAGCCGTACTCGTTTTGGGTCCGTAAAATCGAAACCAGTTCAGCGATCTTCATCAACGGTGAGCAGCAGTCTGCATTCGGCGTGTTTTCGGAACGGAAGGATCAATCCCAGTCTCGTGTAAGCTCCTATACGATAACCTACACAACGAATGGACAACAGGAGCTTGATGTGCTGGTCCAGGCTGCCAACTACGACAACCCGTCTTTGGGTGGAATTCTTAAATCTGTGAAATTTGGTTCACAGGCTGCTATCGACAAGGAGCGTCTTTATTCAATCGGATTTCAGCTGGTCATTTTTATTGTGCTGCTACTACATAGTGTGTACGCGGTTATTCTATTCTTCTTTAATCCGAAGGAGAAAAGTTTTATCTACTTTTGTATGCTGCTTACAGTGACAGCACTCTCGATCGCGTCCGATCATGATAATCTGCTCCAGCTATGGCTGCCCATCAACTATACCTGGGGGCTAAAGACCCGACTGCTGTCCTATGCTTCCATCTCCTTTTTCATGCTCTTACTGACCCGCACCTTCCACAAAAATGCCGATAACGGCAGAACGTACCTGTTCCGTACTTACGTTGCTTGTTTTGTCCTTTTTGTTTTGTTTATTTTGGTATCACCCGCGAACTGGGTCTTGTACTCCTACCATTTCAAAGTTTTTGGCTTAATCTATTTACTGCCGATGGTCGGAGTGGTCTATCTAATTGCCAAGATGGTCATTCAATCCCAGCGTGACGTGCTTTTTCTGCTGCTGGCTGCAGCAGGCGTTTCTTCCAGCGTGATCTGGGGTGTGCTGCAAAACGCAGGAGTTGTGGACAGTATTTTTTATCCGGTCGATATGATTGCAGCTATCGTCAGCTTCTGTGCTTACTGGTTCAAGCGGTATTTCCGCAACGCGGAGGAGAATACAGAATTGACGGAACGGCTTCGTCAAGCAGATAAGGTCAAGGATGATTTTCTGGCTAACACTTCGCATGAGCTAAGGACGCCGCTGCATGGCATTATGAACATCGCCCAAACGGTGATTACCAACGAACAGCAGGGGATGAACCCAAAAAGCGTCAAAGATATGGAACTATTGATTACGATCAGCAGAAGAATGTCTAGCCTCCTTGGCGATCTTCTGGATATCACTAGGCTTCAGGACAAGAAAATCGTGCTGCGGAGGGAACGCCTTCAGCTTCAGGCTGTCGTTCCGGGCGTAGTAGCTATGCTGGGTTACTTGCTGGATGGTAAACCGCTACGTATGGAGATGAATATCCCTGATGATTTTCCGGCGGTGTATGGCGATGAGAAGAGGTTGGTACAAATTTTGATCAACCTTCTGCACAATGCGATCAAATACACGGATGTTGGAGCGGTAACCGTCAGTGCGGAAATTGTGAATGGCAAGGCTATCATCCGTGTGGCCGATACTGGCGCAGGTATGGATGAGGCAACGGCTGAAAGAGTCTTCAAGCCATATGAGCAGGGTGCACTTGGCATCAATGATGGAGGAGGCTTTGGACTCGGGCTTAGCATCTGCAAGCAATTTGTAGAACTGCACGGCGGTACACTTGTTCTGGATTCTGCACCTGGGCAGGGCTCTGTGTTCTCGTTCACGATGCCATTGTACTCAGGTTTAAACAGTGATTCCAGCGGTAAAGTGGCTGTTGCTAGTGATTCGGAGCCAATCGATACGCTACATACCTACGGTGTGGTTGCTCCGCTTGCTGCGGAAGATCTGGAGCCATCCGGCCTTACGTACACTCAGAGTATTGCCGCGCTGCCGATTGTTCCGGTATTACAGGAAACAACCTCGTTCTCTACTAGTGGCAGCCTGAACATCTTGGTGGTAGATGATGACCCCGTCAATTTGCGGGTGCTTGGCGGCATGCTCTCTGATGCCCATTACTATCTGGTGCCGGCATTGTCCGGTAAGGAAGCACTGGAACTGCTGGACAGAGGGCGCTGGGATCTGGTGATCGCCGATGTCATGATGCCTCATATGTCAGGTTATGAACTGACCCGGATCATCCGTGAGCGTTACAGCGTATCGGAGCTTCCCGTGCTGCTGCTGACAGCCCGCGCTCAGCCGGAGGACATCTACACCGGATTCCTGGCCGGAGCCAGTGATTATGTGATTAAGCCGGTGGATGCGTTGGAGCTGCAATACCGCGTACGCGCGCTGACGATGCTGAAGCAGTCCCTTGATGAGCGGCTACGAATGGAGGCAGCCTATCTCCAGGCGCAGATCCGACCTCACTTTCTGTTCAATGCCCTGAACTCTATTTTGGCCCTTAGTACCATCGATTCTGATAAAATGGCCCGGCTCGGGGAAGCCTTCACTTCGTATCTGAGGATTAACTTCGATTTATTGAATGCCGACGAGCTTGTGCCGCTCGCGCATGAGCTGGAACTTGTCCGAGCATACCTCTATATTGAACAAGAACGGTTTGAGGACAGATTGTCCGTGGAATGGAAGATTGAGGAGGAAATTTGCAGAGACAAGGTAAACGGGCCACAGCTGCCCCCGCTCACGATTCAGCCTCTGGTGGAGAATGCGGTCAGACACGGGCTGCTTAGCCAGGCGCGTGGTGGTATGCTCAAGATTTCCATTACCCATCATGGCAGGGAAATACGAATTGAAGTCAAGGATGATGGAAAAGGCATGGGGCCTGATCAGGTTGAAACATTGCTCGAGCCCTCCCAGCATGGCAAAGGTGGTATTGGTTTGCTGAATACGAACCGCCGGCTGAAGCGGCTCTATGGCAAAGGGTTGATCATTGAGAGCCAGCCCGGTGCAGGCACGACGGTGTCCTTTACTATTCCTGATCAGCGAGATGCCGCTTTCGGTATCACGGTAATCGATTAAGACCTGTTATTTAAACAGAGGATGTCCCAGAAGCTATAGCTCTGAGGGCATCCTCTTTTGCATGATTTGAGCCAATGAGGTGGCTGGTAGTGGTGCTGTCGCTGGTGCTGTCGTTCGTGGGGCCTTCGCTTGTGGCACTGTCGTTCGTAGCATTGTCGTTTGTGACACTTTTGCTCGTGGGACCTTCGCTTCTGGCACTGTCGCTCGTGGGGCCTTCGCTTGTGGTGCTGTCGTTCGTAGGACCTTCGCTTGTGGAACTGTCGCTCGTAGCATCGTCGTTTGTGACTCCGTTGCTGATGGCCCCGTCGCGCGAAATAATGGCAATTCGGCACCTTAATTTAAGGAATAATCGATATATTTTGTAAATAAGTGCATTAATGTACTCTAATTCTTCTGATATAGCCTCTTTTCATGCAAAGTAGAAGAATTAAGGTGCAATTTTGCTCTTAATCTTCTTTATTGAAATCATTCATACAAATTAAGGTGCAGATTTGCATCTATTTCTAAAATCCTCGTTCTTCCAGCCGTGGCAATTGATCGAAGAGAGAGGATGTCCCAAAAGTCATGAGATGGATGCTTGAGATAGAGGATAAACTTTTGTTTGAATAGAGAGGATTACGTTTGAGATCGGCTAGTTTCTCTCGTGCCTATATTGATGAGCAGGCTACAATGGAACAAAAATGCCAAACAGCGCTTCTCAATAACGGGAGAAATCGCTGCTTGGCTGGCTTAGATATTGACTAATTGGCTAAGTTTTACGTTTTCTAATTTAATGAAGTAAGGCTGTCATGTTAGTGAAGATCACTGTCGCGTAAAATCACTGTCGCGTAAAATCACTGTCGCGTAAAATCACTGTTGCGATAGTAGACTCATAAGGCAGGTCCTTAGTGTGTTAGAAATCCTGCCTTACTGTTGCAGCCTATGCTGCCCCAGCTAGCGCTACCCTCGGATAGCGCTGCCACTGACAGCACCTGTGCCATCTGACAGCCGTGCTCTGCTAGTGCTACCTTGATAGCACCTGCCCCAGCTAATACTGTCTCTTACAGTACTGCCTTTGCTAGAGCAGCCAATGCTGCCTCTAGCACAGCATAACTCTAGTTCTTAAAGCTGTGAATCGGCGCCGGAATGCGTCCGCCGCGGTTCACAAAGCCCGCACAGTTAAACGAATTGACGGCCATCACGGGCGCATAGCCTAGCAGGCCGCCGAATTCGACCATTTCCCCAACATCCTTGCCGATGACAGGGATGACGCGCACGGCTGTGGTCTTGTTGTTGACCATGCCGATGGCTGCTTCGTCGGCAATGATTCCCGAAAGTGTCTCTTTAGAAGTGCTGCCGGGAATAGCAATCATATCCAGACCTACTGAGCAGACGCAGGTCATGGCTTCCAGCTTCTCCAGCGTCAGTGCACCGCGCTGAACAGCCTGAATCATGCCATGGTCCTCACTGACCGGGATGAATGCACCGCTGAGTCCGCCGACGTAGGAGGAGGCCATGACGCCACCTTTTTTAACATTGTCATTCAAGATTGCCAGGGCTGCGGTTGTTCCCGGTGCGCCAGCTTCTTCTAGTCCCATCACCTGGAAGATCTCAGCAATGGAATCTCCGATGAGCGGTGTAGGCGCAAGGGAGAGGTCGATAATACCGAATGGAACGCCCATCCGCTTGGAAGCTTCCTGGGCAACAAGCTGTCCCACGCGTGTGACCTTGAAGGCCGTCCGTTTGATGGTCTCGCACAGGGTTTCAAAATCCTGGCCTTTGACCTCTTCCAGCGCTCGCTTAATGACACCAGGCCCACTAACGCCTACATTAATAACGCATTCGCGCTCGCCGACCCCGTGAAAAGCGCCAGCCATGAAGGGGTTGTCCTCCACAGCGTTGCAGAAGACAACCAGCTTCGCACAGCCGATAGAGTCTCTGTCTTTGGTGCGCTCGGCGGTCTGAAGGATGATGTCACCCATCAACTTCACAGCATCCATGTTGATGCCGCTGCGGGACGAGCCGACATTCACAGAAGAGCAGACACGCTCAGTGACGGCCAGCGCTTCAGGGATGCTGTCGATCAGGATGCGGTCGCCTTTGGTACAGCCCTTCTGCACCAGCGCAGAGAAACCGCCGATGAAGTTTACGCCAACTTCCTTAGCGGCCCGGTCGAGAGCCTCAGCTACCGGTACGTAGGTATCAGTGTGAACCGAGCCTGCGGCAATGGCAATCGGGGTTACCGAGATCCGTTTGTTGACGATAGGGACTCCAAATTGCTTTTCCAAATCCTCACCGGTCTTGACGAGCTTCTCGGCAGAGCGGGTGATTTTGTCATATACGTTCTGGTTAAAGGTCTTCAGATCACTATGCGCGCAGTCCATCAGGCTGATTCCCATGGTGATGGTACGAACATCAAGATTCATCTCGCGGATCATTTTATTCGTTTCCTGTACTTCAACAAGTGAGATCATGAGCTTACTCCTCCTAAATTCGATGCATAATATTGAAGATATCTTCGTGCTGAAGCTTGATTTCAACGCCAATTTCGGTGCCGATCAGCTGCAGCTCTTCTACAATTACCTCAAAGCTTTTGGTAGCTCCGGTAAGTTCGACGATCATCATCATGTTGAAATAGTCCTGAACAATGGTTTGCGAAATGTCCAGAATATTCAAATTGTGTTCAGCAAGATAGGTACATACTTTGGCAATAATCCCAACTTTGTCTTTCCCCAATACCGTAATAATCCCCTTCAATCGAAACAGCCTCCCCTTATATGTGTGTGTCCTTCCGCCACTGGGGCGGAAATAATCATTTCAACCATTATGGCAAATGATGTTACAAGCTTCAACCAAAGGTTTTTTGTCAGGTTGATCAACTTTTTAATACCGACGCATTCTTCACAAAGGATATTAATTGACAATGCATTAAAAATATGATGAACTGGAGTTTTGACAGACTCAAAATTTGGTAACAATATGATGCGATATGTCCGTATTTAAAGGAGTTGCTATGACAACACGTAAATATAAAGATTTGGTTGAGCAGAGAACCAGACAGACTCTGGAGGAATGGTCGAAACAGCCTTCAGTGGAGGAAAAAGATATCCATCGGTTCCTGCATAACCTGAAAGGAACAGCCGGAACAGTAGGACTCAAGGAGATTGAGGAGCTGGCTGAGCAAACGCTGCCATTGTTTGGGGATGATAGCGTAAGAGAGTGGTCGTCACTCGAATGGGGCCGTCATTTGTATCCGCTGCTAACTTTGCTTAACGACAGCTCTACTTCCACGATGAAGACCGCGGGTCCCTCTGAAGAGGGAAAGACAGAGGATGCCCGGCCACAGTATGAGATCCTGATTATTGATGATGATGTGCAGCTTGTAGCCTACCTTAAAGAGTCGCTGGAGCGAAATCCTTACTATGTCAGCATTGCATTGTCTGCAGAGCGGGGCCTGAAGTTCTTTTACGAGAGCAAACCGGACATGATTCTGCTCGATATTATGCTGCCGGATCAGAGCGGGATTGAAGTGCTGAATCAGATTATTGGCAAGGCCAAAAAAGAACGGATTCCGATAATTATGATCAGCGCGGAGCACTCCAAGGAGGTACAGATGCATGCCTATTCCCTTGGTGTCATGGATTTTGTTAAAAAACCGGTTGATATTGATATCTTCCTGGCTCTGATCCAAAATCGGTTTGAGCTGAAAAGAGAGTGGCAGGAGTCGATCATTGTCGATGAGCTGACGGGTGCTTTTAACCGCAAGCATTTCAACCAGACGATGAAGCAATTACTATCGGATTACAGACGCACAAATCGGGTATTCTCGCTCGTGCTTATAGATCTTGATCATTTCAAAGCCATTAATGATACATACGGGCATTTGGCCGGGGATGAGGTTCTGCACTCATTTGCAGAATTTGTACAGGCTTCCATCCGGGTGGAGGATGTTTTCTGCCGGTACGGCGGGGAGGAATTTGCTCTTTTCCTGCCCAATACGGATGCCTCTTCCGCCAAGCTGGTGGTCGAGCGGATTCAGAGACGTTTTTCGACAAAAGAGTTCCGTACCAAAAAGCAGGTCTTTAATGTGACCTTCTCCAGTGGTGTAACGGAAGTTAAGGACGGGGAACAGCATGCCGTACAGCTGGTGGAAGAAGCCGATAAGGCGCTTTATGCCAGTAAGCATGGGGGCCGGAATCAGACAACAGTATACACTCAGCAGCTGCTCGCTACTAAATTTGACTCTGTGCTGAATGTGATCATCATAGATGACGATGCGTTGGTGCGCCGAATTGTGACCAGTGAGTTCGCGGGCTGGAAGCCCTCCAATATGGCCAAGGTCAATATCAGCAGTTATGCCAGCGGCCCCGAGTTTTTGGAATCAGACTGGTACAGCAGTGAAGAGAAGTACATTGTCCTACTGGATGGCATCATGCCAGAGCTAGACGGGATTGAGGTGTTGGAACGCATTCGCGGGAACTATCCGCAGGAGAATATTGTCGTGATTATGTTGACTGGGCGAAATAATCAGGCAGATATTGTTCACGCTTTGCAGATGGGTGCCGATGATTATGTAATAAAGCCGTTTGATATGAACGAACTGATGCTGCGTATTGAACGTCTGGCTTTCCGCTTCCTGTTCTAGGCAGGTGGCAGGCGATGACAACCAAGAAGCTAAACAAGTGGAGGTTAGGATGCAAAAAGTATTGGTGGTAGACGACGAAGAAGTATTGCGCATGTTGATTACGGACACGTTAGAGGATCTGGAGGACGTGGAGATCCATACAGCAGAGAACGGTGAGGATGCGCTAGTAAAGCTGGAAGAAGATACGTATGATCTGGTCATTCTGGATTATATGATGCCGAAGATGACAGGGATCGAGGTGCTCGGACAGCTGGATAATGAGAAGAAACAGAGTACCCCGGTTCTGATGCTGACCGCGAAGGCACAGGAAGTGGACCGCAACCGGGCGATTGAGGCAGGTGTGCGCTACTTCATGCCCAAGCCGTTCAGCCCATTAGAGCTGTTGCAAGTCGTGGAGGGGATCCTGAAGTGACCCAAAAGAACCGCTTCGGAAGCACCAGCCTGAAGAACCGATATTTTCGCATCATTGCGACTGTGTTCGCGCTGATCATCTTGTGTGGCATGGCCTTTTTCCTGTATATCAACAAAGAACAGGAGAAGCTGAACTCCAACAGGGAGACACTGCACAAGAAGACGCAGACGATCAATCAACTCGCGGATAATCTTAATGAGATCTTTCTGCGGGCCAGAGGATATATCGCGCTGAACAATGAAAATGAATTGCTGCTGCTGAATCAGGCACTCCGTGATTTTGACGGTGTGTTGAAAGACTATTCTCAGCTTACATTGTCAAAAGAAGAAGCGAAGTATCGGGATGATCTAAAGGCTTTTTACACCGAGTACAAATACAAACTCCTGCCAGGAGCGCTTAAACTGGCAGAAGAAGGCAATTATAAAGCGCTTAGAGCGAACTCGGGAGAGAGCACTACGGCTAAAGTCAATGAATTTCTTGATTACACGAAGGGATATCAACATCGTGCGGACATTGCATTGAATGAGATGGCCAAGAACTCCATTCACAAGGCTAATGAGTTTACGGTGGTTGCTTTTCTGTTCAGTACGGCGATTCTCTTATTCTTCACTCTGCTGGTTTGGCGAATTCTCAGGAATCTGATTGTACCCATCTTGAAGCTGGAAGAGGCGACTCATTCGCTGGCAGCCGGGGAACAAATTCTGCTCGGTACTATGCACCAGAAGGATGAGATTGGGCGTCTGTACAATGCATTCCTGGATATGGCGCACAGCATTCAGGATAAAGAAGAAGAATTGATGATGCAGAATGAAGAGCTGCACGCCCAGCAGGACGAGCTTCATGATCAGCAGAATAGGCTGCAGCGCTCGCTTAATGAAATTGAAAGTATGATGAAGGCATTGGATCAATCGGCAGCTGTGGGTATTCTCTCTGCAAAAGGTGTCTTTACGTATGCCAATGACAATCTGAGCAGTTATACGGGCTACCGAAACTCCGAGATTATTGGTTTTACGTACAAGCTCTTCGAGATGCCAGATATGTTGGCGCAAGACATGCAGCAAATGTATCGTAAACTGAAAAGTGGTGGTGTCTGGACCCACGAAGTCGGGCTGCAAACGAAGTCCGGTGCCACGACCTGGCTGAACCTGACTATCGTTCCTTATCTCAATAGTGAAGGCATTATCTATCAGTATATCCTGATTGCCAGCGACATCACTTCACTGAAGAGTATTCAGCAGCAGCTCGCGCTGACGCTCAAGGCAACGGAACAGACGAAGACCATGCTGGAGCTCAACAATCAGCTCAATCATGATATTTCCTATACGCTTAACAAAAATGAATTTACCGAAAAGTTCTTACAATTTATGAACCGGCTTTATTCCTTTGATTCAAGCTTCTTTTTGCTTGCCAAAGATACAATCTATGCGGCCAAAGGTATTCCTGAGGACCGAATCGAGCGTTATGTGCAAAGCCACTGCAGCGAGATGCTGCACCGTTTGCAAACAGAAAGCGCCTATGTCATTAAACGCCCGGCTACCGAAGCAGAACAGGGAATCGCGCCGAATCAGTTGTATTGTTATGATTTCTATACGAAAGTAGTCAATGCCGAGGATGAGATACTAGCCATCTTCTGCGGCAGCCGGATCGGTCTATCCTTTAGTGATGAAGAGCTGAATGAGGTCCAGGGTCTGATGAACCGGGTGTCACTGGCTATTGAGCGGTTGTTCATGTATGAAGAAATCGAGCATGCCCGGAAACTGAATCAGGACATCGTCAACAATGTGAATGAAGGGATTCAGTTCGTAGATGCCGAAGGTACAGTGCTCCATGTTAATAAAGCGTTATGTCAAATGACTGATTACAGCAGATGGACTGAAGGCGGTCATTCATCAAAAGAAGAGTGGATGTCCCATTTCATGCAGGCTGCCAACGAATCGAACGACCTCCGCGATTTCTTCCAGAATGCACTGGATGAAGAGACGACGGAATCGGCCAGTATGCGGTATTCGATCGGAACCGAGTCAGTGAAGCATATTGATGTATATGCTATACCGGTGTTCCGGCGGGATGCACGAATTGGCACCTTGTTTGTACATCGTGATATTACAAGGGAATATGAGCTGGACCTGATGAAATCGGAACTGGTCAGCACGGTCAGTCATGAGCTGAGAACACCGTTATCAAGCGTACTGGGATTCACCGAGCTATTGCTGGCCAGAACGATGAAGCCGGAGAAGCAGCTGAAATATCTGGAGACGATTCACAAGGAAGCGAAGCGATTAACTGAACTGATCAATGATTTCCTGGATCTTCAGCGTATGGAATCTGGCAAGCAGCACTATGCTACAGAATCTGCGAACCTGAGTGAGATTGTGCTGGGTGTACTGGACCAATACAAGCTAGGTTCACATAATGTGCTACTGGTAGACGAAGCATTTAATTCCGAAGTGGAAGTAGACAGAGACAAAATCATTCAGGTGCTCACGAACCTGCTGAGTAACGCCATCAAGTTCTCGCCAGACAGCAATGAGGTGAATGTTCACTTGCATAATGAGGAAGACCGAATCGTGGTCAGAATTCAGGATCATGGTCTAGGGATTCCGAAGGATCAGATCGGACACTTATTCCAGAAATTCAGAAGAGTAGACAATAGCGCTTCGAAGCGTATTGGCGGAACAGGGCTAGGCCTCGCTATCTGTAAGGAGATCATCGACAAGCAGAAGGGTGAGATCGGCATCGAATCTGTCGAGGGCAAAGGAACTACGGTCTGGTTCAGTCTCCCGAATCTCTACTCCGAGCGAAAGCAATACGAAGAAGACGGGGGCAGATGGAATCCGGACAAGGAAGCTAAGCCCAATGTCATGATCGTGGAGGATGATTACAGCCTCTCGCTGCTGTTGTCGGAGGAACTGAAGGGTAAGGGCTTCCGGGTCACCCATCACTACCATCCGCAAAAAGCGTTTGATCAGGCGCTGAAGACGCCGTTCGTAGCTATCGTAATTGATCTGATGCTTGGTGACGAACTGGATGGCTGGGATCTTATCCGTATGCTCAAGGAAGATCAGCGAACCGAGACGATCCCGCTGGTGATATCCTCGGCCCTGGATAAATCGGATAAAAACGCACTTAATAACGTTATCCAAAAATATCTTACCAAGCCGTATCCGCCTGGCGAGTTGTCGCAGACACTCGAAGAGATTGTGAAGATTAGACAGGCCAGCGGTGAAGTATTGTTTCCGGACAATACTCCGGAGAAGGAAGAAGACAAGTCCTGATGGGGCTTGTCTTTTTTTGGTGAGAAACGGATGAAGCCAAAGTTTGATGATTACAAAAGATTGTTGATTAGTAAAGGAATCTTCGCCCTAAATGGCGAGCCCTAATGATGAGTAACGGCGTTGCAATTGTGCTAAAGTAATGGACAGGCTTGTTTTTTAGGCGGGTTACGATTAGGTTTATAGATAGCACATCAGGGCAAGACCTGGTTTTTAAATTAAGGGTTAAAAGGAGGCTGGCAACCGGTGATTTTTTATTTGATATCTGCACTCGTAATTCTTGTTGATCAAGTGTCAAAATGGCTGGTGCGCACCCATATGGAGGTTGGGGAGACGATCCCGTTCTGGACCCATTTCCTGAAATTCACCTTCTATGAAAATAGTGGTGCAGCGTTCAGCTCCTTTCAGGGCTATGGTCGATACTTTGTCATCGTTGCGGCAGGCTTTGTCGCCGCTATCTTTTATTATCGTCGTAAAGGCGAGATTCGTGGTCATCTGCTGAATGCAGCTGCTGGATTTCTGGTCGGCGGGGCGATCGGTAATGCTATAGACCGTGTGCTGTTCAACAAGGTAACAGACTTTCTGGTTTTCGGCCGCAGTAACGGCATTCTTAATATTGCGGATGTAGCGATCAATGCGGGGGTTGTACTGGTTCTTTGTTATATGATTGTAGGTCAGTTGAAGCGGATTATGTGAATCAAAACGTATTTTAATATCATTAATCAGAGAAGTCTCCTGAGCCGATTTGGAATAAATCAGCGGGGGGCTTCTCTTTTTTGAATAGAGTTGACAATGTACAAACCTGTAACTATAATGATTACAAGTTAGTGATTAAACCACCACTCGGGAGGAATAGAGTATGAGTCAAACAAATGAAGCGGTATTGGTTACAGGTGCAAACGGACAGCTGGGGCAATTGGCCATCGAATGGCTACTTGAGCATCATCAGGGCCCAATTATTGTTACAAGTCGTGATCCGCAGAAGCTGTCCGGTCTTGCGGAACGTGGAGTAATTGTTCGTCAGGCGGACTTTGACCAGCCAGCGAGTCTACCCGAAGCTTTTGCCGGAGCTAAACGACTATTGCTGATCAGCACCGATGCACTTGATGTTCCCGGCCAGCGTGTGCAGCAGCATCTCAATGCTATCGAAGCAGCAGTTCAAGCGGGTGTGGAGCATCTGGTATATACCTCGCTACCTAACCCAGAATCGGGTACAGCTTGTCTTCTGGCAGGAGATCACTACGCTACGGAAGAGAAGATCAAGAGTAGCGGCTTGTCCTACACTATTCTCCGTAATCACCTCTATACCCATAGTTTGATTCCTGCGCTGCAGCAAGCGGCAGCATCCGGGCAATATGCAGCTGCTACCGGTAACGGCGCGACCGCCTATGTTACACGTGAAGACTGCGCTCATGCTGCGGCAGCTGCACTGGTATCCTCCTTCTCGGGACATCGGACGCTGGATGTATCGGGTCCAGAAGCATTGACAGGCGAAGAAATTGCTGCAATCGCCAGTGAGTTCACCGGTCAAGACATTACATTCGTTCCACTGACTACGGAGCAGCTGGTAGGCATCTATGAAGCTGCCGGACTGCCTAATGGAGCGGCACAAGTATTTGCTTCGTTCCAGACGGCTTCTTCCAAAGGCGAATATGACCAAGTCACAACGACTGTTAAAGATTTGACAGGGCAAGCACCCATTAGCTTGAAGGCGGTACTGGCAGCGAACAAAAGTACTTTTACCAGCGCTGAATAATGAACTTGTCCTAATATATAGATGAAACTAATTTAGTTTGCACGAACAAGGGTAGGCCTCAGCCTATCCTTTTTTTATTTTGGAGGTATTAACTGTTAGTTTCGTTTATCAATTTATCTAATACAACTTATTACTTATTGTAATGAAGTAGGGGAAAACGGGGTGATTTACTATGATTTCGATCGTTTTTTGGCGATTAATAGGCAATATTGCATGATTATACAAAAAATAGCGGAATTACAGTTCATTGCCCGTTTCCATTTAATGTGTTAGCCTGAATCCATGATGTGAGGATATAGGGTTGTATCAGCCCTGTATACGGAGCAAGATTTCTTGTTTAGGAGAGGTGGATATTGTTGCAATTACAAGTCACTAACAGTCCGTTTACCCCGGAGCAGGCAGAGCTACTCAATCGTCTGCTGCCAACCTTGACGCCTTCGCAGCAAGTATGGCTCAGCGGCTACCTGTCTGCTCTCCAGGCAGCAGTGCCGGCAACTGAGGTTTTGTCATCTCCGCCTGTTCTGGTCGAAGAGAGTGTTGCCCCGATCAGTCAGCAGTCCATTTCCCGAGAGGTGACAGTATTGTTCGGCTCACAGACAGGCAACTGCCAGCGGCTGGCCGGCAGCCTGTCCCGCAAGCTGGAGGAGCAGGGATTCCAGGTCACACTGTCTTCTATGAACAGCTTCAAGCCGAATGGATTAAAGAAAGTGGAGAATTTGCTGGTTCTGGTCAGCACGCATGGCGAAGGAGAGCCACCGGATAATGCCCGGGCACTTCATGAATTCCTCTATAGCAAGAGAGCACCGGGACTTGAGCATTTACGCTTCTCAGTTCTGGCGTTGGGAGACACTTCCTATGAATTTTTCTGCCAGACGGGTAAGGACTTCGACCAGCGTCTGGAGGAGCTAGGAGGACAGCGCCTGTACCCGCGTACAGATTGCGATTTGGATTATGATGAGCCGGTAGCGGAATGGATTGAAGGTGTACTGCAATCTTTTCAAGAACGTCTTCATCCCACCGCTATTGCTACGGAAGCCGTAAAGGCAGCGGACCAGGCGCCAGGGCAAGATCCATCGCAATATTCACGTAGCAATCCTTTTCAGGCTGAAATTCTTGAGAATATTAATCTGAACGGACGCGGCTCAGATCGTGAGACACGGCATCTGGAGCTGTCACTTGCCGGTTCCAATCTGCAGTTCGAGCCGGGTGACTCCCTTGGAGTCTATCCTGAGAATCATCCGCAGCTGGTTGACGAGATTATCGCAGCCTTCGGTTGGAAAGCGGAAGAGACGGTTCCTTTCAATAAAAAGGGTGACGAAGGCGCTTTGCTAGATGCGCTCAAATATCATTATGAGATAACAGTGCTGACCAAGCCGCTGCTGGAGCAGGCGGTACAGTTTTCCAGAGGCACCGGGCTTCAGGAACTTCTGTCGCCTGAACGCAAGCAGGAGCTAAAAGAATATATCCATGGGCGTGATCTGCTGGATCTGGTTCAAGACTTCGGGCCTTGGGAGGCACCAGCCCGCAGCTTTGTACCAATCCTGCGCAAGCTGCCAGCCCGTCTGTACTCCATTGCAAGCAGCTATAATGCGAATCCGGACGAGGTCCACTTCACCGTTCGTGCTGTACGTTATCAGACCCATGGCCGGGAGCGGTATGGTGTATGCTCCGTACATTGCGCAGAGCGGGTGCAGCCGGGCGATACTTTGCCGATTTACATCCAAAACAATCCCAACTTCAAGCTCCCGGCTAGTGGGGACGCTCCGATTATCATGATTGGACCGGGTACGGGCGTAGCGCCGTTCCGTTCCTTCCTGGAGGAGCGAGAGGAGCTTGGTGCTGAAGGGAAATCGTGGCTGTTCTACGGAGACCGTCACTTTGTGACGGACTTCCTGTACCAGACCGATTGGCAGCGGATGCTGAAGGACGGTGTACTGACGAAGCTGGACGTGGCATTTTCCCGTGATACAGAAGAGAAGGTATATGTTCAGCACCGATTGCTGGAGAAAAGCCACGAGCTGTATCAATGGCTGCAAGAGGGTGCACATGTCTATGTTTGCGGTGACGAGAAGCATATGGCCCATGACGTCCATACTGCACTGATCACGGTTATTCAGCAGGAAGGCGGGCTTAGCCCCGAGGATGCTGCCGCTTATCTAGAGCAGATGCAGCAGGAGCAGCGCTATCAGCGTGATGTATATTGATATACAGGGTCCAAAGAGGACACCGGGATGATCTGCGAGAGGAGATGGCAGCATTGGCGAATAAATTATCGGTAACGCCTATTGGCGGTCCGCCAAGCGATGTTGAACATATAAAGAGTGAGAGCAATTATTTACGGGGCGCCTTGGTGGAGACCCTGCAGAATCCGATAACCGGGGGCTTGCCGGAGGATGACAACCGTCTGCTGAAATTCCACGGCAGCTACATGCAGGATGACCGTGATCTGCGCAATGAACGGGAGCGGCAAAAGCTGGAGCCGGCCTATCAGTTCATGTTGCGGGTCGTAGCTCCCGGCGGGGTGGCGACACCGGCCCAATGGTTGGAATTGGACAGACTAGCCCAGTTATACGGCAATGGCACACTACGGATAACGACGAGACAGGCTTTTCAAATGCATGGAGTTCTGAAATGGAATTTGAAAAAGACGATCAAGAGCATCAACGATTCACTGATGACAACGCTGGCGGCATGTGGTGACGTGAACCGTAATGTCATGAGTAACCCTAATCCCTATCAGTCGGATGTACACGGTGAGGTCTATGAATGGGCAAGACGAATCAGCGATCATCTGTCTCCGCGCACACCGGCGTATCATGAGATCTGGCTGGACGGGGAAAAGGTTGTGGACAGCCTCGCAGACCAACCGGAGGTAGAACCGATCTACGGTCCGGTTTACTTGCCGCGTAAATTCAAGATTGGCCTGGCCGTACCGCCTTCTAACGATGTAGATGTATTCTCGCAGGACCTGGGATTCATCGCTATTATTGAAGATAATAAGCTGGTTGGTTTCAATGTCACTGTGGGCGGCGGGATGGGAATGACCCATGGCGATACTAGCACTTATCCGCAGCTTGGCCGGGTTATCGGCTTCTGCAAGCCGGAGCAGATGATTGATGTCGCTGAGAAGACGGTGACGATTCAGCGTGACTATGGTAACCGCTCCGTACGTAAGAACGCCCGTTTCAAATACACCATCGACCGTCACGGCATCGAATGGTTCACAGAAGAGCTGCATGATCGGCTGGGTTGGCAGCTGGAGGGGGCACGCGATTTTAACTTTGAGCATAACGGCGATCGTTACGGTTGGATAAAAGGTAATAATGGCCGCTGGAACCTGACACTCTACGTGCAGAGCGGACGGATTCATGATCAGGAAGGCTATGAGCTGATGACTGGCCTCCGGGAAATTGCCAAGATCCATACCGGAGATTTCCGGCTGACCCCGAATCAGAATTTGACTATTGCCAACATCACTACAGCGAAGAAACGCAAGATTATGGAGTTGGTTCAGCAATACGGGCTGACCGATGGTGCCCATCATTCGGCACTGCGGAGAAGCTCTCTGTCTTGTGTGGCCCTCCCGACTTGTGGTCTGGCGATGGCGGAAGCCGAGCGTTATCTGCCGCTGCTGCTCGATAAGCTGGAGCTGGTGATTGACGAGGCAGGTCTGCGTGACAAGGAAATTGTTATTCGGATGACTGGTTGCCCGAATGGCTGTGCCCGTCCGGCACTGGGTGAAATTTCGTTCATCGGCAAATCACCGGGCAAATACAATATGTACCTGGGCGCAGGCTTCACTGGCGATCGGCTGAACAAGATTTACCGGGAAAATATCGGCGAGGATGAGATTCTTTCGCTTCTTACGCCGATGCTTCACCGTTATGCCAAAGAACGTCATACGGGCGAGCACTTTGGCGACTTTGTCATCCGCGCCGGATATGTCAAGGCGGTAACGTCAGGGCTTAATTTTCATAGCGTATAGAAAGATAGAATAGACAGTGGAATTAACAAAGCTCCGGGCAATGTGCCGGAGCTTTGTTTTTTAACGACCGCTTATATTTTGATGAGAGCAGAATTCAGACGACCAGTTGGGCTAACGCTTCTTGGGCCAGCGTGTAGTTCGGATAGAGCTTTAACGCTTCTTCATAAGCTTCAGCAGCGAGTTTAGGCTCTTCCAATTGTTCCAGACATTTGCCTTTGTAATACCAGGCGTGAAAGCTGCCAGAACCTTTTAAAATCAAGTGACTGATATTGTCTTCTCCCATGAGAATGCATTGCTCGAATAGTTCTATAGCCGATGAGTATTCTTTACTTTTGAACAAGGCGACTCCTTTATAGAAATGCAAATTGATATAGTCTGGGTACAGCTTAATGGCTTTATCAATGCCTGTTGGAACGTTCTCCAGACTATCCACAATAATCAGGCAAGAGTATTTCAGATTGTATAGCAAGGAAGGCGGTAATTTACCGCTATTCAAAAAACGGGCGATGGACAAATTCACAAAATTATAGGCTTGCTCATATTGACCAGTCCGATAATATTCACTGGCTAGATGGTATTCCGTCCAGGGATTGCTGTTCTCGCTATTCCATTCCTGAAGCAGAAGCGTTAGATTCCGCTCATTTTTTTGTTTGGCTGTGACATAGGGCTGAAGGTAGCCATAGTGGTAGATGAACAGGTCTTCGATTTGCTCGATGCTGCGGGGGGCTTTTTCCCCAATCAATATCTCTTCGACATTTAGCGTTTCATGAATAGGGTATATAAAACGCAGTCCGATTTTGTTGCGAAATAACCGGGTATGTGCAATATGAAATGTCTCATTGGGGTCAGGAGTTTCACCTATATAATTTACTAAGTGAACATTAAACAACGGCACGTCTGCCACCGTCAACCGTTCCTTCCAATTTCCAGCGGCAGATACATCCAGTACCTCGTCTGCATCCATCCATAGAATCCAATCGCCGGTCGCTTGCTCCAGACTATAATTACGGGCTTCTGCAAAATGATTATTCCATTCATAACTGTAAACCTGTGCTCCAGCACTCTGACAGAGCTGTATCGTCTGATCTGTCGAACCTGTATCGACGACAATCATTTCATCCACGAACGGCCTCACGCTTGCCAGACAGCGTTCGATGCTCTTTTCTTCATTTTTAACAATCATGCAAAGCGATACGGTAGTCATTTTAGCATCTCCTTTGAGGGTTTTACAGAGTAAAGAGTATTATTGTAATTTCTATACTGTAGATGCTTAAATATGAGTTTTTTTTGAAAATTACTATGTAAAAAAAACAAAACAGAGCTGGCTCACGGATCTATTGAGATCTTTGAACCAGCTCTATTGTTAAAGGATCATTGGAAGATCCTAATATTATAAATGTATCAGCTGATGGTGACACCTGCCCTAGCATATCCACCAATGGTGTTCAACAGGCTTAGACCGGAAGCAGTTGAGGAGAAGACCATGAGCAGGCTATCCTGGGCTGCAACAGCTATAGATAAACCGGATGATAACCCGTTACTAATCTGACCAGTAGGGACAATTCCTGTGAG
This sequence comes from Paenibacillus sp. MAHUQ-45, assembly GCF_058133325.1. NCBI lineage: Bacteria > Bacillati > Bacillota > Bacilli > Caryophanales > Paenibacillaceae > Paenibacillus > Paenibacillus sp. MAHUQ-45. The sequence goes on from NZ_JBYUPV010000002.1 coordinate 234,822, forward strand.
TGCAGGGGCTAAAGTTACACTAGCTCCAGGAATCGGTATAAAGGAATTATTGGGGGTAGCTGACCTATATAATTGAGCTGTAATTGTAATCGATGAGCCGACAAGTGAAAGTCCGGACGTTGTGCTAAAGAAGGCGGCTATGCTCGTAATTGTGCCGGGCCGGGAGCATTGAAACGCAAAGTTAAGCAGAGTGCCTGAAGAACCGGTCAAATCGATGCTCCCACCTGCAGCGCTGACACCTGTTACAGAGCTACCAAAGCCTACAAGGCTTGTTGAGCCGATTAACCCGCCAGCAATAGTTGTCATAGAGATTGGTGTACCCGATGCGTACGGAATGATCGCCCCGGGACCCGTGGCGCCGGTGGAACCCGTGGCGCCGGTAGAGCCTGTGGCGCCGGTAGAGCCTGTGGCGCCGGTGGAACCCGTGGCGCCGGTGGAACCCGTGGCGCCAGTAGAGCCTGTGGCGCCGGTGGAACCCGTGGCGCCAGTAGAGCCTGTGGCGCCAGTCGAGCCCGTGGCGCCGGTGGAACCTGTGGCGCCGGTGGAACCTGTGGCGCCAGTGGAACCCGTGGCGCCAGTGGAACCTGTGGCGCCGGTGGAACCTGTGGCGCCAGTGGAGCCTGTGGCGCCAGTGGAGCCCGTGGCGCCGGTGGAACCCGTGGCGCCAGTGGAACCTGTGGCGCCGGTGGAACCTGTGGCGCCGGTGGAACCCGTGGCGCCAGTGGAACCCGTGGCGCCGGTAGAGCCCGTAGTACCCGTGGCGCCCGTAGCCCCTGTCGCTCCAGTAGCCCCTGTCACACCAGTGGCACCGGTAGCGCCTGTCTCTCCCGTAGCGCCCGTGGCGCCAGTAGAGCCCGTGGCGCCAGTAGAGCCCGTGGCGCCAGTAGAGCCCGTGGCGCCAGTAGAGCCCGTGGCGCCAGTAGAGCCCGTGGCGCCAGTAGAGCCTGTGGCGCCGGTAGCACCAGTGACGCCAGTAGCGCCCGTCGCCCCCGTAGCGCCAGTTGCGCCTGTCGCACCAGTGGCGCCTGTGGAACCCGTAGCGCCCGTAGCGCCCGTAGAGCCAGTAGAGCCAGTAGAGCCCGTGGCGCCGGTGGAACCCGTGGCACCAGTAGAGCCCGTGGCGCCGGTAGAGCCTGTGGCGCCGGTGGAACCCGTGGCGCCAGTAGAGCCTGTGGCGCCAGTGGAACCCGTGGCGCCAGTCAAGCCTGTGGCGCCAGTGGAACCCGTGGCGCCGGTAGAGCCTGTGGCGCCGGTGGAACCCGTGGCGCCAGTGGAACCTGTGGCGCCGGTAGAGCCTGTGGCGCCAGTGGAGCCCGTGGCGCCAGTGGAACCCGTGGCGCCAGTCAAGCCTGTGGCGCCGGTAGAGCCCGTGGCGCCAGTGGAACCCGTGGCGCCAGTAGAGCCTGTGGCGCCGGTGGAACCCGTGGCGCCAGTAGCGCCGGTGGAACCCGTGGCGCCAGTAGCGCCGGTGGAACCCGTGACGCCAGTGGAACCCGTGGCGCCAGTGAAGCCCGTAGCGCCAGTAGCTCCCGTAGCGCCGGTAGCCCCCGTCGCACCAGTGGCGCCGGTAGCCCCCGTCGCACCAGTGGCGCCAGTAGCGCCTGTCTCTCCCGTAGCGCCCGCAGCGCCATTAGCACCAGTGGCACCTGTCGCACCAGTAGCCCCAATAGCCCCCGTAACCCCAGTAGGCCCAATCGGTCCACCAGCTGGGCCCGTAGGGCCGGTCGGTCCAGTTGGACCAACTAAAGAAGGGGCCGCCAAGATGCACTTCATTTTAAACACGAGGAGAATCTCTTTCTTAATGATTTCCTGCATAGTATTTTGAACACTGTCATTAATAGCAATCAGTTCGCTTATAGAGGGCGGATTAGTCAGCCCTGGTAGTGTTCCAAGGGCATATTGAATTTTTTCCGCTTCGGCATTAATGAGATGGCCTAATCCTAATTCTTCAATCGCTATCGATGATAGTAATAGGTTAAGCGCTTCATCTCTGGTAATGAGGACGGTAGGCGTAAGGTTGGGAATATCTTCTAGAGGCAAGAGAAACATCCCTTTACTTTTGGATTTTAATATCTTATGTGTTAATCCAAAGAAAGTTCCTCGAATCCTCGTAACATCCCGTTATTTCCGCTTTTAAATAGAAGCTGTTTTACATGTAATCATAAAAAATTTGGATTTCTTCCGTTTTTCTTTCATAATATAAGGGGAGTACTAACCATACCAAGAGCCATTATGATCAGTAATGAGTTCTGTACAAAAAAGAGGCGAATATATGATTATCATCAAAACGATGGAAGAGATCGAGAAGATGCGGGCTGCCGGCAAGATTCTTGCCGAATGCCATCGGCAGATTGCGCAAATTATTAAGCCCGGTATTACTACCTGGGAGATTGATGAGTTTGCAGAAAAGTTTATCCTGTCCCAAGGAGCAACGCCTGAACAAAAAGGCTACCATGGTTATCCTTATGCGACCTGTGCATCGGTCAACGATGTGATTTGCCACGGTTTTCCTAAGAAAGAGCCTTTGAAGGAAGGCGATATTGTGACAATCGATATGGTGGTGAACCTGAACGGCTGGCTAGCTGATTCGGCTTGGTCTTACGCAGTGGGAACCATCAGCGATGAAGCGCAAAAGTTACTGGATACCACGAAGGAATCGCTGTTCCGCGGCATTGAGCAGGCGGTGGCAGGCAATCGGATCGGGGACGTAGCACATGCGATCCAGACTTTTGCTGAAACCAGCGGCTATTCGGTGGTGCGCGACTTTATTGGTCATGGAATCGGTTCGGAGATGCACGAAGCCCCAGAGGTGCCGCATTACGGTCCCGCAGGGAAGGGGCCTCGCCTCAAAGAAGGTATGGTATTTACCATTGAACCTATGTTGAATACCGGAAGCTACCGTACGAAGGTGGATGCAGATGGTTGGACAGCCCGCACTATTGACGGCGGTTTGTCTGCACAATACGAGCATACCCTGGCGATCACGCCACAAGGAACGATTATTCTGACAGAACTGTAATTCCTTAACCATACAATACCCCCGGCCTACCTCACTTTAGTGTGAAGAGGGACCGGGGGTATTTGTGTTTTAATCTGTGATATTGCTTGTATAATATTCGATGATATCTTTTCGACGGATGATCCCGATGAAGACTTCGTCCTCGTCGATTACAGGAACAAAGTTCTGATCGGCAGCCAGAGTTAACATATCTTCCATTTGTGCTCTTACAAATACACTCTCGTTGTGCACATGCCTTTGGATATCGCTAATTTGCACCTCACGCATGGTTTCAAACGTTAGTCCTGGCGTTCGCTTCAGCTTCCACAACAGGTCACCCTCCGATAGAGTTCCTACATATTTCCCATCGGCATCAATTATAGGGATCGCTGTGTAATGATGCTGTTCCAATTTCTCCAGCGCTTCCAGCATGGACATTGAGGAGGTGATATAGGCAACCTGATCTTTAGGTAACAAAAAAGAGGATATTTCCATCGGTATGAACTCTCCTTTACTGTGGATTGATTGGCAGTGTCTCTTTAATTAAAACACATTTATGTATGTAAGCGCATTGATAAAATGATTAGAAATGGATATATCTCAATATTGCTGAACATAAAAACCCTTGGAAACGCCTAGTTCATTAGGATTTTCCAAGGGTTTTCGGCTGCAAATCACGGGTTTGGCCAATGCTGAGGGTATTTTACAACCGGATGTTTGACCTTTTGCAATTTGGCTATCAGATCTGGACCCACATTCAGATTGCTTTCGACAAGTTGGGGAGGTGTGAGCGCCATCCATTGATTCAGCGATACATCCTCGAACCTGTCGCTCTTGAACATCTCCAGAAACCACAGACTCTCTGCACCGGTATTCTGAATATAATGTCCAAAGGCAAAAGGTACATATCCCACGTCCCCGGCTCTGTAATCGAACGTTCGTGCTGCGCCGTTGCCTGCGAATACGGTCATCCGGCCTTGCCCAGAGAGGTAATACTGCCACTCATCATTATTGGGGTGCCAGTGCAGTTCCCGCATACCGCCCGGTTCAATCTCCACCAGTGCTGCGGCGACGGTTTTGGAGATGGGGAAATTAGAGGAATCCACGATTCGTACACTTCCCCCAGAGGTTTTGAGTGGAGGTTGTGCGAGTAACTGGTGCTTGAAAGACAAAGGGATGGGGCCATACGGTGATTCAACAGCCTGGCTGTTGAGGGGGCCTGGAACGGTATCCTGATAAATGTATACCTGTTCGTTAGGGATGGACTGAAAGTCGCTTTCCGGTACCCCAAAATTGGCCGATAATACCTCTTTGGGCGTATGCGCGAACCAGTCCGAGATTGAGAGTGTATTGAGGTCGGAGAAGCGGCCGTCGTCGAATACAAGCAGGAACTCACAGCCCGCGTCAAGACCTTGGATCGAGTGAGGAATACCAGGTGGAAAATACCACAGATCCCCTGGCCCGACATCGGCTATGAAATTTCTGCCGTTCTGGTCCACTACGGTAATTCGTGCCTGGCCCAGCAGCATATAAGCCCACTCCGCCTGCTGATGCCAGTGCAGTTCCCGGACGCCGCCCGGGGTCAGACTCATGTTCACCCCAGCGAGCGTGGTGGCGATCGGAAGCTCCCGCACGGTTACTTCACGTGACCAGCCGCCGTGGTTCAACTGTATGTGGGTATCGGAGAATGAAAACCGCAGGTTCGGAACCAGTCCATTATCGGTAACCGGGGGGACGAACATATCTGGATTCTCTAAATCCCGTAGAATATCGCGCGGACCATTGTCTACATTCCCCGCACCATCACTACGGATGGGTTGGGGAATATGTGCAGCTTTGGAGGGATGCTGATTCATGAATTCCTCTTCCTCTCTTTATGAAATGCCGAATGAATGACATACATGAGATTGTTATGAGGTTTTACGGGCTTTTATACGATTTTAGCGAAACAAAAACAAGCTCGGGCGGTGAAGGGTTGGGGGTGAAGCGATATTCAAAATCCGGACTGAGCTCTGAATCTGCCTTTTACAAGCTCGGCTTTTAAGTTTGATTTTGCGACGGCTACAACTGCGTTAACAGGTCGCTGGCTAGTGGCTTCGCTATCTATACTGAGAAGGAAGCAAAGCGCGGCTGCAGCCAGCAGCAGGAGGGAGAGCAAAATCTTTTTAATGAGGTGGAAATCCATAAAGTGGTAGCTCCTTCTGTGTATCGTGTTGGGACCAGCAGAAAGCAGACCCCTAGGAAGGGGCCTGTTGGTTCATGCACAATCGGTCATTCTATATAGTGGGGATGTCCGGGAATAGTAATGTTTTTATGCGTGGAATGTATAGTGAAATTTATTCTTGAGGTTGGGCTTTCTCCAACCCAGTGACTTTAACCTCTGCCTTATATTGCTTCAGGAGCTCGGCAAGAGCGTTCTTGATTTTGGCAGCGTCCTTAGTAGCCACAGCGTCGTTCAGATTAATCTGAGCGTTAAAAAATGCATTGTTTTCAATAGCGACTACCGGGAATGCAGCGTCGAGTTTTACAGCTTTTTCTGCCGGAACGCCTTCCAGATTACCGATAACTTTCATCTCACCGAGGTCTGTAGCCTGAGCAGGAATTGTAACGCCGGTCCATGTCCGCTTTTCCGCTTCTGAAGTTTTAGGGCTTGCCGCAGCCGTTTGGTTGCTCTTCGTAGTCTCAGACTTGGCCGGCAGCTCAATTTTTACGCCGTCCAAATTTTTAAGCGTGCCTCTCACGGCTTCGCCTTCTTTCAGAGCGGGAAGCGCAGGAATCTCAGAACCGGTCTGAGAGGAAGAGGCATCTACTAGAATAGCCATAGGCAGCACTTCTTTGTATTTTTCCAGCACAGCTTCCCATTCGCTTACTGTTTCGGGTGCGTATTTTTTGGCCAGCTCTAACGGGTTAGCCATTGTAAATGCCGCAGTAGTTGCTTTCAAAGGTTGGACGTTGCTAGTTACGTTTCTGGTGTCTTTAAGAGTTGCAGCACTGTCGGCGTTGGCGATAACCGGTACCGAGATGGCGGAGATCAGCAGGGCGGACAGGGCGACATTTTTGAATTTCAGGCTGTAGTTCATTGTTTAACACTCCTTGTGGTTTGGTTTGTCTTACAGTGTCCAATTTACAGGAGGAGTGTGGCACAATATTGGTTGAATTGTGGAAAAACAATGGCAACGCCCTTACGCTCTATCTACCTTTGGTATACTTACTAAAGAGAAAACGTACAGGAGGATCACTTCATGAACAACAACTATCTCATCGCAGTAGTCGACGATGACGAGAATATACGGACCTTAATAGAAGCATATCTACATAAGGAAAACTACCGAACGATCGGGCTCGCGAATGCTGAGGATGCCTGGACATTATATAGAATGAGTCCACCAAGTATGTGGGTAATGGACATTATGCTTCCTGGCATGGATGGCTATGAATTATGCAGACGCATCCGTAATGAGGGCGAGGTTCCAATTATCATGATTTCGGCCAAGGATAATGAAGTGGATAAAATCCTTGGTCTTGAACTGGGCAGCGACGATTATCTTGTCAAGCCTTTCAGCCCTCGCGAACTGGTCGCCCGAATCAAACGGCAGCTGGAGCGCTGGGTCCGAATATCGAACACAGAAGAACGGACAGCTCCTAGTGAAGCAGTTTCTTCACGGATCGAGATCGGCGAGCTTAGGCTGCTGCTGGAGGAGAGACGGGTGATCTGGCATGGCGAGGAAGTGGATCTTACCAGTAAGGAGTTTGCTATGCTTAAAGTCTTGGCTGAACATCCGAACCGGGCATTCACAAGGGACGAGCTGTTGACGTTCGTCTGGGGAGACGATTACTTCGGCAGCGACCGTGCAGTCGATCATCTAATTAAACGGATGCGCAAAAAAATAGAGGAATTACCGGTTGAGTCCGTATGGGGACATGGATACCGTATGCGTACAGACAGGAGTGAGATTTGAGATGAAGCTCGTTCACCAGATTAATCTTGCCTTCGGTTTATCGTTGGCCTTGATTCTTTCGATCACGGCGGTGTTGATTCATTATGTGCTGCTGGATCATTTCATCGGGGCACAGAAAGATGATCTCAAGACATTAAGCACGGCGATGTCGGCGACTTTATCCCAAGCGGGAGAGAATCTTACCCCAGCAATGATTCAGGATATGGGTACCCTGCAAAATGTGGCTGGAGTAGATGTGGACCCGAGCAAGACGATTAGTGGTACAGTCCTTGATGTCGTAAGCGCGATTCCGGTTAATTACGCTGGCGTGGAAGCCATCGTCACTGATCCTAGCGGGAAAGTGCTGTCTGGCCCAATGCCACTAAATGCAACTTCCTTGCGATCAACAGATGACTCATTCTCAGCGGTCATGCCTGCACAGCTGCAGGAGTTCAAACCTGTTACGTCCAGTCTTCAGGAACTATGGAATGGGAAAGATGGACGTTATGTGATGGATGTAAGCGCGATTCCACAGGGGACCCTAACGCTTCTGACACCAATGAGCAAGATCAAAGCAATCGAGCAGGCGCTCTTGGGACGACTTATTCTGGTAATCTTCATTGTAGGTGCGGTTTTGTTCCTGCTCAGTTTGTTCATTACGAAAAAGCTAATCCAGCCGCTAATGAATTTGAAGCAGGAATTGAAGAAGGTCAAGGAGCGGCATTTTACCGATGTACAGCTGGTCAGAGCCGGAGGTGAGATAGGTGCTGTGGCGCAGACCGTATATGAAATGGCCGGAGAGCTGAATCGGTTCAACCAGGTACAGAAGCAGTTTTTCCAGAATGCATCCCATGAGCTGAAAACGCCTCTGATGTCCATCGCGGGGTATGCGGAGGGTATCCGGGATGGTGTGTTTGAAGGTGAGAGTGTCCGCACAGGCCTGGATGTAATTCTGGAGGAGAGCGGCAGATTGGGGAAAATCGTAACGGAAATGACGCTGCTAGCCAAATTAGACAGCGAAGAGGATATCTTCAAGCCTTCCGAGGTGAGCCTGAATGAGCTATTGTCAGAGATGGCCGAGCGTGTCAACCCGCTGCTGGTGAAGAAAGAGCTGATGCTCAACATTGACTGTCCGGATAACAAAGCGCTGGTCATCATGGCCGACCGTGATAAGCTGCTGCAAGCTTTGCTCAATATCGTAACGAATGCTGCTAGATATGCGAAGGCGTACATTCATATCACAGGACGTGTTGAAAAAGGAAAAGTGGAGTTGACCGTCACTGATGATGGCCCTGGCTTCCCGCAGGAACTGCTCCCAACACTGTTCCACCGGTTCGTTAAGGGTAAAGATGGCGAGTCGGGTCTTGGCCTTGCCATTGCCCGCGCGATTGTGGAGCGCTGTGGCGGCCTGATACAGGCTAGTAACCGCCAGGAGGGCGGCGCGGTGATCACATTTGGCTTTCCGGCGGCTGGTAGTGCCACGTGAAGAGAGAATACAACTAACGTGGACATAGATAAAGGTCCGGTTTCCTTGGATAGGGCTAAGGATCGGGTATATCTTCCTGCCGATCAATTGCAATCCAAAAACAGCATGTCGATGAGGTTATCGGCACGCTGTTTTTTATACTTATTGGTTTACTAGTAAAGAATGATCTTATGACTGATATTATTGGTGGAATAGGGTGATCAGTTGTTCAGGTTCAACAGCTTGCTTTTCTCTTCGGAATTTTCGAAAGCCTCGAGAATGGAAGATAGCAGACCAGGAAAACGGAGATTCAAGTCTTCTGCCCGCAAGGCCACGAGCCTCTGTGTTCCATGAGGACGCACATGTACAATACCTGATTCCCGAAGAGTCTTGATATGATGAGACGCTGTGGATTTGACCACAGGAACGTTAATTTCACCGCAGGTGCGTTCACCGACTTGATACAGTTCAGAGACAATTAATAGACGGATAGGATCGCTTAATGCATTAAGTACCGTGGATAAATGAATATCCGCCCGGTCGGGATGAAATAAGAGCTTCACGGGAGGACCTCCTTTTTTTACTGATGATTGCATTATAACACAAACCGTGTTATATTATTTTCAAATTTCGATAATAATCGAACAATAGAAATTGGATGGTGGAGAAAATGAATAAACAACCAGTCCCTGCCGCATCTGGCGGACAGGAATCGACTGTGATAAATGAACGGGCAGTAGGCATTTTGCTAGGTGTAGCGATCGTGCTGGTCATCATGAATACCATGATGTTCAATCTGGCTCTGCCCGATGTTGCTGAAGCTTTTCATTTGACACCTGCGTTAACTTCGTGGATTGTCACAGGCTATTCGATCGTTTTTGCTGTCTCGTCTATCACGTACAGCCGTCTTGCCGATTTTGTACCGATCCGCAGGTTGTTCATAATAGGTATCCTGTCGCTCAGTCTTGCAGCGATAGTAGGGCTGTTCAGTAACAGCTTTATAATGCTTCTAATTGTGAGGCTCGTTCAAGCCACTGGTGCAAGTTCAATTCTTGCATTGACGATGGTTCTGAACTCCCGCTATATTCCGGTTGAACGCCGGGGCAAGGCGATGAGTATAACCATGTCTTCTGTCTCGATGGGTCTTGGACTGGGTCCGGTTGCTGGCGGAGCTATTGTTGAGTATTTAGGCTGGCATATGTTGTTTGTAGTTACTGCAGTTACGGTGCTGCTGGTACCGCTGTTCGTCATTTTTATTCCAAAAGAGTCTGTGCAGAAGGGGTCTTTTGATTTCCTGGGCGCATTGTTCATTAGCGCGGGCACGACAGGCCTGCTAATCGCTTTAACGAATCATTCCTGGATTGGTCTGGTCGTAGGTCTTGTAGCGCTTGTATTGTTCGCTGTCCGGATTCGTTCGGCTAAGGAACCGTTTGTCCTGCCATCCTTGTTCCAGAACCGCCGCTATCTGATCCTGGCTGCAGTTGGTATCGCTGCTTATCTTTGCAGCTTCGCGACCTTGTTCCTGATGCCGCAGATTCTGGTGAAACAGTACAGTCTAAGCGCCATCCAGGCAGGTATGGTGATTTTCCCGGGCTCGTTCCTGGCGATGGTTGTCTCCCAGCGGGTCGGCCGGTTTATTGATTCTCGCGGCAACAGCCCGATTCTGCGGATTATCCCGTTGTTCTTCCTGGCAGCCGTTGTCTTGTTTGCATTATTTGAGGGAAGCTCGTATGTAGCTATCATCTTTATTTACATGCTGATGAGCACCTGCTTCACAATTCTGTCGAGTAGTGTATCCAACGAAATCTCCCGTATTCTGCTGCCGGCCGAGATGGGCTCCGGGATGGGGCTGTACCAATTGCTGCAGTTCTGCAGCGGAGCCATGGGGGTTGCTGCTTCTGCCAGTGCACTGGCGATGCAAAAGAGTCTGCCAATGGGCATGGCCTATAGCAATATTTACTGGGGCCTGTCCATCATCGTCATCGTATCCATCGGCTGTGCGGTGCTCTACCTGAGATCGGCCATGCAACGCCAGCCGCAGGTATAATCCGAATTTTCCCAGCTGAAGTACAAAGGTAAAGGTAAAAAGTCCAAGAATCCTGTGTTTATAAGGCGTCTTGGACTTTTACTTTATTCAGAACAGATTCCGAAGGAGTTCTATAGCAGTGAAGCTCAGCAATGTCTTCGAGAGATAGGATTTAAGCAAATCCGCATAAAGAATCGTTGACAACCCATTAAATAGATGCTATTTTAAAAACACAAATTCCAATATATTTACTTTGAATTAATTGAATAACCGACTGTTCAGAACAGAGGTGTTGCGCTTAAGAGAAGCGTGATACCTCTGTTTTTTTAGCTCAATGTCTTAGTGATCGCTAGCCAGAACGATCTGGCCAAACAGGCTCGATAAAACAGCGTCAGCAGAACACGATCATCAAAACAAGCTTAATAAAACAGTGTCGTGAAAACAAGCTCATCAAAACAGCATCGTAAAACACTTAGTAAAAACAAATTTGTTAAAACAGCGGTATCCAAACAATGCGATAAAATCAGTGTATCAGAACAATATTTTCATAATAGCCAGTTCAGCAGCTAACATGTGGTACTACACATCGCGTGAGAGCTAACGGACCGTATAGGCGTTATTTTCAAATGAGGCTGGTCTGGCACATGTAGCGGACTCAAATGACGCTATTTCATCCCAAACAGCCCATTTTGAGCAAGAATCTTGTCATTAAGGTCTCTGGAGTCCTTTATCTTCTGAAATGGTTTGATCAAAAGGCAATAAAGCCTCTGGAGTCCGTTGTTTGACAAAGCAAGCATGGTTTTGAGGTGATCCATTTTTTCACTCACAATTAAAGGGGGAGCTGGGATGGGAGAGGCTTTATTATCCATAACCAATCTGAATAAACGGTTTGAGACGGCGGGCGGGTCTGTGCAGGCCCTTCACAATGTAGATCTGAATGTCCAGCAAGGGGAATTTATTACGGTTATTGGTCCCAGTGGTTGTGGAAAAAGCACTCTACTCCGCATCATTGCCGGGCTAGACAGCGGCTATACGGGCAATGTAACTCTGGAGGGTAGCGAAATTGGCGGACCGGGGATTGATAAGGGCTTTATCTTTCAGGAGCATCGGCTGTTTCCTTGGCTGACTGTAGAGAAGAATATCGCTTCCGATTTGTCGCTAAGGAACCATGAAGTTCGGCAGAGAGTGGATGAGCTGATTGAACTGGTAAAGCTGAAGGGATTCGAGAAGTCCTATCCTCGTGAACTGTCCGGTGGGATGGCCCAGCGAGTGGCGATTGCCAGAGCGTTGCTGCGGAGTCCGAAAATTCTGTTGCTGGATGAGCCATTCGGGGCACTGGATGCCTTCACTCGGGCGCATATGCAATCGGTACTACTGGACATTTGGCGCACCAACAAAACAACGATGATCTTCGTGACTCATGATATTGACGAGGCTGTCTTCCTGGGTAACCGGGTAGTTATTCTAGAGCCGCGCCCAGGGAAAATCCGCCAGATTGTACCTATAGATCTACCGTATCCGCGTAAGAAGACGACTTCATCCTTTCAGGAGCTGCGCTTACGGGTGCTGAATCAGTTCGAGAAGGTGGATGAATTGGAACTTACAGATGGGGCGGGAATCTGAAGCAAGCTTTTATGGCAGAAATTCCTTTCCTCTGTAAACCTTATGAAAAATAGCCATGGCCATGAAAAAGCAGCGATGGGGCAATGTAGAGCGGTAATTAGCGAATTAGAGCAGTATGGAAGTAGAATTAATACAGCATTGAAGCAGCATTAAATCAAAAAATCAGCGCTGAAGTATCACTATAGGTCGACCATACACTTGGAGACTTCCTGAAGAACAACTTTCGGGAGTCTCTTTTTTTATAGCTTTAGAGGATTGGTAAAGAACAGGAGGAGAGCATTCATGAGCAACAGCACTGCAGTCGTACACACAGCAAGAGGACCAGGAAAGTTAGCAACATTGGGGTTGGCCTTGCTGCTTCCGGGAAGTGTGCTGATTCTGTGGCAGGTATTAGGACATTATGGAATCATCTCCGAATTGCTGTTTCCTACACCGTATACCATTGGCGAGTCTTTTTGGAATCTGGCTGTTTCTGGTGATCTGTGGATTAATCTGAAAATTAGTGCGGTCCGGGCACTTAGCGGGTTTGCACTTGGCGGGGGGCTTGGGCTGCTACTGGGTCTTCTGGTCGGCCTGTTCCGAAGGTCGGAGAAGCTGCTCGATCCATCACTACAGATGATTCGGATGATCCCGAGTCTTGCGGTAGTGCCACTGTTCATCCTTTGGTTCGGTATCGGCGAGGAATCTAAGGTATTGCTGATTGCCAAAAGCGCCTTTTTTCCGCTCTATATCAATACCTTCGTAGGTATCCGTGGTGTGGACAACAAGCTGTTTGAGGTTACCCGGGTGCTAGGTTACAGCCGGCTGAAGCAGATCTCCAGACTGGTGCTGCCCGCAGCGTTGCCAAATGTCATTCTTGGCGTACGCCTGTCGCTTGGATTGTCCTGGCTTGGACTAGTGGTGGCTGAGCTTATCGCTTCAAGCTCAGGCATCGGCTATATGATGTCGGATGCTCGCCAGTTTGCCGACACGCCGGTGGTATTCGTGGGGATTCTGGTCTTCGCAGCAGCCGGGCTGCTTAGCGATACAGTCGTTCGCTTGATCGAGCGCAGGCTGCTGAGATGGAAGGGCAACTTTCAAGGATAGGAGGAGTGTAGTATGAGCGATAGTGCAGAAATCATTATCAATCAGGCCAAAGCGGTTAGAGAGGCCCATGATTATAGCGGAACGGCACCAATCTGGTCCAAAAGGAAGACCCGAAAATCTCGAGTTGCTTGGAGACCATTGCTGTCTGATCTGGGAATTGGTGCCTTGATCCCAGTCGTGACTGTGGCTGTCTGGCAGTTCGCTGGCAGCGCCGGGTGGATCTCGGGTGAGTTCTTGCCTGCACCGTTATCCATTGCGAGAGCTTTTGGCGAACTGTTCACCAGCGGCGAACTGCTGCACCATCTGGGTGTCAGTATCGGCAGGGCGGGAATCGGTTTTCTGATCGGCGGTGTTCTGGGGCTGTTGTTCGGCATATTAACCGGATTGTTTCGCAGCGCGGAGTACGTACTGGACCCGAGTGTCCAGGTGCTGCGCCTTGTTCCGCACCTTGCGATAGCGCCGCTAATTATCCTTTGGTTCGGTTTTGGAGAAGTATCCAAGGTGGCTATTATTATGAGCGGCTCTTTCTTCCCGCTCTATATTAATACATTTGCCGGTATTCGTGGCGTGGATAACAAGCTGTTCGAGGTGGCACGTGTGCTTGGGTTTAGTCCATCTCAAAAGCTAGTAAGATTGATTTTACCAGCGGCACTTCCCAGCATTCTGCTTGGTTTGCGGCTGTCACTGGCTGTCGCTTGGATTGGTCTTGTCGTCGCTGAATTAATCGGCTCACAATCAGGGGTTGGCTTCCTTATCAATGAAGCGAAGCAGAATTCCCAGACGGAAATCATTTTTGTCGGCATTATCATATTCGCTATTGTCGGCAAGCTGATCGATTCTCTTTTTAAAGTGATTGAACGTAAATTTCTGTTCTGGCGCGATAGCTACCAAGGCTAAACAATTTGAGGAGGTATATGCACATGAGTGTAGCAGCACATAAAGGATCGTTGGATTTGACGGCAGATGTTCTGGTGATTGGTGGAGGTCCGGCGGGAACCTGGGCGGCGCTCACAGCAGCCGCTAAAGGCGTTAAAGTCGTGTTGGCTGACAAGGGGTACTGCGGATCAAGCGGAGCAACGGCTCCTTCCGGCACTGGTGTTTGGTACGTAAACCCAGACAAGAAGCTGCGTGAAGAGGCCAAAGCCAGCCGTTTTGAAATGGGTGGACGACTGGCAGAAGACCGCTGGATGAACCGGGTGCTGGATCGAACATATGAGAATATGAATCGCCTCGGTGTAGCCGGATATCCCTTCCCGCTGGATGAACAGGGGAATCAGCACCGCCGGAGTCTGCAAGGACCGGAATATATGCGCTTAATGCGCAAGCTGGTCAAGAAGGCCGGGGTCAAGATTCTGGATCACAGCCCGGTTCTGGAACTGCTGGCCGACGGTCATGGCGTTGCTGGCGCGGCTGGTGTACAGACGCAGACCGGAGAGACCTGGTCTGTCCAGGCAGGGGCAGTGGTGATTGCCACTGGCGGCTGCGCTTTTCTGAGCAAGGCGCTGGGCTGCAACGTTTTGACAGGAGACGGATACCTGTTTGCAGCTGAGGCGGGAGCGGCTCTGTCCGGAATGGAATTTTCGAATGCTTACGCGATCTGCCCTACCTTTTCCTCGGTTACCAAAACGGCATATTACAACTATGCCAGCTTCTATTATGAGGATGGCAGCGTAGTAGAAGGAGCCGGCTCCAAGAAAGGCCGGTCGGTCATAGCCCACAGCCTGCTGGCTGGGCGCCAGGTGTTCGCCAAGCTGGACGGAGCGCCGGAAGATTTACAGCCGCTTCTGCGGGTAGCGCAGACGAACTTTTTCCTGCCCTTTGACCGCCTCGGGATCAATCCCTTCAAGGACGCATTCCCGGTTACGCTACGGCTGGAAGGCACTGTGCGAGGCACAGGTGGCATCCGCATCACGGATGAGAACTGCGGCACAGGCGTTCCGGGACTCTACGCAGCAGGCGATGCGGCTACACGCGAGTTGATCTGCGGCGGCTTCACCGGTGGCGGCAGCCATAACGCCGCCTGGGCAATGTCCTCCGGTTCTTTTGCCGGGGAAGGCGCTGCTGATTATGCGCTGAGTCTGGGCAGACATGCGGCGGACCGCACAGCATCCAGTCTTTCGTCCTCACCGCTAGTGGACCGGCAGGTGAAGCCGGGAACCGCGGCGCGGACAGCAGAGCTTGTCTCCGCGGTGCAAGCGGAAGTAAAGCCTTATGATATCAATCTTTTCCGGACAGAGAAGGGTCTGACTTCTTCGCTGGAACGTTTGGGCGGATTGTGGAAAGAACAGCGCAATACGGAGATTCAGCGCACACCTGAAGGGGTGAAAGCACGGGAGATTCAGGCGATGACGGCGACAGCACGCTGGATGTATAGCTCCGCGCTTGCGCGTACGGAGTCGCGTGGTATGCACAAGCGGGAGGATTATCTAAAAATCGATGAGCAGCAGCATCATCGTCTCATCAGTGGTGGCCTGGATGACGTATGGGTCAAACGAGAAGAGGTAGCGAAGGAGAGTGTTCTTCTGTGATTGAAGTCCTCAGTGCAGACAGTTGTATATCTTGTAACCAATGCGTAGCGGTCTGCCCGACTAACGTATTCGAGCGTGTGGAAAATGGAATCCCCGTCATTGCCCGGCAAAGTGATTGCCAGACCTGCTTTATGTGCGAACTGTACTGCCCAGTGGATGCACTCTATGTAGATCCTGATGCCGAAGCCGTGACCGGTGTGACAGAGGCAGAATTACAAGAGCGAGGGCTGCTTGGCGGATACCGTGAAAAGGTGGGCTGGGGCAGAGGTCGGCAGCCGGTGGCGGGCCATGACTTTATGTATCAATTATCGCGAAGAGCGGGCTTTTAAAGTTCTATATGTATTAAGTGAATTTAAGATTGAAGCAGAAAATCAGGCGTTATTCTGGTGAAGTACCCGTCTTCTTAAAGTGGAAAATGGTCCAACTTCCCAACTAACAGCATTTTTGCACCTTATTTTTCTTCAATGCAGAAAAAAGAGGGAATTAAGGACATTATTGTATCTTATTTTTCGGAAAATCACGCTGAACGGGTATTCTGGAAGATTTAAGGTACAAAATTGCACTTATTCTCCAATAACCCTTAGTTGCAGACAATTTAGGGTACAAAAATGTCGTTAATTACACTCCTGAAATAACTTCTAAGCATTATTTGTTATTTTAATGTGCTCTATATAGATTTACAAAGCTGCAAGAACACCATGAAATTCGCATTGGCAATATTGCCTTCATATTCATTCCAACATCCAACATCGAGGGGAGAAACAACAATGGCAAAGGTATTCAGAGAGAATCAAGGGGGACACGGCAAGCGGCTGCGTTTGCTGCTCATCGCAAGTGCATTGATGATTATGATGGTGCTTCAGGCTTGCGGGAACAACGCAGGTTCCAGTAGCAAAGAGGCTTCTGCTCCGGCAAGTGGAGAGAAGGCCGAGGCTGCTAGCGGAGCGGCATCAATTAATGTACCTGCAACGCTGAACTTTGGCTTTATCGGCTCCAACAAGCTGAACCTTCCGGGTGGAGCCGAAGGCTGGGGCTTTTACAAGGGCATTATTCAGGAGGAGCTGAAGAAGTACGGTATCACTGAAGTGAAGCTGACTGGCTTTCCGAACGGACCGGACCAGACGGAATCCTTAATCAGCGGTCGGCTTGATTTCGGAAGTCTTGGTGACACCCCTGCCATCATTGCCTATGCTTCCGGAGCGAAGACTCGTCTGATCACCCAATCCTCGGCGAATACCATTGGCTACTTGATTGGTAAGAAGAACGGCCCAAAGACAGTCAAAGATCTTCAAGGTAAGACGATTGCCATCCAAAAAGGCTCCTTCATGCATCGTTATGTGGCCGGATTGCTAAAAGATGAAGGAGTCACAGATGTGAAGCTTGTTCACATGCTGATTCCCGACGCAACAGCAGCCTTGGCCCGCGGAGATGTGGATGCCACTACTAATAATGGCGTTCCTGCACTGAAGCTGCTTGATGAAGGTTACACTTATCTGGATGATGCTTCCAAGCATCCTACCCTCCTGGGTTCAAGTGCAACCGTAGTGTCTGAGGATTATTTGGCGAAGTTCCCTGATTTCCCGAAGGTATGGAATGAAGCGCGCGAGAAAGCGCTGGCCGATCTGAAGCAGCATGAGGATGAATATTATCAATTCCTTGCGGATATCGGTAATACAACGCCAGAACTGGTGAAGAAAGTGAGTCCGATCAGCGATATCAAGGATACCGCGTTTACGGAGGAAGGTACGAAGCTACTGGAAGGCACGAAGAACTTCCTGGTGGAAGAGAAGCTGGCGAAAAAAGATTTCAAGATCAGTGATTGGCAGCTGAAATAACACTCAATAGCACTAAAAATATCACTCAATATCACTCAATATCACTCAATATCACTCAATATCACCAAGAACAGAAGGTCCATGGGACATGGCCTATGAACAAGGAGGAAACATGGTGTCTCAGCAGGATCAACAATGGACGACAGATGTGCTGGTGCTGGGCGGCGGACCGGCGGGAGCCTGGGCTGCCTGGAAGGCTGCTTCGCAAGGAGCCAAGGTCATCCTGGCGGATAAAGGTTATCTGGGTACCAGCGGAGCGACCGCGCCTGGAGGCACCACGCTGCTCGTCATTCCCCCGGTGGCGGACTTGCGGGAGCAAGCCGTTCAGGCCAGACTCCGGGCAGGCGGATACTTGTCCGAAAATGCCTGGATTCACCGGGTACTGGATCAGGTAGAGCATAATCTGGAACTGGTGGCCGAGTGGGGATATCCGTTCCCCAAGGATGAGGAAGGCAAACCGCTCCGCACTCATCTGCACGGACCGGAATACATGCAAATCATGCGGCGGACCGTGCGCAAAGCCGGGGTCAAAATTCTGGATCAGTCGCCTGCCCTGGAACTATTGCATGATGAGCATGGTGTCGGCGGTGCACGCGGTATCAACCGCTTGACCGGTGAGAGCTGGGAGATTCGGGCTAATGCCGTCGTTATGGCTACCGGTGGCTGCGCTTTTCTCAGCAAAGGTCTGGGCTGCAACGTGCTGACCGGGGAGGGGCTGCTGATGTCTGCCGAGACGGGCGCGGAGCTATCCGGCATGGAATTCAGCCGTCAATATGCCCCCAGCTTTGCCGATGGGACCGTCACACGCGGGCGTATGCTGGCTTGGGCCACGCTGTATGATGCGGCTGGCCAGCCGCTGCATAAGGGAGATCGTACCTTTGGCAGCTTGCCGGAACTAATGAAGCAAGGTCCCGTCTACGCCTGTCTTGATCTGGCCGATACGGCAGAGAAGAGGGAGTTCCTGCGCCGGGCCCACCCGATCTTCTTCATGCCGCTGGAACGGGCCGGGATCGACCCGTTCCGGCACAAGTTTCCGCTGACCCTTCGTTACGAAGGGACGATGCGCGGTACTGGCGGCTTGCGCCTTACGGGTAGCGACTGCGCCACCACGGTCCCCGGCCTATATGCGGCCGGGGACGCCGCCTCGCGCGAGAAGGTAACCGGCGCGATCTCCGGCGGCGGGGCCTACAACGCTTCCTGGGCCATGTGCAGCGGAAGCTGGGCCGGGCAGGGCGCCGCGCAGTATGCGCTGGCCCAGCCAAGAGGCGCAGACAGCCGGCGGCTGGTCGCGGCGGGCCGCTATGGTCTGCCGGCTGGCGCCACCCACAGCAGGGCGCTGGACGCAAAGCCGCTGATTGCGGCTGTCCAGCGGGAGATCCTGCCGCTGCGGATTAACTACTTCCGCAGCGTACCGGTCGTCCAGTCCGCCTTGCAGCGACTGACGGACCTCATGCCCAGCCTGCACGGAAGAATCGCACCATCGGTGCAAGGGACCGTGCAGGCCCGGGAAGCGGCCGCCCTGCTGGTCGTCGGCCGGTGGATCTATACCGCTGCGCTGGCCCGCAAGGAGACCCGCGGTCTGCAAAGCCTGGCGGAATATCCAGCTCTGGACCCACGCCAGACCCACCGGGTGATCCTATCTGGTATCGAGCAGATTTGCACCAGCACAGAGAGCGTGCCTCACGCCCATGAGCTGAGCAGACTGCAGGAGGAGCAGGCGATATGATCGAGCTAGTCAGCAAGGACCGCTGCATCGGGTGCAGCTTGTGTGTGAAGGTCTGTCCGACCAATGTATTCGAGATGCAGGGCAAGCTACCCGTCATCGCCCGGCAGGAGGACTGCCAGACCTGCTTTATGTGCGAGGCTTATTGTCCTGCGGATGCACTATATGTGGCGCCTCAGGGTGAGCGTTCGGTCGAAGTGAATGAAGAGGAATTGGTGTCATCCGGGCTGCTAGGAAGCTGGCGGGCCGAGATCGGCTGGAGCCGGAATTCCGTGTCCACGATGGCGGAGCGGGATACGACGCCTTTTTTCGAAATCTTCACCGAGCAACACAGGGGTGGGTAAGAAAGAACGTCCGCATGCGCTTATTCCCCCTTCTTTTCTTCCCCTTCACGGAGCAGCATAGAGGTAGGTAAGAGAAGGCAAACGAACGCTCGAGTATTACTTAAAAGGATTGGAACAGATTCGGCCCGGCCGGAGGTTCCAATCCTTTTTTTGCGCTGAATAGTAGGGGACAGATATCCTTACCCGATCTCCACTTTTTGCACCTGATTTCGCTCCAGTAACATCCATATTTCATCGGCGATATCTTCCGCGGAATAGGGCATTTTGTTCATAATCCACCATTCCACAACCCCTACAGCAGCCGATGTCAGGAAGCGGATCAGAATTTCTTTGTTGGCATGTTGATTGATACGATCCATGGATATCTGGTTGAAAGCTATTATTTTTAATGAATACGGAACCCCAGATGTGCTTAGAGAAGAGGAGGTTGAAATTCCGATCATCCATGATGATGAAGTGTTGGTTGAGGTGTATACCACGTCAGTAAATCCTGTAGACTGTTACATTCGTTCAGGACAAGTGCATGATATATTTCCAGTAGACTTTCCACACATTTTGGGCGTTGATATTGCCGGTATCGTCCAGGCGACAGGGAAGAATGTAAATCACGTACAACCAGGGGACCGGGTCTTCGGGCTTGTGGATTCCGGAGGCTACGCAGCATATACAAAGGTAGATAAATCTGCTGTGGTCCGTATCTCCCCAAGTATTTCTTTTGCCGAAGCAGGAGCTTTACCGGCAGTTTCGATTACAGCTTGGCAATCGCTTTTTCACTACGGTCAGCTCCGTAAAGGAGAACGTATATTAATTCACGCCGCAGCAGGCGGTGTAGGGCACATCGCGATTCAGTTGGCTAAATGGGCAGGCGCTTATGTTATAGGAACGGCAAGCTCGTGGAATTATGATTTTGTTAGACAGCTCGGCGCGGATGAGGTCATTGATTATACAGCTGTTGATTTTACTAAAGTTGTGCATGCTGTCGATGTCGTCATTGATGGTATTGGTGGTGAGGTTGAGGATATGAGCTATAAAGTGCTCAAGGAGGGAGGCAAGCTGATCTCGCTGATTAACCGGGCTATTAAGGGAAATACTTCTCGGAATGATGTCATGGCAAAATTTGCGCTCATTCAGTCCAGTGCAAGTGATTTTGCGCAGATTGAAGAATTGGTTAGAGAGCACAAGCTGAAAGTTCATATTAACGGCGTTGTTCCACTGTCACAGGCGGGAGTGACCGAGGCGCACCTCAGAAGTGAAACCCGTCATGTCAACGGCAAGTTGGTTATTCAAGTCAGGGAATAGGTTATGTAAAAATACTCAACAGGTTTATAAAAATGCTGCGGCAGTTTTGTAGACCTGTTTTTTTTGCTCCTTGTATTCCCCATTGACACCCACCTTTGATTGTATTACTTTAATTAAAGTATATAAAATAAAGTATAAGGTGGAGTTGGGTATGAAATCATTTCTGAAGCACAAAGGTATTTTGAGTGGCGTCTTTATGATGATCTTTTATCAGATCGTGATGATCGGGATTTTTATGGGCGGGTACAGCTCGGTGCCTAAGGATCTGGACAAACTAACTGTGGCCATTGTCAACGAGGATCAGCAGGCTGGTGCAGCGTTTGTGAAGGAGATTCAAGCGCAGATGCCTTTTCACGTCGTAACGAATCTGTCACTGGAAAAGGCCAAACAAGAGCTGGAAGATCGCAGCGCCCATCTGGTGATGCATATTCCGCAGGATTTTACGCAGAAGCTGTCTGCACAGGGAGAGCAGGTCAAGCTGGATTTTTTCATTAACCAGTCCAATCCCGCTACTGTAAGTAGTACCATGCAAAACGTTGTCACCCAGATCACGAATAAGATCACCACACAATTGCAGACCCAGAGCTTCGATGGTATTCTGCAAGGCATGAAGGTGCCCGAAGCCCAGGCGCAGCAGATGGTAGCTGGTGTAATGGGCAAGGTGGATGCCAATGTCGTGATGACCAATCCACAACCGGTCGGCATGCACAATCAGATGGCTCCAATGTTCCTGACGATGTCTTCCTATGTTGGTGCGATGATCTATTCCATGATGAGTGTTGGCGCTTTGAATCAGTTGAGATCTCGTCTGGGCAAATGGAAGGCTTTCCTGTCCCTGCAAGGTGTCAATGTACTGTTGTCCTTGATTGCCCCGCTTGTCGGCGTATCATTGTACTTCGCGGTTCATGGCTATGGTGTTGAGACATTTATGAAGGTGTGGATGGTGCATTCGTTAGAAATGTTTGTCGCTATTGAGTTTACAAGCATTTGCTGTCTGCTGTTGGGCCAGGCGGGGATGATTCTGAATCTGCCGATTCTTCTGAGCCAGACGATTGCCAACGGCTCTGTAATTCCCCAGGAAATGATGAGTGGTGTGTTCAAGGCTATCAGCTATATTTCCCCGATGTTCTATACAGTACATCTGGATTACAACCTGTTGTTCGGCGGCGGCAAAACTGGAGCATATCTCGCGGGCCTGGCACTGGTAGGCCTTGGAGCGCTGTTGATTAATACGTTGATCCATCTGTTCAAGACAGTAAAACAGCCTAAAGAAGCAATTGAGCCTGCACCGCAGCCTCTTTTCATGTAAAATAACTATAGCGGGCTCTGAAGTCTCCTCGTGAGCCCCTTTTAAAAATGCATGAAGGAGAGGACACTATTGTCGCTTCAAATATTTATCCTGGGTATGCTGAGTGAGGGCGAGCATCATCCATATGACATTAAGAAGATGATCCTCAAGCCACTGGAGAACACAGTGTCCATCAACGACGGAACGCTGTATTATAACTTCGAGGTGCTGTTGAAGAAGGGGCTGATCAAGAAGCTCCAGGTGGTGCAATCTGACAATCGTCCAGAGAAGACCACCTACGGTATCACCGACAAGGGACGAATCGTGCTGGAAGAAGAAATATACGATGTTTTCAAAAAATTCAACGATATCCGGTCACTATATTCCTCGTTAATGTTCCTGGATAAGGTCGATCCCCATAAACTTGCGTATGTCATCGAGGAGGCTATTGCGAGATTGGAGAAACGGGTCAGTATGATTGAGGGATCTGATCCTGAGCTCTTGGAAGTTCCGGAAGAGAAACGGGAGGCCGTCAGCCTGATTGTGGAGCATGCGAACCAAACGTTCCTCAAGGATATCGACTGGCTCCATAAGCTGCTGGCTTCTGTTCGTAAGCGCGCCGGGGCTGAATAACAGCACAACAGATGCTATTTCAAGGGAAATAAAAAGTATTACACTCAGATGTATTTTATCAAGACAGCTCCTGATTAAGGGGCTGTTTTTTTCCATTTCTAAAGGACGGATTAGTCCTTCACTCGAATAAAGTTTCTCGAAAACATAAAGTATCTGGAAAAAAATGAAGTACAGTTCGATCACAGGGAACGTCTTGTCAGAAGAAGAGGAATTAAAGGTTAGCAGACACAATGAACTACCTGATTCGAACAAATGGTTGCCGACGGATGTGCATAAGTCTGCATTTCGTGAATTTGGCAGGTATGCAAATGGGGAGAATTTTTTATTTACAGGTACACCATTTTGGGAATGATAGGCAATTTTATTTTTAGAATAATACAAGATTCCAGAAAAAAGATAACTTAATTACGCTAACGGGCAGGTTAGTTTAACAAAGAACTAGTAACCAATGCATAAGTTTTGATATTTTGAGATAATTAAAAGGCAACAAGACATTGAAGGTAAGAAGTAAAAACCGAGGGAAATGTACATAAAAGATTAGTGATTTTCACAGGAGGAATAAACGGTGATTAAGTTAGTCAAAAAAGTTGATAATGAATTGGTGTATTGGGAAGTTTGGAAAAATGGTAGAACATTAACAGTCCACTATGGTGTTGTTGGAGATACTGGTGAATCAGAAGAAGTAAAATTAAACTTATTTGAAAAAGCAGAAAAGGTAATGGAAAAATTAGCTGAAGAGAAGCTGAATAATGGTTATGAAAATCTTGATGAGGAGGAGTTAATCGAGTTTGTTGTCCAATACCCATATGAAGAAAATCAAATGGAAGAAGCACTTGAAAAAAGGCATATGGTCGAAAATTTAATGAATGAGTGTTTAGGTTGGACTGGAAATGGTTCGAGTGATGGTGGAGACATTGGTAGTGGTAGTGTGAACGTCTTCAACTACGTTCTTGACGTCGAAAAAGCTTTAAAAACTACAATTAAGGAATTATCTAATAAAAATTTATTAGATAATGTGAAAGTAGCCTTTTTAGATGAAGATGAAGAATATGTTTCTCTTTATCCAGAAGGTGCAGAATTTGATATTATTTAATTTAACTCCCTCGAAATGATTCGGTTTCCTCACTCAGACTCATGAATTCGCAGGATTTCATCCTGTATTTAAAGTGAAGAAGAGGATGGTGAAGGAGCCGGTGGCTGGGAGATGGAGAATTGGGTATGCGCAAATAAAGGGTGAATAAGGATCGCCCATATTGTTTCATTATGTGCACGTCCCCACTTACAATGTCTACCCAGCGATGAATCTGATTAACCGCAGCGTTGAGACGCTTGGTTACCGTCTCTCGGTTTGCCATTAGAATACTACATACTCAATTTCAGTCATTTTATATATGTACTCCGACATAAGGAAGAGGAAGCTCAACAAGAAGAAATGGAAAAGTTGTTGCTAAAGACTCGTTCTGAATTGGAAAGTGGGAGATATTATCTTTTTGTCTGCCCCATGTGTGCTGACTTGGGTTTTGGGGCGATTGCAGTTTCCATAAGGCGTGAAGGAGAAAATATTATCTGAAGTGAGTTTAGTCTTGTAAAATGGAGAATCAATAAGACCATTGAACGTAGGTACTTTTATGTTTAATTGGTTAAAGTACTCAGGTGGCATTTTGTCTTCTAATATTTAAGAATAATTAATAATATGTTTAGTTGATGAGCTAACGGGGAACGATAGTTTGACAACAACAGCGGCAGTCTAAGGCTTTAATTATCAAGTCTTGTTCTGCCGCTGCTTCATTTAATGGATCAGTCTAAAACTTTATTTTCACAGAACATTAGGAGGATTTTATACCAAATAAGACAAAGTTAAGAACCAGACGTAGGATTCAAACTACAAGTAAAAAGTTCAAGCTTTATTATGGTGATGTTTGGACTCTATGTGATTCACAACGTGTAATTAACGGCATTTTTGTACCTTAATTACTATGTAATGAAGCGTTAGCAGGGATTAGAGGCAGTATTGTACCTTAAATATTCCACTATAGCACGTTTAGAGAGTTTTTTCGAAAAATAAGATGCAATAATGCCCTTAATCACCTCTTTTCTCTATATTAGAGAAATATAAGGTACAAAAATGCCCTTAATTGGGAGATGGATCTTATATCATTTGAAATCTGCCGACCAGTTAGTCATCCGATACAAGCTTTCCTCCGGAAATCTTTCAGGCAAACCCTTAGCTCCTTTTCGCTGTTTGTTACTTTCTTTTGTTCGTCTTAAAAATTAGAACACTAATTCAGTGAATAGGATCACCTAATATAAAAAGCGAAGAGATATCTTTCGGGCCATTTATGGCTTGGGGTGCCTCTTCGCTTTTAAACATGGCAGAAGATTCTTGCCTACTTCACCGAAAAGCCAATATAACACTCCTCCGAGCATTCCTGGACTTCACGTAACAATATATTCACTCAGTATGGCTATCGCCGCTCGGATACTGAATGTATAATTATGGAATGAGCTCAGTCGATATATCAATTTTTTAGTGGGAGTGAATTTATTAATGACAGTAGATCAAGAAGATCTTCAACTTATAGATGTGGCGAAGAACACAATAAAAGCTTTATATGTAGACGGAAAGCATCATGTTGGAGCAGCTGTAAGAACAAAAACAGGAAAGATTTATTCAGCAGTACATTTAGAAGCTAGTATTGGTCGTGTCTCTGTATGCGCAGAGGCAATTGCATTGGGGAAAGCTATCTCAGAAGGAGAAAGCGAATTTGATACCATCGTAGCAGTTAGGCATCCTGACCCCACTCAAGAAAATCAACAAATAGAAGTTGTGTCCCCATGTGGTATTTGTCGAGAATTAATAAGCGATTATGGCGAAGGAACAAATGTGATTTTAAGTGACAAAGAAGGATACATAAAGACCGTAATAAATGACTTGTTGCCCAATAAATACACTAGAGACTAATGGGGTGATTAAGATAATTCTTGATGAGTTTTTCCAACACTTGTCTGACGAGGATAAACTGTTATACTCCAAAATTGCTGATCAAGCTGAAAAACTTGGATACAAACCCCGAAAGGCCAAGACTCAAGCACTTAATTTTGTATTTAAAAATAATAAGACTAAGAAACATATTATGAAATTCTCGATAGAAAAAGAAATTCCAGTACTAAAAATGAAATTCTATGCTTCATTAGAATACTCTTATATTTTTCATGATAGTGTAAGGTTTGCTATTGAAGAATATAACTATAAGTACACTGGATGTTACAACGGTGGGAAGTGTTTAGACGAACTTGAAGGATATCAATACAAATATGATGATGGTCGTACCTATTTTAGATGCGGTAGCGAATTAATCAGTTTGCCGCCAGTCACACATCACGAGCTTCCAGAGATTCTTAAATTACTCAATACCCAGCATCAATATTATTTATCTAAAGGATAAGCGCTAAGTATTAAATCAACAAAGTAGTTTACACACGAAGAGGTATCCTCCGACCATTCACGGCTTGGGGATTAAAGTCTCAATATTTCAGAGAATACCGTAGACTCGTGCGATTTCGGTAGTATCCATAACATGACGTCTGTACTCAAAATCGCAAGTTCCTCCTGTATTTCATTTTGGGTTATGTACAAAAACAAGTTTCACGGGCAGATCGCAGAAATTGTGTAAGAGGCGGAACCTTTGATGTATTTTGAATTGGACTTATGAAGGTTTTGAACTACAGTTTATTTCTGAATATGTAGTAATATGTTGTCAATGCAAAGCGGAGATCGAAGGTAGAAATCGGCATTATTTTTAATCATGGCGAAAGTTCTTGCCTACTGCACAAAGAAGGATACATAAAGACTTTAAAAAGGCGGACGCTTAAATGAATTATGAATTATTACGTGCTGCTAAAAAACACAAAGAGATCATACAAAATTTAATGCAATTTTATATTTATGATTTTTCTGAATTTGTAAAGTGTGATGTGGAGGAAGATGGGCTTTTTGCGCCATATCCTTATTTAGATGACTATTGGGAAGAAGAGAATCATCGGTTTCCTTATGTCATAAAACAAGATAAAAAATATGCAGGATTTGTCTTAGTAAGATTCATTGAATCAGAAGAGCGGAATTACTTTTCAATAGCAGAGTTCTTTATTCTGAAGAAGTATAGAAAAGAAGGAATTGGCAAAGCAGTAGCCAAACAAATATTCGAATTACATAAGGGTAACTGGGAAGTCTTTCAAATAGAAAGTAACAAACCGGCGCAAGCTTTTTGGAACAAGACCATTAACGAATACACTAGAGGGGAATTTAAAGAACGGTTTGAAGACGGTAGAAAAATACAAAGTTTTATTAGTTAATCGAAGACTAACAAAGTAGAAAGAGCTGATTATTCTGAATCATCAATGTCCAAAGTGCAATATTGATATGACTCGCTCAAGAGCAACAAGTGCGATTGGTAAGTTCTCAGCAATAAAAGAACCAGTTAAAAATTTTACAACAAAAGAAAGCAGTCCGATCATTCCGTTTGTATGTTCGAAATGCGGATTAACGGAGTGGTATGTAGAAAAGCCTGAGAATTTCAGATGAACAATACGGTAGACGCTATTTATTTATTCTAAGTCCAAAAAAATAGTAAAAAGCTAAGCCTGTCGCTCCTCGGTTTAGTCATTCTTGGGTAAGTTAAGGGGCAAAGTTGTTGGCAAATCGGACAATTAATGCGAAGAGGTATCCTCCAGCCATTCACGGCTAGGGGATACCTCTTTACTTTTTATTTTCCAGAAAATTAATATTTTTTACCTAATCGTGTCAATGAGAGCCTTCATGCGTACCGGAATCTCTTCGCGCAGCTCTGGCCAGGAGACGAATGTCTCCTCAGGTAAGGTATAGGGAACATATTCGAACGATGGCTGAAAACTGAAAGTTCGTAAATGCGCCTCGGCTGGCGGATCGATATGTACTCCTGGTTTGAACTCACCACTGAACATGTCCGGTTCCAGCACACCTTCGATTCCTGCCTCCTCTTGGCAGCATCTCTCGACGTTCGGGAGCAGCCGGAACAATTCTTCATGTGCCGCCATGGCGTGTTTACCGGGCTGAACATAAATTTTGATGACATTATCATCCGTCAGATTGCTGCGGTCGCGCATTAGTCCTACCATAAAATGGCCATGGAAGCTGACTTCAGCGTACTCGATGCCACCGTCATGATTTAGATATACCCAAACATGCTCCAAATCATAAATATGTTGAATGTCATAATCGTAATAAATGGCGTACTCAATGACCAGGCTATACTTGCTGGTATCGACATGGACGATCCGGTCAAAAGAAACCGAAGGTGCGGTCGTCTCGAATACAGTGACCCCGACACGATGCGGTTTGAAGGGCTCCTGACGGTCCAAATATAGTAATGGTGCAACGCGAAGAACAGTGTCCCAGAAGGGACGAAGATGGTCGACAACAGGCATTAGCAAAACCTCCAAGAAATAATGATTGATTTTTTTGTCCTATTCATTGTAACATTGGATTAAGCGCTTTACCTATACAATTAATATAAAATGATTGCATTTACATTTCTTTATTTTTGATAAGCGCTTAACTCACAAATAGGGAGGATACAATGACTACTATCCGCTTAACAATGGCACAGGCCCTATTAAGATTTCTGGATCAACAGTACATTTCCTGCGACGGAGTCGAAACAAAATTTGTTGCCGGGGTAATGGGAATCTTTGGTCACGGTAATGTAACCGGTCTTGGTGAGGCCCTGGAGCGTAGCTCAGGCAGCCTGAATTTCATCCAAGGCAAGAACGAACAGGGGATGGCACATGCGGCCACCGCGTTCGCTAAACAACACAATCGCAAACAAATTTATGCATGCACTACTTCCATTGGTCCTGGTGCTTTGAATATGGTTACTGCAGCCGGAACGGCAACGGTCAACCGTATTCCGCTGCTACTTCTTCCAGGAGACAACTTTGCTTCCAGACAGCCTGACCCGGTATTGCAGCAACTTGAAGCCGGTCATGACTACACGATTTCGGCAGCCGACGCTTTTAAGCCGGTGAGCAGATTCTGGGATCGCATTGTCCGCCCTGAACAATTGATGACTTCAGCTCTGAACGCGATTCGCGTGCTTACAGATCCGGCCGAGACTGGCGCGGTAACCCTGGCACTGCCACAAGATGTGCAGGCTGAAGCTTATGATTATCCGGCATCCTTCTTCGAGAAACGGGTGCATTATGTAGAACGCCAACAACCGGCTCCCCAGGCTCTGGAAAGAGCGATCGCCCTTGTGAAGTCCAAACGCAAGCCTTTGATCATCGCCGGTGGAGGCGTTAAATATTCAGACGCTACGAAAACGCTTGCGGAATTTGCAGAGAAGTTTGGCATTCCG
The DNA here is from genome assembly GCF_058133325.1 of Paenibacillus sp. MAHUQ-45. Taxonomy (NCBI): domain Bacteria; kingdom Bacillati; phylum Bacillota; class Bacilli; order Caryophanales; family Paenibacillaceae; genus Paenibacillus; species Paenibacillus sp. MAHUQ-45. The sequence goes on from NZ_JBYUPV010000002.1 coordinate 264,000, forward strand.
GTATCGGAAACACAGGCAGGTAAAGGCTCCTTGCCTTGGAACCACACGCTCAATGTTGGCGGAGTCGGCGTAACCGGCGCTTTGGCCGCTAATAAAGTAGCCAAAGAGGCAGACCTGATTATTGGTATCGGAACAAGATATTCCGATTTTACGACATCATCTAAATCTGCGTTTCATCCGGAAGCGCAGTTCCTGAATATCAACATCAACCGTATGGATGGCGCCAAGCTTGATGGCGTAGCCTTGACGGGAGATGCGAAGACGGTCATCCTTCAGCTCTTGAAAGGCTTGAGTGATGCAGGTTATAGCAGTTCTTATGAAGACGGACAGCTTGCGGCACTCGGCACCGAGTGGAAGAACGAGGTAGACCGGTTGTATGGGCTGGAACATCCAGAAGGCTTCGCCCAGACACGTGCGCTTGGTGTTATCAACGAGACGATCGGCGACGAAGCCGTTATTGTCTGCGCGGCAGGCAGCTTGCCGGGTGACCTGCACCGCTTGTGGCGGGTCGGACAACCAAAGGGCTATCACATGGAATATGGCTTCTCCTGTATGGGATATGAAGTCAGCGGGGCCTTCGGCGTTGCACTTGCCGAGCCGGAACGTGATGTGTACGCCGTTGTCGGAGACGGCAGTTATCTGATGCTCCATTCCGAATTGGTCACAAGCCTTCAGGAAGGACGCAAAATCACTGTGCTGCTATTCGACAACCATGGTTATCAATGTATTCATAACCTGCAGCGCGGACATGGCAGTGACGGCTTCGGCAACGAGTTCCGTTATCGTGAACAGAGTACAGGCCGTTACACAGGGGCGCCGCTCCCGATTGATTTTGCAGCGCATGCCCGCAGCCTTGGCGCAGCCGCATACAAAGCGACTACACCAGAAGAACTTGAGCAAGCACTTAAGGCAGCGAAGGAAGAAACACGCACTACATTAATTGAAATTCCGGTTCTTGCTGGTACGAATACTGACGGATATGAATCCTGGTGGAATGTAGGGGTTCCCGCCGTTTCCTCAAGCACTAAAGTCACAGATGCGCATCAGGCAATGAACGAGAAGTTATCTCAGGCGAGAGTCTACTAGGAGGACTAAGTGATGACACGGTTTCCATTTCAATTAGGCGTTCACCCTATTAACTGGGTCGGCGAAGATGTTAAAGAGCATGGCGATGATACCACTTACGAGCAGATTATGGACGATATCCATTCCCTGGGCCTTAAGGGCACGGAGATGGGTAGAAAGTTCCCGACCGATATTGCAGTTCTAAAGGAAGAACTGGCGAAGCGTGACATTCAGCTGGTCTCCCAGTGGAAATCCGTATTGTTCTCTGATCCCGCATATCGTGAGCAGGAGTTGGAAGCTTTCCGGGAACATGCCAAATTCCTGCAGAGCATGGGCAGTAAGGTCATCAGCACTTGTGAGGTGGGTGGCTCGCTGCATTTCGATCCGCGACGGACGCCAAATGAGAGTGAAGTCATTCGTCTTGATGAAGCGGGCTGGGCCAGCCTGGCAGAAGGTCTGAATGCTGCCGGCAGAATTGCCCAAGAGTACGGCTTGAAGCTGACTTACCATCACCACGGCGGTACTGCTGTAGAAAGCCCGGAAGAAATCGACAAGCTGATGGAGCTGACAGATCCACAGGCTGTATATCTACTCTTCGATTCTGGTCATGCATTGTATGGCGGCGCGAATCCGCTGGATGTACTGCGTAAGCATTATGATCGAGTGGCTTATGTACATCTCAAGGATGTGCGTCCAGCGCTGCTGGAGCAGGCCAGAGCCGATGGCGTGGACTTCGTCACCTGCATTCGTAGAGGCGTGTTCACGGTTCCGGGAGATGGCTGCATTGATTTCAAACCGATTATCGGCGAACTTGTAAGCCGTAACTATACAGGATGGGCGCTGCTCGAAGGGGAACAGGACCCAGGCGAACATCCGGCGCGTGAATACGCAGAGAAGGCACTCCGTTACTTGGAATCTTTACTATAAACGAAGGAGGGTGAACATATTGTCTAACATTTTTCCTTCCGGAAGGAAGTTTGACTTTACTGCGATTGGCCGCTTGTGCATCGATTTGAATGCGAATGAGATTAATCGGCCTATGGAAGAGACGATGACGTTTACCAAATATGTAGGTGGCTCTCCTGCCAACATTGCTATCGGCATGAGCCGATTGGGTCATGCAACAGCATTTATCGGCAAGATTGCCGATGACCAGATGGGGCGCTTTATCCAAGGGTACCTGGAGAAAGAAGGTATTGATACCGGTAATGTCGTTACAGACAAGACCGGTGCGGTTACAGGCCTTGCTTTTACCGAAATCAAGAGCCCGAGCGAATGCAGCATTCTGATGTATCGTGATAATGTGGCTGACCTGAAGCTGGGACCGCTTGAAGTGAATGAGGAACTGATTGCTAACAGCAAGGCCCTGCTTGTATCGGGTACTGCGCTCGCAGCTAGTCCTTCGCGGGAAGCAGTGCTTCTGTCTCTGGATTATGCCCGCAAGCATGGCACTACAGTCATTCTGGATATTGATTATCGCCCGTATACCTGGAATTCTGCCGAAGAAACAGCAGTATATTACAACCTGGCGGCAGAGAAGAGTGACATTATTATTGGCACAAGAGAAGAATTCGACAGCATGGAGCGATTTGAGAATAATCTCGAGCATAGCGACAGCTTTACAGCTTCCAAGTGGTTCAACCACTTTGCCAAAATCGTTATTATCAAACACGGTAAGGAAGGATCCATCGCCTACACCGCAGAGGGACTGGAGCAACGGGCTAAATCCTATCCGGCCAAGGTTATCAAGACTTTTGGTGCGGGCGACTCTTATGCCGCAGGCTTCATTCATGGACTCATGTCCGGTCTAACTATTGAGAAAAGCATGGAATTCGGCAGTGCGGCTGCATGTATTGTCATTTCCAGCCATAGCTGTTCAGATGCCATGCCAACTGTAGCACAAGTTGAAGATTATATTGAACGCTGCAACCGCGGCGAAATCATAGCTGGCTAAGCAAAGCCGCTAAATCTACTATAAGCGAGGGAATACGATGACAACGAAGTTAAAGAACTGGATCGGCGGAGAATGGGTGGAGTCTTCCGCTGTACAATACGATGATGTGTACAACCCTGCTACGGAAGAAGTATTGGCGCAGGTGCCATTGTCTTCCAAGGAGGACGTAGATTCAGCGGTCCAAGCCGCCCGCAAGTCTTTTGAGAGCTGGAGTCGGACACCGGTTCCTCGCCGGGCCCGCGTACTTTTCAAATATCAGCAGCTGCTAGTGGATCACTGGGATGAGCTGGCTACCCTGATTACGAAGGAAAATGGTAAAAGCTTGAGCGAAGCGCGTGGCGAAGTGCTGCGTGGGATCGAATGTGTCGAGTTCGCTGCTGGTGCACCAAACCTGATGATGGGTAAACAATTGCCGGATATTGCTTCCAACATTGAGTCGGGCATGTACCGTTATCCTATCGGCGTGATCGGCGGTATTACACCGTTCAACTTCCCGATGATGGTACCTTGCTGGATGTTCCCGCTGGCGATTGCCGTTGGTAACACCTTCGTATTGAAGCCATCCGAACGTACGCCACTTCTGGCGAACCGTCTGGCTGAGCTGTTCCATGAAGCAGGTCTACCTGCCGGCGTGCTGAACGTCGTACACGGTGCACATGATGTCGTAAACGGTATTCTGGAGCACCCGGAGATCAAGGCGATCTCCTTCGTTGGATCACAACCGGTTGCAGAGTACGTGTATACAAGAGGTACGGCTCATGGCAAACGCGTGCAAGCATTGGCTGGCGCGAAGAACCACTCCATCGTTCTGCCTGACGCGGATCTGGATTTGACGGTCAAAGAAATCGTTAATGCAGCATTTGGCTCTGCAGGCGAACGCTGCATGGCTTGCGCCGTTGTAGTCGCTGTCGGTGATGTTGCCGATGAGCTGGTTGAGCGGTTGGCTGCTGCTGCCGATCAGATTACGATCGGTAACGGACTGGATGAAGGCACGTTCCTTGGCCCGGTTATCCGTGGCGGACACAAGGAAAGAACACTTGGTTATATTGAGTCTGGGGAATCCGAAGGCGGTGTGCTAGTCAGAGACGGGCGTAAGGATGAAGCTGTTCAGAACTCCGGCTACTTCGTAGGCCCGACGATCTTTGACCGGGTTAGCAGTGAAATGAAGATTTGGAGAGATGAAATTTTCGCACCGGTATTGTCCGTGATGCGTGTAGATACGCTGGAGGATGCAATCGCTGTTGCCAATCGTTCAGAGTTCGCGAACGGAGCTTGTTTGTTCACCAGCAACGGAAGCAGCGTGCGTCAATTCCGTGAAACTATCGATGCAGGTATGCTCGGGGTCAATCTCGGCGTTCCAGCTCCAATGGCCTTCTTCCCGTTCTCGGGCTGGAAGAAATCGTTCTATGGTGATTTGCATGCCAACGGACCAGACGGCGTAGAATTCTTTACCCGCAAAAAGATGGTTACCGCTCGCTGGTAATTCACAATAGCAGCCTTACAACTACGAAATAGCAGATCCCCGGCCGTGAGCCGGGGGGAATGATGGAGTGGACTGAATCCATATAGAAGAGAAATCGGAATCGTATTTACACCCCACTACAGAAAGGCTGACGACTATGAAGAAGCTGAAATTCGGTATTATCGGCGCCGGCAGAATCGGGAAAATCCATGCCGACAACTTGATCAGACATCCACAAGCGGAGATTCTCGCAGTGAGCGACCTGTTCGCAGGTCCGGAACTTGAAGAATGGGCGGCATCTAGAGGCATTGCCATCGTCACTAAGGACAGCGAAGAGATCCTGAACCATCCCGAGATTGACGCTGTATTTATTTGTTCTTCCACTGATACGCATGTCCCTTTGATTAAGAAGGCTGCAGAACAGGGTAAGCATATTTTCTGTGAAAAGCCGCTTAGTATGGATATCCGTCAGACTGAAGAAGCTATCGAAGCCGTATCCCAGGCAGGCGTACAGCTGCAAGTCGGCTTTAATCGCCGGTTCGACCACAACTTCAAACGGGTGCGTGAGCATGTGCAGAACGGAGCCATTGGCGACACCCATCTGATCAAGATTACTTCCCGGGACCCGGGGCCACCACCAGAAGCATACATTAAGGTCTCCGGGGGCATCTTCATGGATATGATGATCCATGACTTTGATATGGCTCGTTTCCTCTCGGGTAGTGAAGTTGAAGAAGTCTATACCCAAGGTAGCGTACTGATTGATCCTGTATTCGGTCAATACGGCGATGTGGACACAGCGATTGTGACCCTTCGCTTCGCAAATGGTGCGCTTGGCGTCATCGATTGCAGCCGGAAGGCGGCTTATGGCTATGACCAACGTGTTGAGGTGTTTGGATCGAAGGGTTCTGTAACGGCTGCCAATGATTTTCCGAACACGGCTGTTTTGAGTACAGAAGACGGCATCCAAAGCGACAAGCCGCTTCACTTCTTCCTGGAACGTTATAATGCAGCATATGTAGACGAAACACAGCAATTTATCGATACTCTTCTACTGGGCAAGGCGGTTTCAGTTAACGGAAATGACGGCTGGCAGGCAGAAAGAATTGCCCGGGCAGCGAAGCTTTCCTTGCAAGAGAACCGTCCGGTCAAACTCTCGGAATTACAATAAGGAAAGGTTGTGAAAAGCGTGAGCAAGCTGATTGTAAGTCCGGATTCGCAACGTACAGGTAATCAACCCGCGCTATCGATAACACCTGAGTCCGCTGGCTGGACCTATGTAGGCTTCGAGGTCTATCGATTGAGTCCTGGTGAGACGTTAAGCCAGTCTACAGATGGTGACGAGGTATGTCTGGTGCTTCTGAGTGGTAGAGCCGACATCGCGACTGCCAATGCTTCCTGGCTCAATATCGGGCAAAGAATGAGCGTGTTCGAGCAGATTCCACCTTATTCTGTTTATGTCCCGAATGACAACCGTTTCAAGGTGACCGCTGTAACTGAACTGGAGCTTGCAGTATGCAAGGCCCCTGGTCACGGCAACCATGATGCGCGTCTGATCGCTCCTAGCGATGTAGGCGTTGAGGTTAGAGGAGAAGGACCTACGCAGCGGTTCATCCATAATATTTTACCGGAGCAGGAGCCGGCTGACAGTTTGCTGGTGGTCGAGGTATTCACACCGCAGGGTCATTGGTCGAGTTATCCTCCGCACAAGCATGACCGGGATGCGCTGCCAGAGGAGTCATTGCTGGAAGAGACTTATTACTTCCATGTGAAGCCTGAACAAGGTTTTGCCGTTCAGCGTGTGTATACGGATGACCGTTCTCTCGACGAGACGCTGGCTGTCAAAGATAGCGAAGCCGTGCTTGTACCGAAAGGGTATCACCCTGTCTCGGCGCCTCCTGGCTATGATGTTTACTACCTGAACGTGATGGCCGGACCAACCCGGATCTGGAAATTTCACAATGATCCAGATCATGAATGGCTCGCTAAGCCACTTTCCACCGCTCCGGCTGAGAGTGAATGAGTGTTGCAAAAAGAGTATATTCATCGGATAATAATGTGATGGGGATTTGAAAGAAGAGAAACTATCCCTTAACAATCCGATAATAATGAGGCTATGCCATGAAAGCAACCACGATATATGATGTTGCGAAGGAAGCGGGCGTATCGATTGCCACCGTCTCCAACGCAATTAACGGTAAAGGAAAAGTAAGCAAGAAAAGGCGCGAAGAAATCCTGCAGGTGATGGAGCGACTGAATTATCAGCCCAGTGTCATTGCGTCCGCTTTGATGGGGAAGAAGACCTACACGATAGGTCTTCTGATTCCGGATGTCTCCAACCCTTTTTTCTCTGAAATTGCAAGAACAGTAGAGGATTTGGCACATTCAGAAGGCTACAGTGTCATCGTTTGCAGTACGGACAACAGGGATGAACGCGTTGAGAAGTACATCCGACTACTGGAGCAAAAGAACGTTGACGGTATTCTGATCGGAACCGGATTAGAGAATGCAGAGATTCTCGCGCTGCTTGCAGAGAAGTCCTTTCCGATTGTTATGATTGCACGGGAGGCCGCAGGCATGTCGGTGCACAGCGTCCTGACGGACGACTTCAGGGGCGGCGAGCTTGCCGCCCGGTATTTGCTGGGCAAGGGCCATAAGCAAGTGGCGGTTCTTTCGGAGAATTTCAAGGTCAGCAGCAGCTTTGAGCGGGTCAGAGGTTTCCGGTTTGGATTATTCGAAGCAGGAATTTCATTGAGCCCGGAGGAGATTCTGTCCTGTGAGTCGAATATTAAAGACGGCAAACGGGCAGCCGCTGCGATTATTCGCGGATCGGAACGTCCCACGGCTTTGTTCTGCTGCAACGATTTGCTTGCTATCGGCGCGCTGCAGGCCGCGAAAGAAGCGGGCATATCCGTACCGGAGCAGCTCTCGATTATCGGCTTTGACGACACCATACTGTCCACCGTGACGAACCCAACGCTGACAACTATTGCTCAGCCTATGGATCAGATGGTGAAGCTGGCGTTCGATCTGCTGATCGGCAGTCTGGATAACGCAGATGATATCAAGCAGAGAATTGTTATGCAGCCAGAACTGGTCATCCGGGAATCCACTGGCAGTCCGCCAATCGAATGAAGAGGATGGTCATAAAGAATATGGACGACAAGAAGTTAATTATCTTTTTTGACAGCGGCGACACGATTGTTGATGAATCGACTGAGATTCGGGACGAAGAAGGCATCGTTCTCGGTGCGGATCTGATCCCTGGGGCAGAAACCACGATTCAAACTCTGCATGAGAGAGGCTACACGCTGGCCCTGGTGGCCGATGGCGATGCACAATCCTTCAAGAACGTATTCAAGCAACATGGACTTCATGATTATTTCAGTGCAATGATTATTTCTGAGAATATTAAAGCTGTTAAACCTAGTCCTCGGATGTTCAAGGCTGCAATCGGAGCACTTGACCTGTCTGAGCAGGATTTCTCCCGGACCGTCATGATCGGCAATAACCTGAGCCGTGATATGAAGGGAGCCAACGCACTTGGCATCACCAGCATCTTTCAGAGCTGGACGCCGCGTTATCCCCATGAACCGGCGGATGAATCCGAACGGCCGACACACACCGTCAGTGAACCGCTGCAGTTGCTTGAGCTCATTGAACGGCTGAATGCCGAGCTGCAATAATAAGGCAGATTGCCTGTTGTATAGATTGAACTGGGGAAATATCACAGGGGAATAAGGAATGCTTCTCCTATGTTGAAAAATTCAAGGTCAATCTATGCATGCCCTTTGGTTGAAGAATGGGAGTTTAACCATCCTTCGGCCAAAGGGCTGTTTTTTTATATTTTTATATAAATCGTATTTAAAAACACAATGTGATCTCGAAAATGACACGGACGTCTAAATAACGACTTTCTTGTAGCTTAAGGTACAAAATAGAAGTGAACTCTTTTGAATGCTCAGCTCACAAGGATTTCACGCCTTCAGGTGACCAATGCGCCGGAAAGCTCAACTTCATTCGATAGGGCATTGCAATAACGGGAATAACTCCTGTTATTTTGATTGAATTTTTTTCTGTTCTAAAGATAACTGGAAAATATCCCGTTAATTACCTCATATCTAGATCGTTGAGGGGGAAAATAGGTTTTTAACAGGAGAATTTCCCTTTATTTATCGCAAATAAGGAGAAAAGAAAGAATTAACGGTATATTTTCCTGTTATAAAACTCTTACTAAGCTCGAACGTAGGCTCAGGCGGATTTTCTGGTAAAGTGGGTACTGCGGCCGTTGTTGCTCCCTATTCTTCTAGGTTTAGGTACTGCGGCCGTTGTTGCTCCCTATTCTTCTAGGTTTAGGTACTGCGGCCGCTGTTGCTCCCCTATTTTTTCTAGGTCTAGCAACAACAGCGACCTGAAGCCCAAACATTCCCCGTGATGCCTCCCGGAGCGCGGTGCTTGGCCCAAGGTTTCGTCTTACTTTAGCAATAAAAGTGGAGATTCTTAAACAGGATTGTACAATAACTGTATCGAACTATCTTTTTCATGAGACAATGACAAAAGAAAGATAGCAATTCGGAATTGAGGTAGATGTGTACATGGAAGAACAACATCAGAAGTCGGATCGGAAGCCGCTACTATACCTGCAAACTGCTGATTTGGTGCTGGAGGAAATTCGCAAGCGTAAGTTGCAGCCGCATGATCCGGTGCCGTCTGAGGCGGAGCTGGCCAAGCTGTATTCTGTCAGCCGCATGACTGCCAAGCTGGCGCTGCAAATTTTGGAGAAGCAGGGAATTGTATACCGAATGGCGCGGCGGGGCACCTTTATGTCAGGCGACTATTCAGGACCAGATAGAGAGATTGCAGCGGATCGAGCAGATATTGATAATACGCTGGATAAGCGAAGAATTGCCCTTGTGTTTCCGAACGTGGATGATTATATCGCCAGAATTATCGCCTCCGTTGAGCGGGAAGCCCGCAAATCCGGTTGCCATCTGCTCATTCGCATGACTACCGACAAAGAGGATGAGAGTAGCAGCCTTCAGGAGCTGTATGATGATGGCGTGGACGGAATTATTCTATTCCCACGAGGAAGAACGCATTGTAGTGAGAAGGTACTGGAGCTTAATTTGCTAAACTACCCGCTGGTGATTATCGACCGGATTTTTCGCGAGCTTAACATTGATTGTGTGTATCACGACCATCATCAAGGTGCCTATAATCTAACGGAATATTTGATTCAGAGAGGACATCAGGAAATCGGTTATCTCTCCATGCCATTTGACGGAGTGACAAGTCGGGAGGACCGTTATAAAGGTTACATGCAGGCGATGCTGGATTATGAGCTACCTGTGAACGGGCGGAATATTAGCCTGAACTGCTCAGAGGATTATATGTTGAATCTGAACGGCTCCAACCAGGAACTGGTTGATTTCATGCAAAATAATCCGGACATGACAGCGGTCCTCTGTGCGGATGATTATCTGGCGACTTCCTGCTTGAACACGGCTTTGTCAATCGGCAAGGCGGTTCCTAAGGATCTGTCCATCATCGGGTTTTCTGATATCCAACTCGCCAGTTTGTTGCCGGTCCCGTTGACCACAGCGAGACAAACAACGCAGCAGCTAGGTCAGGCAGCGGTTAATCTGCTCTGCAAGCGTATGGAGAATTCCAAGGAGGGAGCGGTGTCGATTAAAGTAAACACGACTATTATCGAACGAAGCTCTGTACGGAATCTTAATCTCTGAACCGAATAGTGGTATTCAGCCTCTCTAGCCTTCAACATCACTTGTTATGTGATAGGGGAGGTTTTTTATATATCAGTGACATATGGAGGTTGGTTTCTTTAAAATGGAAATTTAATCTCGACATTGTTATCTTTGTCCTTGGGTTGTGCAATGATATTGTAAATAATGGTCGAATTATGAGATTTGGGATCGGAAAAATTTACGTAACAATGCTGATTTTATTATTGTATATGTCACTGACATAGATTACCCTGAGTGTATAGTTATCTTTAATCATGAAAGGAGGATCTTTAGAAAGCGTTATCATACATCCTGAGAATAGACCTACAGAAGTCCGAAGAAATGAATGTTAGCAGAAAATGAAATCATCATTCGAAGAGGAGCCGAATATGACAATCAAATCCTTGCTTACAGTATCGTTCTTGGCAGTATCTCTGATCTTACCGGTAGCGCAGCCTGCGATGGCGGAAGAAGCACAGCCCATGCTGGTGGAGGAAGCACAGTCAGCGCTGGCGGCAGAAAGTCCGGTAACAGTGTATCGGGATGGTGATTTTGACGGCATTTCACAGCAGTTTGGGATTGGTCTTTACAATGTGAACGAGCTAAATGTCGTTGGAAACGATAAAATTTCTTCAGTCAAAATAGCATCAGGTTACCGTTTAACCTTGTATCGTGACAAGGACTTCTCTGGTGACGCAAAGCAGCTAACTCGTGACGCAAGTTGGTTGGATGATTTCAACGACGCGACTTCCAGCCTTAAGGTTGAGAAGATTGGCGGTCCGAACAAGCCGGTGATTGCTTACTCCAATTCTCCTTATGGTGGATTCGAGCAGCAGTTTGATATCGGCAACTATGATTGGGCGGATATTGTTAACGGAGTTGGCAATGACACAATCTCTGCTATTCGTATAGCACCAGGTTATAAGGTAACACTATACAAAGACAATAACTTTAAAGGATCGTCAAAGGTGTTAACTTCTGACACGATCTATCTATCCGATTTTAATGACCAGACCAGCAGCTTGAAAGTGGAGGCCATTTCACCACAGGATTCCACGACCAGGGCTGTGCCAGGCAATGCTTACAGTGATACGGCCAAACGCGAGATTTTGCAGACATTCGCTCCCAGAATTTGGTTTGCGCAAGGGGAGACCTACTTCCCGGCTTCCGTAGAGTTCACACTGCCTTACCTGGACCGCTATATTAATCCTGACTCTGGATTGTATGAATTCAAAACTAAAACGGAGCTTAATCCTTACACTTTGAAGCTCCCTCATTTCTCAGGCGATTTGGCCAATGCTCCAATCTATGCTTTCTGGGTAGAGAAGGAGTATAACAATGTCGATCTAGTATACTTCCAGTACAGTGCCTATGATCTAGGCAAAACTGTGTTCGGAACAGAAGTAGGCGATCATGTCGGGGATTGGGAACGTGTAACGGTTAGATTGGCCAAATTCTCAGACCAAGGCAGCAATTATATTAAACCGGTTCAAGTTTTTTATGGTGCCCATTCTTTTGGCACAACATACAACTGGAATGAAGTAGATAAAGTGAATAACACCCATCCGGTAGCTTACTCTGCATTTGGCTCTCACGGGATGTGGAAAGATCCAGGTAACCATGTATATAAAGAGCTGGTCGTTACCCAACTAATAGATGTGGCGAACCAAGGCACCGCATGGGATACATGGAACAATATTCAGGCATTCCAGTACTACCCGAATGAATTGACAGGCAATGGCCTCGGTAATGCGTGGCCGTCTTGGCTGGACAGAGATTACAGCAATCCGAACAGTCTCTCGGTGTACAAATTCGGTAATCCTGCCCAAGGCTCTTTCTTTGGACAGCCGCTCCTCGCTGGTGGACCTACCGGTCCGCAAGAAAAAGGCGCGCTTACGAACGATGTAGTTCTTGACTAATTATTTGAAAATGGAGGCAAGACAACCATGACTAGCAGAAAAAGAGTACACGTTGTTTTTAAGACTCACCTCGATATCGGTTTTACCCATCTGGCAGCTAATGTAGTAAAGCAATACATGGAGGAGTATATTCCAAAAGCGATCGCGCTGGCTGCTGAGCTTGAAGCTAAAGGTGGTAAAGAGCGCTTCGTCTGGACCACTGGTTCCTGGTTGATTCGCTATTACCTTGATCATGCGTCCGAAGAAGGCAAGAAAGCGATGGATGAAGCGATCCGTAAGGGTCACATCGTGTGGCACGGCTTGCCGTTCACAACACATACCGAGCTAATGGATCCAGCCCTGTTCCGTTATGGTCTGTCGATTAGCCAAGAGTTGGATGCCCAGTTCGGCAAAACGACGATTGCTTCGAAGATGACAGACGTACCGGGTCACACCCTGTCGATGGTGCCATACATGAGTGAAGCAGGCATTCGCTATATGCACCTTGGCGTGAACCCGGCCTCGATGCGCCCGGATGTGCCGAAGCTGTTCAGATGGCAGGCGGCCGATGGCAGTGAGATTATTGTCAACTATGCTGGAACTTACGGTGAAGCCGTAGAGCTGGACGATCTTAATGATATCCTGCTGTTCGCGCATACCGGCGACAACTGTGGTCCACCAAGTGCAGAGGAGATTCGTGAGCAGTTCGAGCATATTCAAGAGCGCTACCCGGATGCAGAGATTATTGCTTCTTCGCTGGATGCTTTTGCTGAACAATTGCTTACGGTTAGCGACCGACTGCCAGTGGTACGTGAAGAGCTTGGAGATACCTGGATTCACGGCGGAGCTACTGATCCGCTGAAGGTTGCTAAACTTCGCGAGCTGCAACGCTTGAGAGACAAGTGGCTGGCTGAAGGCCGAATTGATGTCGCAAGCGCCGAGTACAAAGGTTTCAGCGACGCCTTGCTGCTTGTTGTAGAGCATACTTGGGGCCTTGACGTGAAGAAATGGCTGCCGGACTTCCGCAACTATGCGAAGCCAGACTTTAACAAGGCGCGGGAAGTTGACGATATCGACGTGGATGACATCCCGGCTAAATTCCAATACATCGGTGCATTTGCTATGGACGAGTTCGACAAGCATTCCAGCGGATTGTTCGCTTCTGAGACCAGCCGCCGCACGTACTCGATGATCGAGAGCTCTTGGGCGGAGCAGCGTGGATATCTGGACACAGCTGTTGCTGCACTGAGCGAAGATAAGCAAGCTGAAGCACGGGCAGCTTTTGAGCAATTGAAGCCAGTGAAGAATGAGTTGTCCGGTGCGACTCAGTTTGTCAGCCATTCGGCTTACAACAGCGGTGGTTATGAGGTTGCCTTCAATGAGAACGGCGCTTTGATCCAGCTGATCGACGGCAACGGCAAGAACTGGGTGGATGCCGAGCATCCGTTTGGTCAATACATCTATGAGACCTTCGGCACAGATGATTACGGCAGATATTTCCGCACTTACATGCAGAACCTGCCGCTAACGCACCCGTGGGCAGATGCCGATTTCAGCAAGCCGGGCTTTGAATTCGTACGTCCGCTGCCAAGCCATGGTATCTATAAACCGATTGTAAGAGAAATGCAGAAGACAAGCAGTGTGAACGGTGATCAATACTTGCTCCGTCTGTCCATGCCTAAGGAAGCTCATGAAGTATACGGAGCACCGAAGGAACTGGAACTGATCTACACTTTTGCCGGTGATGGTGGAGTGGATGTTAGTTTGCAGTGGTTCGGAAAAGATGCCAACCGCCTGCCGGAAGCCAGCTGGTTCAGCTGCGGCCTGAAGGTGGATAATCCAAATCTGTGGATGATGGATAAGCTGGGCGGTCCGATCTCGCCTCTGAATGTAGTGAAGGACGGCAACCGTAATCTGCATGCCATCGACCGTGGAGTTTTCTATGAAGGGGCAGACGGTCAGGCTTCGATTGCGGCATTGGATTCTGCACTGGTTGCACCTGGTCAGAGAAGACTGCTGCAGTTCGACAATACGTTTGTTTCGCTGAACGGCGGATGGCACTTCAATCTCCACAACAACAAATGGGGAACAAACTTCCCGATGTGGTACGGAGATGACGCCAAGTTCCGCTTCCGTCTGAACACACATTCTAACCTCAAATAAAAGGAAATAAGCAGGGGTTTTACCGAAATTTGATGATCCGCTAATAATCCTAGTACATTTTGGTCCTATAATAGGACAAGTAAGAGGGATTAACGGATTGCGAATGAGGTAAAACCTCTTTTTATTCATATTAAAATAATATTGAACTTTCTGTTAATTACGTATTGATTAAGCGCTTAATTCCATGTATTATACAAATAAAGCGTTTACATTTCGGTATTAACAATGTTTAAACCGGTTTAATAAGGGGTTATGTCACAGGCCCATATTTTTTTAAACCAATATTAAACCGGTTTAATATTGCTTTTACATAGCATTTCCGCATTTATGTTAAATCGGTTTAATTCCACTTGGGAGGTGGGAGACAGCTAGAGCAAGTTCCGCTAGACAAATCGTAAATCTAAACACGGAGGGGTTAACTTGAAAAGGGGTAGCAAACTGTTAATGGGTCTTGTCCTTTTAACTACGGTTCTGGGAGGGTGTACAACTACTTCCTCTAACAACGCAGTTGAGAAGGTTAAAGAATCGCCGGATGTGAAAGAAACGATCGTCAAGGACAATAACACTAAAGAGGCACCTCAGTTTGCTAAGCTGGTGTCTGAAGGCAAGCTGCCACCGCTGGAAGAGCGTCTTCCGGCTGCCAAGGACATTAAAATTGAGGAAGTCGTCGATGAAATCGGGCAATACGGCGGCGACTGGAAAATGCCTTGGAACGGGGTAGCTGATAAGTGGGGAATTGGTCAACCAACCGAAGAAGCGCTGTTCCGCTTCAATAAGGAAGGCAATAAGGTTGAACCAAACGTAGCCAAAGGCTATGAAGTTAACGCAGATTCCACAGTGTTCACCATTCATTTGCGGGAAGGCATGAAATGGTCTGACGGTGTTCCTTTCACAGCTGATGATGTCCTCTTCTATTGGGAGCACATGCTAACCAAAGAGACTTTCGGTAAAAAGATTTACGATGCTTACTATTCCGTTGATCCGGCAACTGGCGACAGAGCGCTAGCGGAAGTCAAGAAGGTAGATGATTACACCTTTACAGTGACTCACAAGTATCCAAGCGTACTCTTCCTTGAACGTGTGGCGATTGATAACAAGTGGTTCTTTGCTCCGGCACACTTCCATAAGACTATCCTGCCTGAGTTTGTAGGTGATGCGAAGACGCTGGAAATCACCAAGGAGTGGGGCTATGAAGATCCGAAGACCTTCCTGATGGAGACCGGATATACAGACTGGCTGCACTACCAAATTCCTACACTTCGCGCTTGGGTGCCAACGAATGATCCTAACGGCGACCAATTCGTGATGGAACGTAACCCTTACTATTGGAAAACAGATAAAGAAGGCAAACAGCTTCCTTACATCGACCGGATTGTTGCAACCAAGATTCAAGATCCAAGCCAGAAGGTGCTGGGTACACTCTCCGGCGACTATAACTTGACTATTTTTGATTCGAAGGACTTCACAGTCCTGAAGGAAAATGAGAAAAAAGGCGACTTCCGTATCATTCCATGGACACAACCATCTTGGTCCAGTGCGGGTATCCAATTGAACCAGACAACAGAAGATCCGAACCTGCGCAAGCTGTTCCAGGATATCAAGTTCCGCGAAGCGCTTTCGATCGGGGTAGACCGCAACCAAGTCTCTGAGATCGTAACCAACGGACTAGGTGAGCCGATTCAGGCTTCCGTTCCGAAAGGGGTTATGGGGTATCAGGAAGGCTGGGATAAACAGTGGGCGGAATACGATCCGCAGCGGGCTAACCAGCTCCTCGACGAACTGGGTCTGACTAAGCGAGATAAGGATAATTTCCGTACCAATGCTGACGGCTCTGAACTGGCGCTGACCATCGTCGAGAGCAGCACCGACAATGCGCCATTCTTGGAACTGCTGAAGAAGTACTATGAAGAAATGGGTCTCAAAACGAATGTGAAAATCGTGGATGGCACTACCCAATTCGATATGAAGTATGCCAACCAGATTCCAATGCATACCGAGAATATTTCTGTCGCTAACGTTGCCTTCCGTCCGGATACCCTCGTTCCACTTCGTGTCATGACACCATGGCTCGGTCATTACGGGCTCTACACGCAATCCGGTGGTAAAGAAGGCGTTAAACCTGAAGGCGATGTAGCGAAGATCCTGGAATACTGGGATCAAGTGAAGTCCAGTAAAACACTTGAAGATATCAACAAATACAGCAATGAAATCGTCAAGCTGCATCAGAAAAATCAATGGGTAATCGGTTATGCAGGACCAACACCGGTACTGATTGTTGCAAACAATAAGATTCACAACATTCCTACTGACGCCATCTGGTGTGACGAATATCGTTCCCTCGGCCAAGGACATCCAGTGCAATTCTTTATCAAGCAATAAGCTTTGAATCGATTTGGCGGCAATAGCGGGGTATCCCATCCCCGCTATTGTTTTGTATCATCAAGTGTTGTAGAGGAGAGGATTGCAAAATGCTTCAATACATTATCAGACGAATTCTGCTGGCGATACCTGTGGTGGTCTTAATCTCCTTCATCGTCTTTTATATCATTCAATTGCCGCCCGGAGATTATGTCTCCTCCTATGCGGCCAAAATGTCCGCCTCTGGCGATATCATGACCCAGACCGAAATGGATCAAATGCGGGCAAATCTGGGCCTGGATCGACCGATCTATGAGCAGTATTTTATATGGATGAGTAAAATTATTCTGCATGGCGATTTCGGATTCTCGTTCAACTATAACAAGCCGGTTATGGCGGTCATTCAGCAATATATGGGACTGACACTTGTCGTGTCCTTAGTTACCATGGCTTTTCATTATATCGTTGCGATCCCCATCGGGATTTACACAGCAGTGAAGCAGTATTCCGTAGGAGACTATTTCTTCTCGGGCCTGAGCTTTATCGGGATGGCTACCCCGAACTTCCTGCTGGCGATTATTCTGATGTTCCTGTCTTATAAATGGTTCGGTAATCCGTTGCTCGGCTTATTCTCCCATGAATACGTAAATGCGCCGTGGTCGATGGACAAAGTGAAAGACTTAATGCAGCATATGGTCATCCCAGTTATCGTCATCGGGCTATCGGGTACCGCAGATCTGGTCCGGATTATGCGGGGACAGATGCTAGATGAGTTGAATAAACCGAATGTGGTTACCGCACGCGCCAAGGGCTTGTCAGAGATGCAAATCTTGTTCAAGTATCCGACACGTGCAGCCTTGAATCCGATTGTGAGTACCTTCGGCTGGTCCTTGTCCTCGATCTTTACGGGCGCGACCATTACAGCGATTGTATTGAACCTACCGATTCAAGGTCCGGTCATGCATAACGCCTTGCTGGGTCAGGATATGTACCTTGCCGGAACCTTCCTGTTAATTATGGCTCTGCTGACCGTACTCGGAACCCTGATTTCCGATATTTTGCTAGCTTGGCTTGATCCAAAAATCCGTACAGAGTTCAGGGGATCTTAATTATGAGAACACTACCGTTATTCAAAGGTCAAAAACCGGCAGCCCAGGTCGCGGCGGCACCCAAAGACACGGTTTACAGCTCGCAATGGCGGCTGATTTATAAGAAATTCAAGAAGCATAAGCTGGCTCGGATCAGTATGTATATCCTTGGTTTGCTATACCTCGCGGCCCTGTTCGCGCAATTCATCGCGCCCTATGATCTGCAAAGCTATGACAGTAAATACGTTAATGCCCCGCCCATGGGTCTTAGGTTTGTGGATGCAGAAGGTAAATTTCACATCAAACCATTTGTCTATGAGCTGAAGACGGAGCGGGACCCGGAAACTTTACGTAAAATATTTGTTCCGGATACAGAGACCAAATACTCCTTCAAGTTCTTCGTGAAAGGACAGGATTATAAATTTCTGGGCCTGATCCCGATGTCGACCCATTTGTTCGGGGTAGAGGAGCCGGGACGAATCTTTCTGCTCGGTACGGATGGCATGGGCCGTGATCTATTCTCCCGGATTGTGCTTGGCAGTCAAATCTCGCTCAGCATTCCTTTAGTCGGTGTAGGCATCAGCTTTATTCTAGGATTAATTATTGGCGGCATCTCCGGTTATTTCGGTGGCTGGATTGATTCAGTGATTCAACGTGTAATCGAAATTATCCGTTCCTTCCCTACACTGCCGCTATGGATGGCCTTGTCTGCTGCGATTCCGCCGCGTATACCAGTGGTGACCATGTATTTATACATTGTTATCATATTTGCATTCATTGGCTGGACGGATCTGGCACGCGTCGTTAGAGGCAAATTCATCTCGCTTAAGAATGAAGATTATGTGGTAGCGGCGAGGATCGCTGGCGTAGGCAACACGAAGATTATTGTGAAGCATATGCTGCCTGGCTTTATGAGTTATCTGGTCGTAGCGACGACCTTGGCAATCCCCAGTATGATCCTAGGGGAGACGGCCATGAGCTTCCTCGGACTTGGTGTCCGTTCACCTGCAACCAGTTGGGGTGTGCTGTTACAGGAAGCCCAAAAAATCGAGAACGTGGCTCTGTATCCATGGAAGCTGCTTCCACTGGGTGCAGTCATTCTGACCGTATTGACTTATAACTTCATTGGTGATGGCTTGCGCGACGCAGCTGACCCGTACAAAAAATAATGTCACAAATACTAGGCAAGCGAGGGGATAGCATGGCAACTCAAGCGGCTCACAAGGAGCAACCTTTACTGTCCGTTCAAGATTTGAAGATCAAGATCCAGATGGAAAGTGGCATCATGAATGCCGTGGATGGGGTCGACTTCAACATTTACAAAGGCAAAACGCTAGGACTCGTCGGTGAGTCAGGCTGCGGTAAAAGCTTGACCAGCCGTTCAATCATCAGCATTAATCCGAAGGAATGTGAAACGAGCGGAACCATCACTTACAATTCGGAGTCAGAGTCGGCGCTGAATGGCTTGAATCTTTTATCCCTGAAGCCTACTGGCAAGCAGATCCGCTCCATCCGCGGCCGGAAAATCTCGATGATTTTCCAGGAACCGATGACCGCTTTCTCACCAATGTATACCATTGGAAATCAGATTATGGAAGCGATCCGGACGCACCAGACGAAGGACAAGAAAGAAGCCAAGAAAATCGCGCTGGAGATGCTCAGCAAAGTCGGCATTTCCGATCAGGCGAAACGGTTTGATCAATACCCACATGAATTCTCGGGAGGGATGCGCCAGCGGGCGATGATCTCTATGGCGCTGTCCTGTAACCCGGAGATTCTGATAGCTGACGAGCCGACGACAGCGCTCGATGTGACGATTCAGGCGCAGGTGCTGGAACTGATGAAGAGTCTGCAGGCGGAGTTCGGCATGGCGATTCTGCTAGTGACGCATGATTTGGGGATTATCGCCGAGATGTGCGATGAGGTCGCGGTGATGTATCTTGGGAAAATCGTGGAACAGGCACCGGTGAAAGAAATTTTCAATAATCCGAAGCACCCTTATACCAAAGGATTGCTCCGATCTATGCCGAGGCTGGGCGGGAACAAGAGTAAACGACTAGATTCCATTGAAGGCTCTGTTCCAATGCCAATTAACATGCCGCCGATGTGTGGATTCTATGACCGCTGCAAAGACCGGATCGAAGGCGTATGCAATGCGCAGTCTGCACCGAAAATCACAATTTCTGACGAGCACATGGTTAGATGTTTCCTGTACGGTGACCAGAGAGAAGGAGAAGTACAATGACCAAACCTATTCTTGAAGTCCTCAAGCTGAACAAGAGCTTTCAAGTCAAATCCGACAAGGCGCTGTTCAAAAAGCCAAAGCCTGTTCATATCCTGAATGATATTTCATTCGAATTGCTTGAAGGGGAGACGCTTAGTATTGTCGGAGAATCCGGCTGTGGAAAAACGACGCTTGGGCGGTGTATCGTGAGGGGCGTTAATGCCTCTTCGGGCAGTGTCGTCTATCATGCAGAGGATGAGAAGGCCGTTGATTATCTTAAGCTTGACCGTAAAGGAATCAAGGCTTACCGAAAAGATATTCAGATGATTTTTCAGGACCCGTATTCCTCACTTAGTCCGCGGATGAACGTGTTTGATATTATTGCCGAGCCGCTGATTGCCAATTTTAAGCTGAGCAAGGATGAGGTGGAGGCCAAGGTCACGGAGATTGCCGAGAAGACCGGACTGAATGTAGGTTATTTAAAAAGATATCCCCATGCCTTCTCCGGGGGACAACGGCAGCGGATTGCTATCGCACGCGCGCTGATTACACAGCCTAGGCTGATTGTCTGTGATGAGGCGGTATCTGCGCTCGATGTCTCGATTCAAGCACAGATTATTAACCTGCTCAAAGATTTGCAGGAGCAATACAAGATTACTTATATTTTCATTTCGCATGATCTTTCTATCGTACAGAACATTTCTGACCGGGTAGCCGTAATGCATCTGGGCAGAATCGTGGAGCTGGCGTCAACGGAATCGCTATTCGGACATCCTCAGCATCCCTATACGGAGGCTCTGATGTCGGCTGTACCCCAGCCGAATCCTGAATTCAAGAAGGAGCGGATCATTCTGGAGGGAGAAGTGCCGAATCCAGCCAATCCGCCAAGCGGCTGCCATTTCCACCCCCGCTGTGCTTACAAGACAGAGAAATGTATCCAGCAAGTGCCTGAACTTCGTGAAGTGGGTTATAATCATTTTGCTGCATGTCATTATGCAGAGAAGCTGCAGCTTCGCGGCGTTCCGATGGAGAATACAGACGAAGTGCAATCCAGAACATCGTAATTAACCTACATTGTTGAACCCGGCGATGCGATACAGTCAGTCACTTGACCACCCAGATGAAACTTTTAGCAAGTGCTTAAGGAGAGGTATTTTCAAAATGGCAAAAATCGATGACGTAGCCCGGCTGGCGGGCGTATCAAAGGGTACGGTATCTAATGTATTCAGCCAAAAAAGGCCAACCAGCAAAAAAGTGACTGAGAGAGTACTGCAGATATCGAAGGAATTAAATTACGTACCAAATCATATTGCAAGAAGCCTGGTCACCAAGAAAACAATGGCGATCGGGCTCACTATTCCGCATCGTAAATTCTTCTTCAGCATGTTCCATAATCAATTTATTAATGGTGTGCTGTTGGAGGCCTCCAGGTATGGCTATCGCGTGCTGCTGGACATGATTGCGACTGAAGAGATCAAGACGCCTTCACTGGCTAGTTTTCCGATCGACGGAGCGATTGTGCTGGGGCCAACGGAAGAAGACCCGCGCATTAATCTTCTGCACCGGCATGACATTCCGTTTGTCACTATTGGCCGTGTCATGAATGAAGGAATGGAGGATGTCCCTACAGTCAACAATGACAATAGACAAATCATGCGTGAAATCTGTGAGCACCT
The DNA here is from genome assembly GCF_058133325.1 of Paenibacillus sp. MAHUQ-45. NCBI lineage: Bacteria > Bacillati > Bacillota > Bacilli > Caryophanales > Paenibacillaceae > Paenibacillus > Paenibacillus sp. MAHUQ-45. The sequence goes on from NZ_JBYUPV010000002.1 coordinate 285,632, forward strand.
GATTGGACTTGGGCACCGGAATATTATGTTCCTGAACGCTGGAAAGCGAATGACAGTTGCCAAAGAGCGGTTGGAGGAATTCATGCAGTCGATGGAGACTCATGATATTGCTGTCACCCCGGATATGATCTTCGACAAGCCGGATATTCAGTCGGACAAGTATATGAGTTATGGTTATGATGAGACCCTTCAGATGCTCCAGCATCATCAGGGGCGCGTGACGGCGATTATTGCCGATGATGATCGTGCAGCGATCAATGCGCTCCATGCCATTAATGATGCAGGACTCAGTGTGCCGGAGGATATCTCGCTGTTCATGATCTGCGGAGACCTGTCCACGACGCATCAGGTTCGGCCGTCGCTTACAGGAATGGACCTTCAGGCCTCAGAGCTTGGGGTGCAATCGGTTCGGCTATTGATGCATAAGCTGGGGGTTCTGGAAGGGGAGTATGAGGATAACTGGGTTGTGCCCAGCAAGTTTATTGAAGGCAGTTCCTGTTCCGCCATCACAGAGCCGTGAAGGGGAACTGCAGAACTGGCGAGGTGAGAAATGAATGCGATTACATCATCTATAAGAGCTGGTATCCCTTTGGAATATTACATCCGGATTCTGGTCAGTGCGGTACTGGGACTCCTGATCGGATTCGATCGAACACATAAGAACAAACCGGCAGGCGTTAAGACATATACTTTCGTTACAGTAGCTTCTGCACTAATCACTATCGTATCTATTGAAAGTGTTGAAGTCTACGGCCAGCTGCATAACCGGACGATGATGGACCCGATGCGTCTGGCAGCCCAGATTGTCTCCGGACTTGGCTTTCTCGGAGCAGGCTTGATTATGAAGGCTGGTTTTGAGGTTAAGGGCTTAACCTCTGCTGCGATGATTTTGTTTGCGGGAGGCGTCGGGATTGGTACGGGTGCAGGCTTTTATGGCATCGTGATCTTCGCAATCGTCGTCAGCTTCTTCTTTGTCCGTGTTGGCACATGGATAGAGAAGTGGGAGCACCGCAAGCTGGAGGTCAAAGAGGAGAAGAAAGACTTGAGCGCGTGAGGCGTTTGATGGATTATCCAGCCGGTCACATATTTTTGTGTTTTTGACTACCTCTTCGCTCAGTGGAACAAGAAAAGAGCTGTACCGGCGTACTTGTACCGGTGCAGCTCTTTGTTTATTGCAGCGAGGTGTGCATAGCGCACTCGACTTACAGGTCAATTAGTAGACGCTGTGTCCTTGCAGCCATCCTAGCTTATTCCCAGCCCTCGATACGGGCCAATTCCTTGCGCACAATAGGCGCGACCTTGGTGCCTAGCAGTTCAATCGCGTGCATGAGCTCCTCATGTGGCAGCGTACCAGCGCTCAAATGCAGGAAGAAACGCGTAATACCAAGGTTCTTACGCAACAGAATGATCTTCTCTGCGACATATTCCGGGTCTCCCACATACAGAGCGCCGCGCAAGCTGCGGGCGGCATCGAAGGTCGCCCGGCTGTAAGGCTGGCTCCAGCCGCGCTCGCGCCCGATGACATTCATCTGGGCCTGGATCGGCGGGTAGAGCAGCTCAGCCGCATGCTCGGTTGTGTCGCTGACAAAGCCGTGCGAATGGGTCGCGATTTGCAGCTTCGCAGGATCATGCCCGGCCTGCGCGGCGGCTTGTTTGTACAGCCGGACGAGCGGTGCGAACTGCTCTGGCATGCCGCCGATGATCGCGAAGGCGACCGGCAGACCCAGTGCGCCCGCACGAATGGCGGACTCCGGGTTGCCTCCGGTGCCGATCCAGACCGGCAGCGGGCTCTGAACGGAGCGCGGGTAGACACCGAGGTTATGGATGGCCGGGCGATGCCCGCCGCGCCATGTAACCTTCTCGGATTCACGGATCTTCAGCAGCAGCTCCAGATTCTCTTCGAACAGCTCGTTATAGTCATCCAGGCTGTAGCCGAACAGCGGGAAGGACTCTGTGAACGAGCCGCGTCCAGCCATAATTTCTGCCCGACCGTTCGAGAGGCCGTCTAGTGAAGAGAAGCCCTGATAGACACGGACCGGATCGGCCGAGGATAACACGGTCACGGCGCTGGTCAGCCTAATACGTTTGGTTACAGAGGCTGCGGCCGCAAGCACAATCTCAGGAGCGGTACCCGCATAATCGGCCCGGTGATGCTCCCCGATGCCGTATACATCCAGGCCGACCTGATCGGCCAGGACAATCTCCTCCACAGCGTTGCGCATCCGCTGCGCATGACTCATAATCTCACCCGTTTTCAAATCGGGAGTTGTTTCCAGAAAAGTACTAATTCCTATTTCAATGCGGTTTGCTGGTTCAGCCACTGCAATCGCCTCCTTATTTATAATTTTATAATACTATATTTTTTAATGTTTCTCAACTTTAGTAAGTAACTTTTATTTTTCTAGATTGGAATATTTGTAGTTAATTTCCTTTTTCGTCTGTTACAATTAACTTGTAGCCAAGCAATAGAACCCGGAATTGCTGACAAAATTGCAGGAGGTAATACGTATGGCGGTTAAAACCAATGAGCAGATGGTACTCGAATTTCAATCGTTTCTCCCTTTTGTGGAGTCCTTGAGTGAAGCATCTGAGACGCACTGGAATACACCAATCGGTGAAGGAAAATGGACAGTGAAGGATATCATTTGTCATATTATGTTATGGGACAAGTACTTTTACGAGGAAGCCATTGAGAAGATCAAGCAGGGTCAGCCTTTGACATCCAGACATCTGGACTTCAATGAGTTTAATGCCAATGCCGTAGAACACGCAAAATCGCTATCTGCCCTGCAGGTAGCTGAGGCATGTATTTTGCAGCGAAACCGCATTCTGGATGCCATCACGGGGTTAACGGAAGAAGAATACATACAGGAATATAAGGATGGAGACCGCAAGAAGTTCAGCATCCGCAAGCATTTGCGGGGCTTCCTCCCGCATGACAAGCATCACCGGAAGCAGATCGAGACCTTTTTCAAAGGTCTGAAATAACGAGAATACCTAAGGGGGCTGACCATTCGTCAGCCTTCTTTTTATATAAAGCTGATCAACTTCGAGGATAAAAGTCTTTTCAAACTGATCTTTCCTCTGTTCCCACAATAGAAACATGCTAATCTACTTATGCAACAAGCTTACACATGATGTGTACTGCGAGACATGCGCATTTGATCAGAGCTTGAATCTAGGTAACGAAGGAGTCGGGAAGAATGAGCTTTTTTCCAGTAATGTACTCATTATTGTCTGCGGAGGCCCTATTATCGCATATCATGGGGACATATAAACTGAATCAACCTGCAGAGCTGCAGTTTTTTCTCAGGGGAATGAACGATACGTACATACTGACTGCCGGACAGGAAAAATACATCTTTAGGGTCTATCGTGCAGACCTGAGAAGCCAATCAGAGATTTTCTTCGAATTGGATTTGTTAGCGGAGCTTCATCAGAAAGGGATAGCAGTATCTATTCCCATTCCTCGGATAGACGGGAAGCTTATTAATGAATTTAACGTCCCTGAGGGTATTAGATACGGAGTGTTATTCAGCTATGCTGAAGGACATGAGCGGCACATTCGTACCCCAGAGGATAGTTATGCAGTCGGCAAGGCGGCAGCAGAGATTCATAAGGCTTCAGAAGGTTTTCGTAGCAGTCACAATCGGGGTGAACTGAATCTGGAGCATCTGATCGACAAGCCGCTTCGAATTATTCAAGCTCATATGGCTCACCGGCGTCAGGATTATGAGTTTCTGTATAGCCTTATTATGCAGTTACGACAGAGGCTGGACATGTATCTGGAACAGGGGCTGGATTGGGGGATTTGTCACGGAGATTTGCACGGCAATACCAACGCGGCATTCGCGGAAAATGGAACGTTAACCCATTATGATTTTGATATTTGCGGCTTCGGGTGGCGGGCTTATGATATAGCTGAGTTTCGTCTGGCGCGGGAGATTCATAGCGGTCACGATAAGAACGAGGTAGAGCAGCTATGGCAGGCATTTCTGCAAGGATATGCTGAGGTCCGGGAACTGGGAGAATGTGACCTGCAGGCAGTTCCGCTCTTCGTGGCATTGCGGCAGCTATGGCTGTTCAGTCTATGCTTCAGCGAAGCTGCGTATGTGGGTGCCGCAGATTTTGATGACGGGTTTATCGATGGCAAGCTGGAGTATTTCCGGGGACTAAATTTAACGTAAACAGGCGATTCACAGGCCGGGGCATGATTCTTTATGCTTCGGCCTGTTTGTGTTCATGCTTGATAAGGAGAGCGGACATATATCACTGTAAAAGGATGGAATCACAATTATAATGTAAGCGTTATCTTTTGTTTTATTTACAAATTATATCAAAGGAGAACCGCTATGCATTTGAAGAGAATCCCCTTTAATTTGCTGGTGTTTTTAGGGCTTGGCCTCCAATATAGTATGCTGCATGTGCTTTCGCCCGGTCCTACACTTGTCATTACTAACCTGGAGCTTGTCATCTATATTGCCTACACTGTCATCGGTCTTGCAGGATTCTTCTATAAGAGCCGAAGAGTGCGGAGTGAAGACGTCTCCAGTATGGCAGCGCTGTTCTTCGGCGTGCTATGGACCGTGGCGATCACCTCACATTTTCGGAAAGAGAGCTATACCGAGGTGCTGACACTGATGAACTCTCTCGGAATTTTCACAGCTGGTCTGATTCTGCTTACCGAACTGATTATCCTGTTCAGGGCATGAGCAGTGACAATAGTGTCGACTAGCGATATGGACAACAAAAAACGGCGCTGCCGCAATTCTGCGGACAGGCCGTTTTCATTTGAATTGATTTTTCTAAAAAGAAGGGAACTATCCTTGGAATTCTCCATTGTCATAGTTAAACTGCCATTGAATGCCGAATTTATCGGTGAGGTTACCATAACACTTACTCCAGAAGGTCTCCTGTAATTCCATACCCACCTTGCCGCCATCCTCGAGCTTGCCGAAGAGGGACTTGATCTCCTCGATATTATTGCTGCTATAGGACAGGCTGATATTGTTGCCCTGGATGAACGACATCCCTGGGAACGTGTCTGAGAACATGACGTTACTGCCATTGATGCTCAATCTTGCGTGCATAACCAACTGTTTCGCTTCCTCTGGAAGTGGGTAGTTCGGATCTGGTGGTGTATCGCCAAAGGTCATGATTTGCGGTTCTGCGATTCCAAATGTCTTAGCGTAGAATTCTACAGCTTCACGGCAGTTTCCTTCAAAATTAAGATACACGTCAATGGCCATTGTCTTCACTCCTCAGTTTTAAATGGATCGCACATATTGTATCATTTCAATTCTTGATAATCAAAACTTGTCCTACGTTCAAATGAAAGGGAATTTTGTGCCGTTATGTGATTATGGTTTTGTTAACTTTCTATTCACAATCCTCTGATAATCTCAATACGTGTTAGGGCGGATGATATCGAAGTCCCAATAGATGATGATACGGAGGATAAATGATGTTTACAACGATGAAAAAAAGGTTGGTCGCAGGTCTGGCCCTATTGGTTGTTCTAGGCGCCGGATTAGGAGATACACTGATATTTCCCGGGAAACCAGTCTCGGCAGAAGTCAGGCAAACCAAGCCGATGGCACAGCAGATTGAAGCCCCTGCTAATCTGGAAGACACCGCGGGTCTGACTAGGTTCGTGGACGGAATCATGGAAGAGGACATGAACCGGCTGCACATCCCGGGCGCAGTGATTTCGATTGTAAAAGACGGACAGATTATTTTGGCGAAAGGTTATGGCAGTTCCAATCTGGAGAAAGCTGCACCGGTTGATCCCAAGACCAGCATGTTTCGGATCGCTTCAACGACCAAGCTGTTCACCTGGACAGCGGTTATGCAACTGGTGGAGGAAGGCAAGATTGATCTGGATACCGATGTGAATACTTATCTGAAAAGCTTTAAGGTGCCGAATACCTATCCTGAGCCGATCACAATGCGTCATTTGATGACGCACACAGCGGGGTTTGAGGAAGGGGGAGTGGGGTATCAGATCACGACAGACCCTGCTAAACTGCCGAGTTCGATCTCGGAAACGCTGGACAAACATAGGCTAGCCCGGGTGAGACCGCCAGGTGAGATAAGTTCCTATTCTAATTACGGCACCGCATTGGCAGGCCTGATCGTGCAAGAAGTTAGCGGGATGTCTTATGACGATTATATTAAAAAGAATATATTTGATCCGCTGGATATGAAATATGCGACAGTACAGGAGCCGTTGCCGGAGGCATTCAAGCCTTACGCAGTTGTGGGATACAACAGTGAGAACGGCAGCTTTACTCCCGGCACGCCTACATTTGAGGCAGGCTTCCGCCCGGCCGGGTCCGGGACTGTTTCGGCAGTGGATATGGCACATTTCATGATTGCTCATTTGCAGAATGGACGATATGGGGACAAGCAAATTCTGAAAGCCGACACTGCAGGGCTGATGCATGCAACGGCGTTCCAATTCGATAAACGTATGCCGGGCGTAACTCTTGGCTTTGCCGAGAAAAAGGTCAACGGACTGACCCTCATTACCCATGGCGGTTCCGATCCGATGTTCAATACAGAATTATATCTGGTTCCTGCCAAAAATCTGGGCATATTCCTTTCCTATAATGGAGGGTCGGGTAGTGAATCGGCAGAGGGTCTGCTCCAGGCCTTTTTCAACAAATACTATCCTGCACGCCTTCATGAGACACCGGTAGACCCTTCAATTACGGCTGAATCGATTCAAAAATATGCGGGTTCCTATGAGTTTACACGCCGTAATTTTAGTGATATCGATAAATTTTTCAATTTCCTTGTACAGTTCAATGTCTCCGTATCCGATAATAAGTTGTCTCTGGGAAGCGGTAGTGAACAAGCCATTTACGCACCTATTGGGGAGAATTTGTTCCAGCAAGTTGGAGGTACCGAACAAATCGCTTTCCGCACTGATGATTCTGGAATGGTCACACATATGCTCTTGGGGGCTATCCCGGATATGCCACTGGAACGTACGCCTTTAATGGATCAAACGAAGTTCTGGTTCACTTTACTCGGGGTTTCAGCCTTTATTTTCATCACAGCCATACTGGGATTTATTTTTGGTAGACGCAAAATCAAGATGATGTCTGCTCCGGAGAAGTGGGCGTTCAGACTGTCGGCGGCGACCTCTGGCTGGGGATTGCTCTCCTTCGTCACGATATTTCTGGTAGTAATGTCCATGGATCTTATGACGAAGCTCAGCGGGATCAGTACCGCGCTTTATCTCAGTTTGGCCATGCCAATCCTATTTGTAGGTCTGACCTTGGCTTTACTGGTAGGGACTGTGATGGCCTGGAAAAACAAGTACTGGACGGCTTTGCGGCGTGTTCATTATACGCTTGTGGCATTTTCAGCAGTGACGTTAGTTGTATTTTTCTACCACTGGAATCTGCTGGGCTGGCAGTTCGGTTAAGGCCATTTCTTACTAAGCGTAAAACATTTATAATGGAAGCTTAAGAGAGGAGGGATGATTGTGGCGGTTATCCTTATCGCAGATGATGATGACAACATCCGGAAGCTGATGTCTTTATTTTTACGTAAAGAGGGCTTTGAGATCAAAGAAGCGAACGATGGTGCCAAGGCGCTGTCCATTGTGGAGAACTCACGGCTGGATCTCGTTATTCTCGATATTATGATGCCAGGATTGGACGGCTGGGATCTTTGCAGGGAGATCCGGCGTCAGGATGCCAACCTCCCCCTTCTGATGGTGACAGCCAAAGCCGAATCCGCGCACAAAGTAAAGGGATTCCAACTTGGCACAGATGACTATCTGAGCAAGCCATTTGATCCACTTGAGCTGGTAATGCGGGTAAAAGCACTGCTTAAACGTTCGCTGGTAGTTACTTCCCAGTCCGTGCAGGTGGGCAGTGTCGTTCTTAACCGCCGCACATTTGAGGCCACTCGCGGAGACGAATTGGTCAATATGCCGCTTAAGGAGTTCGAGCTTCTGTTTCTGCTAGCGAGCCATCCCGGACAAATCTTCACAAGGGAACAGCTGATCCAGCAGATCTGGGGACTTAACTATGATGGAGATGGCCGGACGGTCGATGTGCATATCAGCCGGCTCAGAGAGAAGTTTACCAGCAAGGAAGGACCTTTTCAAATTGAAACGGCCCGGGGGCTGGGATACCGGCTGATTCTGCAGCCATGATCAAGACCTTGTATGTGCGTGTTATTATCACGTTCCTGGCCATTATTATATTCAGCCTGTTATGCTCCTTTTTTATAGGACTGTATGTTTTTCAACAACAGATTAGTTACGAAGGTCAGAATGAAATGATCAGTGTAGGCAAAGAGATCATTCACCGCTATGATAACGCCAAACCCGCTGATACAGATGAATTTCTACGGAGTATGGTTAAAATATCTGCCTATCCGATTCATCTGTTCAATCATTCCGGTGAGCATACCTTTTACGGACTTAAGGATAATCCGGCTGTAAGTATCAATCCCGAAGCCGTGAAACAGGTGCTGCAAGGACAGTATTACCGCTCCACGACTGAAGAGCATGATACGTTCATCGGGATGCCTTTTCTTTTAAAAGGAGAATGGCAGGCCATGTTCTTGCAGTATTCCGCTGAGAACGAGAATATCTTCAACCGGATGATCTTTTTTGTACTGCTGCTTGTGCTGCTGCTGGGAAGCCTCTGTATTCTCATCGCTGCCAGATATCTGGTCGAGCCGATCAAAGCATTGACCCGGGCGACAAGAAGACTGGCTAAAGGAGACTTTGAGGTAGAACTTAAGGCCAATCGGATAGACGAGATAGGGGAACTGACGCAGAGCTATGTGGAAATGGCTGGGGAGCTTAAGCAATTGGAGCAAATGCGACAAGATTTTGTATCCAATGTCTCGCATGAGATCCAGACACCGCTTACGTCGATTTCCGGATTTGCCAAGGCCCTGCAAAGTCATGATCTGATCGCAGAAGAAGAGCGTAATGAATACCTTGAGATTATCGTAGCGGAAAGTGGACGGCTGTCGCGTCTCAGTGACAATCTGCTGAAGCTCGCTTCACTGGACTCGGAGCATCATCCCTTTAATCCGGTATCCTTTCATCTTGATGAGCAACTCAGAACTATTGTTGTAACCTGTGAGCCGCAATGGTCGGCCAAAGACATCCTCATTGATCTTGAGTTGCCGGAAGCTGTTACTATTGAGGCGGATGAAGATCAACTGAAGCAGGTGTGGATGAATTTGCTTAGCAACAGTATTAAATTCACACCAAAGGGTGGGCAGATCCGTATCACAATTGACGTTGGTGCAACAGAAATAACCGTTACCATAAGCGATAGCGGCATTGGGATCTCCCCGGAGGAATTCAGTGCTGTATTCCAAAGATTCTATAAAGTCGACAAGTCGCGGAACGGAAATAACAATGGCAACGGATTGGGGCTGGCGATCGTTAAGAAGATTGTGGCGCTGCACCAAGGGAACATCGAAGTGGATAGTGCAGTGGGAGAGGGCACGACGATCATTGTCAGACTGCCGCTCTCTGTGCCTTATGTCAGCGGGAATGACGAACGCCGTGCATAATGAAATCCTTGAATTGCCGGTCGGTGGCCCGATCCTCTTCCGTAATCTGGCCCCCGCGTTGTCGGGTAATGATGACAGCTTTTTGCAAATACATGAAATACAGGTGGGTGGACTTCAGCAGGATGTCTATCCACCTTGTTTTGTCTTCTGGCGCCACCGGCACTGTCTCCGGTTGCAGAAGTCTTGCTGACCAGCCTTGCATAGCTTTCTGGAAATCTGGCAACTCGGCCGGATTCTTGGAGAGGGTACTGTAATAGACTCCGAAAATAGCGTCGTAGTAGATCAGTGCTTCATTCTCCTCCCTAAGTGCCAAATACTTGTCCAGGATAGTTTCCAGAGACTGCTCCGGGTGTTCGAAATTAAAGTCAAACAGTAGCTGCCCGAACATCCGCTCTAAATTCTCAACATAGATTTGGGCAGCCAATTCTTCCTTGTCTTTATAATGATGATACAAGGTGCGCCGGGAGATGCCAGCTTCTTCGGCAATCTGAGCCATATCGGTGCGCTCAATGCCCTGGGCATTGAATAGTGACAGCGCTGCACCCTTGATTAGCTCCCGCGTCATCTGCATCTGTTTTTCACGCAGCTTCATTAGCGTTTCTCTCCTGCCTCTTTCCAGAATATCTTCCTTTCCATCGTACTGGACTTCTTCCTATTTCTCAAGGAACTCACTGCCGACGGAATATCGTTTGTGGTGGTTGACGGCATCACCTAGCCAATTCAGAAGCTTAATCCCATCCTGCTCGGCCTGATAGAAGGTGTCCCGGGTGGCAAAAGTATGCGGGGTTGTACCTTTTGTTGTATCCAGCCCGTAATCGGTCAGAAAGTAGTAGTAATTCGGCAGGGATGCCGTAAGCTTACGGACAGAGGTCCGCATTTCCTGTGACCATACATCTATGTTCTGCTGATCCAGCGGCCCTGAGTAATCATTGATTTTGTTCTGAAAATGAATCAGGATCTCGTCAAACAACGAATAAGATTGCAACAATACCGCATTGGCAGGTAAAAGATGGCCGTTTGCCTCAAAAGCCGCCCCGATAATATCCGGTTCAGCTGTATAACCAAAGGTTTTGGTGAAGTCTGCATGCCACTCTTGGTCAACTACATCTGGCCATTTATCCGATTGCAGGAAGGAGCTGTCGGAATACTGATAAATCTCCGAGTTCTTGTAATGGGAAGCGATTTCCTGTGCCCAGAAGGCAGAGCCGAATCCGCCCGCGCTTTCGCCTGCGATCAGCAGCTTGTCTGGGTTGTTAACATTGGCATAGATCCAGTCCAGACTGCTCCGTACATTGTTGCGCCCATTATAATGCATCGTGAAGAGGGTGCCGTCCTCTTTTTTGTATTCAGCGATGTGGTTCCCGATATGAAAATCACCGGTTGTATACGGGATGTAAACGACATTCCAGCCATGAAAGGGGTTGGCGGGATTATCGGTATCCATCATTCCTTGTAGCAGACTTAGCATATAAAAGGGGATGTTGGGAAAATAGTTGCCTGTATCTCCGCTTCTTATAAAATTCATGAGCTTAATAGGGTGCGCGGCGCTCTTGGCATCCCAACTTGCCCCACCTCCGGAGAAGAAGATAATCCAGTTATTATTCTCTCCTTTTTTATTCCATAGAAAATATTCGGAACCGTCACTGGAGATCACATTTCCGTCTAAGTTCATTTTATTCCACTTGTAGGGCTTCACATCTGCAAGCTCGGGGATGGCTGTTGGCCGTTTGATCACGAAAGCGCTAATGAGCACTACAGCGATCAAAATCAAACTTAGCAAGCCAACTCCAGTAAAGATTGTAATTTTGGCCAATTTCCTCATCTATATCACTCCTCGAAATTAGTATACATAATGATATTTCATTACACAATATGTGTAGTGAAATATTGTAGAATGAATGATCATATTTCCTGTCAGATCGAAATTCGGCTGTCCTTCAGTGGAAGTAAAAACTATTGACGTAGAAAGTTGTTTTACTTATAGTTGTTATAACAACTATATAGGGGAGTGACAAAATTATGCGTAATCAAGGATTGGATCATTCCATCGGATTCCGGCTGGCCATTGCCAGTCGCAGGTTCACGCAGATGTTTCTTATGCGGATCAAAGATTATGATTTGACGCCGGAGCAATGGTCGGTATTATACCGCATCCGGGACCGGGATGGCATGATTCAGAAGGAGATTGCGGACCGGGCTGGCAAGGACAAGCCGACAACGACCCGAATATTGGATTTACTGGAGGAGAAGGGCTACATTACGAAGCGATCCGGAGAGTCCGATCGTCGCTCGTACCATGTATATATTACTGAATCCGGTAGACGTGTAGCAGAAGCTATCGCACCAATCGAGCACCAGACGGATTTGGATGCCACGGAGGTGCTGACTGAAGAGGAGTATCTTCAGTTGATGGACATGCTGGAGCGTGTGAGCAATCATGCTGCACTTTGGATAGAGAACGGAAAGGTGTAGAGAACATCATGAACACACATCAAGACAAGCTATGGACCCAATCCTTTATCACACTGACGGTTAGCTACTTATTTCTGTTTCTATGTCTCCATATGCTGCTGACTCCATTTCCGGCTTATGTTAAGGAGCAGTTTCATCCCGGAGATTTTACCCTTAGTCTCGTCACTAGTCTGTTTGCACTGGCGGCGATTGCCTCCCGTTTTGCGACGGCTGCACTGCTGCGGAAAGTAACCCGCAATACGCTTCTACTAATAGGGATTGTGCTGGCTGCATTGACCACGCTGCTGTATCCGTATGCTGCCAGCATGTCGCAGCTACTTGTCCTGCGCGTGGTTTTTGGCGTGGGCTTCGGTATAGCCAGCACGATTCTTCCGACGATCGTCTCCCAGATTATCCCGCAGAACCGCATGGGAGAGGGGATCGGCTATTTTGGATTATCCACCAGCATAGCTATGTCAGTAGGTCCTATGGTCGGCCTAACGGTGCTGCATGATTACGGCTTTACCTCATTATCTATCATGGGAACGGTTTTTGCGTTAGCTCTTATTCCGCTGCTCTTGACTTCCCGAAGTCTGCCTGCACCAACCGACAGACCTGTTCAGGCAGACTTATCCTCTGAAGCATCAGCACATGCCAAACGGCGTGTCGGAAAAATGCTATTCCCCGCTGTGCTCAATATGCTGTTATCTGTTTCTTATGGTGGGTTGTTAGGCTTTCTGGCTCTGTACGGTCAGGAGAAGCACCTGGACCAAATTGGTTTGTTCTTTCTGTTCATCGCCGGTACGGTTCTGGTCATTAGGCCGATCTCGGGTAGAATGTTTGACCGCAAAGGGCCGGCACCAGTGTTGATTCCAGCTGCTTTGGTGACTATAGCAAGTATGGTGATTCTGTCCGTTGCAGATTCCATGCTACCTGTTATATTGTCAGCTCTACTGTATGGCCTCGGCTACGGGGCGATCCAATCTACTACCCAAGCCTGGGTGATCCGCGAAGCCGCGCCAGAGCAGCATAGCTTGGCAAACAGCCTGTATTACAATGCCATTGATCTCGGTGTCGCCGCCGGCTCGATGCTGCTAGGATTGGTCGCCTCCGCACAGGGCTACTCCGTGATGTACCGTTGGTCAGCCGGGGTAATGGTACTGTTCCTAATTGTTTTTGTCGTACAGCAATGGATGGGACGATCCCGGCGCAGACAGGCGCCCGGCAGGGCGTCTTGATCTCATCTTAAGATCCAACTGATTCTAAGGTCGAGATTTAAGCTGATTAGTTATTTCAAAAATGGTTATTCAATTTGATTATTTCAACGATCTCAGCAGAATCTAAATCCCTGATCACTTTAGTTTTCTTCGTATCAAGTGAGTATCTATATAATTTGAAGGTATCCGAAGGATATTCACTTTCAAAGTCTATGAACGCTCCCTTTTTGTCCCAGAAAATATAGGCGGTGGTGATCGTACTTACTTCTCTGGGTACATAGGTGAGAGAGTTATAGAATACGTTGTATATTGCTATTCTGCTAGTAGAAGGATCTCCATAAGCCAAGGCAAGCTTCTGGCCATTAGGGGACCAACTGTAAGCTGTTACTGTTTCAACTGCGGTTGCGCTCTTTACCAGATCATTGATGATTTTATAGGTGCCGTTATTAAGATTAACGACCAATAATTTGTTACCGCTGCTATACCCTGTTTGGATTGCGAGGTACTTGTTTGAAGAAGAGAGAGAAATTGAAGTAATGGTTGCAGGCTTATCTTCAAAAGGAATAGAGAATTTTATAGTTCCGTTAGTTACTGTTATAGAATCAATGGTAGTGGATGGAAGAACGGTTGATTTTTGCTTAATCGCAGAGACAGTCCACGGACCTTGTTTAAGGGTTATACGACTTGTCGTTTCTTGCTTAGTGAACTTTTCTGGTGTGATGAAATACTGAGAAGTGTCTGCTTTAACTTTTGCTGCGGCCTCAACTTTAGAATTTTCAGTAGATTGAAGTACAGGATAAATTAATGTGAAAATCAAAAGAATTGCGAAGATTTTTCGCATAAGAAGCATACCTCCAATGAATTTGTTGGTTATTTCCAGTTTAGCATATTATCGAAAAATAGCGCGAAGTAGAATCCCCTCTCGGAAGGGCAATATGAATCTCTTAATTCCAATGGGACTACTATAAATAATAATTGACATCGTCATCTCGCGATTATAATATTTCAATATAATATTTGATTATCGCATGATAATAATATAGAGACTAACCTGACAGATGGAGGTCTCATTTTCCCCCGCAGTGGGGAGAGTGAGATCTTTTTTTTTGTGAATAATTCCGATTATGTGCATTAACTTAATGAATTTTAAATTAGAAGGGTTTGGTGATTGGATATGGATGTAAATGTGAATGCTGTGGAATCCAAAAAGGTCAGAGTACTTGCGTCGAAAGGCTTGCGCCAGCAGAGCAAAGGTGGAGTATGAAAATTACGCGCGTAACGGCTAACTACTATTCCTGGCCCCGCACACGGCCAATCTCGAACGGTTCGCATACATGGAGCGATGTAGTGCGCTGCGTGCTCAAAATAGAGACGGATGAAGGTATCACCGGCTATGGTATCGGCAGTGCGTCAGACGGAGAGCGGCAGCTACGTGAAGCGTTCGCCGTACGTCTAATCGGGATGGACCCGCTGATGACCGAGCGAATCTGGTCCACGCTGTGGGATAGCAAGCTGAACGGACGGCGGGGTCATGAGACCGCTGCACTGTCCTCTATTGATATGGCATTGTGGGACATTAAGAGCAAGTACGCCGGTTTGCCCTTGCACCGATTGCTTGGAGGCTACAGTGACAAGATGCCTGTCTACATTGCGGGAGGCTACTATATGGACGGCGAGGGTATCACAGAATTGCAGCGCGAGATGTTGTCTTATGTCGAGCTTGGTGCGCGTGCTGTGAAAATGAAAATCGGCCGCCTGTCCATCCGCGAGGATGTCCAGCGTGTGCGTGCTGTGCGCGAAGCCATAGGGCCGGATATTACCCTTATGGTGGATGCCAACGCCTCGTACCGTTATTTCGAGGCTATTCAGATCGCCAAACGTCTTGAAGAATATGATCTCTTCTGGCTTGAAGAGCCGGTAGCTCCCGACGATTATGCCGGATATAAAAAGATTGCTGCGCATACGAGTATCACACTAGCCGCCGGAGAGCAGGAATATACCAAATATGGCTTCCGGGATTTGATTGAGACCGGCGCAGTCGGCATCCTCCAGCCGGACGCCCGCTGGATGGGTGGAGTTACGGAGTTTAGAAAGGTGGCTGCTTTAGCTGAAGCTTGTGGCCTGGCTATTTCGGCTCATGGCGATCACCAAATCAATCTGCCGCTGATGACCTCGATCCCCTGTGGGATCTGGATGGAATATTATCCGGCTGCGTTCGATCCCATGCTGGCAAGCTTTTATACTGAAGGCGCTGTTCTGGATGCGGATGGCTGTCTCCAGGTACCGGAGGTTGTCGGCAACGGGTGTACGCCGGACGAGATCCGACTTGCGCCTTATCAGGTGAGGCTGTGAGACTGTGAGACTGTGTCGGCATTTGATATCTTAAAAGGCTTAGATGATCTCAGCTGGAACAAAGAAGAAGCTGAAGGCGCACATTTTTAAAAGAATATATGAAGCTGGGTAACGCATGGTTGAAATACGATGTGGAGGGTGAGGAAATGAGCAGGACAATGACGCACCGGGATCATGAGATTGTCCGTGTGGAACCGATTCTGGCTGATATGCATGCTTTTGTGGAAATTGAGACGGCAAGCGGTCTGGTCGGCGTCGGAGAGATTGGGGTGTGGTCACATCTGGAAGCTGCGACTACACTGGCGGAGAAGGCCGGACGTTACCTGATCGGACAGAGTGCTGACCGGATTGAACATCACTGGCAGGCGTTAACCCGGTTTGGCAGCTATCATGGCTCCATTCTGATGGGGGTTGTATCCGCGATTGATATCGCTCTGTGGGATCTTAAAGGACAACAGCTTGGGGTGCCTGTATATGAGCTGCTGGGCGGTGCATTACGCGACCGCGTCAGAGTATACGGCCAGATCAGAGGAGCAAACCAGGAAGAAGTGATAAATAATGTCACGGCTCTTAAGACAGCGGGCTTCACCGCAGCAGGCCATCTGAATCCATTCCTGGATGTCTCGTCTGACATTCCGCTGGATTCCACCTATGCCAAGCGAATGTCTTCGGCACTGGAGGTACTGCACTCCGTGCGCGAAGCCGTAGGCAATGATCTCGACCTCGGCATTGAGCTGCATCGTCGGCTGTCGCCCGGCGAAGCAATTAGCTTCGCGCGGTCGCTGGAGTACTTGCAGCCGCTGTTTCTTGAAGATCCAATCCGGCCCGATTCCATTGAGGCTATGGCCGAGGTTCAACGATCAATTGGTGTGCCGATTGCCACCGGGGAGCGGATCTACTCGCTCCATGAGTTTCAGCAACTGCTTCGAGCAGGAGGTGCCCGCTATATCCGGCCTTGCATCGGATTATGCGGCGGATTCACCGGACTGCGCAAGATTGCCGCGCTGGCAGAAGCTTATGATGTGCAGATTATTCCGCACAATCCGTTCTCACCAGTCATGCTGAACGCCAATCTGCATGCTGCAGCGGCTCTGCCTAATTTTCTGATTCTCGAATACCCGACAGCTAGCTATATTGACCATACGTTCAGTACGTCACTTCGCGGCACTTCGCTGGTTACTTCTGTCCCAACATTCGATGCTGGGTATGTGACTGTCCCGGTCTCTCCCGGGCTTGGCACCTCCTTGGCCTCAGATCTTAAGGAGAAGCATCCTCCCAGAGAAATTCCGATCAAGCTGCGCCATCATATCGACGGTTCACTGGTGGAGCATTAGGTAGAGGTACGCACACCCTATAATAATGCTCTTATTTTCTTTATTTACTTCGATTCAAGAAATATTGTTAAGCAGACTGCATGAATCTTAAGTTCACTTCATATAGACAGGCAAGACCCGTGAGGGACCTAGCCTGTCTTTGTCTTTTCACCCAGGGGCTTGACGAATGCATATCTGCTGTTTATGGTTAAGTCATTTGAGGACGAGCAGCTCCGAAACGGAGGAAACCGAACGTGAAATTACAGCAATTCAAATATGCGGTGGAGATTGCCAATAAAAGCTCTTTTAGTGAAGCCGCGAGAAGTCTGTTCATCTCCCAGCCCAGCCTCTCCAACGCCATTAAGGAACTGGAGGAGGAGATTAATCTCTCCATCTTTATACGAACCCATAAAGGGGTCAGTGTGACGAAGGAGGGAGCTGAGTTCCTGAGTCATGCGCGACAGATGCTAGAGCATTATCAGCTCATGGAAGAGAAATATCTGCACTCCAAGCCGGCCAAGCAGCATTTTTCCGTCTCCACCCAGCACTATACGTTCGCGATTAATGCTTTTGTGAATCTAATCAAGGACTATGGCGCTGATGAATATGAATTCACGATCAGAGAGACGAAGACCTATGACATTATCGAGGATATCAGAAGCCTCCGCAGCGAGATCGGGGTGCTATATATCAACACTTTCAACGCCCGCATTATCTTAAAACATCTCAGAGAAAACGATCTTGTCTTCTCTGAGTTGTTCACCGCTCGGCCGCATATTTTTATCAGCACTCAGAACCCGTTGGCTCAGCGGACAAGCGTTACGATTGAGGATTTGGAGGAGTACCCCTACCTTTCCTTTGAACAAGGCGACAATAATTCTTTTTACTTCTCGGAAGAGATTCTCAGCAATTTAGAGCGCAAAAAAAGCATTAAAGTGACCGACCGGGCGGCGATTGTCAATCTACTTATTGGCCTAAACGCGTACACGATTTCGACGGGGATTATTGGTGAGGAGATTCATGGCGATGATTTTATCGCGATCCCGTTGGAAGTGGAAGAGGAGATACAGATCGGGACCATCAGGCATAAGAATATGAATCTGAGCCGCCTAGGTGAGCAATATTTGGAAGAATTGCAGCGTATGGTCAAAGACCTGGTCTAGCGCGTGTTGAAGTGGTTTTGGCGTTTGTTTGCTTTAAGGTATAGCTTTTAGTTATGGAGTACGATAGTTATTGGGATTTACCCTATAGAGGAAGAGGCCGTCTATAATTTCTTGTACATGAGCAGCAGGCTGAAAGTTGTCTTTCGGATACTGAAGCTCGGGACGAGAAGGGATGGTTCAGCATGAAGAGGCAACATAGTGTGAAGGAGAAAAAGCTTGGCGTATGGACCCTTAGCGGTCTGATAATTGGCCCTATTCTGGGTTCGGGTATTCTGATGCTACCCGCTACCATCTTCGAACTGGTCGGGGAGTGGGCGATTATCGCTTGGCTGATCATTATCGGGGTTAGCTTGCTGACGGCTTATATTTTTGGAGCAATCAGTATCCGTTATCCCGGCGACGCCGGTATTGCTAATGCAGTGAACAGTGCGTTCGGGGGACAGATCAAGGTGCTATCTTCCTTGTATTTGATCCTGGGCGTGTCGGTCGGAGCGGCAGCGGTCTTACTGACTGCGAGTGAATATTTGTCACAGCTTGGGTGGGGAGACCCCTTCTATATCGGATACGGTTTGACAGCGGGATGCGTGCTGTTGCTATTTTGCAGAATTACTTTTGTCGGAAAAATATCGCTGCTGCTGTCCACGGTTTCTGCAGTGGTTCTGTTCACAGGTTCAGCCGTGAGTCTGACCAATCATTCTAAGAACTTTATTATTACGGATACTTTCCAGCCCCAATCCTTCGGATATGCGGTGCTCATTCTCTTCTGGGCTGTCTTCGGTTGGGATATCATCGGGAATTACACGAGCGAGGTGAAGGATATCCGCAAGACGACCAGCAGAGGGATAATCCTGAGCTTTATCGTTATTGCTGCTGTCTATCTGGTGGTGGCGGCGGCTATGCAGTGGAGTAACCTGGCCGGTGCTGGCGAGGGACATTCACTTGGAGGAATTATGTATCCGTTGTTCGGAGACCGAGGGCAGCAGATCATTGCCGGGCTTGGCGTCTTCCTCTGCGCCTCTACCTATCTACTATACGTAGGAGGAATATCGCGGCTGACCGCTTCCTTGTCAGGAGACAGGATTTTGCCTGCTTTTCTTGGACAACGTACGAAGCACAATACTCCTTATGCGGCCATTGGCGTCATCGGTTTAGTGAATGCAGCGGTTATTTTGTTCATGCAGCTTGGGACTTATGATATTAGCGTGCTGGTTCTGATCGCGAACAGCTTTCTGGGAATGAACGCGTTAATCGGGATTCTGGCAGGAATCAAGCTGCTGAAAAGCAGAGTGGTTGCTATATTGGGAATTATTCTGTCGCTGTTCCTGATCGCCGTCATCGGGATGTATTCCTCCCGCAGCTTGCAGTTGATCATTAGCGTTCTTTGTGTGTTCTTTATCTACAAGGAGTGGAGGAGCAGAGTAATGCGTTCTCAACACTAACCAGTACATATTCATGCAAAAGCGTCCTCTGCAAGCAAATGCTGCCGAGGACGCCTTTTTTTCGTTACCGTTTAACCTCTGGAGAGATTGCAAGTCTGGATGCCAGCGCCAGGATCATCTCTCTGTCGTCATAATAACAAGCAGAACACTGGGTTCGGACGCCAGCGGCTTACGCTCAATTAAGCTTCGTTTCTGCATTCTTGTCAGATGATGGGACAATCGGCTCTTGGACCATTTTATAGAATTAACCAGCTCATATGTGTCCCCATGTGACGGATCGTATTTCATTATCGATCAATCTGAAGACATGTTATCTGTCCGTTCTGCCAACTTAGTAATCAATTCAACGTCTTGATCTGTTAATTGATCAAGAAAATATTTGCGTACTGCTTTTGCGTATACGGGACGAGAAGCATCGACTGCTGATTTTCCAGAGGGAGTGATGATAACTTGAACACCATTGCCTGTGTCTAATGGCTTCCTTAGAACAAGTCCACGTTGCTCCATCCGCGTCAGATGATGAGACAATCGACTCTTCGTCCACTCCATCGAGTCGACTAATTCCTGTTGGCGAAGGACACCATTCCCTAAATCAACTAACCTGACTAATACTCCAAAATCACCCTCTTCTGATAGTCCTGTTTTCTCGGACAAGTCTTTTACTACACGATCCATGATTTTCTTATAGTTGGATTTCCACGAATACCATAGCTGCATTTCCTCTTCATTTAGCCAGTCTTTATCCATTATCACATATCCTTTTCATTTAGTTTCGTTATGACCCATAGGGAAATTATCACTAGCGTTGCAAAAAGGCTGAACGCATGAAGCTGTTTCATTCACTTGAAAAACGACTACATAGCTGGTCGTTTACGATACATCATACCGATTTTATTAGCATCTAAATCAAAACGATTCACTCTAACGTACGGAAAAGGATTCAGCACATGGACAAGGATACCCTATTTTTTTTATTTGGTAAATGGTCATTACCTATTCGGAGTTGATGCGTCAACTTAAATGTATTATAGTGAACTAACTACCTGGTTGACGCGTCAACTTAGGTGTGATATAGTGAACCCATCGCTAAGGTTGACGTGTCAACCTGGTGATAGAGCAGATATATTACAAAGATTGCACATTGCTGCAAGAAAGGATGGTACTACAATGCATAATAATCGTGTCGCCCTGATTACCGGGGCAAATCAAGGAATCGGTCTTCAGGTTGCAAAGGATCTTGTAGCAAACGGCCTCACTGTGTTGGTCGGATCGCGTAATTTCGAGCGAGGTGAGGCTGCAGCCAAGGAGATTGGGCCGGGTGCCATCGCACTCCAGCTGGACGTGACCGATCAAGCTTCAATCACCGCAGCAGCAGAGCGCATCCGCAAGGAGCTTGGCCGCCTCGACGTGCTCATCCAAAACGCAGCAATTTCAAATACAGGAATGGGTTCCATGTCCGTCCAGGAGTACGCTAAATTAACCCTTCCGAGCAACGTATCCTTGGATGAAGTACGCGCAGTGTGGGAAACCAACGTGTTCGGCGTCCTTGCTGTTTACCAAGCGATGCTGCCTCTTCTGCGCGAGGCACCGCAAGCAAACATAGTCAATGTATCAGGTGGCGTTGGCTCGCTGACCAATAACTCGGATCCGTCCTATGCCTTCCGTTCGTACTTCCGCCCTACCTACCCTGCTTCCAAAACGGCCCTCAACGCTATGACGCTCGCCATGGCGATCGAGTTGGAGTCGACTGGAATTAAGGTCAACGCAGTCTCCCCGGGCTTCACCAAGACGGCCCTCAATGCAGAGGGTACGCAGACCGTCGAGGAGGGTGCTTCCGAAATCGTGCGCGTTGCGCTGCTTGGACCGGACGGGCCAACAGGCACGTTCATGAGTGCAACCTTTGGAACGATTCCGTGGTAATCGGTAAAGCTTAAACTATACGGTCCCTAAAAATAAAAATGCCATAATTGTTGTAGCGAGTTTTGTATCAAGTTCAGTAAAGCTGACGAGTTAGATAAATTACAAAAAAATGCACATTGATGCATGAAAGGAAGGTATTACAATGCATAATAAACGTGTCGCCCTGGTTACCGGGGCAAATCAGGGAATCGGTCTTCAGGTTGCAAAGGAGCTTGTGGCAAACGGCCTCACAGTGCTGGTCGGATCGCGCAATTTCGAGCGAGGCGAGGCTGCAGCCAAGGAGATTGGGCCGGGCGCTATCGCACTCCAGCTGGACGTGACCGATCAGGCTTCAATCACCGCAGCAGCAGAACGTATCCGTAAGGAGCTTGGCCGCCTCGACGTGCTCATCCAAAACGCAGCGATCTCCAATACAAGACAGGGTTCCATGTCCGTAGAGGAGTATGCTAACTTGACCCTTGCCAGTAACGTGTCCCTAGATGAAGTGCGCGCAGTGTGGGAAACCAACGTGTTCGGCGTCCTTGCCGTTTACCAGGCGATGGTACCGCTCCTGCGCGAGGCACCGCAAGCAAGCATAGTCAACGTATCAAGTGGCGTGGGCTCGCTGACGAGTAACGCGGATCCGTCTTATGCCTTCCGTTCGTACTTCCGCCCCGGCTACCCTGCTTCCAAGACCGCTCTCAACGCTATGACGCTCGCCATGGCAATCGAGCTGGAGCCAACTGGAATTAAGGTCAACGCAGTCTCCCCGGGCTTCACCAAGACGGCACTCAATGCAGAGGGTACGCAGTCTGTTGAGGAGGGCGCTTCCGAAATCGTGCGCGTTGCACTGCTTGGCCCAGACGGCCCGACAGGGATGTTCACCAGCGCAACATTTGGAACGATTCCGTGGTAATCGGTAAACCATGATTGTTACATCAAGTGCATTCATGCATAAAAACAAGTAATTTGCGCTTCTGTGTATGAAGCACCTGTCTATTAACATCACATAATAGACAGGTGCTTTATTTATATTAACGAAATATGCAACAGTTATTAAAATACATATCATGTACAGCTTATTGGTTAACCAATAAAGCGCGCCGGAGGAAGGGACGGCCATTGCGATTGATCTAGCAACACTCAATGATAACGGGCCAACAGGCGGTTTTTTGATGATAAGAGTAAGAATGAGTGGACCACCAAAATGTACAAAAAAAGCTTGGATTTCCTGTGTGTGTAATCACACCTTGAGTCTGGACTCTTTGATACGCTGAAACGGACGATTGATTATCTATGAATGGAGGATAACGAGATGTTTTGTTATCAGTGTGAACAGACGCCGGACGGTGGATGTACTGTTGTGGGTGTGTGCGGGAAGAACGAGACGATTGCGAGCTTGCAGGACACGATGATTTTTGCATTAAAAGGTATTGCCGCCTACGCGACACATGCGAGACAACTGGGCTATACCGATCCTGAGGTGGACCGGATTACTCACGAAGCCTTGTACATGACCTTGACCAATTCCAACTTTAATGTGCAGGAGCATTTGGAAATGGCCATGAAGGTTGGGAATGCAGCGGTACGAATTATGGATGTGCTGGACCGTGCGCATACGGATCGGTTTGGTATTCCACAGCCTATTACAGTGAGCCAGAACAAGATTGAGGGGCATTGCATCGTAGTGACAGGGCATAACCTGTATGCTCTGGAAGAGCTGCTGCGGCAGACAGAAGGCAAGGGAATCAACATCTACACTCACTCAGAAATGCTGCCTGCCCACGGCTATCCGGCACTGAAGAAGTATAGTCATCTGAAGGGCAATATCGGGAAAGCCTGGTATGACCAACGTAGATTGTTTGAGCAGTTTCCTGGTGCTATTCTGGCGACTACGAACTGTGTGATGCCGATTAAAGGGACGTATGCAGACCGCTTTTTCTCTTATGAAGTAGCAGGGCTTGAAGGGGTGGAGAAAATCATAAGCGAGGATTTCACCCCGTTGATTGAGCGCGCGCTGTCGCTGCCGGTGGCGGATGTGGAGTCGGATCTTGTACTTACCACAGGGTACCACCATGAGACAGTGCTGGGGCTTGCACCTGAGATTATTCAGGCAGTCAAGGATGGTCATATCCGCCGTTTCTTCGTAATTGCAGGTTGTGATGCGCCGGGCAAAGGGGGAGAATATTACCGTGAGCTGGCGACCTCACTGCCGAACGATACGGTTATTCTAACCACGTCCTGCGGTAAGTTCCGCTTCAACGACGTAGATTACGGGACAGTGGGGAACACGGGGATTCCGCGTTATATCGATCTTGGGCAATGCAATAATTCGGGTTCCACTGTAAAAATCGCACTGGCCCTCGCCGATGCCTTCGGCTGCAGCGTGAACGAACTTCCGGTCAGTATCGTACTGTCCTGGTTTGAGCAAAAGGCAGTGGCCATTTTACTAGGTCTGTTCAGTCTCGGCATACAGGATATCCGCATCGGGCCGAAGCCGCCGGAATTCATCTCGGAGGGTGTGCTGGACGTGCTTGTTGAAATGTTTGGACTGAAGCTAATTACAACAGCCGAAGCAGATATGAACGCTATGCTGGCATTATCGTAAACGACTCTATCCACAGGGTAACCTGTGGATTTTTTTTGTCTATTAGAAAGGATATAATGATGTTGCCGATGATGGAAGGATTTAGAAGACTCCGCGAAGTGCTATTTATCGTTCCTTGTACAAGATATCGCTGCTTCTTCTCTTTCACCATACGAACAAATAAAGGAGCAGTAGTATATGAGTGAACAGTTTATTGAACTTAACTGGCATAATGATCAGCTTTGGCGAGGCTGTACATTTGCTGCTATAGCTCATGCTATCATGGTTGCTCATTTTCCCAAGTCATCCAATGAACACTCTTGGGACGGAATGAACTACAGTGTACAAGATAGTATGGGGACAAGAGGAACTATTACGTTTAGTCCTAATTATGTTGTTGCTGCTTTTCGTAACGATAAAAGCGAACGGGTATCAGCAAACAAGTTTGCTGAAGCAATCAATTATTTTCATGGCGCACCGATTGAAGTGATTGAACTTGCAAAAAGCGAGACTCTTCAGTATCTATTAGATGATATCGATGGTAACGTTAAACCACTAATTACTACTGCCTTTTGGGGAACCTCGATTAAATCGTATTCCTTGGATTCTTTAGAGGAACTTAATGATCATGGCGCTTTTTTATTGGAAAACCAGCTGATGGATTTTGAAAATTCACTTGAATCATGGAAGGAATACTATGATATGTCAAGTGAGCAGTGTGATTTGTTGATATCGATATTTAACAGGAAAGTTACTAATCCAAACGAAACGATTGTATTAACGAAGGAAGAAATCACCATGTTAGGTGATGTTGATCAAGAAGGGCTAGATGAAAGTGAGATTTCGTTTAAAGAAATTGGAGTGGATTGGGAGTAGAATGATATTTCACAATATAACGAAGGTACTGATCGACTCAGGTGTTTAAAATCGAGCCTCAAACTGGAACTATTATAATTCTTAAACAATCTGATAAGCAGAATTGGATTACTGAAATTGAGGATCGGCTCCCTTATCCATTGCCGTGTAATGAGACAACATTAATTATCAATGGAGACAGAATGGACAAACACAGAAGTAGGTCTGCAAACAATAAGAAGAGTTAACCGGAGGTAAAGATGTATACGACGCTGAATGCGGATTTTTTATACGCACAAATCGATGAAGAAATAGGTGTATTAATGGTTGGTTTTGCTGACAACGAATTTGATACTCAAGAGTATGTGCTTCTTCAAAAAACATTAAATCCTAGTGAGGATGATGTAGTAGCAGGGTTTGATAAGGTTCATATTACGTATAATGATGAGTTGCAGTCGTTATATGGTGGAATTACTAAATGTTATTTTACACGTAATCAAATAGAAATAACTCTGAATGAAGAAGCGACTGAGATATTAAATAGTAAACCTGTTATTGTTATTAAATACGACCAAAAGAATCTTGATATTAATCAGTTCCATAACTACCTTCTTCAACTGTTTTCTAGTGAACAGGATGTATACAGTTACGATATTTAATGTTATCTACCTTGATTGGCTTCGTGCCTTTCAAGGTTTTTTAGTGGGGCTGCCCAGCCCCGAATGAGCTCATTTCTCAACCAATCACATGTTTAACCCGCATAATACCGCTAGAAGAACTCTTCAATTCTTTTAAAGTTATACAGATGCACGAAACAGGTCAATTATGCTCAGATACTACCATTATTGTCTTTTTTGTTATCTTCGTTTTCTTACGCTTTTTTTAAAACTCATTCGCAACTTAACCGACCTTAGCAAAGATGATTACTGTGTTAGGACAATCTGGTGACGAACAGCAACATATAGAGGTATGGATACTTTTTAGGATAGCCGTCTTCTCTACTTGGTTTGATCGGCAATGCGAACTAGGTCAAAATAAGGAGGTGTTCTGCACTTTTGGCTGCGGTACAGCACTTTTTTTACGGATGAATCTTATGATTTCCATGACCTGCATGCGGGATACCGTTATAATAGTAAAAGATTCAAGAGACAGAGGAGCGAGATTATACCCATGACAGAGAAAACAGAGAACAAAACACAATTCCAGCAGGTACGAGAGTTTCACCTTGGCTTTAACTGCCCAGCCCCTGAGGCGCCGGAAAAGCTATCGGATAAGCTTGCGGTTAACCGGGCCTCTTTTATTATGGAAGAGGTAATCGAGCTGCTGCATGCTACTGCTGGAAATGACGAGCGCTTCGCTATATTTTACGAGGATCTTATGACCCGTGCAGCAGAGTCTTATCGCAAGCAATTGCAGAAACCCTATCCTGACGACCAGTTGATCGGGCAGATGGATGCGTTCACTGATATTCTGTACTTCGCCAATGGTGGATTCGTAGAAGCGGGTGTGGAGCCCGAACCGATCTTTAACATCGTTCACGCTGCCAACATGGGCAAAATCTTCCCGGACGGTAAACCGCATTACAACGAAGTAGGAAAGGTCATTAAACCGGACAACTGGGAGCGCGATCACGCGCCAGAGCCTAAAATCCAGGCCGAGGTCAACCGCCAAATTGAGCTGGGTGGAAAACGGTTTGAGTAGTTGCATGTAACATTGTGTTAACAAACACATAGTATGCTTATTTCCCAAACAACCATGTATATTTTAGTGGGGAGGGTGTTGTATGCTACAAATCAAGCGAGTGTTTAGAAACCGTTGGTTTCAATGGATCGCCAGTATTTTTCTGATTGTGATTATTGCGTTCTCCACAGTATCCTTTTTACTGGTGAACTCGGTATCTGCTGCTTATAAAACGGGGAGTATCGAGGAGAAGTATGCGTTACCCGGAACGTATTCAGTCCAAACGGTTGATATTACGGGAGCAAAGGGAGCAAAGCTGTACAAAGTCTATTACCCAGAGTCCAAGGATGTCAGACATCCATTGATTGCATGGGGGAACGGAACGGGAGCACTGCCCAAACAATATGATGCGCTGTTCCGCCACCTCGCGGGTTGGGGATTTATTGTCATCGACAGCTATAGCACAACGACCGGAACAGGGAAAGAAATTCTGGCCTCGATTGAATATATGTTAGCTGCGAACAATGACCCCAAAAGTCAGTTCTATCACAGAGTTCAGCCTGATCGAATAGGTGCGGCGGGTCATTCCCAAGGCTCCACGGGCGTCATTAATGCTCATACGAATTATGAGCGTGGGAAAGTGATTAAAACCGTTGTATCCATCGCGCTTCCGAAGCTGGAATTTTGCGAACCTAAGGATGCTTATGATACATCTGCGCTAAAGGTGCCATTTTTGGTGCTGAGCGGTACCCGTGATTTTATCATCTCACCTGCCTCCTCCAACAAGCTGGAGATCAGCAAAGCTAAGCCGGATCTTCCGGTAATGATGGCCATGGCCAAAGGGGCCGCACATACAGCCATTGAACAGGATGGCGGTCAGCATAGAGGGTATCTGACAGCCTGGATGAGATACCAGCTGATGGGCGATGCAGAGGCCAAGCGTGCTTTTATCGGTAAGGATGCGGAGATTGTCACGAATAGCAATTGGAAGGATGTCACTTCAGCCAATATGCAGAAATGATTCATTTGAGAACAGAAAACAGAGTTATGGAAAATGAGAACGGAGAGACCTGGTCTGACATGACATGGGTTTCTCCGTTTTTTGTTAATGCAACGCTAGTGATTTGAAATCAAAGATAGATTCTCTTCTAGTAATTTCCCGACTTGTCTGGCTATATGTTCACAGTCAGAATTGATTTCATCCATAATAAAGGATTCCACAATACCTAGAACGGCTGTGCTCAGGAAACGAATCGTAAGGTCTCGATCTTGAGTGCTATCTACAATAGGAATTTCTCCCCCGATTTGTTCCATAAGACAATTGAGAAGTTGTTTTCTAAAAGATACAGTGCTTTCACTTTTAAATAAGGCATAGAAAAAATCTTTCCTTTGTTCAAAGTATTGAAACCATATGATTGTACTTTCTATAAAATCAGTTGCGTTACTTTCGGCACAAGTCGATTTGAGTTCTCTGATTTGTTCTTGAACGATCGTATCTAATAAGTCATTTTTATCAGTAAAATGTAAGTAGAAGGTTTTTCTACTGATATCAGCTTTTTCAGTAAGAGTCTTCACTGTAATGCTATCAAATCCATCATGAAGTAAAAGTGTCAAAAAAGTGGATTGAATTGCTTTTCTGGACTTTTTGGTTCTTCGATCTAATTTTTCTTCCATATTAAACTCCGTTTCATACACAGTTTAGAATAAATGAGTATTACTACATGAATTAATAAATGTGGTAATTGTTTTGTTAATCATTCTATTTTAAATTAAATATACAGGAGAGTATTAATACACACAAGGATAGAAATTAATTTTTGTAAAAGATACTTTTTCTGTTAAGAAAACTTGTTGCGATAAAGGAGAGAAAAGTATGAATAGACCTCATGTTATTTGCCATATGATGACGTCCTTGGATGGAAAAATAGACGGGGATTATATGAACACAGAAGAAGCACAATCTTTGTATTTGAAATATGTAGAAATCCAGGAAAGCTATAATCCTAAGGCTTGGATGTGCGGCAGGGTGACTATGGAAGGGAATTTTGCCTTTGGAGAAAAGGTGGAATTTAAGGGGGGTATCACCTTATCAGTACCTAGAACAGATTTTATTGCTGATTCTCATGCTGAAAGATATGTAATTGCCGTAGATCCTAAAGGAAAATTAAGATGGACTCAAAACACAATCCCAACATCGTTCCAGTTAAAAGTGGAATCACATATTGTAGTGGTAATCACTGAGGATGTAGCAGATGAATACTTAACATATTTACGTGATTTAGGGATTTCTTATATTTTTGGCGGTAAAGAACAACTGGATTTGCATGAAGTATTAAGAAAGATTCATACCTTATTAGGGGCCCAGGAAATGATGTTGGACGGGGGAGCTTATTTGAACGGTACTTTTCTAAATGAAGGACTCGTTGATGAATTAAGCTTATTAATTACTCCAACAGCCGATGGGGATACAAGTACACAAGCCTTATTTGCCAAACCAGATTCTCTGGTGAAACAGCCAGCGGCACGATTTATACTAAGAGAAGTTCAAAAATTAGAGTCTAACGGCATATATTTGAATTATACAATTAATAGATAATATTCATAGCGGAAACCAATCGGGGAGTTATGGAAAATAAGAACGGAGAGGCCTGGTCTAACATGACAGGGGTTTCTCCGTTTTTTGGTGATTAAGCAATTTAGGTATGTACCAAAAAGTCACAACACTATTCAACTAACAAGGCAACCCATATAAATATTACATATAGGAGTATCGCTGCCGCTAGGGCGCTAAGCGGAATAATCCAAATTAAATGTGTTTTGAGTGGCTGCGCTATTATTTTCAATCTTTCTTTTGTTGGCAGTATGCCTTTATTTGCTTTTTTGATAATTTTGGCAGCTTGTTTTTCATCAATATTAAGAAGACTTTCCCATAGTTGATTGTATTGCTCTTGAACCTTATCTTTATCAGGACTTTGTTTTAATAAAATCATTGTACCCTCCAATTATTGAGGCTTCACTCGTGTCGAACCTTTACTGTTAGGATGGCTAACAATCAGAGCTCTTTTCATTTTACCAAAAAATTGAAACCAATATAAGCTTGAAAAAAATGTTAGTGTAGATAATACTTATTCTGATCCTTATCGATATGAAAGGACGGAATCAAATGCTTAAATTAGCTTCCTTTGTAGTTGAATTACTCCGGATTTGTATTTTACTTGTTTTTACTTTACTAGTTTTAGATGGATTGGAAAAGGTCGTCTATCAATCGATACTTGGCCAGCCGCTTTATCATTGGAGCATGGCATTGGGAAATATGATATTATTTTTAGTGTTGTACCGTAATTATTTTCAGTTTAAAGGCTGGTATAAATCAGAGAATAATAAAAAATTGAATAAAGTCTGGACAAGAAGTTTAGTTATAATCTCACTAGTGCTATTATTAGTACCAATTTGGATAAACTAGTAGAGGACTTATCTAGAACCTAAGGGAAGTGTTAAACGATGGATTTTGAAATGGTAATGCAGGAGCTTGAAGACCTTGGCAAGGAACGGACGAAGAAGATCTACCAATCCAATGGCGCACAGGAACCGCTTTTTGGTGTGGCTACAGGGCAAATGAAGCCTATTTTTAGAAAAACAAAAATAAATCAACCGTTGGCTGAGCAACTTTATGCAACAGGGAACTACGATGCCATGTATTTTGCTGGCATTATTGCCGATCCCCAAGCGATGACGGCAGCAGATTTTGAGCGTTGGATCGAGGGAGCTTATTTTTATATGCTGTCCGATTTTGTGGTGGCGGTAACGTTGGCAGAGGCAGATATTGCTCAAGAAGTGGCCGACAAGTGGATTGCAAGTGGCGATGAACTGAAAATGTCTGCAGGCTGGAGCTGTTATTGCTGGCTTTTAGGAAATCGTCCGGACGCTGAATTTTCCGAGAGTAAAATTGCGGGTATGCTTGATATGGTGAAAAATACGATTCATGATGCTCCCGAGCGCGCAAAATACGCTATGAATAATTTTATCTACACAGTAGGAGTGTCTTATGTGCCGTTCCATGATACAGCGTTGGAGACTGCGAAGGCAGTAGGTCCGGTTGAGGTTGATCGTGACAAGAAAAAAAGCAAATTTCTACTCGCTTCTGAACGCATTCAAACCGCAGTAGATAAAGGACAGATTGGTTTCAAACGCAAGCATGTAAGGTGCTAAGTGCTTGTTCGAAACCTGCCTATACCAATTAGAAGATGCCAGGAGTCTCCTGTGCGTCTTTTTTTGTTATCTTTGTGCAGAATCAGCTTGAAGCTTTAAGAAAACTCACCTGATAAAATAATTAAATTGACAAGAAATTTATTTTATTGCTACTATAGCAATAAAATAAATGATAATGAAAATCATTATCATAAAAAAGAGTCATTAAAGCGATATATCATGCTCTTTTTCAAAAAATAAGATGAGAATGATTATCCTTTAACGATTCACCTAGCTATTTGGAGAGGAGTTGTAAGCAACAAGGTTTAGATTTGGCAGCTAGAGATTGATTAAGTCAACTAGAATAGTGAAAAGGAAAGTGAAACGATGAAGAAAAGCAAGTCAATGTTTTGTAAATTTGTTTTGTTAACTACTGTGATGGCATCCGCGCTATCTATTGGATATGGAGAGAAAGTATTCGCTGCTCCTGTATTTAGTCAATGGGGAGAAGATGGCGAGGAAGAGGGGCAATTTAGCTTTCCGCAAGGGATGGCAATTGATCAAGAAGGAAATCTTTATGTAGCGGATACCATGAACAGTCGTGTGCAGAAATTCACATCAAACGGGCAGTTTTTGCAACAATGGGATATTGACGGAATGGTCTATGGAATGCCAAGGGCCATTGCGGTTGATCATAGTGGGCTTGTCTATGTGAATAATGGGCAAGGCAACATTCGGGTATTTCAGTCAGACGGCACTGAACGGAGACGTTTGATTGACAGGAATTTTCTGAATGCTGGCGTGTTGGGGATGGCAGTCGATCAGGAAGGTAACGTATATGTATCGAATGCCGGATTGCATCAGGTACGAAAATATGATCCGACAGGACAAGTTTTGCTGACATGGGGATCGCGTGGGGCCGGTCCTGGGGAATTTAATGCACCGTCGGGTATCGCGATCGATCGTGAAGGCACTATTTTTATCGCTGATCCAGGCAACTTCCGCATCCAGAAATTCGATACTACGGGCCATTATCTTGGACAATGGGGAGAGAAGGAGAGCGCCGAACCAGGACAATTCAGTTTTCCACAAGCGCTCACCTTTGACAATTACGGAAATCTGCATGTCATGGAGACGAAGAATTATCGAATCCAAGTGCTAGATCCATATGGAAAATCAATCAGGATGTGGGGCAAGGAAGGCTCTGCGCCTGGGGAATTTGAGGTTACCTTCGGAGTTGCCACCGACAATTTCGGAAATATCTATGTAGATGATTCCATGCTGCGTCGTGTGCAAAAATTCTCACTTACTTTGGAGAGCCCGCAAATCGTCACCACTTCAGACCAAGCGACTATCACATGGCCTGAAGTAGAGGGGGCAACGGATCTTGAGCTTGAATGGTCTACAGACGGAAAAACCTGGAGTAAACAAACCTTGGCTGCCAATGCAACGCAGACAACGATTCAACCATTGGCAGACGATACAAACTATCAGTTTCGCTTGAGCGCCAATTTTGGTCCAGGCTACAGAATGGCCTCCAATCTGGTGGCAGCCAGAACGGCTAGCATACCATTGCCACCTGAAACGGACACACCATCGGAACAATTGCCGCCAACGAATGGTGAAACAACGCCTCCTGTAGATAAAGAGGGCGAAGCGCCAACAAATAGTCAACCAACGCCTTCTACAGATAAAGTAGTCGAGGTTGGTTTTGATAAGATAACGTCAGCAAATGGTCAAATTACACTTCCTGTAGGTAAAATGGGTGAGGTTAGTCTCGAGGATATGATCAGGCTCTCCATTCCAGCCAATGTAACAAATAAAGAACTGAAATTATCGATAGAGAAAGTCCTAAACCCGCAAAATCTTCTAAATAATAAAGAAATTCTGGGTAGCTCGATATTTGAAGTTCTGAAAAACTTCCCTGAAAACTTGAGTAAACCGGTAACGATAACTCTAGCATTTGATCCTGTAAGTCTGAAGAGTAATCAAACAGTGAGTGTCTTCCATTATGAAGATGAAAAGAAAGCATGGAAGGCTGTCTCTGGCGCTAAGATCAACGGTAACCGCATTAGTGTGGAAGTTAATGAACTTGGGAAGTTTGCGATATTCGTCGTAGATCAAGCTACGGGTCTGCCGGTAACGAGTCACAGAGCGGAAATGTCAACAGAAGCTAATATTAGCGATATCTCTGGGCACTGGGCCGAAGCGGACATCAAGCAAGCAATCAGTAGTGGAATCGTCATGGGGTATCCGGATGATACATTTAAGCCGAATCATGCTGTGACACGTGCGGAATTTACTGTAATGCTGATGAATACGTTGAAGCTGCAAGAAGCAGGAGTGACATTGAGCTTCACAGATGCTGCCGAGATTGGAGCTTGGGCGCAGAAAGCGGTCGCGCAAGCGTTGCAAGCTGACATCATTAAAGGTGATAATACCGGCTCATTCCGTCCGAATGCAGAAGTTACTCGTGCTGAGATGGCAGTGATGATAGCTCGCGCTATGAGCTTGTCTACCGAAATTAATGACGCAACTGACTTCGCAGATGACAAGGATATTCCTGTGTGGGCGAAAAGCAGTGTTGCTAATCTGAAGCAAGCTGGTATTATCAGAGGTAAAGGCGGAAACCAATTCGCTGCTCAAGATCATGCAACGAGGGCTGAAGCCGTAACGGTTCTACTGAAAATGTTGGTTCAAAAGAGCAAGTAAAGCAAAAACTATAAACTTGGACGGTCCTAATGGACCTTCTAAGTTTATTTTGCATTCGGTCGTACCTAAAATCAATGCAACTCTAAAGGAGAACAACAGATGACCATAATCGATAAACTAGCAACCTTACTCAATCGCAAAGACGAAGGTCCTAATCAGGAATTGGCGAAATATATTGCCGACCGAGAGGATAAGGAGGCTGTGAAGGAACTTGTTGATAACTTGCATAACAGCGACAAGAACATCCAAAGCGATTGCATTAAAGTTCTCTATGAAATCGGTGAAATAAAACCGTCTTTAATTGTTGAATACAACAAAGAGTTCATAACATTACTTGATCATAGGAACAATCGACTTGTCTGGGGGGCTATGACTGCACTAGATGTGATAACGCTTGAAAATCCAGCAACCATTTATTCATCACTTGCAAAAATTGTTGATATTGCTGACAAAGGATCGGTGATCACCAAAGATCGCGCAGTAAATATCCTGATTAAACTTTGTTCTATCGAACAATATGCTGATAATGCATTCAACCTACTCATTGAACAGCTTAAGAAATGTCCGACCAATCAACTTCCAATGTATGCGGAGAATGCGATATCCATTATTAACGGTACAAACAAAGGCGTATTCATAAAGACGTTGAGCTCACGACTCGACGATATTGAAAAGGACACAAAGCGAAAACGAGTGGAGAAGCTGATTAAGAAATTGAGTTGATCCTTGAGATCAGCTCTTTTTTTATTTTTTCTTTTTGAACCATGTAATCATCGACAACAGCAGCGCTAACACAATGAACATGATGGAGATTGCCCAAGGATGCAGAAGGATCACATGAGACTGCCAAGGCCACAGGTATCCTTTCATAGTGTTGTCCCCACTTTCTTGCGAAGCCAGGTGACCATCAACAGAATAGCCGGAACGACGAGAAAGAGGGGAATCCATAAGTTGTAAGGAAGGATTCGGGTCCCCACGAAGATGTGGTCAGACACATTTTGCGCCATATTGTTACCAATCCATAGTGTGATTACGGCGACGATAAGAATCGGCAGACGCAGTGTTTTGGAGGAGGTAAGCTTCTGGATAGCCAGAACAGCAGCCATCAGATGAAGGGACATTTTTAAAAAGATGGTTGTCATAAAGTACATCACACCCAGGGCATCGAGGTTATCCAGAAAATCACTGATGCTAAGCTGTTTCAGCAGCACCAGCAGCGGATAGATATTGCGCTGGAAGACGCCTTCACCCAGCACCATAATTGCGAACATATCAAACAAGGCGATAGTAACGCCAGTGACCAGCACGGCAATGATATTTATTTTGGCAAGTTGCCCCGGTTTTCTCAGAAAGGTCCACAACATCGCGAATTCGATGGTTTCGCCGAAGGTCTGCAGAATGCCAAAGGGCCAGACCGTCTTCCATACTCGCCCCCAGCCTTCTCCCAAGAGGGGCTGAAGATTGTCAAAATGAACACT
Organism: Paenibacillus sp. MAHUQ-45; assembly: GCF_058133325.1. Lineage (NCBI taxonomy): Bacteria > Bacillati > Bacillota > Bacilli > Caryophanales > Paenibacillaceae > Paenibacillus > Paenibacillus sp. MAHUQ-45. The sequence continues at coordinate 320,524 of NZ_JBYUPV010000002.1, forward strand.
TCTGGAACCCAGTAGTAGAAGGATCTCTACAACGAAGAAGAAAAATATAATCGGGAAAAGCAGCCCTGCGAGCCGAAAGATAACTTCGACACCACTGGATAACAAATATATAATAACGAGCATCATGGAGCCAAGGATGACCCATGTAGGTGTACCTGGCAGCAGGGTGAGCGGAACAAGCTCCTTCAGATCGCTAATTCCTCGTCCAGCATCATAAATAAACAGCATCGGATAGAACCAGGCAATCGGGATACCCAGCCAGGGACCAAATTGCTTGGGGAACCATTCAACCAAGGATAATCCCGGCATCATGTTCATAAGAGCAGTGTAGCCCAGGATCATGAACATTCCAATAAAAGCGGAGAGCAGTATCGCAATCCAGGCATCACGTCCGGCAGGAGAGGCGAACCCGAAGATTACTGTCGTTCCAAGCTGAAACAACACCGTAGTGGCAAACAGCTGATACCCCGATACCCTGACCATCCTGATACCCTCCCTTTTCAGCCTTTTATTCAAGCTCTATGGATTTATTGGTTAAACCTACCTGCGTTATTGAAATGTGTGGAATAATGTTTATTGGTACTTCCGGAAACAGATTCTCCCATTCCTTGGCATAGCTTGTGTTCCATTGTTTGGGGTGCTGGCGGTAGACGATTTGCCCGAACCCGAGAATATCTGTCTTATACTCTTGCTGTGCCTTGTGACAGACCAATTCAATTCTGGCCTTGACATCATCCGCAACCAAAGCTCTGACATAGTCCAGATCCTTGGGGCTACTCATGTCCAGCTTAGAAGTATTCTCGAAGATAGATATCCCCGCATAGGTATCCACATTTATCGTAATTCCTTTAGTGTCTGCAAGAGTATGATATTTCGTATGTGCTGTATGCACTTGTGCGCTGATCCGGCCGCCGCCCTTTTCCGCCGGAACTTCGGCAGTAGTGACCGCATCCTTCATCCGGTTCTTGAGCCACATGGCACCTCTGGTCTCCGTCTCGTTCAGCCAGCCGATTAGTTGATCCTTGTGAAACAGAGCTGCACCTCTGACGGATAGACTGCTAATCTGGGATGAGCCTGGATCTGACTCGTTGCTGTTTTTATCTATTTGAGCCGGGAGTAGCTGTACACGAGCTGCCATGGGCGTATCTCCCGGGGACACCATCATGTCCATAAATTGCAAAAGACGGACACTTACATTCCTTTTGGATTTGGCCTCTTCGCGCATGATTTCGGAGGACAGTTTCTCGAATACCGGATTATACTCCAATATTTTCACCGCCTCGCCTTTGGTAAACAGAATATGGCTCTTGATTTGCGATTGTTTGTACCGTTCAAAAAAATCAAGGACCGGGAGCATGCCGCTGCGCGCCAGCTTCTCTCCGATAACAATGACCTTACTGTGGTAAAAGACAATCTTACGCTGTACCTTCTGCTGAATGTACCTGTAGGCCTCTAGGATGGTCTCTCCCTCTGCGGACAAAATCCAGCCAGCTTTAGTCTCTAGCTTTTCGCCTCCGGTTTGATTAGTCACACCCAGTAATCGAGGGACGGCGAGTTCCAGTGAGAGCTGAATTTTTCCTTTGTCCGTCTTGTCGAGACCGACGGCAGTAACCATTGCTACGTCACTTACTTCCACTTTGCTCCAGCAGCCTGTCAACAGGGTAAGAATTAGGACAAGCATCATTAACAGGGTTACTGGTTTTACCTGCATTTTTCTCACCCCTCATCTTATTGTTGAAACGAAGCTTATGAATGGCATCGTATCAGAGTGCATGGTCTTGTTCTTATTCGCCAATTCCTCTGCGGCGATGAATCAGATTCCTCCAAGGTACCCGGAAGAGTGTATCCTTAAGATTATTCAAGGATAAGGGAGCTACGGGCGAAAGATAAGGTACGCCAAAGGAGCGGAGCCTAAGCAAATGGATGCATATGACCAGCAGCCCCAGGAGAATTCCGTACAGCCCCAGAGTCCCGGCAAGGAACATTAACGGAAAGCGCAGCAACCGTGCAGCGATCCCCAGGCTATAAGAAGGGAAAATAAAGGAGGCAATTCCCGTGAACGATACAATAATCACGAGGATCGCCGAGACAATACCCGCCTGCACCGCGGCTTGCCCAATGACAAGTGCGCCTACGATGCTTACGGCCTGTCCAACAGGACGGGGCATGCGGATACCGGCTTCACGAAGTCCTTCAAAGGTAATCTCCATGAGAAGTGCCTCGACTAGGGCTGGAAAAGGAACCGCCTCGCGTGAGGAGGCAATACTTAACAGCAGGTTGGTTGGCACCATTTCCTGATGAAAGGTCGTTACAGCAATGTAAAGAGAGGGAAAGGTCAGGGCGATGAACGCTAGCCAGTATCGTAGCCACCGGGTGGCTGTCGATATCATGTACCGTTGATAATAATCCTCCGGCGACTGCAGCAATCCCAGAAAAGTGATAGGCAATACCAATGCGAACGGCGTATTGTCAATCAGTAAGCCGACTTTACCTTCTAGCAGAGCTGCAGCTACCCGATCCGGGCGTTCTGTACTAAGTATTTGCGGAAACGGCGAATACGTATTATCCTCGATCAATTCTTCAATATATCCGCTCTCCAGAATCGCATCGATTTTTATTCGGTGAAGCCGTGTCCGCACTTCATCCAATAGCTCTGTCTTGGCCACTCCGTCCAGGTACACGAGGACAATATCCGTATTGGACACATCACCAATGGTTAGTGGCTCGATCTTGAGTTTATTCGTCTTGAGCCTGGTGCGCAGAAGAGTTGTATTGGTGCGCAGTTTCTCGGTAAAACCCTCCCTAGGTCCACGAATGGTTGGCTCAGAGGCCGCTTCCTCAACCGCGCGTGCTTCCCGCTTTTTCATATCGAAGATCAGGGCTTCAGGAGAACCTTCCAGAATGAGTACGGTGTCACCGTTCGTTATGGCAGATGCGATGGCATGAGCTTCACTCTCTAGCTTGCTCTGGCAGGCAGATACAATGCTTTTTTGCAGAATAGCTTGGACATCGTGATGCTTGACTTGTTCATTCAGCTTTTGTTCCAATTGGCTGCGTCCGTGCAGCAAGGGAGTAATGATGTGCATGTCCACTAGTGACACATCGATCAATCCGTCTATGAAAATAATAATGCCGCGGTATCCGCCGCAGACCAGTAATTCCTTGAATACGACATCACTTGAACGATCGAAAGCCTCCCTGAAGAACGCCACGTCGGCTTCGAAATCACCACTAAGTGTAAGGCCCTTCGGAGAATTCACTTGGGACAAATGAGGGGTTGATCGCTTTTTTTGTGATTTACTTTTCATAAAGATCCATTTGAACATAATTACATCCTTAGATGGGTCTGACTTGATATTCCCAGGTTATTATGCACAATTTGCATGGAATTATATTCTTGGAGCATCAACGGATACGATGCATTTTTGACTCGACTATGGAAAATTTACTTTAACTCATTCTTTACAATCCATATAATCCCACTTCGAGGTATAATCTAACTATTATTGTAATGGAGGGGATTCATGTGATCTGTGAGCTTAAGCCACAGGATTTCAAGAAAATAAAACATCTAACGGATCCCTGTTATAACATCGAAGTAAGGGCAATTGCTGAAGGTGTTAACCCGGGGCGGGTGTACACAGATAATCCTGATGAACCCGAAGCGGCTTTAATCTGGATTCAGGGCCAGTCTGATTTTCAAATTATCGGGAATCCGCGAAGCCAAGGCTTTTTGCAGGGCCTTGATTCCTATATGAGAACCTATCTTGAGCCTGAACTGATAAAGCAGAATATTCATGGGATAGAGATTGTGCCGGAGAACAGAGAGTGGGGCGAGACCATCACTGAGATCTTTCATCCGCGTCATCTCTCCCATGATATTCAGCATGTATTCGGGCTCATAGAGGACAATATACCTCCGGTACTGGAAGTGGTCTTTTCACAAGTAACGATCACCAGAATGGACAAGGAGACATTAAGACCCGGAAGGTATAAGAATTATTCCTTTTTGGAGGAGAAGATACTTCGCTTCTGGAGCTCGATAGAGGATTTTTTGCAGCATGGCATTGGATATATAGCAGAGTGTAATGAGAAGGTGGCCAGCGTGTGTTTTTCTGGCTTTGTAGCCGGGAGTACCCATGCGGCGGATGTAGAAACTGTGGAAGAGTTCCGAAGACAGCATTATGCTGCTGGAGCCGTCAGGGCTTTTGTGGCGGAATGCTATCGGAACAATATCCAGCCCTATTGGGATTGCTCTCCTGATAACATGGGTTCAATTCGGCTGGCTGAAGGTGCAGGCTTGTCTTTAGATTTTAATTACCCTATATTCTGGTATAATCTTGCCCCCAATAAGGAGGAATCTTAGTTCATGGAAATTCGCGGAGAACAGGTGCTGCTGTCCAGTCTAGCCAGTAGTGATCTGGACTTTATAAGCAGTACATTATGCAATAAAGATTTGTGGTATTACGAAGAGAGTGTAGATGATAACAGAGAGGAAGTACGTGAGAGATACCGGAGCAGGATTCAAGATACCGGGAATAAGGAGCATTATGATTTTGTGATTCGTAGAGCGAATGATTCCGAGGGCACGCCAATTGGGATAATAAAGCTTTGGAGCTATGTTGGTTTCCGCAGCAGCTGGGAGCTTGGTTATGCTCTGCTTCCGGAATACACTGGCAACGGATATGGAAGTGAAGCAGTGAGACTGCTGCAGCAATTTGCTTTTGAACAGCTGAAGGCCCATAAGGTTGTAGGAATGTGCAATAGTCATAATGAGCGATCGGCCGCACTGATGGAGCGAAGCGGGATGGTCAGGGAAGGGATTTTCAAGGAAGAGCTGAATTGGCAGGGACGCTGGGTTGATCAGTATTTTTATGCGATATTGGAGAGGGAATTTATACATATATAATCGAGCCTTAAGTTCGGATTTTAAGTTAGGATCTTAAGTTGGACTTACCTACCTACTAAAAGCACCTTTTTTGTGGTGGATGTTTGCATTAGTCTCATCCTCAGCAAAAGAGGTTTTTTCTGCGCTTGCATCTACTAAATAACATATGATACTATTAACATAAGTTACTTGATAAAGGATGGATTGTAATGTCAATCAAATTGGCGATTTTGGGTATCCTGAGCTGGAAGTCATCCACTGGATACGATCTAAAAAAAATCATTGAAGATTCATCAGCGATGTATTGGTCAGGCAACAACAATCAAATATACAAGACACTGGTGCAGCTCCTGGGAGAAGAACTCGTTACGAATGAAGTGCAGCATCAGGAAAGCTCGCCTTCTAAGAAGATCTATACAATTACGGAGAAGGGCAGAGCCGAATTGAAAAGCTGGGTACTTTCACCGTCTGAGCTGCCGGAGATCAAGAAAGGGTTCCTGACCCAACTGGCATGGGCTGATCAGTTAAGTCCAGCCGAGCTGGAAGAGCTACTGTCAGGATATGAGCAGGAGATCAGTCTGCAGATCAGCCTGGAGCAGGAGAAGGTTCGTAGAGGCCTCTTTTCCCCCAATCGCACCCCCCGTGAGACTTATCTCTGGAAAATGATTGACGAGAATATTATCGCTTCATATGAACAAGAGCTGCTATGGGTGCAGCAATTACGCCAAGGTCTGGCAGAGCAGGCTTCGAAAGACGAACAACCAAAGGAGAGAATAGAATGAATTACGAAGTGATCAGCAATAACAATGTAAACTATGTCTCATGCCTGTCCGCCGAGACACCGCTTAGCAGGGAACAGGATGCATTAGACCTCATCGCCTTATGCTCAGAGCATGACACCAAGCTGCTGATGCTTCATGGTGCAGTGCTGTCCGCAGATTTCTTCAACCTCAGGACAGGTCTGGCAGGTGGAATGATGCAGAAGCTTATCAATTATCATGTGAAAACTGCGTTGATTTTGGATGAAATGATTACAGAAGGCAGATTCAAGGAACTAGCTTCAGAATTGAATAAAGGAAACCAATTCAGAATCTTTGACAATACCGATGAGGCCGAGCAGTGGCTTCTCCAGCGAGCTTAGTATGGACATAGAAAAGAATCTTCAGGCTCCCGGAAGTCGCAGGGCTGAAGATTCTTTTTTTTACAAGTTGTGCTTCTGGGGCAGCAGGATCAGGATTTCAGTCCCTTGGCCTACTGCGGAATGTACTTTGATTTCACCACCATGTGCATCCACAATCGCCTTGGCGATGCTCATTCCGATACCGGAGCCTGCTGTGGATTCTTCTGTATTGGTTCCCCGGTAGTAGCGTTTGAACAGATTTTGCTGGGTGGTTTCATCCATTCCGCTTCCATTGTCCGCTACTTTGATGTAGGGGATGTTATTCATTAAGCCTACGGAGACGTTAACCGTTACACCAGGCCGATTGTGCTTCACCGCATTGGATAACAGGTTGTCCAATAGCCGCTGCAGCCAATTGTCATCTGCCTGAACATATAAGGCCTGATCTGTACCTTCATATGTGAAATCGCAGTCTGACATGGTTGCATCATTCACATATTTCAGAACAGAACGGCGTACTAGCTCTTCCAGGTCCAGCTTGTGGACTTTCATGAGGGAAGCCCCATGCTTGAGCTGATTAATGAGCGAGAAGTCAGTGATAAGCTCAAGCATGTAGTCGCCTTTTTCACGGATCATCGTGCCCATGACCTGAAGTTCCTCCTGGTCCCATTGCCCAGGCTGGTTCGCCAACATGTAGCCATACCCCTGAATGGTAGCCAGTGGTGTCCGCAGATCGTGCGATATGCCAGACATCCATTCTTCCTGCGCGTTCTCCAGCCGTTTGCGTTCTTTCTCCGTATGCGCCAGCTGTTCGGCCATATGGTAGAACGTCTGAATAACCTCGCTGTATAGCTTGTAGCTGATTTTCAGCTTCCCGCTTGGCTTAAAGACTTTGCGTTTGTCTTTCTCCGTCAGCACTTGATCATAATGCCCTTGGCTTAATTTCTGGAACCAATTGACGAAAAGAATCAGCGGTTGACCATAACGGTAGCCGTGCCAGAGAGAGATCGCCAGCGAGAAGACAAAGATGAAGACGGCCATCCAATAGATTCCACGAACAAGGCTCTGAACAACGGGCTGTCTGGGGATGTTCTCCACCGCATTTGGTGAGTATAACATCCAGGTCTTTGCTGTGTGCGGATCCCGGTAGACTGCAATGTTCCTATCCGTATTGGCTGGAGCCTGCTGCATTTTCAGGATTTCGAGCGTAGACTGGTTTGGATAAAAAGAGCTGCTCTTCCCGGCACTCTGAACGGTTGTCCCCGCTTCGTCAGTGATTTGCAAATACCTTCCGCTGTCCATCAACTCAGCTGATAGTTCGGGGAGCTTCGACTTGCTAACCAGCCCATTGCTCTGATAGCTGTTGAACAGATTCATGAGCAGATCCAGGTCAGGATTTTTGTACCCAAGGAGAAAAAGCTGGGTTTGTGAGAGGTTAAGATCCATTTGAGAATGCACCGAGTAATCTTCGTACTTACCTGATTCCTGTATGTTTAACAGTTGGGCCACAGAGTAGGAGGAGGGAAGCGATGGGACAATGGCTGAGTTAATGTCATAGATCACTTTTCCGTCTTCATTGATAATCTGCAGCCACATCCCCCGCTCCTTGAGCAGATTAATCCAGTGTGAGGGGACCTTGATCTCCCCGTTATTCCTTGAGACTTCCGTCGTGATGCTGGTCAAGGCTCCGTTTGGAAAATTGCGGCGCAAGTCATCGTCGATCGTTTTTTGCAGAAACATAAAGAGCAAGAACAGACCAATGGCCTGTATAAGCAGGGCATATAAAATAAATTGGTAGGTAAGATGGAAGGCAATCCGCCGTCTGATTTTCATGACTCCTGTGGCCCCTTTGCCAGCTTATAGCCTAGACCGCGGATGGTCAGCAAATATTGGGGGTTGCCAGGGTCTGTCTCGATGCGTTCCCTGATCCGTCGAATATGCACGGGTACCGTGGAATCATCCCCCAGTCCGTCAATTCCCCATACCGCTTCATAGAGCTGGGTGCGGGTAAAGACGATCCCCGGATGCTTGCAGAAATGGAGAAGTAACTGAAATACCTGGGCCGGGCAGGAAACGGGTTGTCCATCTACAAGGAGTTCACCTTCTGCCTCGTTGACGACAAAATGCCCGAATTCGTACAGCACAGCTTCAGAGCGAGGCGGATTAAGTGTCACCGGTGAGCCCTCGGCATTCTGTCGGCGCAAACGAGCTTTAATTCGTGCCACGATCTCCAAAGGATTGAAGGGCTTGGTGATATAATCATCCCCACCCATGGCAAAGCCAGTCAGCACATCCAGGTCTGAAGCTCTTGCCGTTAGAAACAGGATATGGGGATTGCCATATTCTCGAATACGCGAGCAAATATCCAGCCCACTGCCGTCAGGGAGCATGATGTCGAGCAGTACGATTTCGGGGCGGACACGCCGGGCGACCTCCAGCGCTTCCCGGCAGGTAGCGGCAGTATAGATATCCTGGAACCCTTCCTTGCGCAGCACCATTTGGAGCATCGTAATAATTGAAGATTCATCGTCTACGATGACTATTTTTGTATCGTTCATTGTTGTCATATATTCTTCACCCACTCTCATCGTATCATATTTACTTTAACAGAACTTGAACGGTAGAGGAACATAAGTACTACGGTTAATCGAACCGCTATACAGAAGAGGATGCAATAAGAATTAAGCGGCTGCGGAGAGCCTTCTAGAGTTATAATAATGGAAGTTTGTCCCAACCTCAGGAAAGCTATTGCTAAAGAATCATAAACCTGATATATTGAACTCACAACTCATACGTATGAGTTAACGACAGGCAGAACAACATGAGATGAAAGCGCTAAATCACTTGTAGCATGGGACTTGTGCAGAATGGACGGTACAGCCTGCTGGCTATCCCGTGATTGCGTGTAAGGAGGCAGATATGCTTAACAAGCACGACAGTGTTCCGCTGTACATCCAACTGCAGAACATTATCCGGAATGATATCATCAATGGTAAGTTCAAGGAAGGGGGAATGATTCCTTCTGAGACGGAAATGATGAAGCTGTATCAAGTCACAAGGACTACGATCCGTAAGGCGATTGATGGCCTCGTCGATGAAGCACTTCTGGTGAAGATGCATGGCAAGGGCACCATGGTATGCCTGCGGGAGATGAAGCATAATATCTGGAACTTTAGCGGTTTTACGGAAGCTGCGCGGAAGAAGAATGAAATTCCCGTCTCGCGTGTGCTGAAGAAGGAGATTATCAGTCTGGAAGGCAGCTCTTACATGCATTTGGTTCGGCTCCGCGGGACGCGCAAGGAGAGCAGCATTAAGTGGCTGACCCTGGATACCTCGTATGTTCCGTTGGCTCTTTTTCCAGGCATTGATCAATATGATTTCTCCGAGCAGTCCCTGTACCAGATTATGAATCAACGCTACAGTATTTATCCGCAGAATGCAGCGCTGGCCATTCATCCCATTAACAGCAGCAAGCGAACAAGACAGCTGTTTGAATATGAGGGAGATTTCCCACTGATCATGACCAAAGGGAGTGTATTGGATGAGAAAGGGATCGAAGTGGAAAAGGTAGAGGTTATCTACGGGCCGAGTGTCGAGTTCAAAGTGGTGACCCATATTTAATCGCCGAGTGAGCTCGGCTTTATTTCAAGAACAACTCATACGTACAACCGTATGTGTAGAATATATTAAGGATAGGAGACAAATTACATGAAGAACAAAATTCTCGGTGCATTATACGGAATGGCCATTGGTGATGCGATGGGGATGCCGTCAGAGCTATGGGGCAGAAACAAGGTAAGGAAGTATTTTGGAACCATAACGGATTTTCTGGATGGCCCTAAGGAAAATGATGTGGCGTGCAACTTCACCCGTGGTCAATTTACGGATGATACCTCACAGGCTCTGCTGATCCTTGATGCTCTAGTTGAAAGCGATTTCGTCCCGGATACGGCTGTAATTGGCCGGCACTTGCTGGAATGGGCCGACAGGCTGAATGCTTTTGAGAACAACATTCTCGGGCCAAGCTCCAAGGCTGCGCTACTCGCTCTAAAGGCAGGTAAAGATGCGACGGAGTTTACTTCCAAAGCCGAAACCAATGGGGCCGCGATGCGGATCGCGCCTATCGGCGGGCTATTCCTGCCAACAGAGGTCCAGAAGTTATCTAAATTTGTGTACGACATTAGCAAGGTGACGCATTCTACGGATGTGGCTGTAGGTGGAGCGGCAATGATTGCTGCAGCAGTCGGAGCTGCCATAGTCGATAAGTCGTGGGAGGATATTATGACCCATGCGGTCTCGGCCTATCTGGAAGCGAAGGATTACGGTGCAGAGACGTACAGCGCATCGCTCCCGGCGCGGCTGAGGCTCGCACTGGAATACGCGGACAAGTACGAAGGTCAGGACGACAAGTTCCTTCAGGTAATTTACGATGTTATCGGTAGTGGGGTAATCACCAGCGAATCCGTTCCAGCCGCGCTCGCCATTGCGTATTACGCCAAGGAGCCGCAACGATGCAGCCTGCTATGTGCAAATTTGGGTGGTGACACAGATACCATCGGAGCGATGGCGACTGCCATCTGCGGTGCCAAATCAGGAGCAGAAGGTATTGATCCCTCCTGGAGAGCATTGATTGACGAGGCCAATGGTGTGAATCTCAGTCAGTATGCCGATCATATTCTTGCGTTCAGAACACAGCATTAATTCATTCTGATTCATTATAGGGGGAAGAAGAACATGTCTAATTCGAAGTCTGAACTGTTTATCCCGTTTGATGAGAGAACCGGAAGTCCCAAGGAACTTTTCTTTATCTGGTTTGCCGGTAATATTGGTATTCTGGGCGTAGTCTATGGCGCTCTTATTGTGAGCTATCATCTGAGCTTTATCCAGTCCATACTAGCGGCAGCCGCAGGTGCATTGTCGTTTGGACTTGTGGGTTACCTAAGCCTGTCCGGCCTCAAATCGGGCGGTACCACCTTCGTGTTGTCCAGAGCGGTCTTTGGCGTCAAGGGGAACTATATTCCTAACCTGCTCGGATGGCTAAGTCTAATAGGCTGGTTGGCAGTGAACGTCATAACGGGAACACTTACCTTGATGTCACTGTTCGGGCTGTTTGGCATCGGTCAATCGGCGGTACTGACGGTGATAAGTCTGGCGTTGTTCGTGGTGCTGATTCTAACCTCGAATCTCTTTGGGCAAAATGTCCTTGTCAAAGTACAGACCTTCTTCACCTATGTGTTCGGGGCATTAACCTTCCTGATTCTGGTCATTCTCATTCCCCAGACAGACTGGACGGCGTTGTTCAAGATGAGCAATGGCAATTGGTTGAACGGCTTTCTGCCGGCGCTCTCTATTATCATTGCGGGAACGGGGATTAGCTGGTCCATTGCCGCCGCTGACTACAGTGCATATCAGAACCCGGCCAATTCCGGTAAAAAGGTAGTCGCTGGTGTCACGATTGGTGCCTTCATTCCATTGTTCTTCATCATGGGCGTGGGAATTCTGCTCAGCACCTCTGTGCCGGATCTGGTGTCTGCTTCTAACCCGATCCAGGCCATTGGGAATGCGCTTCCAAAATGGATGACAATCGTCTACTTCATTACTGCGCTTGGCGGTCTGATTCCGCAGTGTATCATCAGCTTGAAATCGGCTCGTGTCAACATGGAAACACTGAACATCAAGGTCAGCGATAAAACGGCTATTGGCATTCATGCGCTAATTATGATTCTTATTCCTGTCTACGTTCTGTTTATTTCAGAGGATTTCCTGATGAACTTCCAACTGTTCCTGGGTATTCTCGGCATCGGTCTGGCAGCCTGGGCGGCGACCTTTATGTTCGACTATGTGCTGCTGCGAAGCAAAACTGGGTATGATGCAGGTTTGCTGGACAATGCTACAGGCAAGGCATTTAATTACAATGGCGTAATCAGTTGGATTATCGGGGTAGTTGTAGGTTTTCTGTTCACCAACTCGCCGTTCTTCAGCGGCCCGTTTGCCACAGGAATTTTTAAAGACAACAGTCTCGGTGTGCTGCTGGCCTTTGCGGCAAGTGCAGTGACAACCATCATCTTGCATCAGGTGAACGGAAAGTCCAAGCAAGGAGGAGTATCTCATGAATGAAAATATTCTGGATCGTGTAAAATCCGATAAAAGTCGCAGAATCCTCGTGATCGGTGCAGCCGTAGTCGATGTAATCATCCAGCTCGACAAACTGCCAAGAACGGCTGAGGATGTCATGGCTGAGCATAAAGAAACTATTGTGGGCGGCTGCGCCTACAATGTGTCCAATATTCTGAATCAATTGCATGTAAATTACAGTCTGTTCGCCCCGGTGGGAAAAGGAAGCTATGGCGATATCGTCAAAGCCCAGCTGCAAAAGGACGGTGTTCCTGTACTCCTGGAGGACCTATCTGGAGATAACGGCTGGAACCTTTCCATCGTAGAACATGATGGGGAGCGGACCTTCATCACTATTCCCGGAATTGAAACACGATGGGCTCCTCACTGGTTCGGGGCACTTGACTTGGCTAGCTACGACTACATTTATGTTAGCGGCTACGAATTGGAAGGACCGTCAGGCCCAGTTATTCTGGACGCCTTGAGCCAGCGCAAGTCAACCGGGAAAATTGTCTTTGATCCAGGTCCGCGCGGAGAGTTCTTGGAACCAGCAATTCTGGAAAGAATCTTTAGTATGGGTACAATTGTGCACGCCAATAAGAACGAGATTCAGGCCATCATGGGGGTAGATGATGCCAAGGAAGCAGCAGCCAAACTGACTCAACTGACGGGCGAGGCAGTCGTCGTCACCTTGGGTGGAGATGGCACCCTGTACTGTTCACGTGATGAAGAGGGGATCGCTGAGACGGAGCCAGTAAAGGTCGTGGATACGATTGGTGCAGGCGATTCGCATACAGGCGCATTTATTGCGGGACTGGCCAGAGGCTATACCCTGCAGCAGGCTTGCGAGCTGGGAAATGTCATAGCCGGTAAAGTGGTGCAGCAGCAGGGCGGACGGCTACAATTGTAAAGGTCAAATTTAGGGTTGACCACCGCCATGGGCCAAACACCGCGCGCCGGGAGGCGCACGCAGTGTGAAAAAACATCTTCGAAAAATCCGACTGAGGCTTACCGCCCAGTCGGATTTTTAAGTATGTAGTGTTACTTTTCCATTTACAATTGGGTAAACTTGAAGTACAAAGCTTGTCATTCTCAACTAACTGTACAGAGGAGTGCGAAGATGAGAAATGCGGTTGCGATTTGGGCGGGGAATTTCAATTCTGAAGAAGAGCTTATGACCTATACGGAGGGTTCCTCTGGTGACGGAGTGGCAGGGGGCAGTTTTATGGACGAGGCAGGACTGGAGGGGCTGGATCAGGATTTTATGGAACGGCATTACATCGGGAATGGGGAAGAGCGTCGGAGTTTGGTTACCTATCTGCGGCTTGAGTACACAGAATATAGTGAGTTCGCAGAGCAGTTGCCTGCCGACCTGGAAGCCCGTCTCGTCCCATACAATTCGGTGGTGCTGCTGTATGGCAATGATTCTCCCTATGGTCCAGTGAATGAGATGCTGCTGGAGAGCTTCTCTTCCAAGAATACTTCAGCATCCTTTCCGATGATTCTCATAGCACGTGTGGAGTACGAGACATTGGGGAAGTAACAGTGAAAAAAGGGCTTCCCGCCGGTTCTGTGACCTGACGGGAAGCCCTTTACGTTAATCCTGTGAACAATCCTTTCACCGGATTATTTTTTTGCTTTAAGTCCCATAGAATCCATTAGCTTGTGGAAGACTTCAGTATTCTCGTAGATACCTGTGAAGAGATTCGCATTTCTGCCCATAGCTGTGATAGGAATATCTACCGCAGTGTGGCCTGAGGTTGTCCAGTCTACCACAAAGTTAGCTTTGGAATTGGCAATGGCGAATGGACCGTCTTCTTTAGAAATACCGTCGCCAGATTCGTCGCTATCATTCACTTCTTCAATCGAGAAACCGCCAGTTTCATGGTCAGCCAGGACCAAGACTAATGTGTCAGGGTTTTTCTTGGCGAAATCCTTGGCAACCTGAACGGCTTTATCCAGTTCTTGACCAGATTTGATCGTCATTTTGGCGTTGTTTCGGTGGGCAAATTCGTCGGTACCCTCTTCTTCAACCATCAGGAAGAAGCCATTTTTATTCTTAGAAAGGGTGTCGATTGCTTTTGTGGTCATTTCTTTAAGGGAGACGACAGGGTTATAGATATCGCCTTCACCTTCAGGCTTTTGCTGGAACATTTCCTCATTAGCGAACAGTCCGAGCAGCTTGCCACCCTTTGCTTGTTGCAGTTCTGTTTTGGAAGAGACATGGTTATAGCCCAATTGCTTAGCTTTTTCTACAAGATTACCTTGAGTTCCTTTGCTTTTCTCGGAAGGGTCTTCTGCAGGCTCATCTTGGAATTTACCCGGGTTGCCTGCCGGGTACCAGAAATCCTCACCGCCACCAAGCAGTACATCGACTTTACTCTTCGTCAACAATTGCAGTGCGATGTCACTTTGCTTGGAACGGTCTTCCACATGTGCGCCAAAAGCGGCACCAGTGGCATCCGTAATTTGACTGGTCGTAACCACACCAGTGGATTTACCGGCTTCTTTGGCATATTCCATAATAGTCGGTACAGATTTCTTGTTGGCATCCATGCCGATGGCACCATTGTAAGTCTTCACACCACTGGCATAAGCAGTAGCGGAAGCTGCCGAATCCGTTACCGGAACAGTGGAGCTTGTATGGATCAGACCAGCGTAGGGCATAGAATCCATAGCCAGATTTCCTTTTTCTCCAACAGTGGCTAACCGGATCGCGTTCCGTTGCGCGGTACCCATTCCATCACCGACAAACAGAATAACATTTTTAGTCTTGGAAGGAGCGGCGTCCGCACGATTGGTGACTTGTGCAGTTATTACGCTTGAAGCGAATAGGGCAGTTGCCGCTGTAGCTACAACGGCAGTCTTGATACCGTACTTTTTCGGTGATTTCATAAGTTCCCTCCTAATGTTTATACTACCAACCAAATCATAAAGAACTTAGATTATGAGAGTGTTTTCGGAATATGCAAATAATATTAACGTCAAGCGCGTGTTCAGATATCGAAATTTAGTATAATAATCGAAGCAGTTATCTTTTTGTAAGAAGGGAAGAAACAACGTGAGCAGACAACAGGTATTCACAGGCTCCCCTTGGGAACCGATCGTAGGGTATTGCCGCGCTATTCGTGTGGGCAACCGGATTGAGGTCGCAGGCACAACAGCGATGAAAGATGGGGAAGTCATTGGCTTAGATGATCCTTACGCTCAAACGAAGTTTATTCTGGAAACCATTGAGCGGGCTCTTAACGAACTAGGGGCTGATATGACCCATGTAGTACGAACCCGCATGTTTGTTACGGACATCTCCAGATGGGAAGACATCGGGAAAGCGCATGGTGAATTTTTTAGAGATATTCAGCCAGTAGCGAGTATGCTGGAGGTAAAGGCGTTAATAGACCCGCGTCTTTTGGTCGAGATCGAAGCAGAAGCTATCATTGATACAGAGCTGAGTTAAGAGATTGGGAAAATATTTTGATAACATTAAGCAAAGGGGCTGTCCCAAAAGTAGATTTTTCTACGGAGGGATAAGCCCCTGTTTTATTTAATAGTATGATAGTAGAGCTTTTTCATTAGCGGTTGACATAATTTGGATCAAGGTGTAATCTGTAATAGACCGACGGTCGGTCGATGAATGGACAGAATGGAGGCATTGCGCAATGAGAATTACGAAAGAACCTGAAGAACGTAGAAATGAAATTTTGGATACGGCGGAGAAGCTTTTTTATACAAAAGGATACGCGGGAACGACAGTAAACGATTTGTTGCGGGAAATCGGGATCGCGAAGGGGACGTTTTATTATTATTTTAAATCTAAGGAAGAGGTTATGGACGCGGTAGTTATGCGATTCATCGAGGCAGGGGTGTCATCGGCTAAACAAATTGCAGGCAATCCTGATCTGACTGTCCATGAGAAGCTATTGTCCATCATTATGGCACAGAAGCCAACTGATGAACGAAAAGAACATATGATTGAGCAGTTCCACCAGCCGGACAATGCCCAGATTCATCAGAAAAGCCTGGCCCAGACCATTCTTCACCTAACCCCGGTGTTGACTGAGGTCATAGAGCAGGGAATTCGCGAGAAGATGTTCCATACGCCATATCCCAAGGAATCGGTAGAATTCCTGCTGACCAGCTCGGAGTTTCTGTTCGATGAAGGAATTTTCCACTGGCAGCCGGAGGAGATCACTCAGAAGATTGAGGCGTTCATCTATATTATGGAGACGATACTGGGTGCGGCCCCAGGCAGCTTCTCTTATGTGGTGCAGATGTTTGAACAACGGTCAAAAGGACGAGGAGATGAGCAAGGATGGGGAGCGCAAGCCATAAGTCGTTTAGATCTTTTCTGATCCTATGGACGGGGGAGTGGATTTCCAGTATTGGCAGCGGACTGACTGCTTTTGCACTTGGTGTTTATGTCTACCAAATGACCGGGACAGCTACGAGTGTGGCGCTGGTGACCTTATGTGCTTTTCTCCCATCCATCTTGCTTGGACCGATCGGTGGGGTACTCGCGGACCGTTTTGACCGTAGGCTGCTGATGATGGTGGGTGATTTGTTCTCTGCTGTTGGCCTTGTATTTATTCTGGTGGCAATGCTGCTGGGTGATCCGCCGTTATGGCAGATCTGTATGGGTGTTGCTTTCAGCTCCATCTTTGTTTCTCTGCTCGATCCCGCCTACAAAGCGACGATAACAGACCTGTTGACCGAAGAGCAATTTGCCAAGGCCAGTGGCCTGGTCCAGCTTGCGGCATCCTCCAAATATCTCCTTTCACCGGTTATCGCCGGAATTCTACTGTCTCTTTTTAACATTAAGGTCGTGCTGTTGATTGACATCTTCACGTTTCTGGTTACGGTACTAACGGTACTGGCTGTGAAAAGAACTCTCGGGACCCCCCTCCAGAGCAAGGAACCATCGTCTTTCGTCAATGAACTGAAGGAGGGATGGAGTGTCTTAGCTTCCACCAGGGGTGTGCTTTCCCTGACCTTCATACTATCCGTGGTGACGTTCGCCATTGGTTTTCTCCAGACCTTGTTCACTCCCATGCTCTTACCCCTTACAGATTCGGGAACACTTGGGACGGTAATGTCTGTAAGTGCCATCGGGATGCTGGCCGGAAGTCTAATCATTGGCATCTTCAGTATGAAGAGCAACTATATCCAAATGCTGATGATCGGGCTGGGGGTAGCCGGGTGGTGCTACGCTGCGGTGGGCTTGACGACCCACATTTATTTTATCGCTGGAGCAGCCTTTCTCTTCTTCGCAGCGATTCCCTTCATTAATACAAGTGCTGATGTGATGATTCGTTCCAATATTCCAAATGATGCTCAGGGCCGGGCCTGGGGCATTATCGGCATCTTGTCCCAGCTAGGTTATGTGGCTGCTTACGCGCTGGCCGGTGTGCTTGCGGATCGCATCTTCAACCCGATGTTGCGGGAAGGAGGACTGCTGGCTACTACGGTGGGGCGAGTTATCGGTATTGGGGAAGGACGGGGGATCGGTCTGTTATTTATCGTGTGCGGATTGCTGATTGTCGTCCTGGCCTTCTTGATTCCCGGTATTAAATCTATCCATTCACTGGAGAAGGAATAGCTGACTTTATGCAAGGGGAGGAGGGGATACGGAAAGATGCTGTTGAAGATTGCCATAAAGGATTTTCAGCGTAATAAAATCGTGACGGTCGGACTGTTCCTGTTCATTATGTTATCGTCTCTGCTTGTGGCCAGTGCGTCCCATATCATCATGGAGCTGTCGGGGTCCTTGAACAACCTGCTGCTTAAATCGAGCGCACCCCACTTTGTGCAAATGCACCAAGGTCCAATCAATAACGTAGTGATTCAACGGTTCGTCTCGGCTAATCCATTAGTGAAGAAGCAACAGACGGTAGAGATGCTGCGTATAGATGGTTCGAATATCTCGCTAGGGAATCAATCAAAGACAGAAGTTAATAGTGTGATGGACATTGGTTTTGTGAGACAGAATCCATCGTTTGATTTCTTGCTCAATTTGGACAATGAGGTGATTCAGCTAGCGGAGGGAGAAATTGCCGTTCCCATCTATTACAGACAGCAGAACCATCTGAATATCGGCGATCCCGTCACCATTTCCGCTGGGGCTACCCGGTCTACATTTACCATTGTTGATTTCGTTCGTGATGTACAGATGAACCCGGCGCTTGTCAGCTCCAAACGTTTTGTGGTGAGTGACAGAGACTACACAGTTCTTAAGCAATCCTTCAAGGATTCTGAATATTTGATCGAATTTCAACTTACAGATCAGAGCAGACTCAGTGAATTCCGTAGTAGATATGAAGCTTCAGGCCTACCCGCTAAAGGTCCGACGGTGGACTATGGGTTATTCAAGACACTGAATGCCTTGACCGATGGTATCATTGCGCTCGTTATTATTTTGGCCAGTATTTTACTAATGATAATTGCCCTGCTATGCCTGAGATTCACGATGATTGCCGCGCTAGAGGAGGATTACAGGGAGCTTGGTGTCATGAAGGCCATCGGGATTCCGCAGTCTGAGATCAGAGCGATTTACATGGCAAAATACATTCTCATGGCAGCATCGTCTTCGCTGCTGGGATACTTGGCCTCTTTAGCCGTGATGCGGATTTTCACTGCCAACATCAGCCTGTATCTGGGCACAGCTTCACCTAGCTTGCTGCAGCACCTTGTTCCTGTTCTGGCAGTGGGTCTTGTATTTGGCGCAGTCGTGTTCTTCTGCAAGCTGCTGCTAGGAAGATTAAATCAGATCACAGCGGCCCAGGCACTACGGTCTGGCACGGCCGGGGCAACGAAACTGAACACCAGTATGATTTCGCTCAGTCGGCGCAAATGGATGAACGTGAACATTGTCCTCGGGATCAAGGATGTGGTGGGACGCTTCAAGATGTACGGGTTATTGCTGTCTATTCTTATGATCTGTACATTCATCATGATTGTACCGGTGAATCTGCTATATACGCTGCAGTCCCCGCAGTTTATTACCTATATGGGTATAGGGCAGAGCGATATTCGGATCGACCTGCAGCAATCGGGGGCTACCGAGCGGAAGTTTGAATCAATGCTGAGAACGCTTGATAAAGATGCAGACATTGAGAAGTTCTCGCCGCTAGTGACCTCACGCTTTAAAGTGCTGGGAAGCGATGGGGTATGGGAGAGCTTGAATGTTGAGAGTGGGGATTTCTCCATTTTCCCGTTATCCTATATCGAAGGTACGTCTCCAAAAAGCAGTAATGAAATTGCACTTTCGGATCTGAACGCCAGAGAGCTGAACAAAGGGCTTGGGGAAGAACTGTTACTGGCCGTGGGTGGAACACAGCGGAAAATGATCGTTAGCGGAATCTACCAGGATATCACGAACGGGGGACGAACGGCAAAAGCGCGACTCCCTTACGACCCTAAGACTGCTATGTGGTATGTAGTGGCTATAGATGTCAAGCTGGGTGTTGGGGTGAGTGAGAAGGTGGATCAATATGCTAACCTCTTTTATCCCGCTAAAATCACACATCTGGACAGCTATCTATCCCAGACCCTGGGGAGTATGATTACACAACTGCGGCTCGCGACTCTCCTGATTATTGGCGTTTCCCTAGCTATAGCCGTGCTGATCACCTCTTTATTTCTAAAGATGTTGCTGGCCAAAGATACCTCGCCAATCTCGATTCTGCGAAGCATCGGGTTCACACTAGGGGATATCCAGACTCAGTATCTGGTCCGCATGCTGCTGACAGCTGGACTGGGTATTCTGCTGGGAACGGTGGCCGCCGGTACGCTTGGACAAAGTATGGTTCGGGTGATTGGATCGGTGATGGGGGCTTCAAAGATTCAATTTGTGATTCAACCGATGACCGTATATGGATTGCTCCCGCTAGTCTTCGTTCTGGTCATCGGCATGACAACCTTCGTAAGCACGATGTCCATCAGACAATCCAGTATTGCGGCACAGATGAGTGAATGAGAGGGGATGACAGAATGTACATATTGGAAGCCAGCGGGTTAAGTAAAGCATACCCTTCAGGGAAAGGGGCCGGGCAACTAGTGTTGCGAGAGATCCAGCTCCAGATCGAGCAGGGTGAATTCGTGGCGATAATGGGGCCTTCCGGGTCCGGCAAATCCACATTGCTCTATACAATCAGTGGCATGGATGGAATTAGCACAGGGAAGGTGATCTTTAAGGGACGGGAGATCAGCGGTCTTGCCGAGAAAGAGCTGGCGGAACTCCGGCTGCATGAGATGGGATTTATTTTTCAGCAGATGCATCTGTTAAAAAACTTGAATATCCGCGATAACATCATTCTGCCTGCGTACCGTGCGAACAAGAACAGACGCGCAAGTATCAATAGAAAAGCTGCTGATTTAATGAAAAGAACCGGCATTGCAGCACTGGCAGAACGGGATATCACACAGGTGTCAGGTGGCCAAATGCAGCGGGCAGCCATCTGCCGGGCCTTGATCAATGGTCCAGATATTCTCTTTGGTGATGAGCCAACCGGTGCGCTAAACTCCAAGGCCGCCGGGGAGATCATGGAGATTATCGGCGAGATTCACCAGACAGGAACGACGATCCTATTGGTCACGCACGATACCAAGGTTGCTGCTCAGGCCGAACGTGTGATGTACATGCTCGATGGCAGCATTGCCGCAGAACTCCGGCTTGGTAGATACGCGAAGAGAAACAATGATCTCAAGACACGGGAAGAGAAGCTGACTGCCTGGCTGATGAACATGGGCTTTTGAACCGTGGATTATACCGTTAAAGAGTCAGCTTGTTGCCCCACGTATGCAAAATAACCTATGAATGATATTTGTAAGCTGCAATGACGGCGTTTGCTATACGAACCAGGGCTATGATAATGATCCACGGCCAAAAGCTCAGCGTGTCCTGACCAAGCCAACTTGCCGTAAATACGATAATCATTGTATAAAATAGCAAATCCGCTGCTGTATCCAAACGGGCTCCCAATTCACTTTGCGTGCCTGTTTTGCGCGCGATGTATCCATCAAGCACATCACTTAGCCCACATAGCAGATACAACAAGGTGAAGACCCATACGTGTCTGAATAAGAACAACATGCACAGCGTAAGAAGTATCCGGCTTAGGGAGATGAGATTAGCAGTATGCTTCATGCCGCTTGACCTCCTTTCAAAATATTGGATTTTTGATTATTATATAAATACCCAATTATAGGAATGAAAAGTGGATTGCGTATAGTGAGGGGATTCTATGAAACAAGTTGCCACCCAGGTATCGGGAGTATTTATTGGAAGAGCGATGAAGTGTTTTTTACTTATCTCAATCCTGTTCACAATTCTGGAAAAATACTCTATTACCGCACATATGAGCGCTATACTCGTTGGTGTTACTTTATTTTCATTAGGAAATGATTACTTCAGAATGAGATTCAACAGCATGTCCGCCGCTTGGTACACTTCCTTCATAATTAGCAATATTCTCGCAGGTTTTTTATTGTTCAAGGCTTACAGTATAGGGTCACAAATCTACATCATTATTTTACTTGTGGAAATCGTTGTGAGTACAAAGAAAATTCCGGTGAGTGTGTTGTGCTTACATTTCGCTATTTTCACAGTTGCCTTGCTCGCAGAGCATACGACTATCAAAGAAATTTTATCTTCTTACATAATCATTGTAGCTATCGTCTACTTGTTCCGGAATGTCGTGATTGAAAAAGCAAAAACACAAGGGCTGAATCAAGAATTACAGGTAGCAAATGCGAAGTTGCTAGAGTACTCCAGCCAGATTCAGGAGCTGACCATTTCCACAGAGAGGACGAGAATTGCCCAAGAGCTTCATGATTCTCTCGGCCATTACCTCGTAGCCTTGAATATGAATCTTGAATATGCGAACGCTACCGTGGATGTGGAGCCGAACAAGGCTAAAGTGGCGATCACCAAATCTCATGAGCTGTCCAAGGAATGTATCGTTAATCTGCGGAAGGCTGTAGTTCTCCTGAGGGAAGAGCCTGCTTCAAAAGAGCTTCTTGAGTCGCTTCACGAAATCTTTGCCAACTTCCAAGGGACGAATAAGATTCAGTTTGAACTGAACATGGACGATGATATTGAACGGGTGGATTCCGATATCAAACATTGTATATATAAAACGGTGCAGGAAGCTATAACGAATGGGATCAAACATGGCGAGGCCACATACTTCTCCATTGATATCCATAAGAATATGGATCAAATCTCCCTGCTCATTCATAATAATGGAGCAAAATGCACGGAGATCATTAAGTCCAATGGGATTCAAGGAATAGAAAACAGGATTACAGCCTTGGGTGGAACGGTAAGCTTTTACTGTAGTCAGGCTCCAGGATTCAATGTTGAGGCTAGTATTCCTAAAATTGCTGTTGATTTTCAAGGTTGATAAGTAAGGAGGGCTGTTCATGGTGAATATCGTTATAGTGGATGATCAGCAGATTGTTAGAGAAGGCTTGAAAATGATTCTGAGCTTACACAAAGAGATTAATGTGATCGGCGAAGCGGCCAATGGAGAGGAGGCTCTGGAGCTGCTCACATACACTTCCCCTGAAGTGATTCTAATGGATATTAAGATGCCTGTAATGGACGGGATCGAAGCCACAAAATTGGTGAAAGCCAAATACCCGGAGATCAAGGTTATTATTCTTACCACATTTAATGATAGCGAATATATTTTTACAGGACTTAAGAATGGAGCCGATGGATACCTCCTTAAAGATGCAGGCGCTCAGGAAATTATTGCTTCTATTAAAACTGCTCGCGAAGGCAATATCCTGCTGAACCCCAAGATTACTAGGGAAGTAGTGAATGCACTGAATGCAGTACACCACAATAAAGAATTTAGTGCCGAGAATACACACAACGAGCAAATCATGCAGCTGCTTACGCCGCGCGAACTTGAAGTGGCCAGAAGGATTATGGAGGGGAAAAGCAATAAGGCGATCAGTAACGATTTATTTATCACAGAAGGTACGGTCAAAAATTATGTCTCCCGGATGCTTGAGAAACTCGAGTTAAAGAATAGAACCGAGCTAACGCTATACCTGCAAAAAGCGCTCTGACGCAGCTTCTTTAGAGCCGTGTCTGCTCCCTCTCTAAATTGTTAAAGCTTTATCTCTTCCCTCACCGTTTCGTTTCCAGTATGCCGCTGTTAAGTCCGTCTGTTCTGCAGGCGTTTGACTTAGGCAGCGGCTTATTTTTGTTGAACCTGACGAAAGTAATACTCCAATTGATAACTAAAGTAATACCCGGATTGAGTACTATAGTGAATATTTTTCAAAAGGAAGCGGGGGTAGAATGATAGCAGAACAAGAAATGCAAGCGGGGAGTGCATTGCGAATGCTTGAATTAATGAATTTGACCAAAAAGTATAACGATGTCACGGTGGTCAACAACATTTCGTTACATGTGAACAGTGGTGAGATCTTTGGTTTGTTAGGTCCCAATGGAGCCGGTAAATCGACGACCGTATCCATGATCAGCACAGTGCTTGGACCAACCAGTGGAAGTATAAACATTGATAACAAATCTCTTAGGGAACAGCCTATAGCAATCAAAAAGATCATGGGCATTGTGCCGCAGGATCTAGCGTTGTATCAAGCCTTAAGCGCCAAAGAAAATCTGGAGTTCTTCGGTAGCTTATACGGACTTTTCGGGAAAAGGCTGAAGAGTAGAACCGACGAGGTATTGGAAATCATCGAATTACAGGATCAGAAAAATCAGGATGTTGCCGAGTTCTCTGGAGGAATGAAGCGCCGGGTCAATATCGGAATTGCCCTCATGAATAATCCTAAATTATTGATCCTGGATGAACCTACTGTAGGCATTGATCCACAATCCCGCAATCATATCCTAGAGACGGTGAAAAAACTGAACAAGGAGAGAGGAATGACGGTAATTTATACAAGTCACTACATGGAGGAAGTAGAGTACTTGTGCAAGAATGTGGCCATTATTGACCATGGCTCCCTGATTGCACTGGGGACAAAAGAAGAATTGAAGCAGAACCTGGCCGCGTGCGATACGTTGACAGTGAATTTTAGCGCTGCTAGTGAAGGTACAATTGAGCAGTTAAGTCAGATTCCTGGTATTTCCAAGGTTACTGTAACGGGTAATCAAATTAGCATGCTGGTTTCCATGAGTGGGAGAAATGTGATTGAGATTGTGGACGACATCAAAGGATTAGGAATCAAGCTCACCGGCTTTAAATATGAGGAAGTGAACTTGGAAAGCATGTTTTTGCAGATTACAGGCAAGGCCTTAAGGGGGTAATAAGGGGGTGATTTGGTGAGAAAACTATTGCGTTTATTTCTGCTGGATCTTCGGTTGTTAACCAAAAACAAGTCATTTTATTTAAAACTAATACTGTTTCCATCCCTGCTGATTCTTATTTTAGGAACGGTATTCAGTGATTCCAGGTCTCCAATCAAAGCCTTTGATGTAGCTTTCTATAATTCAGATACAGGCACCGTCGGGAACGGGAACTCTTCCATGTCTCTGGGAAATGTGTTGAGAGATACCGTCCTCAAACAAGAGGATCTTAAGAACATTATTCATTTAATAGAAGCGGGCAGCTATATGCAGGGAAAACACCTTGTCGAGAACGGTCAGGCCTCCGTGTTTGTTTATGTACCGGAAGATTTTACGAAAGCGGCCTTAAGTAATGAAAAAACGAAAATCGTTCTTATTGGTGATAACGATAAAACGTTGGATAAAGAAATCATCGCGACGATTCTGGATCAGTTCGGTGCAAGCATTAGGACTATGAACGTTGAACAAAGGACGATTCTTCAGGCCATCAGTAGCAAGGGCAATGCTATTCCTAAGGACAAAGTCGAGCAAGTGATGAGCCAATTGTCGAGCAGTGCGGAGCTTTCTCTGAAGATCCCTAGCGTCACAACCAATGAAGCAGCTGCGCCTATAAGCGCCATGCAATATTACTCGATCGCTATGGTTGTAATGTTCTCCATCATGACAGCATTTGTACTGGTTCACAGCATCGTAGATGAGAAGCAGAGCCATACCCTGTTCAGAATCAGGTCTACACCAACGCTCAACATACAGTATGTGCTGGGCAAGCTATTTGGCATTATTTTAGCGGTGGTCATGCAAATGAGCATTGTGATCATTATTAGCCGGGTTGTATTCCAGATGAAGTGGGGGAACCCCCTTGAACTCTTTGTAATCACAGTGGTTTATGCGTTTGCTATTGGCAGCATTATTCTTCTATGGGGTTTTACTGCAAAAGACCATGTGGCGGTGTCCAGCATGGCTTCTCCTGTGCTGTACATTTTCAGCTTTTTGGGCGGCAGCTTTATCAGTAAAAGTGGATTACCAGACAGCTTACGGTTCTTTCAGGAGATCATCCCGAACGGAAAAGCGATAAATTCCTATTTGAAGGTTAGCCAAGGTGTTGGCCTTGATGGCATGTATATTGATTTGTTGGAGCTTGTAGGGATAGGCACGATATTTATGATCTTTAACATTATGGTATACAGCGGAAAAGGATGGAATAAACGTGCAATTTATAGTCATGGTAAAAAATCAACTGACGCTGATGTTTCGGAATAGAATCGCGGTACTTGCGACGATTTCGGTGCCCTTAATTCTGACCTTCTTATTCTCTTTTGCACAAGGGAACAGTCAGTCAAGCTTATACGTTGCCGATGCCGACCATAGTGTGTATTCGCATCAACTCATGGATATGATCGGGAAGCATGAGGATGTGAAGATTGTGCATTCTGATGAAGCTACGATCACAAAAAAGGTGGATGAGCAGGATATCCCCTTTGCTTTGGTGGTGAACCAGGGCTTCGGCAATTCTTTGTTATCACATAAAGATTTGCCTATCCACTTTGTACAAAATTATGAAAACGGTGCAGGCACCATTCTGAAAGAAATCATCAAAGGAGAAGTTAGTACACTTCAAAAAGTCGTCAGAGATGCAGCCGTAGTCTCTGTTGATCTGAAGCTGGATGTCTCCGAGCTTACAACAAGTGTAATGAAGGGCATCAATGAAGACTCTAATATCACAATAGATGACCAAACCTTAAATAGTGGAGAGAAGACCCATGATAATGTTACAGCAAGGTTAATAGGCTTCCTTGTTATGTTCATTTGGTTTGTCGTCATTCAGGGATTGCGAACTTTCATCGATGAAAGAGAGAACAATACGCTGAGTAGACTGTTAAGTACACCCATCGACTACAGGAAGTATCTGCTGTCCAAAATGACGGCGACTTATCTATTTGGTGCCACTCATGTACTGGTCATATTACTTGCCGGCAAGTATTTGCTGAAGGTCAGCATCGCGGACAATATGCTGGCGATAGGGGTTCTGTTCGCCGCTTATTTATTTGCGTTAACCAGTATCACTTTGGTTGTTATCCCGTTTATGAGAAGTCAGAAACAATTTACGTCCCTCGCTTCAATGATCATAGCCGTAACGGGTATGCTGGGCGGTTCATTTTTCTCCATGGAAATGGCACCGAAAATCATGCAGATGATCTCTAAGTTCACTCCGGAATCATGGGCCATACAATCCCTATCAGCGGTTATTTTCGATCACCATGCCATTGGCTCACAATGGGTTCCGCTGGGTGTATTCGTGGGGATTGGCATGCTGGGATTAGCTGCTGGCCTACTCTTTATGAGCAGGGAAATCAAACTGCTGAAAGGTTGAATTAGGATTGAAAATATTAGTGGGGAAGTGATTGGACAGGATGGAGCTTATAGGCGTTGTGGAATTAATAGTTGGGATTCTCATTAACGTATTCATTGAAACACTTGGGCGGATTATTTTTAGAAAAGATGACAGGACGTCCAGAGTAATACTGAGAATCATTGGGATCTACCTTATTATCAATGGGGTTTCCAGAGCGTTTCACGTATGATTCAGGTATATTTTGTAAAGGGCAGATTTATTGACAGCCGTAATTATATGTAATATAAATTAATGACTAACTAGATGTGATATTGAGGTGTGGACGTGGATAACAATTCTGTGACTGATTTTTTGCAGAAAATGAAAGGGGAGGGAAGGAGTCCGCTGAAGGTACTGCCGAAGAATGCGGCCATCGGTGCGGTTGGCGGATTTATTGCGATTGCTCTTTTGTCGTTTTTGACGAAATTTACTCTGGAAGCATGGATCATGGCACCATTCGGAGCAAGCTGCGTGCTAGCCTTCGGTGTGTGGGATGCCCCATTGTCACAGCCCAGGAACATCATCGGTGGACATTTGATCTCTACATTGATTGGTTTGGTCTTGTATCATCTGTTCGGACAGGGGATAGTGGTGATGGCTGTCGGAGTAGGACTTGCGATTGGACTGATGATGCTGACCAAAACAACACATCCCCCGGCAGGTGCAGACCCGCTAGTTGTGATTACGGCCGGTAGCGGTTGGTCTTTTCTATTCACACCAGTGTTGGCTGGGGCAATCGTCATTGTTCTTGTAGCCTTGATAGTCAACAACCTAGACAAAAAACGCCGGTATCCGACGTTTTGGAGATAAAGCCAGTATTCAATTCACGGCTGTAAGAAAGCCAAGGTATAGTTCAAGAAAAGCTGAAGGGCGAAACACATTTGCGGCATGACCGGCACTGGGGATTTCATAGTATTTGATGCGCGGGTTCAACTCGTGAAGGTCATACAAGCAGGATTTATACAATTCATCCCGTTCCCCCATGACCCATAGAATCGGAATTTGCAGGCGGGCGATGATGTGCTTGATTGGAATCTCCAAGCGGTGCCGGATCGCCTCCTTGATAATCGACTCCTCCAGTTTCAGACCCCATGTGTAGTAGATACCTTCCGAAACGACTGAGTAATGATTGTCCCAGAACTTTCCTTTGGGATAGATGGCGCGTGCATAATCCTTTAGCCAGCTTTTATAGTTGGAGCTTTTCTTATGATAATGAGTATGAAACACATCGAAAAGCTCGGAAGGATTGTTATAATGCCCGCCAATATAGCAAATGCTCTGCACGTACTCCGGGTATTGCTGTGCGAAGAGTATACCGATATACCCGCCATAACTCAAACAGCACAAATGAGCACGCGTAATGTTATTAGCTTCGTAGATTTCTTTTAACTGCTGAACGAGCAACTCCATGGAAAAAGCTTTTTTCTCTCCACGGTCATCTCCGTGTCCAATCAGGTTGTAAGCGATGCACCGGTAGGTTTTGCCGCATTCCGTAATCTCTCTCTTGAAGCCGCTGATCGTGCCTACCAGGCCATGCACAAAAATAATGACTTCCCTATCCTCAACATCAGTATGATTTGTCTTTCTCTTTAGGAGTATCACTGTTTTATGAACCTACCGCTTTGTGGTTACCCTGTTCAGGTAAATTTACAATCCAGAGTCTGACGGCAGCTACCGCTATACCTAGCAACAACATAACTATGCTTTCTTTACTGGCATTTTTCATAGGGTAATCGCTCATCCTTCCCTGTATTATAATGTTGTGTAGAGTGATCCGAATTACATAGTTTCTGTGATGTTATTGAAAATCATCAATCAGACTATCCTCTAGACGTTGAAGCTCCGCGTGACCGAGGAGGGGTTGAAATGAAGCATCATTCATTCTTAAAGCATTTCTTCTGCGAAATGAGTATAAAATATTTGTTTTGCAAAAAGCAAATAAATACGATGACTATGAATTAGCAGAACTGCTGGGATTTCCTCAAGGGGGAATTGAGATGAAACTATTGTATGAACAGCATTCTAACTGGTGAGCCTGTAGACTAAAGCCCATTGCGGCCTTCGTTTACAGGTTCTTTCGGTTGCAATGATTGTTGACTTAAAGTGTCCTTTAAGATGTATGCTGTGATTAAGCTTTCGCTGGATAGCTTGTAAAAAATGAGTAAACTAAAGAAAAAGGAGCATGAGGAATGTGAGTGAACATAGAATGCAAGTGCCCCTACAGTCGGGGTTTGGTGCTACAACGACTGCGCAAGAGGTCATCGGGAATGTGGATTTGAAGGGCAAGGTCGTCATTGTAACGGGTGGCTATTCTGGGATTGGTCTTGAAACGACCCGTGTTCTGGCGAATGCTGGAGCTAGTGTGCTTGTTCCGGTGCGTAACATAGAGAAGGGGCAGGAGGCGTTAAGTGGTATTCCCGGTGTGGAGCTGGATACGATGGATTTGATGGACCCGGCGTCTATTGACGCTTTTGCCGAACGGTTTCTCGCCACCGGGAGACCTTTGCATATTCTTATTAATAGTGCAGGCGTCATGGCTACTCCACTAAGACGCGATGCTCGCGGATATGAGTCGCAGTTCTCCACGAATCATCTCGGACACTTCCAATTGACGGCAAGACTTTGGCCAGCCTTAGAACAAGCGAATGGGGCACGGGTGATCGCTGTCTCTTCACGGGGGCACAGGCTTGGCAGTGTTGAGCTGGATGATCCCAATTATGAGCATAGGGAATACGATAAATGGAAAGCCTATGGTCAATCCAAGAGTGCCAATATATTATTTGCGCTGGAACTCGATAAACGCGGGAAGTCCCGAAGCGTCCGCGCCTTCTCGCTTCATCCGGGACTGATCCCCGATACTGGCCTCGGCCGGGATTTGACCTCTGAAGAAATTGGTCCCAGACCTGTAAAGGACGAGCAGGGCCGTACGCTAAGCAATGAACAAAATGCCCACTTTAAGACGATTGAGCAAGGTGCGGCTACTAGCGTGTGGTGCGCAGTAAGCACACAACTCGAGGGGCTTGGCGGCGTCTATTGTGAAGATGTGGATATCGCCGAAGCCGTTCCCGCTGACAGTCTTAAACCTTCGGGAGTGCGTCCTTGGGCAATTGATCCAGAACTGGCCACCCGGTTATGGACGCTGAGCGAGGAATATACAGGTGTGCAGTTTATAATCTAGTTCTATTGCGGGAAACCGTGAAGGAATAACAGGAGAAGTACAGATCGTCCTAACCAACGAAAGTTGGATAGACGATCTGTTCTTTTATTTGAGACCGATCGGTGAAAATAATTATTTACCGATCGGTCTCAATATGTTAATATCACTTTGAGAGGAGGCAAGAGAGGGATATAACTAAAATAATATAAAAAATTTTTACTATATATGAGAATGATCATTCTCGATAGAATGCGGCATTCAAAATGAAACTACACATATACAAAGGAGCGAGTGACAATGGGTAAATTGGATGGGAAAGTAGCATTGATTACAGGGGGAAATAGCGGTATTGGTTTGGCTACGGCAAAATTGTTCATCGCAGAAGGAGCCAAAGTAGTAATCACCGGCCGCAACCAGGTCACATTGGACGCGGCGGCAGCAGAACTGGGCGAGAATAGCCTGGCTGTTCAGGCCGATGCGGCAGACCCAATAAGTGGCGAGCAAGCTGTAGCAGCTGCAGTAAAGAAATTTGGCCGATTGGATATTGTATTCGCCAATGCTGGTATTTCCGCACAAACACCAACAGGTGAGACAGAACTCTCCGTCTTTGAAACAGTACTAAAGGTTAACGTTACGGGGGTCTTTTTTACCGTTCAAGCGGCTGTGCCTCATCTAAAAGATGGGTCTTCTATCATCTTGAATAGTTCGGTGCTTGCTACGGCTGGAAGTCCTGGATATGCTGCATATGCAGCCAGCAAAGGGGCAGTAGGCAGCATGGCAAGAGTGCTAGCCTCCGAACTGTCACCCCGCGGAATTCGTGTGAATACGATCTCTCCAGGGGCGACACGCACACCGATTTGGGGACAATCTACTACAGAAGGGATGAATCAACTGGAGTCTGTCCTGTCCCGCTCGATCCCCCTTAACCGTCTCGGTGAGCCGCAGGAGATTGCTAGTGTTGCCTTGTTCCTGGCCTCTGATGATTCTTCTTATATTCAGGGAACTGAAATTAGCGTAGATGGCGGTGCGGCTGCTTCTCCGTTCGGCGCTCCAATCTATCTGAAAAAATAAGTGTCGCTTCATCTAAAAAACTTACAATTTGTCTAAGGCTGTTTCCTTGCATGCTATGGGGAAGCAGCCTTTTTGGCTTAGATGCTAAGAAACGGGAAAGGAGGGTGAAAAGTAGCATCTGTAATAAAGTGATAAGAAACCCCTGATTGACCTGTCGGGACTCTGAGGCCTTTTGGCATGTTTTTATAGTTCTCATGTTGGATTTTCCCACCATGTCTTTCAATTGTTGATAGCGTTATCAATGCTTGATTTAACTGGGTTTTTCTCAGAATTATCGGTGAGATAAGCTCGCAAAACCCGCTAAAAAGCAGGTTAAAAATTAAAAATTGAGTCCGATATTAGTATAACCAATTAATTTTTTTGGTGGGATATATTACTAGAATAAAGGAGAGAATTTATGTTGTATTCGTACCACAGGAAGAGGAAAAACAGTTTGAAAAAGACGGTTATTGCAGGACTGATCAGTGCACTCGCACTCACAGGCTCCTTCAACCTTCAACCGCAACTAGTGCAAGCACAATCCGTACATAAGCAAGCCGAGCAGGAAAACTATCTTATGTCTCTAAATCGTCCTGTATATGCTTCTTCATCATCAGGTGCTCACAAGCCCGATCTGGCTGTTGACGGCAACAAAGACTCCAGATGGGAAAGTATCTGGGGTGTAGACCCACAGTGGATCTACATAGATCTTGGGGCAAGCGCTTCGATCTCCCGTGTCACCATAGATTGGGAGAATGCCTACTCCAAAGCATTTGAAATCCAGGTATCCGATGATGAAAAGAACTGGACACCTGTCTATTCAACTAAGAACAATCAGAGCACGAAGACGGATGAGTCCTTCTCTGCCAAGGGACGTTATGTTCGTCTATTCAGCACAGAGCGTTCACAACCGGCCTATGGTATTTCGATTTTTGAATTCCAGGTATTCGGTACGGGTGGAGTCAATTTACCTCCCAAGCCCGCTGCACCGAATATTGCTCTGAATAAGCCTGTAACGGTTTCCTCGGAAGAGAATGTTGAGAAGGGTAAGGAAGGATTGCCAGAGAAGGATTACCGGAAGGAGAATGCGACCGACGGGAGCCGTGGTACACGCTGGTCCTCCAAGCATACGGACTCGGAATGGATCTACGTGGATCTGGGTCAGAAAAGTGAAATCGGTAGCGTCGTTCTGGATTGGGAAGGAGCTGCCGGACGCGCGTATGACATTCAGGTGAGCGATGATGCGCAGAACTGGACCACGGTTTACCGTCAGATGAATGGTTTCGGCGGCAAAGAAACCATTGATCTCTATGCCGATGCGCGCTATGTGAGAATGCTCGGGCATGCTCGTACTACAGAGTTTGGCTACTCACTGTTTGAATTCGAGGTGCATGCATACCGCGAAGGAGATTCAAAGCCAGTGCATGAGATTCCCGAGATTCTGGCTCCAGCCGCTGTCAAGGTAGGTGCAGGAAGCTACGAGATTAACGATATTACACAATTGTCGCCAAAATCTCCGAAGTACCGCACTGCTGATATCCAGTCGCCAATTCCGTCTAACGGATGGTGGCAAAGTATTCTGATCTCTAACTTGGGCGATGGAAACAGCCTCATCACACTTCCATTTAAGAGCCATTACACGAAGCAGGGCTTGGCGATTCTGAATCCTGGAGCCGGATATACTTCTGGCGATGGTGGCTCGATGAATGCGGACGGAGATCCGGATCTCTATCTCAGCACCAATAGCATTAGCCCGGCGGATATGAAGACCAAAGTCTCCGGATACGGTGATTACTCCGCGAGTGTTATTCTGAGTGATGACGAAACAGCTAAAATCAAAACGACCTTCGTCAAAGGTTCGCCTTATATTTACAACACTTTCGAGAACCCAGACGCAGTTATTCTTCAATCACCGGCAATTACAGGTCTGTTCGATGACCAGGGTCAGCCGCTGCAAGTAGAAGACGGCGAGACCTGGACGGCTGATCATATCGGGATTACCGTGACCAACAAAGATAAGGCGCCTAAGCCGCAGACGTTTGTACGTAATTACGGTGTGTTCGTTCCTCCAGGTACGACATTCACGAAACTGGGCGGCATGCTGAAAATCAAGCTTGGTGAAGGAGATTACCTGTCTCTGGCTGCACTGCCTTCCGCAAGCGACCTGAAGTTGTATTATCAGCACGGTTATGCTTTTGTCACCGACACACAGGTAGACTATAACTATGATCAAAATCAAGCACTTGTAAATACCAGCTTCACTGCGGTGACTGAGTTGAAACGTCCTGGTTTCTCTGACGAAACGCTTGCAGCACTATTGCCTCACCAATGGAAAATCACGAACTCGCCGCTTACCGATCTGACCTATCCTTCCATTAGAGGCGATATGAAGGTGCATAAGGGCAATGTCTTCACAACGACAGATCGATTTAACGGGATTGTGCCGCAATTTGCAGAGCCGAACAATTCCAGCTATTCTCGTTCTGAGCTGATCGCTTATTTGGATATGCTGGATGCAGATATGGCCGGAGGCCTGATGATTCTCGATCCTTATTGGCAGGGTAAGAAGCTTCACCCACTGGGAGTCGGAGCGTTGATCAGTGACCAAATTGGCGATACCGAGAGAAGAGATCGTTATTTGGGTTGGATTAAAACGATCCTGACAGATTGGTATACGTACTCCGAGGATGAACCGAAGCATTCTCACTACTTCCACTATTCACCAGAGTGGGGCGCGCTCATGCCTTACCATAGCGGATTCGGCATGAATGTTGGCTTAACCGATCATCACTTTACTTACGGATACTACGTCTTTGCTTCTGCTGTTCTGGGACAATTCGATAAGGAATTCGTAGCCGATTATGGTCCGATGGTAGAGACACTGATTCGTGACTATGCGAACCCTTCACGTACGGACAACCTGTTCCCGTGGTTCCGTAACTTTGATCCATATGAAGGTCACTCTTGGGCAGGCGGTTATGCCGATAACCAGAGCGGCAACAACCTCGAAGCCGGTGGAGAGTCGCTATTCGGCTGGGTAGGCGAATATATGTGGGGTGAAGTTACCGGAAACGATACTTACCGTAATGCGGGGATTTGGGGCTTTACCACTGAAGAGAAAGCTGTAGAGCAATACTGGTTCAACTATGATAAAGACATCTGGCTCAAGGATTATCCGCATCATATTGTAGGCCAAGTCTATGGTAGTTCCTACTTGTATGGAACCTTCTTCTCTGGAAATCCGCAGCATATTTACGGTATTCACTGGCTGCCAACCGCAGAGTGGATGACTTATTATGGTCGCGAGCCAGAGAAAGCGAAGGCGCTATATGATGGTCTCGTTATCGATAACAACGGACCTGAGGACGTCTGGCAGCATCTTATTTGGCCATTCCAAAGTCTGAGCGAGCCGCAAGCCGTTCTGGCCAAGTGGAATCCGAAAGATATGCAGAAGAATGAAGTATTCAATACCTATTGGTTCGTTAATAGCATGGCTTCGCTTGGAAATCGTTCCACAGATATCTGGGCTGATGATCCAGCAGCAACCGTATACTACGATGGAACGAAGTATACTGCGCAAGTGTGGAATCCATCTGAAGTGGACAAAACGGTCAACTTCTATAATGCAAGTGGCAAAGTGGGAACGGCAACGGTCTATCCTTCCGCTATCGTCTCTGTAGATCCGACCAAAGAAACCAAGCTTACCGGTCCTGAAGCTGGTGCTGGTGTTCGTTACCTGGATCGTTCGGCATGGACAGCCAAGGCATCCAATAGTGCAGGCGGTGAAGGGCCTGAGAAGATGCTCGATGGCAAACTGGATACTCGTTGGTCCAGTGGTACAGCTCAAACCGACAAGATGTGGGTTCAAGTAGATATGGGACAAACAGAACAATTCGATACACTTTTCGTCAACTCAGGGACTAACTATGGCGATTATGCCAACAGCTATGCGGTTTATGTCTCCGAGGACGGAGAGGATTGGGGACAGCCAATAGCTAGCGGCGTAGGTACAGCACCAAGTATGGCGTTGTCTTTCCCACTGCAGACGGCCAGATATGTTAAAGTAGCTTTGCAGGATTCTTCCAACAGCTGGTGGTCCATTTCCGAAATTTCAGCTGCACAACTCAATAAAGGGAAAGAACCCTTGCAGGAGACTCCAAGCATTCCTCTAGAGGATCGCTCTCAGTGGAAGATTACGGCTTCTTCCAGCAACGGTGCAGAAATGACAGCCAATCTGGTAGACGGTAGCAACGATACCCGCTGGAGCACTGGAAAAAAGCAGACGAATGGCCAGTGGTTGAGCGTTGATCTGGGGCAGACACAGACTTTTAATACGCTCTTGTTGAATTCCGGCCATTCTAACTCGGATTACGCCCGGGGCTACCAAATCTATGTATCGAACGATGGTGTGAATTGGGGCCAGCCTGTAGCAAACAGAAAAGGAACCGAAGGTTATCAACGTATAACACTGCCGGAGCAAAAGGCACGTTACATCAAGATACTTCAAACCGGGCAGGCCAGCAACTGGTGGTCTGTCGCAGATCTTGAAATTCGTAATTCCGGAATTGCCAAGCGACAAGCTTTGCCAAGTGAAGCTCCAGAGAATGACGCTCCGATCGTCCTGGACCGTGCGGCATGGACGGTTACAGGTTCTACTTATGGAGACTCAAGTCTGCTGAATATCCTAGACGCGGACAAGCATACAAGCTGGACCACTGGTGCGCCACAAGCGGCAGGTCAATGGCTCCAAGTAGACTTGGGCAGCGTTACTAGCTTCAAGCAAATTGAGCTGGACTCTGCTTCCAGACCGGATGATTATGCTGCTGCTTATCGGGTATATGCTTCCCAAGATGCCGTGCAGTGGACAGAAATTACTTCCGGAACAGGTAGTACTGCTGTTCAAAGTTTGAGCTTTCCTGAGCAGCAAGCGAGATATTTCAGAATCGAGCTGGCAGGTCCGTCGAATTATTGGTGGTCGATCTCTGAATTGAATGTCTACAAATAAAGTGGATATGTTAGAATGGGCCTTTGGTTCATTTTAGAAAATGCAAAACTCAACAAAACAGCGATTCCCCGTTATCAGGGAGTCGCTGTTTTGCATTGCTGCTCCATTGCAGCAGATAAAAGTTGTTGCCTTACAGCCACTCTTGGAACTTGCGGATGTACCATTTCTTAATGAGTTGTGTCACCACGCAATAAGCCAGCAGAGTAGCAATCAGCCAAGGGAAGTAGGAGAATGGCAGAGGCTGAAGGCCGATGCTTGCTCCGAATCCGCTGAACGGCAGATAGATACCAAGCGCCATAATCACACCGGTCAAGATAATGACAGGCGCGCTGGCCCGGCTTTGGATGAATGGAATTTTCTCAGTGCGAATCATGTGTACGATCAGTGTCTGTGAGAGCAATCCTTCGATAAACCAGCCGGATTGGAACAGCGTCTGATGATCCATGGAATTCGCCGAGAAGATATACCACATCAACGCATAGGTCGTGATATCAAAAATGGAGCTGATCGGGCCAATAAACACCATGAATCTGCTGACGGATTTAGCATCCCATTTTTGCGGTTTCCGCAGGTATTCTTTGTCCATTCGGTCCCATGGAATAGAGAGCTGTGACACATCATAGAACAGGTTTTGGATCAGCAGGTGGATTGGCAGCATAGGCAGGAACGGGAGAAATGCGCTGGCTACCAATACACTGAACATGTTGCCAAAGTTGGAGCTGGCTGTCATCTTGATATACTTAATCATATTACCGAAGGTAATGCGGCCTTGAATGACACCTTGCTCTAGCACCATCAGACTCTTTTCAAGCAAAATAATATCTGCAGATTCTTTGGCAATATCGACAGCTGTATCGACAGAAATACCGACATCCGCTTCTTTCAGGGAAATGGCATCGTTGATGCCGTCTCCCATGAAGCCTACCGTGTGACCATTGCTTTTCAGCACACGTACAATGCGTGCCTTTTGCATCGGATTCACCTTGGCGAAAACAGTTGTTTTCTCGGCGACTGCAGCCAATTGCTCATCCGTCATATCATCGATAAAGCTACCGATCAGAATATCATTAACTTTGATGCCTACATCCTTACAGACTTTCCGTGTTACGGCAGCGTTGTCGCCGGTAATTACCTTAACGTCCACACCGCTTTCCTTCAGCGCACGGATGGCGGTTTTGGCTGATTCTTTCGGCGGATCAAGGAAAGCCAGATATCCGACCAGAACGAGCTCCTGCTCATCAGCAATTCCGTAAAGTTCCTCTTTGGCTTCAGTTTCCTTAATCGCCACAGCAAGCACGCGCAGGCCATCTTCATTCATCTGCTGTACCAGAGAATGCACTTCCTCAATAAGCTCTGCAGTGAGAGGGATTTTGCCTTTAGCGCCATCCAAGACATGCGTACAAATGCTCAGCATTTCTTCCATAGCACCCTTGCTAACCAAAAGATGGTTTTTATCCGTTGTTTCGAGAACTACAGACATGCGCCGACGATTAAAGTCGAAGGGGATCTCATCGACCATGCGATAGTTATGTTCTGCGCCCAGTGCAGGCGTCAGCTCGGCATGCTCGAGAACGGCAACGTCCAGCAGGTTTTTGAGTCCGGTCTGATGATAGCTGTTCAAGAAGGCGTACTCCAGTACCTTGCTGTTCTCCTTGCCATGAACGTCGAGATGTTTCTCAAGGATAATCTTGTCTTGGGTTAGCGTTCCTGTCTTATCGGTACATAAAATGTCCATGGCTCCAAAGTTTTGGATCGCATTCAGGCGTTTGACTACGACTTTGTTGCGGGCCATCGTTGCGGCGCCCTTGGCCAGATTGCCTGCTACAATAACCGGAAGCATCTCGGGAGTCAGGCCAACAGCTACTGACAGACCGAACAGCAAAGCTTCCCACCAGTCTCCTTTAGTAAAGCCATTGACGACGAAAATAATCGGTACCATGATCAGCATGAAGCGGATCAGGACAAAAGTAATATTCTTTACGCCCTTGTCAAAGCTGGTAAGAGGAGATTTGCCAAGCAGCGTACCCGCCATGGAGCCAAAATAAGTGCCCGAGCCTGTTGCAACAACAACAGCTGTAGCAGTACCACTGATAATGTTGGTGCCCATGTAACACATATTTCTCAGTTCAAGCGCGTTCAGAGGTTTATTCTGCTTGCGTGACTGTGAGATGGCTCCACGGGGAAGGATGTCCAGCTTCTCCACGGGCATAGCTTCACCGGTCAGGGCAGATTCAGCAACATGCAAATCTTTTGAAGCAATCAGTCTTACGTCTGCTGGTACCATATCGCCTGCTGAAAGATGAATAATGTCGCCAGGCACTAGAAGCTCCATATTAATATCTTTCCGCTCCGATTTACGGGTTACCGTGGCGGTCGTTTTCACCATAGCCTTCAGCTTCTCAGCGGTTCGTGAGGAGCGGAATTCCTGCGTAAAGGTGATTATTGTACTAACAGTAACCATAGTAACGATGATAATAACGGCTTGAACATCATTGTCAACAAAATAGGAAAAGGCTGCGAGTGAGAGCAGGATTAGAATAAACGGATTTTTGAAGCAGGACAGCAGCTGAATGTACCAGGCAGGTGTTTTGTCATGAGCAATCTGATTTTCGCCGTATTTCTCCAGTCTCCGCTTCGCTTCATCTTCCGTCAGTCCTTGCTGATGAGTGCTGTAATCCTCCATGAGATCCTCTTGTGAAGAGATGGAAGCTTGAATGAGACGTTCAGCAATGGTTTGAGTCATATTGTCTTTGCCTTTTGTGTTTTTGAACATGTGAATTCCTCCTTGCGCAAACAATTACGGTCTGCGTCTTGTAGCGGTATGAAGTGCAAAAAAGCTCTCCCTGAGATCAGAGAGAGCTTTAGATACACCGCTTCTTTTCACGCTCACATGTCAAAAACGCATACTTAAACAAACCCGGCGGAGATACTTTTTTCGCAGGGAATGAAGCAGTGTAATGATTGGAGCGTAAAGAGAACGCGGTTCTCTCTCTGTACAAACTTGTGATTTACAACGATTCTCCTACAACTCGGACTGCCATCCATGTGGTATCCCCCCTTAATCAGTCAAATAAAAAACCCTCTAGACAAACTAGAGGGTTAAATAAACGCGCAAAAAAACAGCGTATTCCCCCTAGTCGAGCTTTGGCACTATACAACGTAAAGAGTGATTACACTCTTAGCCACATTATGAAAAGCCTTAATCCGGCAATCCCTGTTCTACCCATGGGCATCTTTCGATATTTCTGGGCAGTGGCCTATGTTCATATAGGAGCCTCACCTAACGAGGACATATTCATTTCCTCTGCAATAGTAATCCTTGAAAATATTAAAGTCAAGAGGTTTTTTTGAAATATTACTCTATATATGTATGTGTTAGGAGAACCGTGTGTGATTACTATTTTGATAGTGAAATGCCTATTGACAACCTGCGCTTGCCAGCGTAAAATCACCTAGGAATTGAATAGTCCTCGTTAGGCGAGGCTCCTATACAAACACAGGCTGCTGCTCGGGAACATCGAAAGATGCCTACGGGTAGAACAGGGATTGTCGGCATAAGGCTTTCCATAAGGCAGCTAAGAAATGATGATATTTCTTTACGTTGTATAGTGCCAAAACTCAACCAGGGGGGAGCCGGAATCTTTTTTGCGTGCGTACGCTTAAGCTGCCCTCTAGTTGATCTAGAGGGTTTTTATTTATGAAAGGGGGAATATCACATGGACAGTAGTAGGTATTCAAAAGCAGTTTATATGGATCATTACTTGGTTTTAAGAAGAAAAAAGACTGGCCGTTTACTAGCGCTGCGTTCATGTGCCCCTGGTTGGTTCGAGCTTTTCGTTTCATGGAACGAAAGGACAGTACCGTGCTGACAGGTTTATTTGGTATGCAGATCTAGTGAATATCATATGGCCGTTCGAAGCTCTTCTTAACTGAAGGGCTTTTTTTGTTTTCCCGAAAAATACGTATAAGAGGAAGTGGAAATCATGATGATGGAACTGGAAATGATGATGAAATTGGGCCTGGCGCTGCTGTT
This sequence comes from Paenibacillus sp. MAHUQ-45, assembly GCF_058133325.1. Classification (NCBI taxonomy): domain Bacteria; kingdom Bacillati; phylum Bacillota; class Bacilli; order Caryophanales; family Paenibacillaceae; genus Paenibacillus; species Paenibacillus sp. MAHUQ-45. The sequence goes on from NZ_JBYUPV010000002.1 coordinate 360,608, forward strand.
CGGAATGCTTATTGGTATAGACAGACAGATCAAACACAAGCAACTTGGCTTGCGCCCTAGCATGGTAATCTGTATTGCTAGCTGTCTGATCACCATTGTATCCAATCAGGCATTTAGCAAATTTGGCGGTCCGAATCATCCCAATATGGACCCGATGAGACTGGCGGCTCAGGTGGTGAGTGGTGTTGGTTTTATCGGAGCAGGCGTTATTCTTCGCAGAAGTAATGAGGTCATTTCCGGCCTGACTTCAGCAGCGCTGATCTGGTCGGCCTCAGGCTTAGGGATTGCTATCGGGGCGGGATTTTATGCAGAAGCTTTTGCCGGCGTGATGTTGCTGATTCTTGCGGTCAATGTCATCCCAATGCTGATCAAATCTGTAGGTCCAGAAGCACTGAGTCGGCATGATGTGGGTGTCAAAATTGTAGTTGAGCCCAACTATCGGATGACTGAATTGATCCAGATGATAGAAGGCAAGGACCAAGAGTCATTGTCCGCTAAGCGCGAATTCAAAATCCGTTATATGAAGCTGAAGGATCTCGATAATCAGTGCCAGCTGATTGATCTGACGCTGTCTGTGCCCGATAAGCAATACACCACCGAAATCTATTACTTTATTAAGAAAATCGATCATGTACAAAGCGTAGAAGTAGAACAATTGTAAGTGAAAAGGAGGAATGAACATGCTCAAGCTGCATCAATACAAATTCCGTGAGGAATACACTTATTACATGCTCCAAGCACTGAAAGAGGGCGAACGGGAAGGATTTCGCAAGGATTTTTTGAATTTGCATCCCTCGGATCAGACCGATTTTTTCCTCACCCTGGATCAGCAGAGACGCGAGCGGATCTACACGCTACTATCGCCTGCTGAGTTTGGGGAAATCTTCAGTGAACTGGCACCGGCGCGGCAAAAGAACATCATTCAGGAGCTGGATCAAACGTATGCTGTCGAGATGCTGAACGATTTGCCTTCGGATGATGCTACCGATTTCTTCGGTCTGCTGTCACATACACAGGCTGATTTTTTCCTTGATCGCATGGAGAAAGAAGAAGCAGAGGACATTAAACATCTGCTTGCCTATCCTAAAGGCTCTGCGGGTTCCTTAATGACAACCGATATTTATACAATTGACGGGGCAGATACAGTAATGAAGGTGTTGAACGATTTGCGACTAATGACCAGCGATGCGGAGACGATCTATTACCTGTACGTTACGGATCATAACAAATGTTTGTTGGGCGTGGTTTCCTTACGGCAGTTGATCGTTGCTTCGGAAAAGCAGTTGATTCTGGATCTTATGAGCTCCAAGCTGATCGCAGCTTCCCCGGATACACCTCGCACAGAGATTGTGGAGATTATTAAAAGATACGGTCTGCTCGCCGTCCCTGTGGTAACGCCTGACAACGTACTTATGGGCATTGTCACATTTGACGATGTGGTATAATTTTCATATTAAACCATAATTACAGAGAAGGGATCTAAAATGAAAATAATGATTATTGGTTCCAATGGTTCAGGTAAATCAACGTTTTCAAGAGAACTGGGAGAAATATTGCAGCTGCCTGTGTACCATTTAGATTTGTACTTTTGGAAGCCGGGATGGGTTCAGACTCCGAATGAGGAGTGGGTTGACCTGATCAAAGGCCTGGTAGAACGAGAGGAATGGATCATCGATGGTTATTATGGAAGAACGCTAGATATTAGAATGCAGGCAGCGGATGTCATCGTATTATTTGATTTGTCTCCATGGATCACTACCTACAGAGTGATTAAGAGGCGAATCCAATATCATGGCAAGAGCAGGCCGGATTTGAATGAAGCATGTCCGGAGTCGATCGATTGGGAATTTATAAAATATGGCTGGAATTTCAGGAAAGAACGGCTGCCCGGAATCATGGATAAGCTTCAAAACTACTCCGATCAAACTCAAATTATTATCATAAAAACGCCCAAAGAAGCGGTACAGGTATTAAATGAATTTAGAAGCAAAGGTAGGGGAGTTTCAACATGTTCTCGAAATTAAAGCAATGGTTTAAATCGTCCAGTAAAACTACCCGTCCAAAGCCACAGAAATCATCCAACCCAAGAGCATCCACAAGATCAAATGCACCAAAAACCCGGAGAATCGAAGCCTCCAGAATAGGTGAACTAGGGGAATATAAGATCAACATTCAACTGGACCAGCTGCCCAGAGACACGAAATACATTAGCGATATTATGATCCCAAATCCTAATTCTCAGACTGGATATTCGCAAATCGACCACGTTGTTATTTCACCGTACGGCCTGTTCGTCATTGAGACTAAAAACTATAATGGCGAGATCAAAGGAACCCGGTCTGATAAGTATTGGCGCGTAAGCAACAGATTCAACATGTACAACCCCTTGAGGCAGAACTATGGACACATAAAGGCTCTAGAGTTGGTCTTGCACGGATTTCCCGGGTTAACCTACATATCTATGATTTCCTTTACGATGCGTTGCCGTTTTAGCATTGATCCGGAATTGCGCAAGATTGAGTCCAATGAGCTGATTATATATGATACAGAACTGTCCGAGTTTATTCAGCGAAAGACCAATCGGCTGCGGCAGACATTGGCTACACATGAGCTTACAACGGATCAGATTCAGAAGATTTATGATAGTATTGCAAATGCAAATATTCAAGATACCGCATTAAGAGCAGCCCATATTGGAAAGATAAAACAGTCTCAATAATGGGCTGACCAGCCCACCTCAATTATAAAAAAACATACCAATTAAACAACCGACCCTCATGCAGGCCTTTGTAATCACAAGGGTCTGCATGAGGGTCGAAGTTGTAGTTGGGCAGGATACTCACATGAAAATAAGGAGTAATATGCCGGCTACGAAGCAGTAATATGAGAAGTATTTCAAATTCCCCTTAGCCATGATTCCCATAAACCAACGCATGGAGAAATAAGTCACGATTAATGTAGTAATAAATGCTATCGCATAAGGAATAGCCAACGCTGAGCGGTTCGGATCATGGGCAATATCGGAGACGCCCAATACCAGTCCGCCCAAACTAACAGGAATATAGAGCATGAACGAAAATCTTAATGCTGTTTCCTGCTTCATCCCCACAGCGATGGAGGAGATGACGGTGGCACCGGAACGGCTAATACCAGGGATAAGAGCTACAGCTTGGGCAAGACCGACCAAGACAGCATCCTTTGCTGTTAAATCACCATCCTGTTTGCGACCGCGAAGATTACGAATCAGCCACAGTGCAACACCCGTAACGAGCAATGCGATGGAAACCGTGTGCACGGAAGAGAAAATCTCCTCAATCTGATCTTTAAACAATGCGGCCACGATTACCGCGGGCAGAGTGCCAATGACGACATACAAAGAGAAGAGGAAGTCCGACTTGTATTCTGGTTTACGAGTGCGGATGAATCCAAAGAATCCACTGATGAGTCTTCCTATATCTTTTCGGAAAATAAAGCAAATCGCAATCAGTGAAGCTGTGTTCGTCAAGATTTCAAATGACAATCCGTTTTGTTTTAAACCTAGCAATTTTTGTGCAATAATCAAATGTCCACTCGAAGAAACGGGGATTGGCTCAGTTGCCCCTTGTACAATTCCTAGAAACAGGTATTTAAGCCACAGTATAATATCTTCCATTTTACCTCCCAATATATTTGTAATCTTTGTCATCATATCGTATTTGTTGGGGGGATGACAATAGAACCTTAGAGCCAGACGACAGTCCAGCAGCGTCAATGGAGGGTAACAATCTCTTTTTTTACCTATCAGATCAAAGAAGGCAGGGGATTGTAATATTCATCCAGAATTAATGTGGTGGGGTGAAGATGAACAATGAAAGATCAACAAATCGACACGGTATGTAGTAATTTACAGCTTGGGGAGATCGTGAATGGTCCTGTGGCGTTGTCCGGCGGGTTGATGCACCGTATGTTTGAGATTGTGACGACAACTGGAAAATATGTTATTAAAGCATTGAACCCGGAAATTATGCGCAGACCAACGGCTATGCAGAACTATGTGAGCTCTGAACAGATTGCTAATGCTGCCGCCGCAGTTCAAATCCCGGCTCTTCCAGCTAAACAATATCATGGAACTTCTATTCAGCAAGTGGATCAACAGTTCTATCTTGTATTCGATTGGATACCGGGCAGGAGTCTGAAGCCTGACGAAATACAGACAGATCATTGTGAAAGAATAGGTTCCATACTGGCAGATATACATAGGACCGATTTCTCAGCATTGGATCTAAGGAATAACAGCTCAGAGGTTCGACAGTTGATGGACTGGAGCTTTTATTTGAACAAGGGAAAGGTAAGTCATTCAGAATGGGTTGATCTCCTGCATGAAAACATCGACGAACTTTATGTTTGGGATACTTTAGCTATTGAATCAGCCAAGCTGCTTACGCAAAGCACGGTTGTTAGTCATGGAGATTTAGACTCCAAAAATGTGTTGTGGAACCAGGATGATCCGATGCTGATTGATTGGGAGTCAGCGGGCTATAGAAACCCTATGCAAGATTTAATTGAGACTGCTTTGTATTGGTCTGAAAATGAACATGGGGATATTGATAAGCAAAGATTCTTTGCTTTTTTAGGTGGCTATAGAAGGAAGTACGGAACGCTACAAGCCAACTGGAGCATCGTATTAGCGAACGGTTTTTTAGGTAAGTTAGATTGGCTGGAATATAGCTTGAAGCGGTCGTTATGGATAGAATGTACGGATGAAACAGAACAGCAGTTAGGAACTGAACAGGTCTCAGGGACGATCAACGCGATTAGACGATATGCGGAAAAGATAGCTGAGATTGAGAAATGGCTGAACGAAGATATGCGAATAAAATAAGGTCTCAAATATATAGCATCCTTAATTAGAATTGGTCTAAAAAGAGAAATACTCTTTTCGAAAATATTATTATTATATAGTCAAATCACACAAATGGTGGTGGTATGCGTGTTCCTCAAAAAAGCTACATTTTGGCTTTCGCTTGCAAGTATTGCAATCTGCTTGCATAACTATTTAGGATATGATAGCAAAAATATTCTTCTATTTATTTCAAATCCCATATTGGTTAATACGATTTACTTGGAGCCGTTTAACCATTGGTATTTCAACTATGAAAGTGCAACGATGAACAGTGGTAGTGCCGATATTTCCGTTGCCTTTCCCGCCTATGTCATTCATTTTCTTTCATACTTCGTAGTAGGGTTACTTATTGATGGTTTAGTCAGATATAGAAAGCGGAAAACTAGAGGCAAAGTTGATAATTAACATGCCAACCTCATGATTGCGATAGTCATATGATTCGTCTTCTTATAAGCATTAAAAGACACTCCTGCAAGAGCGTCTTTCGAGTGAATCACTGTTGTAGATAAGTTTTCACAGTTAAAGTAACGTTGCCAGAACCTCGCTGACCACTAGCTTTTACGTTAAATTTATCATCAGGTCTTGTAGGGTTATAAACTCCTGTAAATGTTCTGGCTTTACCAACCTGAACATTTGAGAACCATGTAACAACTTGTCCGGTTGTAATATTGTTTAAGCTAAAGTTAACACCAATAATTGTGCCTGATGAATATTCGACGTAGAAATCAGGCTCACTACTTGTAAATGAAAAATCCGAACCAAGTTGCACACTCTGAGTACCATTAGTGTTCTTAGATACGCCTTTAGTGCCGTTAGTGTTCTTCGGTACCCCTTTAGTACCGTTAAAAATATCGGTGCCAGTGGTTGCTACTCTTGAAGAAACGGTTTCTTCAATTGTATTATCACCATAAACTACACTGAAATTTGGTGATAATGTGTAGCCATCTGGCGTTAATCCATTTTTTATTGGTATCAACAGGTTTCCATATTTGTCATAGACATTGCCATTCACTAACTGATACCCTTTGCTTAAAGTGTTAACTTGTTCTTGTTTGACAGAATTATTATTAATAATACCATTAGCAGAGGCGACAGCACTGATTCCTAGGGTTAATACACCAGCAAGTAAAACGACACGGATTTTTTTGATTTTCATCAGAAAAACCTCCTGTTAAGAAATAGATTCATTTTCATTTTACTGCTCTCAATCACTAACCTCCTCATACCGGATATCGATCGGCTCCCCGTTTGTCTTGACCAGATTAATACTCATTGGAGCACGGTCTATGCTCCCTCCGCTAAGTAATAAGTGATTTCCGCCTTCCACTTCATATTTACGGATGTATAACCCGGAACCGATATCTTCAAAAGGATAACCCTCGAAATCTGACCATGTTAAATGCTCTCCTTTTTGAGCTAAAGTGTGCAGCTTGTGCAAGGAGATAACTTTATCATCGCCTGGCTCACGCTTAAGGCTATAGGTTGAAAAGGTAATCACAACAGCCAAAAGTGCCGCAATCCCCAAGAGATATTTCTTATTCATGTGAAAGAACCCCCTTCTTTTACAGGAACTATTCCCATTATTTTACCATACTCCATCCTGTCAGTCCCGCGAAGAAACTGCAGATGGCTGAGAATGGGCAGACTCCAATCTGGAAAGAGAGTTAGACTAGATGAGCAAACAAACGGGTCTTCTAATATGCAGTTTTCTGTTGCTAGTGATTCTATCTGCTTGTAGTAGCGGCGAACAAACAGTATCTAGTGAAAAAAGTATTGACAGAGGTAGTAACTCCGGGGCATCTGTTGGTACAGAAATGATGGATACCAAGAGAATCGTTGAGACCGAGCAGATCGTTATGAAACCAGAGAGGGTATATAAAGTGGTGATTGACCCGGGTCATGGCGGTGAAGATCCCGGGGCCACCGCTGTTAATGGCCACTTTGAGAAGGAATTCACGTTAAGCATGTCTAAAGCCATCGCTGATGTACTGGAGCAAGACCCAGAAATACAGGTTGATCTGACACGGACAGATGATACATTTATATCCACTCATGAACTGTATAGGCCCAAGTTGGCCAATGAGCTGAACGCCGACCTGTTTATCTCCATTCATGGCAACACTTTCGACGATTCTTCGGTGTCTGGTACGGAATCCTTCTATTATCATGACGAATCTCTGGCGTTCGCCGAAGTCATTCACAGGCATGTTGCAGCGGCTACGGGCTTCAAGGATCGCGGGGTCAAGAAAGCAAGTTATTTTGTGCTAAGAGAGACGAATATGCCTGCCACACTATTGGAACTGGGATATTTAACGAACCCGGGGAATCAGGGACAGATGTGGAGCTCTGCTTTTCAACAATCGGTTGCTTCTGCTATTCATGAAGGAATCAGAGAGTATTTGAAGCTGGACTGAACCCGGAACTCTTGTCGAGATTTCGAATGAACGAAGTAACATTGCCCAAGCAGCAGGCTCCTTGTGGGTTATTAATCTCACAACCACAGCGCTTCGCTTGAACTTGTTCACGAATATGGTCAGTTGGTTTTGGTTGTTGATTTTCTTGAATCGCTTGTATGATTTGTTTTCTTGTCCATCCAAAACAATAGCAAACAGGCACATCCAAGTCATCGTCTTTCTGAAACACAGAAACTTTGAGCTTATCTTTGTTATAGGTCTGTATATCGTTAAAATAAACCACTTCACAAGATGGATTAGAACAGAATACGTATGACAATTCGGGATGAATTGTTTCTAACGCTGTTGGTTGTAGCATGGCTTTTAGTGTAATCAGTTGAACGCTTTTTCCCTTTTGCTGACAAACAGGGCATTGGCTAAGCATTGCAGATTTATCGGCAGTCGTTTGACAACAGCTACTCATTTCTAACCACTCCTTATGCTTTGTACTCTTACTACTATAATAATCATTTGCCCATAATGGCAATAATCTTTTAGAAATGAGTCGTATGAAGAGGAAATATGTAGAAGAAAGTTGAAAACATATGCTAAGATAGAGCTATCATTCCAAATGAGGTGAATAATATGCTGCATCAGATTAGCGGGGGTACATCTTCTCTTGAACTTTATGATGATTACCTCGTAATAAAGCCAAGTAATGTACAGAAATTGGGCGGACAGACTAAGACTATTCCATTGGACTCTGTAGTAACTATTAGTATAGTTAAGCCATTTTTAAAAGTTCCCTATTTACAAGTCATTACCCCTAACCTTGAAACCTCTAAAAAGGATAATCTGAAAGGTGCAGACGCAAACGTCGTACTCATTCAACCAGGAAAAATGAAAACGGCGGAGAAGATCCGTGATTACATCGCAAGTTATAAATCAGGTCAAGTCAAGCGTTCGGCATCTCCGGCTTCTAGCGGATCGATTGATGATTTGCGGCAACTCGCTGAGCTTAGGGATTCCGGTATTATTACCCCACAAGAATTCGAGGCAAAGAAGAAGCAGATTCTTGGATTATAGAAGACTTATAGAAAAGGTATCTTTGTAGATCACAAGGGTGCCTTTTTTGTGTATTTCTTCATATAATGTAACGTTCTCTGGCATTATGATGGAAATAAATTGAATACAGGGAGGGACGGCTGTGTTTCATCCATGGAGTCTTGTGATACCGCTGCTGATATTATTGCCCAGTCTACTATTCTTTAAGTTAGAGCCACGAAACATGCCCAGTGAAAAGAATAAGAAGCTGCTTTACACGGTAGCAGAAGGTGTTGGAAGGGTTGGGGTAATTGTAGTTCCCTTATTCTTCGCAATACATCTTCAAGAAACTTACGAAATCATTTCACTAGTCGGGATGGTATTGGCTCTTTTACTGTACTATTTTGGGTGGGGGAGGTACTTTAGAAATGGTAGGGAGTATAAACTGCTCTATTCGCCAATGCTGGGTGTTCCTGTACCACTAGCGATTAGTCCAATTGTTTATTTTCTATGCGCCTCCGTGGTCCTGCACTCTGTATATATGCTGATCTTCAGCGTTATTCTGGCGGTAGGGCATATACCGAGCAGTCTTAGGGAGTGGGAGCGGAGTAAAGTTATATAAATTATGAAAGCGAGCAACTCATGAATTATAAAAATGAACAATATAAAACCCTGCTTGATAAGGGGAATGCAATTGCGGAAAGCGGCAACCCAGAGGGGGCTATCGAGTTTTTTCAGCAGGCAAGGGAATTATTACCGGAACGTTCAATTCCTTATTTCGTTATCGCCAATGCATTGGCGGATTTGGATAGGCATGGTGAGGCTATTGGTTTTTATAATAAAGCTATTGAAATTTTAGAGAAGCCGTACTATTTGTACAATAAAGCTAATTCGCTGGTGAGCCTGAACAGATTGGATGAAGCAATAGAATGCTATGGAAAAGCAACCGAGCTAGACCCTGCATTTGGTTCAGCTCATTTCAATAATGCTAACGCTTTAAAAGAGCAAGGGAGATTTGACGAAGCCTTAGCAGCCTATGATCAAGCTATAAAGGACAGTCCTGATCATTCGGGGGCGCATTATAACAAAGCCAAGCTTTTATATAACTTAGAGTTCGATAATGAAGCAATTGAGTCTTTTGAAAAGGCTATATTACTTGACCCGACTAACGGAGATATTCACTATGACCTGGGGATTGTCTTTTATGTTCAAGGACAGCTGGAGCAGGCAGTGCATTGTTTTGGAAAAAGTATCGAACTTAATCCAACAGACCTGGATGCCCGCTATAACCATGGAGTGGCTCTGACTAAATTAGTCCGAAAATAAACTCTACTCATTCCGGTGTTCAGTAGACAAAATACATCACTTAACCGGCTGCTCTGTTTTCACCTCAGCGACCGGACAGAAACCCGGATTGGTCATACATAACTCTTCAGCGAACTGGGGCTGGAGCCTGGAGAGTTCTGCAAAATAGCTGCTGATAATATGATTCTCCCCTACAGAACCGTTCTGGAAGGACAGCGAAATTAGGGTCGGAACATGTTTGTAGTAGTACTTTTTTTCCTGTTTGGGCAGCTTGAAGACCGTCGGCGGAGCATAGGTAACGACATCGAAGAGATTGGCATAGCGGGAGCTTTTCCGAACATAATTTGTAAAAGCTTGCACGAACTCAGGATCACCTACACGGGGAGACCCATATGTAAACAGGTTCGGGTTGGTGTGATTTGTGTTTGCCGCAACATCTATAGCACACAAAGTCGCCAGTGCTGCTCCGAGGCTGTGGCCGGTAATGTATAATGCCTTATTTGGAGACAGCTTACTCAGGGCGGAGAGAATTTCCTCGCGGGCCGAAGAATAGATGTTCGTGAAGCCACGATGTGTAAGACAATCTTCCTTAATATAATCGAACTTTACTTGTGTGGCCATGGCATCAGAGATCCAATTGCTCGTCGAACTGGTGCCCCGAAAAGCAACAATAATCGCAGTCGCCGATTCCAGGATAAACCCGAAGCGTTCCCAAACGTTGGTGATAGATTTCGCCTGAATTGTATCAACGACCGAGTAATTCAATGGCACAACAAAGGAACCGTCCTTATTGCTGTACTGGTCATAGGTCTGTTTACAAATGGCAGCCAGAAAGATCGCCCATTGCTCCTGAATATTCATGTACCCATCAGCCTCCCACCTTTCTTTTCTACACTATATTAGCGGGATAAAGGAGAGGTGCCTACGTTGGATTCCATTATATGTTTTGTTTCTACAGGGCAGCCTTAAGGCTGTCTTTTTTGGTGCATCAGTTGGGAATGGAATCGGGCCTGACTGACCCATCTTTGGTCCATCTCCGGGTGGAGGCGGGAAATCATTCTGTGGATGGACTTTAGGCTATCAACATTCCGTTACAATCAGTGTATAGCTTGTCAATAATCATAGAAAAGAGGAACGTTATCCAGAATAAATTATTTAGATGTCAATGCATCAGTCTGCTGTAAGATCTGGTTTGGCTTGTTGAGTTTAGAATTTCTTAAATTCAACATACTGATTAATAACGGATGGTTAGAAAGGAAGGTAACAAATATGCGACGCTTTAAAAAGCTATTGTTGGTTCTACTTTCCATAGTTTGTGTACTGCTGCTCGGTGGAGTGATATATGCGGCAACACCGCTATCGTCCTGCCAATTTACAGATCATGTGGTCTCCGATGTATCCTCTGAAGGTGTGGGGGGAAGCGCGACTGCAACGGGAAATCGGTTAATGAATGAACATGTTCAGTATGTAGAGACTAGTGATCATGTGCGGTTAGCTTATCGTGAATATGCTCCGGCTAAACCGAAGGCAGTGGTGATCTTTTATCATGGTTCAGGTGCTAATAGTGCAGCCGGTTATGAGCCGATTGGAGAAGGTCTGAGTACGAAATATGGTATAGCAACCTACTTACCGGATATCCGGGGACATGGTCTGTCTGAGGGGCCAAGAGGGGACGCGCCGAGTAAAGAACGGGTATACGATGATGTGAATGTGTTAGTTGACAACGCGCATAAAGAATTTCCTGGTTTGCCTGTTTACTTAGGTGGTCATTCCGCAGGAGCAGGGTTGATCGTCAATTATATTAATTCGTCTGCCCACCAGTCAGTGGACGGCTATGTGTTCGTTGCGCCAGACTTTGGACTGCGGTCGAACACAATGTATGAGGGTAATGGTAATTTTGCAACGGTATGTACCAAGGCGTATATCGTCAATGGACTTACAGGAGGATTGTTTAAAGGACATGCTGTAGGGGTGCGTTACAATTATTCTGAAGAACAGTTGAAGTCAGACATTGGATTGGTGCAGAATAACAGCGTCATTATGTCACTGGCCCTGAATCCTCGTCATCCTTCGGAGGAGGTTGCTGCAATCGACAAGCCTTTCGGGTTGTGGGTTGGGGCAGACGATGAGATCATGAATCCGCAGAAGGTTGTTGATTATGCAAGCAATGCCAAGCAGGTAAAGGACCAGTCGTTCACGCAGATTGTGCCTGGCGAAAAACATTTAACCATCCTGAATGATACAGCAGATCTAATAGGTCCTTGGGTGCTTAAAAACCACTAAAGACATTATGGAGAAGGAAATTCGTAGTTTAAAGTTCTATGTTGGTTATATAAAAATTTAGGGTGGAGGCTTAAATTGTGACTACAAACCAAGTGTCTTCTTTATCAATTAAAATACTGCGTTCAATTCTCCTTATTATTGGAGGTTTGGTGAGTATCGTGGTAGTATTTGCTGCCCTCACTCTACTTGTTCCCATTAAAGGGAGTTCATTAATAATCATTGGAATTATGACTTGGTCGGTATTGGGTCCGCTCTTTGTTGTTGCTAGTTTGGCTGTGGTTATCGTTACTTTGGTGTTGCGCAAAAAGGTGAAACGATGGTTTGCGAATACAACCGTTGTTTTGTCCGTGCTCGCGTTATTGTCCTCCAGTGGGATCGTTGGGAATTTTATAAAGGAAACATATGACAATGGCGGCTCGATAAATGTGCTATCGACGATTTGGCCATTCTCGACAAAACCTGCCGTTCCTGATCTCACGGAAACTTATCAGGTGGCTGATGGTAAAGAGCTGAAGGCACTCGTGTATAAGCCTTCAGTCCATACCAATGCAGCACCGGTTATCATGTATATCCATGGCGGTGGTTGGATCAGCGGCCAGGCATCAGATTTGTCTTCCACCATGAGGTGGTATGCAGATCAAGGTTGGCTGGTGGTAAGTGTAGACTATCGATTAGCTACAGATCAATATGCAACATGGGATAAGGCGCCTGCTGATGTTGCGAATGCGCTAGCTTGGGTTTCCAAACATGCAGGAGAATGGGGTGGAGACAATAATAGGTTAATTGTAATGGGAGACTCAGCAGGCGGTAATCTGGCTGTCAACCTCGGTTGGGCGGCAGCAATTAACGAGGCTATGCAAGATCGTCCTGATTCTATAACAAATCCAAAGCCGAAGGCGGTAATCGCTGGATATCCTGTTGTGAATCCCGGTTATTCTTATGACCACGGGCAAAAATGGTGGAATGGTCAAAGTCCAAAGGATTTTACAGCAGATTACATCGGTGGTTCACCTGAAGAGCACCCAGAACGGCTTTCAGCCATCTCCTCATTATCCTACGCATCTCCTTCTGCACCACCTACACTTATAGTTGCAGCAGAAAACGATGACTTTATTCCAGCACAAGGAACTTATGAGGTAGTACAGAAAGCAAAGGATATGGGGGTTAACATAACATTAAGAAAATTCCCATCTACGCATCATGGATTTGATGTAATCCCGGGAACCCTTGGAGACATGGCTAAAAAGTCAGTTGTCACTCAATTTCTAAAAGAACAAGGACTTGGTCCAAATTAAAAGTAAGACCTATTTAGCTAAACAACAGTCTTGGACAAGTAGCCGTTACTATAGCGGTTGCTTGTTCCACCTTTTCAAATGAAATCTAATGAAAGTGACCGCCAGAATCAGAAGAAACGGCAGGACATAAGCCAGATTGTTGAGCAGTGGCCATGTGAGGTTAACGAGCTCCTCAAGTTCAGCCTCCTTGGTATAAGTCGTTACCGATAGCAGCAGGCAGATGAAGGCAACGGGAAAGGCCAGCAGGCGTTCATTTTTCAAGCGGAGAAGGTCTCTAAGGGTTTTTATTAGGATCAGCAGAAGAATTGAGGCTTTGAAATAAAAACCGACGATGAGCGCAAAACCAATGACAGACTCAATCCGTTCAATAATCTCCTGAAAATAGATCAATCTGGCCAACTGGTATAATGAATACTTCAAATCCCCGGAAAGGGGGCCCAGAACCATAATGCTGCTAAGAACTGATGCAATCAACGTCAGGGCGTTGACAATGAGCGCAAAATACATATGCTTGCCGAGCTTGGGCTTGTCTTCACTTTTCACGAACGGCAAAATAATGGAGAATACAATAAGCTCGGAATAGGGAAATCCATAGACGACATAGGCAGCATTGAGGATCGGTCTGATTCCATCAGGCATCACAGGGAGCAAGTATTCCGGGTGATACAAGCCGCTAACGAGAACCCAAACCAGGACGATGCAGCCAAACATCAGCGTTAAGAAAAAAGTAGCCATGCGTGCGATTACTTCAATTCCAGCCAAAGCCGTTAAAGCAATCGTCACAAAGAACATCGTGTTGACGGCATAGGTGGGGGTTTCTTTTAACATCGTAGTTTTGAAAAAGGTTCCAATCTCCAGCACAATCCCCGCGATATTCCAGAATAGTACACATGAAAAAGGAATTAATAGCAGAAGGGTCGGAATGTTGCCTAACACGGAGCGGCTTTGTTCCACTAGTGACAGATTTGGCGCTTTTCGGTTCAAGTAAAGAATGCCAGATAGCAGCAGCATCCCCATCACAGAAGCAATTAGAAGAGAAGTCCAGGCTCCATTGCCGGCAACGTTAGTGAGTGGTGCAGGGACGATGACGATGGAGGAGCCTGTCATGTAGAAGAGGAACAGCATGGACATTTGCAAAGAGCTGATATGTTCTTGTTTTCTCATACGTTCCTCCTGATCCTATAGGCTTATGAATTAACAGGGTTTAGCCAGTGTATGAACTGCCGGGCAGGCCCCCTAAGTACATTGAAGATCGAGTCCAAATTAGGCCATGACTTCGCTGTGACAAAAATAAAAGCCAGGTACAGCAGAGGCACCAGAAAGGCTCCATACACAAGCAGGTCCCGGGCACGGGCTTTTCTGAACTTCGGAAGATCATGCGCAAACATAGCGGAAGCTAACAACAAGACAGTGATGAATTTCCCTGCCACCTCTATTTCTCCTTTGTTCCGAAGATGGTACCTGTATTCATACCGGTACTTAATACTTTGACATTAACTTTGGTCCGGAATTGCATTTGCGCGAGTTTTTGGTCCCAGGTTGGTTTTAGCCGGTTCCAGAGCTTTGGGTTGCGTCTGTAAATCTGATTGCCAATTCCCAGTACATCCACCTTTTTTGTCTTGAAGGTTGTGAGGGTATGTTCCAGTTGCTTCTCAACCTGTTCTTTGATGGTTTGCTCGAAACGGCTCATATCTTTGTTCGTCTTCAAGTGTGAGCAGCTGAGCTCACCGATCGTTCCTTCGAATGCAACATCTACGTCGACAAAGACGTTATCATCCTTCACCGTTGGGGTAAGCTTGCTGCTGAAAGTAAGAACTTCAAGGGATTCATTTTTGTGTGTCTGTTTGCTCGTATGATTCATACAAGGGAATTCCAGTACCCCATACCTGTAACTGCCCGTCAGCATCATGAACGTTTCCGTTTCCAGCTCCCCCAGAGTGCCGACCATTTTACCATTCTGAATTAAAGCGACCCCGGAGACTTTCGCTTCTTGATCTGGACCGCTTTTAACTAGATAAGGAATGGCCGAGGCTTTAGAAGGGCTGCTCAATTGTATAGCCAGATCATACAGTGGAATATCGGAAGTTTTGGCGGAGTAATGGGCGCTGGTTGTCTCCATCTTTTTATACTGTTGACCAATGGTGTTCTCAATAAACGGCTTAGTGTTCAAAAATTGGCTCGCTGACTGCTCGGCAATCAGGGGCAGGATCGTACCACGCGGTTCATGGTCTCTGGAGAAAAAATCAAGAACTTCCCGGATGCTGGAGCTTCTGGCCAATTGCTCCCCGATGAGGATCACGCGCATATGATCCCATTTGGCCTTTCTTCCGAATTTCGCAGGAATCTCCCGTATAGCCTCAAAAAAGGTCTCTCCGCTGGTACGAATATTAGTCCCCTTTGATGCAGAACTAGTCGTATCTCCTCCAGCCTCCATTTTGTTGGAAGGATTATAGAAATGAGTCGTGATCTCAATACGATTGTCTTCGCCTTGGTCTATCGCAATCGCTTGGACATACCCATACTCATCCAACTCGTTATTATCCCAGCATCCGCTAGTCAAGCTGAGCACAAGAAGGGATAGCAGAATGGAAGATAGCCGTCTCATCTGAGCTTGTTCCTTCTCGAAGTCTTTCTATAGAAGTGCCGCCCCCGTGGCGAATGCACCAGTAAGCGTCTAGGGACCACGATAATCGCATCGCGCAGTCTCTTGAGGTCTAGCGGAGCCAAAGAGTCGAGGTACGGCTCTCCCAAAGAGCGCAGTGTCGTCAGATGCAGATAGATCAGGATCACCCCAACCATGATGCCAAGTCCACCGAATGTGGCGGCGAGGAACATTAACGGGAAGCGCAGAATTCGCAGGGCGATCGCCATATTGTATTGAGGAAGCGCAAAAGAGGCGATGCCTGTCAGGGCAACCACAATGACCATAACCGGTGAAGCAATCTGTGATTGTATGGCTGCTTGTCCGATGACCAACGCACCGACGATACTGACAGCCGATCCGATCGGCCTTGGCAAGCGAATCCCCGCCTCCCTCAGAAGCTCGAAGAAAAACTCCATGATTAGGGCCTCAATCAACGCAGGGAACGGAATACCTTCTCTTGTATTAAGGATTGCGAGCAGTAGAACTGTGGGAATGAGTTCAGAGTGAAAGGTGGACAACGCAATATACGTGCTGGGCAGCATCAGCGCCATAATGAAGGCAGCGACCCGAATCAACCGGATTAACGACGAGAAAATCGTCCGATAGTAGTAATCCTCGCTGTTGGTGAAGAATTCCATAAAGTTCGCCGGGCAAATCAGAATTGAAGGGCTCCCGTTAACAATTGCGATGATCTTGCCATCAAGCAGCGCGTTAACAGCGGTATCTGGACGTTCCGTATATCGCACCTGCGGAAAAGGGGAGTAGAGAGAATCATTGATCCACTCCTCAAGATAAGAGACCTCGATAATCTCTTCCTGGACGATACCGTCAATACGTTGTTTGAATTCACTTAACGTCTCAGGTTTCACAACGCCTTCCAGATAGCCATAGGACAACGTTCTTTGAACCTGCTTGCCAGCGGTGAAGAGCTCGAATTTGAGATTAGGGGATTTAATCAGACTTCGAATGACACCGATATTGCGTTCCAGACTTTCTATGAAGCTCACATGGGGGCCCTGGACGGTTGCTTCTGTAATGGGCTCAGAGGCTTGACGCTGTTCTACATCAAGGGCATAATATGCGATTGCTCTTGGCCAGCCATTGAAAAAAATGACGACTTTTCCATCCAGTATGCCGCTAACGACTTGTTGAAAATCATCCATAAGTTCAACGTATGGTGAAGCCACGCCCTTGTTTTCGAAAAAATCGATGACATCGTCAAGGGTCACCGTCGTGGCAGGCCCGAGCTCGTGCGGAACCAGATTTTGCAAGGTATCCTTCACAAAATGAACCAGTGTGGACTTGGTCAAGGTGTCAAAATATACAGAAAAAGCCGCTTGTTCCAGCCCCGGCCCATAGTTCCACGTGAGGATTTTTAAATCGGTGCAGTTCACAAAATACTCTTCTATGGTTCTCAAATTATCTTCCAACATTGAAGAAATGGCAGGGGAGGATGAATCACTGGATGAATGCACACCTTCGGCAGAAGCTGGTGATGAATGATTTGTTGAAGGGATTTTCTGAGTGGTCAGTTTCCGCATGCTGCTCTCCTATCAGGAATAAGATGTTGAAGCATTTACATCTTTTCCCTAAGGAGAGAAAACTATGCGGAAAGGCTACTCTTTCCAATACTTCTTCTTGTCTTCTTCAGTAATGGATCGGATGACCCGGCAAGGATTTCCTGCAGCGATCACGCCAGAAGGAATATCCCGGTTAACTACACTGCCCGCCCCAATGACGGTATTATCACCGATACTTACACCAGGCAAGACCACGACATTGCCACCAAACCACACATTGTTACCCACTGTAATCGGGTAGGCATACTCTAATCCTTGGTTACGTTGCTCCACATCCAGTGGATGCCCGGCGGTATAGAAGCCGCAGTTCGGCGCTATAAATACGTTATCTCCAAATGTCACTTTGGCTGCATCTAAAATAACACAGTTATGGTTGACATAGAAATTGTCACCAATCTCAATGTTGTACCCGTAATCAACCCAGAATGGCTGTTCAATATGAAAGCTTTTGCTGGTTTTTCCTACCAGTTTCTCAATGAGTGCTTTACGTTCAGTCATGTCTGAAGGACGTAAATGATTGTACTCATGGCAGAGATCCTTAGCCCATATGCGTTCCTCCATCAATGCAGAATCATAGTTCGCATCATACAATAACCCGTTTTTTGCTTTTTCTTTTTCGTTCATAAGATCCTCCTGATCCTAAGAATGCTCTGAAATTAACCTTGACTTTTGATAGCACTCTTATTATATTTCTATTATTATAACACTTCTTAAAAATGATTTAAAAAGGTTTGTTACTATGATAACTGCATTCCACAATACCTGCAAGCAAAAAAAACAAGATACAAGGAGATCTAAACAATGACAACGAAAAGAATGGACTGGGATGCTGGGACATGGATCAATGCTCCAGAGTCTACCTATAGAGAAGGAGAATTCCTGAAGGTTATGCCTGAAAAGGGAAGAGACTTCTGGAAGAAGACGCTATATGGCTTCGAATTTGAGGATGGCGCTGCCTTATTGACGGATTGGGAAAGCAGTAACGCGGTAGAGGTGTCGTTTCAACTCGGTTCTTTTAAGGAGCTATACGATCAGGCAGGCATACTGTTGTATCATGGCCCGGGGCAATGGATAAAAGCGGGGATCGAAATCAATGATGGCATCCCCCAGCTATCCGCTGTGGTAACCGATGGCTATTCCGACTGGTCGCTTGCGGCTGTACCCGAATGGGCCGGGGAAGAGGTCACACTGCGCGCTTCGATCATGAAGGATGCTGTGATTATCCGGGCACGGACGGAGAATCACGGCTGGCGTACGATTCGTGTAGCTCGTTTTCCATACGAATCCGGGAACCAGGCCGGTCCTTACACCTGTTCGCCAACCCGTGCCGGCTTTGAAGTCACGTTCACTCGTTGGGACTTCAAAGCACCGGATCAAGACCTGCATGTCGATCCTCCCTTGGAAGGTGGACACTAGGATGAGATTACCGATAAATGAAGCACGCTCATATTCCTATCCAGGGATGGTGGCGATCGTCACCTCGCGTTACAACGGGCAGCAGAATATTATGGCCTCCGGCTGGCATACTTACATAGGATCATCGCCAGGAATCTATGGAATCTCCATTCGCAAGGAGACCTACTCGTACCAGTTGATCCAGCAGAGTGGCGTTTTTGGTGTACATTTTATGCCAGCGAGATGCTCGGAGATGATTCAGGCTGTTGGCACATTCAGTGGGCGAGATATGGATAAGTTCGATAAATTCAAGATCGGTTACGAGGAAGGTCTCAAGGTAGATATTCCTATGCTAACTGAGGCCTACTTTGCCTATGAATGCAAAACTATAAATATCACAACCTATGGGGATCATGAATGGATCGCAGGGGAAATCGTGCAGACCTATCAGGACAAGGAGTGTTTCTTGGAAAATGGGCTACCTGACCTTGCGAAGCTGGAAATTCCACTCTATGTAGGGCGCTCTAGCTATCGAACATTAAATCAAACGACCGAGGAGAAAAACCATCCGTTTTATCTTCATAACAATGCCTGATAAGCTTAAAAAATGAGTCATATAAAATCAGGCCAACTAAAAGAAAAGAATGGACGGGAAATCATCCCCCTCCATTCTTTTTTTAACATCCGATCATAGAGCGTTGTATGAAATTTTGCTGAAGCCACTTAAAGTTAAGAGCTTGTCGCTTGGCCGCCATTCACATGCAGCACCTGTCCGGTCACAAACCGGGAGTCGTCCGAGGCCAGATAGACAAAAGTCGGAGCGACTTCGAACGGCTGCGCAGGACGCTGCATTGGATTGGATGCCGCGTAGGAAGCCACTCTGTCTGCCGTAAAGCTCGAAGCGATAAGTGGGGTCCACACTGGCCCGGGAGCAATGGCATTTACACGAATCCCCTGCTTTGCGACATTGTGTGCAAGGGCGCGTGTGAAGCCGACAATTGCTCCTTTGGTTGCGGAATAGTCAATCATCAGCGTTTCTCCGTTATAAGCGACGACAGAAGTGGTATTAATGATCGAACTGCCAGGCTTCAAATGCGGCAGCGCAGCTCGTGTAGTATAGAAATGCGAATAAATATTGACTTTAAAAGTGTCATCAAACTGTTCATCGGTAATATCTAGCAGGCTGTTCTGCTGGAACTGGATGCCAACATGATTGCACAGAATATCCAGCTTGCCAAAAGTTTTCACGGTCTGTTCGACTATTGCTGCGCAATGCTGCTTATCTCTTACATCCCCGGGCAGGAGCAAGCAGCGCCGTCCTAACTGTTCAATCCTTGTTCCTGTTCGCTGTGCATCCTCATGTTCATCCAGATAGGAAATCGCGACATCGGCACCTTCTTTGGCAAAAGCTATGGCCGCTGCTGCTCCCATGCCACTATCTCCCCCAGTGATGAGCGCAACCTTATTTAACAGCTTTTCGCTACCTTTATAATTAGGATTCTCCACCAGTGGCAGAGGCACCATCAGTCGCTCCAGACCCGGCTGGCGAAGCTGTCGCTGCTCCGGCATATTGAGCGGTACCTCTTCATATTTTGTGATCCTCCCGTAATTGGGAAACAGAGGGTAGGGCTCTGTTTTTAAGTGAGCCGCAAAATATCGCTGGGCCTGCTCCAATTGCTCCATCTTCTGTTTATTGTCCATTGTTGCCTCCCGAATGAATTCATACATCATCTTATGTGCAATAGGCATTTGTGGTGATCTCATCCCATTGTTGAAAATATTCGAAGTACTGGCTCAGATCGAGCAGCGCCTACGTACATTGGTAACAAAAAAGCATGCCAGGAGGACCTATGATCTCTTATTATTTTAGCCCGCAGGTGTATTATTTGCTCATACAGCATGACAATGGCTATGTAGATATGCACTACGCTTCGAACCATTCATGGCCAGCACCCGTCATTGAGCTTAGACCGCCTTATTATACTAATCCGCAAATCGTCCTTAATTACCCGTTGATCTGAGTACCCCGAGCAGCGATTCTAGCAAAGAAGTTCCTTGCTCCGCGCAAGAATAACCTGATTCAGTTACGATACCCTCGTGCTGAATCAGGTTATAGATTGCTGAAGTATATTTATAAAATAGATGTTGGTACATACAAATTGCGATGCTAAACATTGTGGGCTAAAATGTGGATAGCTAGAATGAGGGCGGTGGAAATGCTTGGTTGAGATAGATAACAATGTTAGATCTAAAGATTATGTAGCACTGGACGGGCTGTGCTTCAAGCTTCGAGAGATGGAGCATATTAAGCATCAAGCGAACCATTGGGAGCTACGGCTGCAATTTATTGAATCCCATATGATTCTTGTGGCGGCAAGCGGTCAAGGCTGGCTAACCATTGATGGAAAATTCACCGAGCTTCGACAAGGCAGCGTGTATGTATGTGCGCCAGGCCAATTGGTGGAAGCGGCAGTGAACACTCTTGATGAGCGAGGATTCTATCATATTCGATTTGATGTTATGGAAGACGATGGGTCTTCAGGCCACTCCATGCAGATTATTACGAGGAATAGCCCGTTTCCCGCCAAAGGGGAAGTTATCGTTACCTCACCGGTCTCTGTCCATACGCTGTGCGATGCGATTTGCCAAAACATACAGGATGAAGATCGCCTGAGACGGTTTCGCGGCCAGATCCTTTTTCTAGAATTGCTTCATACGATCCTGCAGGATGCGCATCCTGTAGAGGGTAATGATTCAGAGACGGCGCTGGAATTTGTTAAAGAGTATATCGAGCGGCATTATCAGCAGGAACTCACAATCGATCATTTGGCTAAAGTGGCGGGAATTAGTACCCGTCATTTTATGCGTTTATTCAAAAAAAAATATGGCTACAGCGCGATCGACTATTTGGCCGTGTATCGAATAGAACGGGCACAACAGCTGATGCGATCAGGTGGGCAGCATCGTCTGCGGGATATTGCCCGGCATGTAGGCTACCACGATGATATTTATTTTCGGCGCAAATTCAAACAGATCTCAGGTGTGCCACCAGCCACATTTATAAAGAATAGCAGGGAAAAAGTAGTAGCCTATGATTTTCCCAATATTGGGCAATTGATTGCGCTCCAAATGAATCCGTTCGCCGCACCAGCTGATCACCCATGGACGGATTATTACAGGCGAAAATACCAGATGGATGCCCTGCTGCCACTAAGTTCAAATCCATCGATCAAGAGAGAAGAAATTCGCCAAGCTAAGCCTGATTTCATTATTGGTGTCGACATTCTGGTCTCTCCGGAGGAGCAGGACTTGTTGAAAGGCATCGCACCAGCCTATTTTGTACCGTGGATGGACAATGATTGGCGTACCCATTTACGCCTGATTGGGCATTTTCTGGACAAAACCGTAGCAGCGGAGACGTGGCTGGAGAAATATGATCGAAGGGCCCTTTTTGTCAGGGAGCAAGTGAAGCACGTATTCAAGGAGGACAGTCTCCTCATTCTGAGAATCACCGGTGATCGCTACAATGTTTTGGGCAAAAGAAGCCTAGCCACGGTATTCTATGATGATTTGCAAGTCGCGCCTGTGCAAGGAGTCGATCTGTTGAGAACCGATCAGCAGTTAACGCCGAATGGACTGGCAGATTTAGACCCAGACCGTTTATTACTGATTGTAGATGAGGATACTCAGTCGCAATTAAGCTGGCGGGCACTCATGAATTCTACGCTATGGAGGGATCTCAAAGCCGTTACGAGCAGCAAGGTAGACTTCCTGCCATCTTATCCTTGGGTTGAGTATACGGCATTCACCCATGAGCTAGTGCTGGATGAAGTATTAAAAATTTGGCGGGATCGTGCATAGAAAAAAGTCGCTATCGTCAATATTCCACAAATACAAATTCCTCTATACTCCTAATATATGATAATGATAATCAATTTTAATTAGAGATTGTCATCCAACCATCAAAATATCAGGAGGGTCATCGAAGAATGAAGCAGCAACGCAGTCTGATCACAGGATTAATCCTCGTATTGCTAGTCATGTTCAGCACAGCATGCGGAACCAATAAAGCAGATCATGCTGGCAACGCCGTTAACGTGGGAAATACAGCAGTGAATGCTCAAAAAGCGAATGAAGCAACTACAGGTGAACAGCGTGTGATTACAACTCTAAAGGGAGACCTGAGTATTCCAACAGATCCGAAACGGGTCATTGGACTTTCAGTTGTCTACCCAGAGTTTTTATATGCACTTGGCGTAACACCGATTGCGGTCCAAAACTATCATCCGGAATTTCCTTCTTATTTAAAAGAACCGTTCAAAGATACGCTGAAGATGGGCATTGGCCAAACTCCTAATTTTGAAGCCATTCTGTCTTCTGCGCCGGATTTGATTATTGCTCCTACATGGTGGTCCGATAAAGATTATGATCAGCTCTCTAAGATCGCACCAACGGTGCTGTTGCCACAGCGCGATGATTGGCGTGATGAGTTACGGGATATCGCCGGGGTTCTCGGCAAAACCGAAGTAGCGGATAAAGTCATTCAGGATTTGCAGACAAAAGAAGCTGCAGCCAAGGAGAAACTCCAGACTCTAGCTGAAGACGAGACCGTGTTGTACATGATGATCATGGCGAAGGAAATCGTTATTTATGGCGAAAAAAGTGATCGGGGCAGCTTCATCCATAAGACACTAGGTCTAAAGCCGATTAAAGAATACCCTCAGGACGAGATCAGCCTATCCATTTCATTGGAAAAAATACCGCAATATAATCCCGACCATCTCATCTTGCAGTTAGATGATGACTCCAGTGAAGAAGTACGCAATAGATATAATGACATGCTCAGCAGCTCTTTGTGGAAGAACATGACCGCTGTGAAGAAAAATCAGGTGCACATGATGGGAGGCAAGGAGTGGTTCAGTCTGGGGATGTCTCCACTTGCAGACAATCATGCTATTGACGACGTTATTCATGCTTTTGAACAATAGACATTAATCATGGGAGTGGAGGCAATGGGCACGGTTGATTTTCAACAATTGGAAGAGAAGTTCTCCCTGACTTTGGGTGAGCTTGAGAACACCGTGCTTTCTATCCCTGCGAGCGATTTACTAATAGCCGAACATATGCAACACCTAATCGACACCTACGGCTCGCTCATCAAAGCTAGAGAACCTGCTGCTGCGGCAGCTTTTTTTGTTAGCTGGTTCGCGGGTATATGCGGGGCAATGCAACACATGCTGTACCTGGGCAATGAAGTCCTTCTGGATTTGTCATTGTCTAATTTGACCGTACAATTATACGTAGATGGACAGTATCCCCTTTTTTCATTTAAAATCAATGAAACGCGATTTAGCGAGGTTCCGTTAGCGGACCCTGAGGAAGGGCACAAGAGAACGCTGCATATTTTTTACAAGGAACAGATAACGCCTGTGATTCAACTACTATCCGGGCTGGTTCCGATCCATGCTGCTGCATTATGGGGACAGATTGGTAATGCGTTATATGCTCAACTGGAAGAAGAGCTGGCCCAAGCTTCGGATGAAGAAAGTGGAAATCGAATCGTTTATTTTTATGAATGGCTAACACAAGATATCGATCCCAGCGCGTTCGGTCTCCGCAACAACCCGTTTAACAGGAAACCGAGATTTATTGAACACCCTAGTATCCCTGATCGCAAAATAAGGATGAAAACCGCCTGTTGTCTGGCTTATTGCTTGGATGGCGACTTTGGCTACTGTTACGAATGTCCGCGGTTAAAGGAGAAGGATCGGGAATTCATGAGAACGAATAAGTAATAATGGTATGAATGAGTGTTAGAAGAAAATGATGAAGAGGTGCCGAGCATAGTGACGCATAATAATCAACTAACCATAACCCGACTCACGCAAGCTGATTTACAATCTGCATTTGAACTTTTTACAGCCTCAATTACAAACACTTTTGAAAAAGAAGGAATAATGCATTTAACGGATAATCTACACAGTGAAATTGAAGTGAAACAACAGAAGGCTCTGGCATCTCTGGCGGAGCATTCAGATGTCTATTTTCTTGTTGCTAAAATCAACGAAATGGTCGTGGGTACGATTTCTTATGCCCCCTGTGGGGAGGTTATTCGCGCATTATCTGACAATCAGCTAGATGATGTGGGCGAACTGGGCAGTCTATATGTATTGCCAAGCTATCAAGACCAAGGTGTGGGTTCGGCATTAATTAAGGAATTAATAACTTATCTGGCGTCACAAGGGACGGAGCAATTTTGTCTGGACAGTGGCTACAGCAGCGCGCAGTCGAGATGGAAGCGGAAATTCGGAGAGCCTTACAAGGTTGCAGTTGACTACTGGGGCCCTGGTTCTGCGCATATGGTGTGGTTGTGTCAGGTGGGTGATTTTGTAGAATGAGTTAGCGGGCTAACACGTACATACAGCTATACATATGAAAAAGGTGGTTCCAATCCGGAATCATCTTTTCGCATTTCATTAGGAGGGGAGCCACGTTCCCATTGTTCACGCTCCCGCTTGTAGCATTCAAACCATACCCAAAAAGTAGCCACCAGCTGCCCCGCAAACGATAACAATCCACGGTGGCAATTTCCAGAAAACGAGAGGTAAGGATCTCTTCTCTTGACGTGCTCTTTTTTTCATCTCTGAGCGTGTCTTCTGACAATTCGCTAGCAGTAATCCTTATAAAAAAAGAGCATAAGGTCTGACCGTTACGGTTCCTATCGTCTGATGCTCATGGGACTTGGCTGTATGTGGAGTGGGTTCATTCTATTGTTAATATACCTAGGGAAGATGCCGATGTATGGTATGTTTGCGATGTTATCTCTTATTGGTCTCGGCATGGGGCTCATTGCTTCTCCGAATAATAGCTTTATTATGCAGCGGACACCTGCAGAGCATGTGGGCTCGATTGGAGGACTGATCGCGTTAACCCGCAATGCGGGCATGGTCTTCGGATCGGCGCTTGGACTTGGCGTGGTGAGTGGAGAAACGGGGCAGGACAATAAGCTGGAAGCGTTCAAATTGGTGTTCGAGATTAATATTTTCATCTGTCTCGCCGTTATTGTCATGCTGGTCGGCATTAACAGATGGATACTACTTCGATCCATTAAACGGTTATCTGGCTGGTCCTTGCTCCAGCGGCCGAGTGCTGGTAGTGTTTTTTTATAAGAGTTTTGTCCTCGTCATGCTATTCCAGTTAATGGTATGATTAAGTTGAAAATGTTTTTTCTACGCTTACATACTTAAGGTAAGAATAAGGAGATGAGAGCATGACAATCAATACTACCGCGAAGCAAATCCAAATTATCGAATATGATCCTTCTTATGCTGGGGCACTTGCTGAGATGTGGAATCTCAGTACCGAAAGCTGGGGAGGCGGTACCAACCAACGAACAGAGGACACGGTGCGCCGGGAGATGGAGACTTCGTCCAATCTGTATGCCTTTCTCGCCGTTGATGGCAAGGAGGTTGTAGGTTTCTGTAGCTTCGCCCACTACCGTTTTGATGAAGGAGCGTTGTATGTACCGTTGCTCAATGTACGGCCCGATTATCACGGTTATAAAGTCGGCCGTAATCTGATCTTGAACGCAGTCAGCAAGACGGTCGAAGCGGGCTGGCCGCGGCTGGATCTCTTCACTTGGGCGGGCAACACTAAGGCAGTGCCGATGTATAAGAAGTGCGGATTCTTCTGGGAAAAAAATGATGATTATGTTCACCTGATGAACTTCATCCCAACCATTTTGCAGACGGAAGCGCTCGCCCCTTATTTTGAAGAACTGGACTGGTATGGGGACAGTACCCGCGAACTCATCGTCGAGCCGGATGGCCGCCGGGAGCGTGGCTTCGATCTTATGGAGTACACTTGGAGTAAGGGAGATCTCTCCCTGCGAGCAGCATTTGAAAAGACGGGTCGAGGTCTAACCGCTCTCGATACACCAGATTATACAATCTCCACCGAAATCGACGATCATGATCTTGTATTCGGTTCCAACTATAACGTTCGCTACCGCATCAAGAACTGTTCAGCTTCTGATTTGGACATTGAGATCAAGGGCCAGGATGACAAGAATATCCGCTTTGCCCTGGAGGCTGCACACACGATTGCTCCTGGAGATACGATTATCGTGGAGGGCGAATTCGCGCTTGACCCAGTACGGGAGGAACAAAATGACAAGAAGACCCATCCGGTTGTTAGAAGCCAGTGGTTGATTGGGGGCAAGCAGGCCGAATTCCGTATCGGTATTGCTCCGAAATTCCCGCTCAAGATGAAGATGGAGCTGCCAGCCAAGGCGCTGTATCCGGGCATTCCTGCGGAGCTTTATCTGAACGTAGAGAACAATTTTGCCTCAGAAGCGGAGTATACTTTGGAATTGCCGGAAGATGAGTGCATTGAATGGGCCGAGCGTACGGTACGCTTCACGGTCCCAGCTAAGGGCAAAGCAGCGATTCCGGTATTCTTCACGTTGCGATCATACGGAGTGTACTCGCAAGAGGTGGAAGTGACGGCTAGTCCGGTTGCTAGTCAGTCGGTGACTTTTACAAGTAAACTGTCTGTCTTGATAAAGGGCACAGACGGTCGCTTCGGTGGGGAGAATGTGGATCAGTGGGTCGCTGTGAATGGTGCGCTCTCTCTGCACCAGAGCAAGAACGACAATAATATCTGGATTGAATATCCGGGCTCTCATCATAGCTTCTGGTGGCCCTATCCGAAGCTGGGTAAGCCGTTCACCGACGAATTCTCCAAGAAGCAGGCCAAAGAAGTGAAGATTTACCCGGAAGGAGATGCTCAAATTCTTGAAACTCTGTACGAGTCGCAAGATTTCCCTGGCCTAGAAATTAAGTCAGTGGCCAAGCTGTTCGCCAGCGGTATCGCTGAATTCCATCACGAGATCACCAACACTACCAGTCAAGAGCTGGAAGAGAACCTGTATTTGCAGTCGAACTTCGGTTTCTTCGGCAAACGGCTAATCCTGCCTTACCAAGGTCAGTATGTGGACATGGGCGATGCTTACTCCAGTGATCCAGGTCGTTGGGACAGTGCACAAATTACGGAGAACTGGCTGTTCAACAAGGAAGAGAACGGGGCAAGCGGGATCTACTGGGACCCTTCCTTGAAGCTGCTTCGCCCGGAATACCCGCTTGGGCTGGAACATGATCTGGGCCGGATTCCTGCCGGCGACGTCGTGCGGACAAAGACAACTGTGTTTGCTCTGAACACTTTCAAGAAGTGGTCGGATTTCCGTTCCTTTGCCAGGAAGCAGCATGAGCCGGTTGTTCCTGTGCTGGCTGATCATCTCGAACTTGCACTTGGAGGCGGGAATCCGTTCGCACCTGGGGAGCTTCATGCAGAATTAATTGAAAGAAAGATGGTTCCGCTTGCCGGGAACCTCGAATTGTATGTGCAAAACGATGGTGGGGCAGAGTCGAAAGTCGCTGACATAGAGCTACACAGAGAGCATGATTTGCGCTCCGCAGGCTTTGAGTTCTCTCCTGAGGAAGAGGAAGGATCAGCGTACAGTGAGAGTGAATCTAATTGGAAGGTCCGTGCCGTCTATCGGGGGGAGGATCGGGTTCAGGCGCGCTCAGCGCTCTGGTTCCCTCAGAAGGAAACAGAGGTCGTATGCGGAGTGGAAGAAGGTCCGGCGGGCCCCATCTACACGGTGAGCAATGGAGTTCTCTCCATAGCGGCTGCTCCCGGCTTTGGGAGCGTTGTGCATTCCCTGAAGTATCAGAATGAAGAGTGGCTGGACAGTTCTTATCCGGAAGCGGCCCCGCGTTCCTGGTGGAATCCCTGGTATGGCGGACTTGGTGTGGAAATTCCTGGCTTGGGCGGCTTCAGCCGACAACAGGAACCGAGAAGTGCGGCTTGGGTGGAGAGAACAGATCATCACGGGAACCTCTGGAAGGGCCTCCAACTGACGACTATCATCGAGAAGCAGGAGGCGAATCGGGGGATTACGATCCACCAGCATTACCTGATGCTACCTGGTGTCCCTGTTCTCTGTGTCATGCACTCGGTGACCAACGAGAGCGGTAAGGCCCTGCCGTATTATTCACTCACGGACGATAACTACTTCCAGCCTTCGCCTGTCTTCTCTGAAGGATGGTTGGAACTTCCCGAGGAGGGGAGATTCCTTCTTGGAAAGCTGGGTGCTGGCCTTGATTCCAAGGGGCTCTTGCGAATCGGAGCGGCTTCTCGTAAGGACTTGCTGCATATAGTCAATAATGCTGACAATCAGAACGCTTCAGCGTATGTGAACAACAAAGTATTCAATCAAAGTGTGCATCGCCATCTTTCCCTTCGGGATGGAGAAACTGCTTGGACACAGCCAACCTTCCTAATCTTGGGTGGCATGACTCTGAATCCAGAAGATGTATGTGATCTTCAGAAGATTACCTTTACTAGCCCTATTGACACAAAGGAGAACTAACATGCCGATTATTGACATTCATATTCATCTCTCGGATATCGACAGCTTTCATCAAACAGCTAAAGAGCTGTCCAAAGTCGATTATAGCGCTGCTGGCCTCAAGGCAGAGTTCGATAAGAACGATGTAATTCTCGGTATTGGAATGGGCGTCACGGAGCAGAGTAAGGGTGCTTTTCCTGATTCCAGTTCTCCCAATCCGATGCCCCTGGACCTGGAAGACACTGTACCTCCATTCCTGATGGAATGTGTTGGAATTAATCCGAACATGCTCGGCGGTAAGCAGGCTTCGGAGGAACTGGATCGGATCGAAGCACGCCTGCAAGCTCCCGAGGTAGCTGGGATCAAGTTGTATGCGGGATACTATCACCATTACGTGTATGACAAAATCTATACCCCAATCTATGAGCTGGCAGCAAAGTATGATGTGCCTGTGGTAATTCATACCGGCGACACATACTCGATGAACGGCTTGCTTAAGTATTCACATCCGCTCACCGTAGATGAACTGGCCCTTCAGCAGCGCGGCGTGAATTTCATGATCTGCCATTTGGGCGATCCGTGGGTGATGGACGCTGCCGAGGTAGTAGCCAAGAACCCCAACGTCTACGCTGATCTATCCGGCCTAGTCGTCGGTGACCGGCCTCATTTTGAACGCTTCATGAACGAACCGCTGTTTATGGACCATTTCCGCCGGGCGCTGGTGTACTCCGATCATTACGAGAAAATGCTGTTCGGAACCGACTGGCCGCTCGCGCCGATTGATCTGTACGCGGAATTCGTGCGCCGGCTTGTTCCGGAGCAGCATCATGAGAAGGTATTCTACGAGAACGCCTTTGGATTGTTCCCACGAATTAAGGAGCGGATTGCGGCGCTGTAAGAGTGGCAGAGGCGGTAGTATGGTTAGAACGTGGTAAGCAAATGAGAAGGTAATTTAAAAGAAGGAAACATAAGCGAAAAAGCCATCCCCGAAGAAAAAAAGGGGATGGCTTTTTTATAATAAACGGACCCTTAGTAAATCAAACGCTTGCCCAGCAACAAGTAGGCCTTATTGTAAAATAGCGAATTGCCGGGAGGTATTTCGGTATACGGTTGGAGACAATCCTTTCTTAGCCGTAAATTGTTTGATAAAGTAAGTGTCATACTCAAACCCCGTGGCACGAGCAATTTCGTTTAAGCTCATACCTGTGTGGGTGAGAAGCTCCCCCGCAACTTTCAAGCGATGCGATAGCAAATATCCCATTGCTGTACATCCGCATCTTTCCTGAAACATATGATTAAGCGATACACGATTCAAGTGAGCACATTTCGTTAAATATTCCAAGGTAATCTTATTGGAATAATTGGTGTGTATATAATCCAGCACTAGATCAACAGGGGATTGTTCATTTTCGTGGTTCAAGTCCTCAAGCACACCCAATATCTGAATGAGATATTTTTTAATTCTACATACCCAGCTTGCATCGCTTTGCGCGTATACTTCTGTTCCAAGTACAAAAAACCATTCAAGTAATTGTGGAAAGGCCTTCTCGGTAACAATGGGTACTCTGGTTCGTGTCGGATTGTCCTGAAAAAGCGAAAGCCCTATTTGTATTTTTTTATGAATAGGAAAATAATCTTCCGTTTCAGAAATAGGGATGCTATTAAGCACATCGGGATGATAACTGAATGATTGTGCAGAGGCATTATGCTTCTCAAGTATTTGTATCGTATCATCTTGGGACAAACACAGAACGCCAGGTGCGGAAACAGCTATCGGTCGGTCGTTGAGCACACCAATGATGCTACCGGATGTAATGAAGATTAATGTAAATCGATCTGGATAAGTAAGACAGTCCAAACCCTCGTTGGCAACAAATTCAATATTTACCGTTCTGTCTTTGTGGCGGTCAATTTGCGGCATCGTAATCTCCTGACAGATAGTATAGTCAATTTATACACTTATAACAGTGTAACACAAAGATTCCGGGGATATAATATCACCAATGATGATGAAAGGTGGTTATTATAATGACAATCAATATTGCAATCAATGGCTTCGGCAGAATAGGCAGGCTTGCCTTTCGGCAGCTTTTTGGTGCGGAAGGATATCGGATTGCTGCCATTAATGACTTGACAAGTCCGAAGATGCTAGCGCATTTGCTAAAGCACGACACGACACAGGGGCATTATAACAAAAGAATCGATTACAGCGATAATAGCTTAGCCGTGGACGGCGTGACCATTCCGATTTATGCCGAAAAAGATCCTGGAAAGCTCCTGTGGAAAGAATTGCAGGTTGATGTGGTTCTGGAGTGTACAGGCTTTTTCGCATCAAAAAAAGCAGCTACTGCTCATATTGAGGCAGGTGCTAAAAAAGTGGTCGTTTCAACCGTTGCCGGGAATGATGTTCCCACTATCGTATATGGTGTTAATGAACACACTCTTACTAAAGAGGATAATATTGTTTCAGCCGCATCCTGCACCACGAACTGTCTAGCTCCAATGGTCTATTACTTGAACGAGTTGACACCAATTAAAAAAGGTCTGATGACGACGATCCATGCTTATACAAACGACCAGAATACCCTTGATGGCCCTCACGCCAAAGGTGATTTGCGACGGGCGCGCTCTGCTGCAGGAAACATCATCCCAACGTCAACCGGGGCAGCCAAAGCGATCGGGCTTGTGATACCTTCCTTGAATGGAAAACTGGATGGTATATCCCAAAGAGTGCCGGTTATGGCTGGCTCCCTGACAGAATTGACAGCAGTCGTGGAAGGTTCTATAACGGCGGAGCAGGTCAACCAGAAAATGGAGCAGTCCCAATCGGACCAATATGGATATACAGAGGAAGAGCTTGTATCGTCCGACATTATCGGCATGACCTACGGTAGCTTATTTGATGCTACACAAACAAAGGTAATGGAACTAGGAACAGATACCTTGGTAAAAATAGCAGCATGGTACGATAACGAAAACTCCTTCACCAGCCAAATGATTCGCACCGCCAAATATCTCGCGGAATTGTAATTATAGGTGAGAATGCCTTTGGATTGTTTCCGCGAATTAAAGAGCGGATTGCGGCGTTGTGAGAGCAGGGACGGTGGTATATTTGGAGCAGATGAAGTGAACCAGAAGTTAACACAAGTGATTTAGGTATAAAGCGAAACAAGCCATCCCTAACTTCGAAGGGATGGCTTGTTTTGATCCAAGTAGGATAGATTTGCGGAATCCGCATTACCCACAAGGAAGCTTTGAGAGATGCTACTGCATCTAACAGTTTTTTAGCCTAATAATCTTGAGAGCAGAATAATCTCTGCCAATCGTATGATGCGTCTTCTTCTACGCCTTCTAATAGTGGAACTTAGAATAAGAAAATCTGTGCCAACCGATGAGAGGGTCCCAGTATAAGTGCCCCCGGTGGTAGTTACCTGCACGGTTTTCCCTTGTAATAATTTAGCTTGTTTGCGAAAGCTCATGGCTTATCCCCCTTTCCTTCACTGATAAGGAACGCTTTATAAGATATTCCTGATAAGTAAAGTGTGAAAGGTATAAATGTTGAGAAAGGTAAGCTTTGAGGCGATTATCCTAATTAATACACCTTTCTTCTAAGGTGCCTTCGAATTAAATTCTTCTATAGTTATGGGAATAAAAGCTTGTAAGATGGTTTTTCTTGAATGTGTAAAGATTTGATCTGCTCTTAATTCAAAGCTTAATCCGTCTAATTCCTTCTCTACCAAATAGTTCTTAGGTATCTCAATGCTGAACTCGTAGATTGTACTGTCTGCTTTCTGTTTAACGGTTTTCTGCTGAATTAATATAGCTATTTTTTCTATCGCTTCGGGTACTTAAAATTCGATATTATTTTATTATGAGATAATATTTATGTCGACTAGATTGCCGCGAAGAGACTAGCATTTTGATAACCGACATGAGCAATACTTCCCCGTTGACTTTACCCTTAGGGCAAGGCGCATAGTAGACATAGAAGAAAGCTTTGATGTATACAGCATTTCGTACGTATTTAAAATAGTAATAATGGAGGTGACCTTGATGCTCTCGATTGGTGAATTCTCGAAGATTTGCGAAGTCTCTACCAAAACGCTGCGATATTATGCCGAAATTGGCTTAATAACCCCGGATGAGATTAACCCTGAGAACGGGTATCGGTATTATTCGATTGGGCAGCTAAAAAAGATGCTTTTGATTAACCGCTTGAAATCGTACCATTTCTCTCTGGAGGAAATTAAAGCCCTTCTGGAAGTAGAGCAGGATCAATACGAGGAGAAGCTACGTGCAGCCCTTCATCACAAGCGAAGAGAGATCGAGAACAAGATACGGGCTTTTGAATATACACTGCAGCAAATGAACAATGACATTTTAAATGTAGAGAATGGAATACCGATGATGGCCTATCTTGACCAAATTGAAGTGCAGCTTGTTGAAGTCCGGCCTTTGAATATTCTCTATACGCGCCAGATGATGAGCAGGGAGGACTATGCACTGGGGTATGGAACGTACTTTAGCAGGCTCTATGAAAAGATAGCTATAGACCAACTCACCTTGCTGGGTACGCCCATGACAATTTACCACAGCCAGGAATACGATCCTGCTGGCAATGATACAGAGTTCGCGATCCCGGTAAAGGAGGCTATAAAAGGAACCAGAGATTTTTCGGGTGGGTTGTGCGCAAAGGCTATGGCTAAGGGTGCCTACTCAGAATTAACTTCGGTCTATTCGAGGCTTCGGGAATGGGTTGATACGGAAGGATATGAATTGGTGAAATCCCCTTTTGAGATATATGTAACCGACCCCAATCAAGCGACCACGCCTGAGGATACCGTTACAGAGGTGTATTTTCCAGTACAGAAAAAATAGCAGCAAGATCCGACATGTACAATAATGTTCTTTAAAGAAACTCTAATTGTCCAATGGAGAGAGGTATCTATTATGCAAAAAAACTACTGGCCCGCAGCAGAATGGCAAGCCGCAGAACCGGTAACCTTGGGTATTAACGCTGAACAGCTTTCGGCACTTGAACCTACCATTAAATCAGAGTACAACAATATTAACGGTATCGTTATTGTGAGACATGGACGCATCGCCTATGAAAAATATTTTAATGGCTACGGCCGAGAGCATAAGCACCATGTGGCCTCTGTAACGAAAAGTATTCTATCTGCTCTTATCGGCATTGCTATAGATGCAGGATATATTAACAATGTAGACCGGAAGGTGCTGGATTTTTTTCCGGAATATGTACCTCATGCTGAGGATACGCAGAAAAGTGAAATTACCATCCGCCATCTGCTCACGATGACAGCACCCTATCCTTTTGAGGATTGGCACGAACCGCTGGACAAGATGTGTATGGCGCCTGACTGGATAAAATATACGCTGGATATGCTGGGGCAGCAGGGGCTTATTGGCGATTTTAAATATTCCACCGCAGGAGCGCATCTGCTCTCCGCCATCCTCACTCGCAGCACCGGACAAAGTGCCCGTGAGTTTGCCAACGAACGTTTATTCAAACCCATCGGCATACAAGAAATCCCGGATTATGATATGACTTCATTTGGGTTCGACGATTTATTCGGGAAAGATGTGAAAGGGTGGGTCCATGATCCAAGCGGGATCTCCACAGGAGGGTGGGGGCTAACGCTGACTCCTCGGGATATGGCGCGTTTTGGATATCTATATCTGAATCGTGGTCTTTGGGAGGATGCTCAGATCATTTCGGGGACATGGATTGACGATTCAACAGCGCCGAACGCTTATAATTACGGTTATCTGTGGTGGTTGCGTGAAGAGGACGGAGTGTCTGCCTACTCAGCGCTGGGCGATGGCGGTAATGTCATTTGCTGCATTCCAGACAAAGACCTGGTTGTAGCTATTACATCTGAATTCATCATGAATCCTCGCGATCGGTGGACACTGATTAAGGAATACATTCTCCCGGCGGTAATGGAATAATAAAGAAACCTTCCCGACTAGTTTGCGTCTATAGATTACGTAGAGGTCTAGAGGGTAAAGTACTTTAACACGGGAGGTTCGTCGATTTATGAATAAAAAATGGCTATTAGCTCCTATTCTTGCCGCATCATTGTTTGTAGCTCCTGTAACCAATGCGGCAACGCCTGCCTATTTTGTCTACACTACAGCTGAAGGTGGTCAATCTACCAGTTCAGCGCTGATTAAGGATGGCGTAACTTATGTCTCATCCGGCCACTGGGAAGCGGCGGGACTGCGGGGCGTGTGGGACCAGGGTCACAAGAGAGTGGAGTATACAGGATGGGGAAAAAAGATAGCCGTCCGCATAGGAAGCAAAACAGGAGTACTGGATGGTAAATTGGTCAGCTTGGGAGGGGCCCCTTTTAAAACCAACGGGCAA
Source organism: Paenibacillus sp. MAHUQ-45 (assembly GCF_058133325.1). NCBI lineage: Bacteria > Bacillati > Bacillota > Bacilli > Caryophanales > Paenibacillaceae > Paenibacillus > Paenibacillus sp. MAHUQ-45. The sequence continues at coordinate 396,231 of NZ_JBYUPV010000002.1, forward strand.
CTATATGTACCCGCTGATTTCCTTGTAAAGTCATTAGAAGGTGAAACCGTCAGTTGGGATGCAGACAAGAAAACCTATACGGCCAAAGAAATAAAGAGCTTTTCCAGTACTAGCGCACAATTCGGTGGAAATACGTACACGGTGGACAAAAAGGCTGGGCGCTTATATGTCACTGATTCCTCTGGACGTATCCGCCTGCTGGCGAACCTCGGATCGGAGCTGTACGATATGGTGGCGTTTGATTTTCAGAAGACACCGAAGGGCCTGATTTATCTGACCCTAACCGATGTTTACGGAGAACCTCATATCCGTAATAATTGGTATACGTTGATTATCAAGGACGGAGGGGTCATTCGCCAAGCAAGTGTAGGATACTTTATGCGTTACGGTAATAATGTCAAAATTGCGGGGAATCAACTTGTACTAACAGATGGGAAAACATTGCGTCTGATCGAAGATGGAACGGGAAATGTAACCCAGACCCTTGACCTGACCAAGATCGGTGGCGTATCAGACACCTATTTGGTGGAAGGAATGGATGATGATTTTCTACTGATCCGTCCCAATCAACAAGGCTTCCTCACACTAATAGATCGTAAAACAGGGACCCAAACGTTGCTATACAAAGAACTGCTGGATCCCGAACAGCAAAACTTCGCGGAAACCAATGATCTTCCCTTCTTTGGGGACAATCTAAAGTTTGTGAAGCGAGAAGGTAATGCGCTGCTATTTACGAACGAATATGTACGAGATGGCAAGGTGTACAAATTTAATTTGAATGGGGATAATAAATAATAAAACTACAGCTATATAAGTCGAACAAAAGAAAGTAACAAAAAGCGAGGAGGAACGAAGGAGGAAGTTTGGAACTGAAGGAGCGAAAGCGACCACCTAAAAGCTTTCCGAAGGAAAGCTCGCATCGAAAGCTGAAGCTGTCCGGATTTCAACTGCAAACAGCGGTACAATGGAAAGAAATCTGGAGACAACAGCGGCCGAAAGTCCAAACATTCCACCGTAGTGACGGCCAAGCCTTACGTTCGGAACTTAAGTTCGTCTTATATAGATGATAGTTGAGCAAGAACAAGGAAAGGGACGAATAAGAGAATGTTTGTTTTAAGATTTACCCAAACGTTATTGAAAGATATGAAAATTACACCTGTAGAGTACGAAAATATTTCACCATTCTTGAGTTGGCATGCGAATATTATTCGATTGAATAAACGAAAACATATCTTATTTGTCAATGACCTTAGTCGACTAAGTATCATAATTGATGGCGTTAGAACTTCGCAGTTAAATATTTTATTAGATAAATTCCATTCAACACTGTTTGAATACTTAGTAAGCGAAGGAATAGAGCAGAAGCTAATAGAATCGTATTTGAAAGAGGGACTCGAAACGAACATCTCAAAAACGAACAGTAGAAGTGTCTTAGGGACAATGAAAGAAATAACAATGTATTGTGATGTAACGCCATTGGAATTTGCAGATGAAGAAGAACGGGGAAAATGGCTGAATAGAACAATACATAAACCCATTGACTATAAAAAACCTATTCATGTATTTAAATAAGAGATTGGAAAATACGCTTTATAAAAGTTTGAACCGAACAAGCCAGAACATGATGAGTCATGTGTTCTGACTTGTTTTTTGTTATTAAATATGATAATTTGAAATCAAGTTTTATCTAATGATATTAAGTTTCATCTAATGAAACTTAATGAGAGGAGCCAATCTATGTCTGAGGAAATGAAAACACGCGTACAAGAGCAATTTGGCAAGAATGCTGAGAAGTATGTAACAAGTACTCGTCATGCCAAAGGGGAGGATCTGACATTGCTGGTATCCGCAGCGCAGGCCACCAAGGAGATGACTATCCTTGATATTGCTACAGGAGGAGGCCATGTAGCTAATGCGCTTGCTCCACTTGTGAAGCAGGTCACGGCTTTGGATTTAACACAAGAGATGTTGAATTCAGCCAGGGCGTTTATTCAAGGGAATGGTCATGAGAATGTGGAATTTGTGCAGGGGGATGCGGAGCAGCTACCTTTTGAGGATGCTAGCTTTGATATTGTGACTTGCCGGATTGCTGCCCATCATTTCCCTGATGTACCTGCTTTTTTGCGAGAGGCGTACAGAGTTTTGAAACCAGGAGGCAAACTGCAGCTAATTGATAATGTATCTCCGGAAGATGGTCGTTTAGGGGAGTTTTATAATGAGGTTGAGCGATTGCGGGATCGCAGTCATGTTCGTGCTTTGTCCAAATCAGAATGGATTGGACATTTAGAACAAACTCATTTCCAACTGGATGCTTTGATTTGCTTTCAGAAGCCTTTCCAGTTCCAGAGCTGGTGTCAGCGAATGGGGCTTACGCAAGAAGAGCAGGATGAAGTCAAATCCGAATTCTTTAAGGCATCTCCTGCTACATGGGAGTTTTTCCGCATTACCGCAGAGGCCGGAGAAGTCATCAGCTTTGTTGGGCAAGCTGCGTATTTTCAGGCTTCGAAATCATAACTAATAGTAAAATAGTAAAGCCGGCGATTCCCATGTAAGAGGGAAACTGCCGGCTTCTTTTAGTGCGCCCGACATGGGCGATAACATGGCGATAAAAGATTATTGGTCATTTTACTTTGACAATTCTACAAAACCTTCTCCAAATACATCTCTTACGTCATGAATGGTCAGGAAGGCGTCTTTATCAGCACTTTCAACGATTTTTTTGAGTGTGGACACTTCCTGTTTGCTAATAACAATGTAGAGCACTTCTTTGGGCTCCTGGCTGTAATAACCTTTTCCTTGCAGAACGGTCACGCCTCTGTCCATAACCATGTTGACCTGTTCAGCAATTCTATCCTGCTCTTTGGAGATAATCGTGACTGCCTTCTTAGGATTCAGTCCTTCAATAATAAAGTCCATCACCTTCGTACCGACATAGAGCATGATAATAGTTACCATTAGTTTCTCTGTCCCGATAATGAAATAAGAAGCAAATACAACTATCAAATCAAAGAACAGCAGGGCGTAACTAATATTCCAATGGAGATATTTATTTGCGATCTTTGCGAGAATAGTTGTACCCGCAGTACTGCCGCCAACCTTAATGATCAGGCCAATGCCTGTCCCAACAAGTATGCCTCCAAATATTGCATTCACTAATAATTGATCGGACTGAATTCTCCAATCGTGGGTGAGATGGAGGAACATCGAATGAACCAAGACAGCGATAATTGTATAAATAATCATCTTCTTATCCAGGAATCGATATCCGAAAATCAACAATAAAGCATTAATTATTAGGTTGACCACACTGGGTGACCATTGGAATAGATAGTACAAGATAATGGAAGTACCAGTAACTCCACCCTCGCCCAGTTCATTGGGAATGACAAATACATTGACGGCCAAGGCAAATAGAAATGCTCCAAGTATTAAGTAAAAAAGATCGTGCGTTATTTTCTTCAACATCATTACCATCCTTACATTTCGCAATAATCACAATACTATAGCTTATCTATGTGAGCTTAGGCAATCCTTTTTTTTCAATAACTAAGGACTCAAAGAAAGGCGATGAGTGCTCGCCAATTGCGATTATGCACTCTGCTGTATAAGGATAAATTTCCAGCCGTAATCACTCCATCTTTAACATTTCTTTAAATACGTCTTGTATAATGAACTACTATATAAGACGAATAAAAGAAAATAACAAAAGCGAGAAGGAACGAAGGGGGAAGTTTGGAACGGTAGGAGCGACAGCGGCCGGAAGTCCAAACATTCCACCGTAGTGACGACCGAGCCTTACGTTCGGAACTTAAGTTTGTCTTATATAGTTAAGAAAGGAGCAAACGAATTGCAGAAAGACATATTAATCGTCGAAGACGATATGAAAATAAGAAAGCTCTTAAGACTGTATTTAGAAAAAGAAGGATATGGCGTAATGGAGGCTCAGAATGGGGAAGAGGCCAAAGTCATGTTTCAACAGGATGAACCTTGTTTCTTGATCACTGATCTAATGATGCCGAAGTTTAGCGGAGAACAATTATGCCAATGGATCCGACATGAACAGAAAAGCGACATCCCGATTATCATGCTTACAGCTAAAATCACGGAATCCGAACGGATCGCAGGTCTACAAATGGGCGCAGATGATTACATCATCAAGCCATTCAGCCCGCAAGAAGTCGTTGTGCGGGTAAATACGATACTCAAACGGATGGCCCATCGCTGCAGCAAGATTAGTTACCGCGGGCTAACGATCAAGACGCATTCTGGTGAGGTTAAATATAACGGAGTCAGCATAGCATTAACACAGCATGAATTTAAATTGCTGCATCTCCTTATGAAGCATCCCAATCAGATCTTGTCGCGTGAGCAAATTTTAAATGAGCTTTATCCCAATGATGAGAGGTCTGTGATCGACCGTACGGTTGACGTCCACGTTGGGAAGCTACGAGAGAAGATTGAGGTGTCCTGCCAGACGCCGTCCTTCTTTCAAACAGTACGTGGAATGGGGTATCGCTTTGTTGCCTATTAAGAAACTGCAAATATGGAAGCAGTATGTTGCTTGGAAATTGATTTGGGTCAATGTGCTGGTGATGCTCGTTGTGATCTGGATAGTCGGCGTATCTGTCAAAGACTTCGCATGTGTATTGGTTGCCAAGTATCAGCTTGTGGGCGATGTTAAAAATGATTTTTTCCAACGCACCATGCAATTCTATCTTATTAGGGCAAGTGTGCTTGCCATTGTTGTGGCTGCCATCATTCATTTTGTCTTTATCAAGAAGATTCTGTCTCCTTTGAAAAGATTAACAGAGTCGACTCGTCAGTTAATGGAAGGATCATATCCTGAACCCATCCAAGTATCCGCTGAGGATGAGATTGGAGAATTGACGAACCGCTTTAATGCTATGACACTAACCCTGCAGCGAACAGAACAAAATCGTAAAGTAATGCTTAGCAATGTATCACATGATTTAAGAACACCACTGAGCAATTTAAATGGTTATTTAGAGGCGTTAAGCAGTGGGGTAATCGAAGGTGACCAGGAATTGTATTTATCCTTGCTGGAAGAGTCGCAGCACATTACACGGCTTGTGGAGCAGCTCCACCAACTATCCCTTTGGGAGGACAGGGGAGCTGACAGTATGATTTTTAGCCAGATTCCCATTGATGAGTTCATTACACGAAGCTTGCAATCTTTTCAACTAGAACTCCAGCGCAAAGAGATTACATTAGATATTTCTCTTGAACCACATGTCATTGTTAGTAATGAGGATGGCTTGCGGCAGGTGCTCACCAATCTGATACAGAACGCAATTACTTATAATTCTGGACATATAGTTTGGATATCAGGGGTGGTGGCAGGCGAAGAATACCGAATTACAGTATGTAATTTGGGAGAATCGCTGTCAGAGGAGCTGCAGGAGTTAGTCTTTGAACGTTTTTTCCAAGCCGATGATTCAAGACAGCGTAGAGAAGGGATGAAGGGTAGCGGACTTGGTCTAGCGATCGTGAAGGAGATTATGGGGAAACTTGGAGGCCAGGTTGAGCTGACTTCAGACAAGGATAAGCATTCTTTTTCAATTACGATACCGCTCAAACTTGGCAAGAACTGAAGTATCAATTCACTGAATGGGTGAGAAAGGAGGGCAGAGGCTATGAATAATATCCAGCTCGGATCACTATTAATAAATGGACGGCTTGTGATGTATATGGTTTTTGGAGTCATCGGGTGGCTCGTGCTGCATTATCGGTTACGGCATATTCCAGAGCAAGATCGGTTGACATCCATTGCAAGCAATGCATTCTGGATATGGCTGCTTGTATGGAAAGGAAGCTTTATGTTTCTTTATCCCATTGAATTTATAGAGACGCCCATGAGCTTGCTATATTTTGATGGTGGCAAACGTGGAATGTGGCTGGCGAGCCTGCTTGCGATTTTTTACGTATGGTTTCAATCAAGAAAACAGCAACTGCCTGTGAAAGTATGGATGGATATCGGATTGTGGTTCATCTCTGGATGTTGGTTAGCCTATCCCATCCTGCAGGTTATAGCCGGGCATCAGCCTGTTCTATATGATAGATTAAGCGCCTTATGGTCAGGTGTGTTTTTGTTAATCTTATTCCTAACACGGAAAACCTCTCGGGCTAATGACCGGAGTGGATATGCCATCTGGTTTCTCATTGGACATGCACTTCTTCAGTTTCTGCTGCCTGATCGTACATCTTGGCTGCTGTCTTTTAGCCGGCTGCAAATCATTTGTATTGTAATAGCCGCAGGTCTAACCGTATGGTCCTATTTCCAAGAGAAGAACGAGAAAGGAAAATAATATGAATCAAATTACCATTGTAGTAGCTTTTGCCGCAGGAATGCTGTCTTTTTTATCCCCCTGCATATTTCCGCTCGTTCCTGCTTATGTATCCCATTTGACAGGGTCATCGCTACAAGACGGCAAGCTTGTCGTACATAGAGGGAGATTGTTCTCCCAATCGCTCTTTTTTATTTTGGGATTTAGTTTGATTTTTATCGCTATGGGTGCTTCGGCAAGCTTTATTGGCCAATTTTTTGCTCAACAACGAGATTTGGTTCAGAAAATAAGCGGTTTACTCATTATTATCTTTGGTCTGCAAATGATCGGATGGCTCAATCTGTCTTTTCTAATGTCAGGAAAAACCTGGGAGACCAAAGGGGAGCGTAGCCGTGGATCCATTCGTTCCTTGCTTACTGGATTTGCGTTCGGAGCAGGTTGGAGTCCATGTGTCGGACTGGCCTTATCTTCGATTCTACTTATGGCCGGCTCATCTGATACATTGTGGAGCGGTATAGGGATGTTGGCAGTGTATTCCCTTGGTCTCGGCATTCCGTTTCTGCTGATCTCCTGGATGCTAACGTACTCTATGAATGTGCTGAAAAAAATGAACAAATGGATCCCTCTGTTATCCAAGGTGAATGGAGTACTACTGATAGGAATGGGACTTCTCCTGTTCACAGGACAGCTGCAAAAACTGAGTGCTTGGCTGGCAAAATATACTTTGTGGGATATCACTTTTTGATATATAAGACGAACTTAAGATATGAAGTAAGCTCGTACGTCACTACGGCGAATGCTTGGACTTTCGGTCGCTGTTGTCGCCAGATTTCTTTGATTAAATCGATTCCAAAGGTTGAAATCTGTCGACAAAGGCGAACGCTCCGCTCCTACAGTTCCAACCTTTCCCCTTCGTTCCTTCTCGCTTTTTCTTATTTTCTTTTGTTCATCTTATATAGACTGGAGGCAGTTAAATTGAGAAAAAACGTTATTGCGATCATCTTTATTATTGGATTAGTTCTATATGGAGGGTATGAATACTATAGCAAGTCTTCGCAACAGCCTGTGCAAAGTGCAAGCTCGGAAGCGGAAAGTCGTGATGTGGGTATTGAGATAGGGCAAGTAGCTCCTGATTTCACACTGCAAGATTTGAGTGGAAATCCAGTGCAGTTGTCAGATTTTAGAGGGAAAAGAGTACTGCTCAACTTCTGGGCTACATGGTGCCCTCCCTGTCGGGTAGAGATGCCGCATATGCAGAGCATTTATGAGAATTATCAATCGGAAGATGTGGTAATCCTCGGAGTAAATATGACCTTAACGGAAAAAGCGCTTGGAGATGTCCAACCATTTGTTCAAGAGCAGAAGCTTACTTTCCCAATTGTTTTGGATGAGGAAGGGGAGCTTTTACAAACCTATCAGATCGTCGCCTACCCAACTACTTATGTACTGGATGCCGATGGCGTCGTGCGGGAGAAGGTACGGGGTGCTATGAATTATGAGATGATGTCAGAACTGCTCGCAGAAGTGAAATAAACATTGAAATATGGATTGAACAGAAAAAATAGTGGCAGTTAGGACTTTATTATCTTGTCCAAGACTGCCACTATTTTTTATAATCGAGGTCAGTCTAATACTTTAAATCGACAAGATCTAATAAGGAGCAAAACTATGAAATGTCCTCACTGTGACAGCGAATTAAGTGAACTGCCATTATGTTATGGAGCTGAAGCGCCACATTACTTTAATTTGGTGCCAGAAGAGCAAAGAACAGAACTAACTAGTGATTTTTGTGTCATTGATGAACAGCATTTCTTTATTAGAGGACATATTGAAATACCAATAGTGGATACTGATGAAAAGTTTATTTGGAGTGTGTGGGTGTCTCTTAGTGAAGAGAATTTTTTCAGATCGAATGAATTATTATTCGTAGAAGGCAGAGAAGATGAAGCACCTTATTTCGGTTGGTTATCGACTGAACTTTCAATATATCCAATATCGACATTGTCTTTAAAGACAATGGTACATACACAAGAAGTGGGTGCGGTTCCGCTAATCGAATTAGAACAAACAGACCATCCACTTGCGGTTGAACAAAGAGATGGAATTACGATGGAAAGAGTTAAGGAAATCGCCCATTTGGTGAACCATTTTTAGTTGTAAGCGGACGGACAGCTATATAGATTGAACTGGAAAATCAAAAAGGAGAAAGGATTGAAGGGAAAGTTTGGAACTGTAGGAGCGGTAGCGTCCGCCTTTGTCTCCGGATTTCAACCGCGAAGAGCGGTACAAATAAAAGAAATCTGGAGACAACAGCGGCCGAAAGTCCAAACATTTCCCGTAATGACGTTCTTGCTCCGTATAAGATCTTAGGTTTAATTTATATAGTTGATAAATGATACGTAGAATTTATGCAGGGAGGCTTCAGTTAGGATGGAACATAAAATGGACACATGGAAAAGGCAGTGGCAGTGGCTTGTTCAGGCCCTGGAGCAGAAGGGGGCAAGCACCTTTATTACCATTGATCATCCTGCAACGGAGTGGGAAATTGCTGAAGCTGAATCCCAGCTCAGAATCCAGTTGCCCGAGGAGTTCCGCTCACTGCTGAAGGATGGCTCCGGTAAAGTATTAGTATACTGGAGCTTGCCGTACGGGACGATTAAACCTTTTGATGTGAGTGGAGATATAGGCTGGAGTACAGATCAGCTTTGTTTCTCCGATTTTGCCGATGAGGAAATGGGGGAGCAACGGCAGTATCTTACCTTTCATGTGGCCGGAAACGGGGATGAATTACTGCTGGACTTGAGCAGTCCTTCCGGAACTTCTGTTGTGCATTGGGCACATGAGACGGGGGAATTCCGGCTCCTTGCGCCATCCATGACGACTTTTGTAGACCGGATAACAGAACTGGGTTGCGTCGGAGCGGAGGAATGGCAGTATCACTATTTTTGCGGGGAATTCGGCCTGGACCCGGAAAGCGGGAATAGCAAACGTTGGAAGGCGTGGCTGCATCAATATTTAACGCTCACACTGGAACAAGCCCAGAAGGAGCTTCCGCTGCTGATCACCTATACAGAGATGAACGGCTTGGATAAGGAGGCGGCAGCAGCCTTTGCTCGCTATGATGGGGAGGCCGTGCTACAAGCCTGGTTGGAGCGAGCCAGGGCAGAGCAAGATCTCAATCAAAGAGAGGCTTTAATGTGCTGTGCAGGTGATATTCTGAAGGAAAAAGCAGCTGATTTGGTGTCATCATTGTGGTCGGAAGCGCCAGCGGTCAACGTAAGTCCCTCTGTTCGTGCTTATCTTTCTGCACACTGTCTGCCGGAAGGTGAGGGACTTAAACGGGTCTTGGAATCGTTGGACGACACTGTGCAACAGAATAAGCTGAGTGGTTATGAAGCGAACGCGCTGCTTCAGCCTTTTGGTAACCGTAAGGTGCTGGAGTGGATGGAGGATAAGGTGTCTTTTCCTTATAGCGGTTGGGATATGTTGTATGCTCATTCTCAGCCTTCGGTATCCGACATCGTGCACTGGCTCAGTGCCAAGGATGTGCAGCGTCAGATTGTCATTTCGGCCTTATCCAGCCTGCCGGAGGACCACGTGCTATTCATTAATCATGTGGATGTACAGCAGGTCCGCAGCTTGCTCGAACAGGCATTGGACACAGCTGTGCTTAAAAAAGAAAAGCAAGTCATCCATAAGGCGATGGAACGGCTTGCTTAAAGCGACCACTGTTAATATGAGCTGATATCCTCGGAAATCCTTTGAGCATGAATAAATCAATGGAACTAAACAAAAACTTTACTGAATAACGTCACTACTTTGACAATTCAGGAGGGATTGTTATCAAACCGTTGATTGTAATTGCAGCACTAGTGCTCGTTACAGCTTGTTCGAGCAATCATTCGGCCAACAACCAAATGTCTGTTAAGCAGACGAAGGTTGAGACTCGTGCTCGTCATGGGGCTTCAGCTTCAACCTTAACTCAAGCTTCTTCCATTTCCACAGATGCTCCAAAGGATTCAATACTTAGAGCTAAACAAGCACAAGTACCTGGTGATGTTTCGGATTTGCTGGGAGGGCTCTTAGGCAACAACACACCCACAGAGAGAACACCTACGCAGACTGCTTATCCGCAATCAGCCACTAATCCGGAACCGTCTGCCAATGTACAGCATTCCTCTAGTCCGCAGCAGTCCCCTTATCCAGGGAATTCAGCTAATCCAGGGGTCTCCGGCGATTCATCGCAATTTGTGCAGCAAGTGTTGAATCTGGTGAATCAAGAACGAACGAAAGCAGGCTTGAAATCTCTTAGTTTGAATAATGCTCTCTCGAAAATGGCCCTAGCCAAGGCTCAGGATATGTACGACAACAATTATTTCGATCATCAATCTCCGACATATGGCTCCCCATTTGACATGATGAAGGCGTTTGGGATCACCTATAATTCAGCAGGGGAGAATATCGCCAACGGCCAGACAAGTCCGGAGGAAGTGATGAACCAATGGATGAACAGCCCTGGTCATCGCGCCAACATCCTGAATAGCAGCTTCACCGATATCGGAATTGGGTATTACAACAAAGAGTGGGTCCAAGAATTTACTGGTTAGTGCAAACCTTCACGGTTGTTAGATACGTGGGAGGCATGGAATCACATGAAAAATAAGCCGGAGCGAATCTAATTCGCCCCGGCTTTTCCTATTATTTACTCGATACGGACTTGAACCACTCGTTAACTTCTTTAGTGATTTGGTCACCGCCGTTAGCCTTCCAGTTGGTAACAAATTGGTCGAAGGCATCTACTGGCAGTTTACCGTAAATAATTTTGTTGAAGGTTTCCATTTCGGATTGACGCAACAGGTTCCATTTGGAGATCATTGTTGGAGTCGCAGCACCTGTGAAGTAGTTTTGCTTGCGAACGTCTAATTGCGACATAACGACTTTGGCAGCTGCCCAGTTTTCCGGTTTGCGGAACTCCGCCATTTGTTTTTCATAAGGAGTTTCTGGTGCCTGGCCGTCAGCAAGCTTTACTAGTGTCTTCATGTACAGATCAGGAATACGTGCAGGACCAGTCAAGAAAGGGAACTCATTGGAAAAGTCTTTGATTTTCTCTTTATCACTAGTCGGTTGTCCATCAATGATGTCCCAATCGTAACCCTTAGCAAAGCCGTATTCAAATTGACTGCCTGCTGCCGGGTTAGCTAAATTATCAAGCAAGTAGTTATAGTATAAGAAAATCGCTTCAGGATGCTTGGCATCCTTATTAATCATGATACTAGCATTTACGCCGGAGTTCTGCCACTTCGTGCCAATGAAGCCGTCTGGACCGGCTGGAACCGGATAAGCTTTAATCTTCGCTCCAGGTACATTTTTCAACAGATCGGGAGCAGGCCAGTCCGGCACCCAGTTCGCGCCTGGCAGAAATCCTGCTGCGCCTTTTGTCCAGCTCTCAGCAGATTTTCCTTCATCCCATAGTGCGGAGTCGGTATGAATATAGCCTTTATCCATCCATTCACTAAGCTTCGCTAGGGCCTGCTTGGCACCAGGATTAATGGAGCCGTATTCAAGATTGCCATCGGCATCTTTGTTCCATTGCTCTTGAATAGTACCGTAAGCTCCGAACAACCAATCAAGGGAGCCCATCCAGGTGTTCGTATTATTTTTCAAAGAAATAGCAAGTGGGAAAACATCTTTAGCTGCTAAGCCATCAGGGTTCTCGTTCTTGAATTTGTCCATGATATTCTCAAGGTCGGCGATGGTTTTCGGAGCTTCAAGATGCAGCTTCTCCATCCAATCTTCCCGCAGCCACAGCAGCGTGTCATCATTATCCGTGTACTCAAGGATCGGCATATTGTATTTCTTACCGTTCTTGGTGAACGGATACCACAGCTCCGGATGCGCTGCTGCATGGTCTTTCAGAATCTTATTGGCATACTTGTCAAACAGCTCATCGATGGCAACGAACTGACCGGAATCTATCAGCTGATTGGTCAATACCGCGTTGGTCGGTACGGCCACGAAATCAGGCAGCTTCTCACCAGAGGCAATGGCGAGCTGCAGCTTTTGTCTGTACTGATCGTCATTGGCAGGGTACCAGGTATCTTTGTGCTTCATGCCCAGCGTTTCCAGCATCCAGCGATCGTGAACGTTATTTTCTTTGGTATCTCCTTGCACATATTTCTTCGGCATCAATACCGAACTGAACTCGATAGGTGGATCATATTTACCTTTTTCAAAAGCCGCATCGGCTTCAGAACTGGTTTTAGTTGAAGTGGTATTGCCTGATTTAACGTTTTCATTCGAAGTTGCGCCACCGCCACAGGCTGTGAGTGTGAGAAGTGCGGTGACTGTGAGCATCGACCACATCTTGTTGAATTTGATCATTCTTCAATTCCCCCTACTGTGTATGATCTTTACAAGTGTAACTTTATCAAGTTGTCGGGGATGGCATCTATATGAGTTTTTTAGTTTTGATAGGACTCTATCATGCTATTTATTACTGTCTCTGTACTCCTGCGGCGTTACCCCAAACTGCCGTTTGAACACTTTGATAAAATAAGCAGGGTCCATATATCCAATCTCCATGCTGATTTCATATACTTTTTTGGTGGTGGTCTTCAGCTTGTGACAGGCACGATCCATGCGCAGGCGCGAGATATAATCGCTGATTCCTTCACCTGTCTCAATCTTATAAATCTTGGACAAATGGGTCGGGTGCAGATTGACATGGTCGGCCAGTACACGCAAGGAAACATCAAGATGGAGGTTTTTATCGGTAAAATCTTGAATTTTCTTCACATACTCTGAGCGTATGTCTTTGACATCGTTGGACGTGCTTTCTTTGAGTTTGCTAAGAACACTGAGCGACCATTTTCTAAGCTTACTGATCGTGGTAAAAGCTTCCCCGCTTTGTAGCCCTACAATGTCAGTCCCCATTAAGTTCGCCAAAGTAAGCCCATTGCGGTGAGCGAGATTCGTGAACGAAGCCGTAATCAAAAAGCCAGCCTCCATACAATGCTCCCAGGATTCAGACCATTTCTCATCCAGCTCTGCGCAGACAGCTAGTAACTTCTCTTCCGCCGCATTCCACTGCCCGCTTTCCAGTAGATGAATCAAAGAGGGCGGGGTATAAAGTGCGTCCAAAGGGCCTTGTGCAGCATGAGATTCCAAATCACTGACCCGCATCACGAATTCGCGTTCGTCTCCGACAATTTGCCGGAAATAACCTGTAGCCTGACGAAAACGTTTGGACAGCTGTTCAGGAAATGTGAACCACTCCGTGATTACAATGGAGAGTGAACCCTTCAGAAACTGCTTGACCTTATACTGAAGCTGCAAAGAAAGTTTCTCCAGAATCGTTTCTTTTCCAATGTCATTCCCTTTTTCTTTCAGCTGAAGCAGAAACACAAGATACCCATGCTCCTCTTTAACGCCCCAGACTTCCATAAATTCGCCCAGGATCTCTTCCGCCATATTGATGATCGCATATTCAATCAAGGTCTGGTCGTTGTTATTGTATTGTCCAAATTCTTCTTCCATCCGTACAAGCATTAATGCGCAGTCCCCGGCATGGAAGGGCAAGCCATAATTCACGAGCTTCCGTTCCCATTCGCCGTCTTGGAATCGATGTCCTTGCAAGGCATCCAAGAGCAGTCGACCCCGTAACAAGGGCAGATTCTCCCGAAGGGTAAACTGGGTTCGAGTAAGGGAGCTTACGAGCTCCCATTCGGTGTTCAATTGATCAATCGCAGTCTTCACTGCATTCATCAATTCATCATCCGTAGGTGGCTTCAGCAGGTAATCAACGGCCTCGTACTGGAGTGCTTTTTTGGCATAATCGAATTCGGAATGACCGGATAAAATAATACATTTTATCTTTTTATCGCGGACTCTGATCCGCTCGATCAGTTCAATTCCCGTCATCTCCGGCATTTGAATATCCGAGATTACGATATCAATGGGGTGGGTATCGATAATTTGCAGCGCTTCACGCGCTGAATAGGCTTTATGCACCTGTTCAATCCCTAATGTATGCCAAGGTTTTGTTGTGGAAAGATTATCTACCCAGTGGGCTTCGTCGTCTACGATGATCATTTGCATGTTGTTAGTCTCCTTGATATTTCGTGTATGATTTTATTCCTCAGATGGGATCTCCCAGATGATCTCTGTGCGGAATCCGCCGAGAGGGGAAGGCCCAAATATAAGACCGGAATGATTGCCGAACAGATGAATGATCCGCTGATTCGTATTCCAGAGACCGCAGCCCATCTCCTCTTGCAGTGGCTGCTGCATTTTACGATTCAAAGCTTCCAGCTGATCCGGGTTCAAGCCAGGTCCGTCGTCATCAATATAAATCTTGCAGAAGCCGTTCGAACGCTCACCGGTAATTGTGATCTCGCCCGATGAATACGACTTCGCAACGCCGTGAATGACTGAATTCTCCACAATCGGCTGCAGCATTAAACGTGGCACAGACTGGCTAAGCATAGGCTCAGGGATATCAATATGATATTCGATTCTACCATTGCGCAGCTTCTGGATATCCAAGTAGTTGACGAGCAGCTTGATTTCATCATTCAGCGAAGCGGTCTCCCGTTCCATTCGGGTGGTATAGCGATAGTAAGCACTTAAGTTATAAGCCATCGAGATGACGGCTTCTTGCTCTTTCATCTGGGCCATATTGATAATATAACCAAGGCAATTATAGAGAAAATGGGGATTGATCTGCGCTTGAAGCTGCTTAAGCGTAGCTTCTCTGGCCCTGATCTTTTCATTGAACACATTCTCTATCAGGTCTTGAATTTGGTGTGACATATCATTAAAGCGATGGAACAAGAACGAGAACTCGTTCTGACCATTGCTATGAAGGCGTACGGAATAGTCGCCTCGCTGTACGCGCCGCAAGCCTTGAATAAGCTTTTTGATAGGTGATTGCACGTTTCTGTATAGTAAAATCGAAGCCGAAATGCCCACAACAAACAGCAGAATCATCGAGATATAGAACAAGTCCCGGCTAAGCGAAATCGGCTTAAGAATTTGATAGAGTGGGACCACATCTACTAAATGCCAATCCAAGTAGGAGGACTTCACAATGCTGACCAGATAGTTCTTCCCATTCAGTGTCACTACATCCTGGGTCGTATTCTCAGGGGAGCGATTATCCAGATAACGAATGAGTTCTTCTGCTAGCTGCTTGTCTGCACTACGATTCAGAATGGGGGCATTGCCCTTATGATAAAAGAAGGGATCACCTTGTCCACCTTCCTTGTACTTATCCAGCATGTTCTGAATGTTCTCATAACTGAAGCTGGCTTCAATCACAAGATTGCTGCCCGTCAACATCCCCGGTTGAGCTAAGGAATCTGTGAAGAACCAGTAAAAGGATTGCAGCTGATCTTGAGATTCCGCTCTATGATCACCATAGGTCCATTTTCCACTCATATTTCTTTTTAAATAATCCTCATCATATCCTGCTGGCCGGTTGTAATTAGCGATGACATCTTTATTCTGCTGTGAATGTACAGCGTATCTGGTGGGCCAAATATCGGTTACCCCGGACTGCAGCACCATCTTTTCCTGAATGACATAGCGGGTCTGCATCTGATCATAACGATCATCCCAAATGTTCAAACCGTTGAATGCTCTGACATTGGGATCTCTTGAAAGAATAAGACTGAAATCCATCATCTGATTAATTCGGGAATCGATTTGACTCGATAGAAAAGTAAGCTGTTTGGTATTGGAGACCTGCAGCTCTTTGCTAACGACATCGTATGTGACATTGTTCGAATAGGTATACACGATAATAATCGGTATGAATAAGACAATGATCAGACAATTTATTTTGGCAAAGAGGCTAAACCGGGACCGTGCCTTATCTTTTAGTAGTGTAAAGCGCTTCCATAGATTCATGAATGTTCCCTCCAGATGATGCCCTAATAAAACCATATCAAGCCTAACAATGTTATATAGTCAGAGCTGAGAAAGGCCTGATACTATTTATAACAGAGATCCCCAGTA
This sequence comes from Paenibacillus sp. MAHUQ-45, assembly GCF_058133325.1. Taxonomy (NCBI): domain Bacteria; kingdom Bacillati; phylum Bacillota; class Bacilli; order Caryophanales; family Paenibacillaceae; genus Paenibacillus; species Paenibacillus sp. MAHUQ-45. The sequence goes on from NZ_JBYUPV010000002.1 coordinate 412,553, forward strand.
CAAACAAAATATTTTTTGGGAACAGGAGCACGCTATGGAGGCTAATATGGAGGTTCACTCGATACCGCAGGCGACCACTCGGAGTAAGCCAAACAAAAAAAGAAAAAGAGGCTTTAATCAACCTTGGATTCTCCATTTGATGGTATTGCCGGCGGTCATTATGGTGTTTATTTTTTCTTACATTCCGATGTCTGGAATTCTTATGGCTTTTCAAGAGTATAAACCTGCGCTAGGTTTTTTTAATTCCGAGTGGGTCGGACTGAAGCATTTTAGATACATGTGGGAGAATGATTATTTCCTGCAAATTACGTGGAATACGCTGTTTTTTGCTTGCTCTAAAATTGTAATGAACCTGATTATTCCGTTTATATTCGCGTTATTGTTGAACGAGGTACGGAAGATGGCGCTTAAAAGAACCATCCAAACGCTCGTGTATCTTCCGCACTTTTTGTCTTGGGTTACACTGTCAGGCATTCTGATCGATATTCTGGCCCAGACGGGTCTGATCAATCAGTTCATATCATCCGTATTCGGTATCAAGCCGATTTTCTTTCTAGGGGATGGCAATTGGTTCCGGTTTACGATTATTGCAAGTGATGTCTGGAAGGAATTCGGGTTCAACACGATTATCTTCCTAGCGGCATTATCCGGTATTAGTCCGTCACTCTATGAAGCTGCTGAAGTGGATGGGGCGGGGCGCTGGAAGCAGACGATTTATATTACTATACCTGCGCTGATTCCAATTGCGATCGTGATCGCGACCTTGGCTCTGGGCAATGTGCTCAACGCTAACTTCGACCAGGTGTTTAACCTCTACAGTCCTTTGATCTATCAGCAAGGGGATATCATTGATACCTTTGTGTACAGAGAAGGTCTTCTTAGCGGGCAGTTCAGCTTCGCTACCGCAGTGAATCTATTCAAATCGGTGATCAGCCTGATTTTAATCGTGATTTCTTACCGACTGGCCTATAGATTTGCAGGGTACCGAATCTTCTAGAAAGGATGAGAACGAATGTATCATAAAACAATCCCATATCGTATATTCAGCATATTTAACAATGTGTTCTTGACGATCCTTGCTGTACTCTGCTTGCTGCCTTTGTATCACTTGCTCATGGTATCCCTTAGCGCATCTGCACCTGCTAATGCTGGATTGGTTACTTTCTGGCCGATAGGCTTCACGCTTGAAGCTTATGCCAAGACGTTCAATAACGCCAATTTCCTCTCCTCCTTGTGGGTGTCTGTGGAACGGACTGTACTTGGTACGGGACTTGCACTGGTGGTCAATACTATTGCAGCTTATGCGCTCTCCAAGGAGACACGGGTCTTCCGTGCGCGGAACATCTACCTTTGGTATTTTGTCGTGACCATGCTGTTCAGCGGTGGACTGATTCCAGGCTATATTCTTATTCTGAAGCTTGGGCTGATGAACTCCTTGCTGGCATTGATTCTGCCGGGATTAGTTGCGGTATTTAACATCATTCTACTGCTTAATTTCTTCCGGACCGTACCTAAGGAGCTTGAAGAAGCTGCGTTTATTGATGGGGCAGGGCACTTTACGACCTTTTTGAAAATATATTTGCCAGTTTCCTTACCTGTTCTTGCCACAGTGTCTCTGTTCCTCATGGTTGGGCATTGGAACTCCTATTTTGACGGTATCATCTACATTAGAGATTCAGACAAACTTCCACTGGCAACCTTTATGCAAACGATCATCGTTCAGGCAGACATGTCAAAGCTCGATCCGTCAGCCGTTGCCAATCTGTCACAACGTACCATTCGGGCATCGCAGATCTTTATCAGTGCGCTACCAATACTGCTGGTGTATCCTTTCCTGCAACGTTACTTTGTGACGGGGATTGTGGTTGGGGCTGTGAAGGAGTAGTCGCTGGAGAGAACCATCCTCCCGAATAGCCTCGAAGTGTAAATGATGCTTCATTAAGCTAACGGGTAGGAGGTTTAAGATCAATTTCGGTGAACCGTATCATAAGTAGGGGCAAGTTTTTTGGGGTGAAACGCCAGAAGCCTGTTAGAGCCTGTTGGGCGGGGAGGATAGTTATAAAGAATTTTTACATTGATAGTGAATTTTTTTTCAGTTATAGTCATGGAGAAACACAGGTTTTATTACTTTTTGTTGTTTTCCCGCTTACTATTAAATGTTGAAAGGATGATATCAGATGATTAATACAACAGAATTGTCCGCCCGCATAATTTCTTGGAGGGTGACTATACTTTAACCCTCCTTAAAATTGGAGGTAAATCTGTGAAAAGAGATTTTATCGCAAAACATTGGTATGCCAGTATGTATGAAAAGTTCGAAAACCAAACACATGACGTCGATTTTCTATTAAGAGTACTTACAGAGCAAACAGGCAACCAACCACAAAATATACTTGAAGTTGCCTGCGGCGGTGGTAGGATCTGTGTCCCTCTAGCAAAGGCGAATCATTTCGTTACAGGCTTTGATGTCGATGAACATATGCTCCTGAGCTGTTATCGCCGGATGTTGGGTTTAACAAATATACGCTGTTACCAAGCTGATGCAGCAATTTCCGTATGGGGCGTTGGTTTTGATCTTGTAGTCATGGCAGGTAATATCTTGATTAATATTGAAAGCGAGATTGATTACAAAGAGGCACAAAAGACCCTTATTAAAAATGCTGCTGCGGCGCTTCGCACGGGTGGACATCTTTATATGGATTTTAACCTGCATAATAATCCAACGGCCCGGTTCAATAGGTTGAAAGAGAGCAGCTATTTCAAAGGGACAGACGAATTGGGCACGACTGGTCGAACCGTTAGTTATGGGAGCGTGTATGACCCCATAACCCAAATTTGTACCGGAACTGGTCACTGGGAGCTCACCACAAATAGCGGTGAGCAAATCAATATACCCAAGTGTTGGTATAAGCACATTCCTACGCAAATGCAAGTTTACGATTGGCTATCAGATGCAGGGTTTACCATAGAGCGCACCTATCAAAATTATACGGCTGAACCGATTCCGGAGCCGATCGTTGAAGCTACAAATCGCGCTATTATATGGGCAAGAAAGTTATAATTTTACATGTAGGTATGAAGTAATAGTTGAATAAAGCAAGATACAAAGAATAGGCCATCCGATAGAGGATGGCCTTAAAACTTGCCGTTACAGACATCGCGGTGAACCGTATCATAAGTAAGCACAAACTCGTCGTTAATTGAAGCGTCAAAGAAGAATTCAATGTCCTTGGCGCTTCTCTCGTCGGGATTGTTTCCAATGTTTGCAGTGATTTTGTTTCAGATATGCCATAGCACTTCTACTAACCGACTAAGAGTAAAACATAAGCGATACGACAGCACATATACCAACATATGGTATAATTAATTGTGATCTTACGTTGAACAGGAGGACTAAATGTCATGAACATATATGAACGATACAATGCAGTTAATACAAAAGGTGACCTTGTGGATGAAGCATAATTCAATAGTAAGAATTTGGCGTAAAGGCGGTGAAGAATGATTAAGCAAAGATTTAAGGAGTGGATTGAGAGTAATATTGAAGCATTGCGAAATGAAGGTATAGCAACGGAATATGCAATGCCAAATGTAGAGGATATAGAAAGCATGGCAAAACCATTCATAAGAATAGTTCAAGAAACAAAATTGTGTCTAGGACAAGTCATAGTGTATAAATCTAGAGAGATGGAATTTGAAGTCATTCAAATTGAATCAGAGGAAATGTTGTTGTGGAAATACTTCGAAAACATTAACGATGATACTGATTTTGAAATAATATTGCATCCATACTTCCAAACGATAAAGAGTGGAATAAAACCTAAAAACGATCAAAATAAAGAGAAATAATGAAACCACTCCGTTGTTGGGAGTGGCTTTGTCTTTATATGTTGATGTATATTTTGTGGTCAAACCACACTTTGTGTTTAGATACATTATGGTGAACCGTATCACAAATAGAGGTAATTAGTCTGTATTTACAGAATGCGGCCCCTTAAGAGTAGGTCAGTCTTTATGGAGTATATTGTGCAAACAAGCTTATGCGCGCTTTTTTATCGTTATACAACATATGGATTTAGCTTGAATGACAGACTTATTCTTTAAAATAGGGCGTAATCCCTCTTGAATATAGGTTCTCCACTAGCTTGAAAAATTCTTCTGACGATAAATCCTGTTGACGCTGGAGCCAAAGACGAAATAAAGAAAGAGAAGTTGTCAGGTAAAACTCAACGAAGTATGGGGTTAAGGAATGGTTCTGCGGAACGTTTAATTCTAATTCATCCAAAGTGATTTCTTTTTTTAAGCGTTTTAAAAAACGGACACTTCCATAATCACCTAAAAGGGCATTAAGAACCAGGAGATGTTCTCTTTTATCCAGACAAAAGAGCGTATCTTGAACCGTATGCATCGATAGCTCTTTATTCGCCAATTCTTTTTTCATCTCATTCAATAAGTCGTTTTCAACAGCGTCTAACAATTCGTAAATGTCAGTAAAGTATTGATAAAAGGTGCTGCGGTTATATCCTGACTTATTCGCAATTTCCTGAACCGAAATTTTCTCAATCGGCTTTTGGCTATATAACTCACAAAAAACATCTACAAACTTCTGTCTTGTTTTCTCCGTGATTTGGGGTTGCTTGTTCATGTTTCCCTCCTACTAGCGAATAAGAATATCATCCGACAAATCATAAAAAACTGATGGTTGATCAAGGAATCATAAAAATTTATAATCACATCATACAACATGTTGTCGGATAATGAAAAAGAAAATGTTAATAAGTAGGGGTGGTTTTAATGTCAGCAAAACAAGATAGAATTTTAATTTTTGGTGCAGGTGTCATCGGGAGCATGTACGCAATGAAGCTTATTGAAGCAGGGTTTGACGTTAGCCTGTTTGCACATTCTAATAGATTTAAATTATTAAGAGAAAATGGCCTGCAATATATAGAAAAAGGTACAGTTAGATCGATACAAGTGAATGTCATTGATACGCTCGAAAATGACGATGTGTACGATTTTATTTTCGTTACCGTTCGTTATGACCGGTCTGAATCAGCGTTGTTAGCGCTAAAAGATAATCAAAGCAAAAATATAGTTACGATGACTAATAATTCAATTGGATTTTCTTCATGGCTGGATATCGTAGGGGATAGACTTTTACCAGCTTTTCCCGGATTCGGCGGACAGATTAAAGATGGAGTACTGCATGCTCGATTTCTGCCAAAGATTATAGCGGCAACTGCATTTGGAGAAATTAATGGTGTAGTGACTGAACGCATAGAAAAACTCGCAAACGTGTTTAAAGCAGCAAAGCTTCCCTACGTTATTAAAAAGGATATGCAAGCGTATCTAATCACACATTCCGTATCAGACATTGCCATGTTGAGCTTTTTGCATTCAGAGAATAAGATCATTGACAAAAAAACAGCCAGTACCAGAAAGACGGCACGCAAAATAACAGTCACTTTAAAAGCGTATCTAAGGGCAATACAAAAAGCCGGCGTTTCAATTGATCCACCAATGCTTAAAATGGTGCTCAAATTTCCAAACTTATTGTTGGATCTTTTCTTTATGACATGGCTACGAACTAAAATGGTTAGGGATATGATGTTGCCGGATTATGCGAATAGTGCTAACAATGAGATTGTGCAGCTGAGTAATGATTTAATGAAATTTTTAAGTCAAAATGATATCAAATCGGAAATACCTGTTCACTAACGGAAAACGATAATTGAACTACAACAGCGGCAGTCTAAGACTTTATTTATCAAGTCTTGTTCTGTCGCTGCTTTATTTATTGATTTTTATACTTTGTAATATAGTTGATATATTCTACCGCACTGTGATTGATCTCCTCATCGCTAGCTTGAAATGAAGCCCCGAAGACTGCAAAGTAGGGGAGTGCTACTGCGCCCACATGTTTTGTACTGGCTTTGAAAGGCGTAGTCACTTCATCCACGGTAAAAGAAACAGAGCCCTCTGGCACATAATTTTCTTTTTTATCGCCGATAGACATGGCAAGTCCCATCTTTTTTCCGTTAAGCTTGTCACCTTTTGAACCGTAAGCCCATCCATATGCAAACACATCATCAAACCACTTTTTCAATAGTGGCGGATAACTGTACCAATACAAGGGGAATTGTAAGATAACGTGGTTATGTGCTTCTAATAGTTCTTGTTCTCTAGGAACATCAATGTTCCAGTTGGGATATTCCATGTAAAGCTCATGAATGGTAATATCGTTTGGATATTGCAGCAGTTCTTCTTTCCATCTCTTGTTTACCCTTGAATTCTCAAGATTCGGGTGTGCTATAATCACTAGTGTTTTCATAATGAAAATTCCTTTCTCAGGCCCATATCAAAGAGTGTAGCCTCTGGTGCCTTGCCTCATTTTTCGAATATCATCATTATGTTGCAGGCTTTATAAAAAGAAAATACACACAATGAAGTAAGATGGTTACTTCAAAGTAAGTACTGGACTCGAAAAAAAATGTATGCAAAAATGAAATTTTAGACGACTGCATCAGTTAGCATGAATGAGGGGTTATTGATATGAAACAATACAATCTGGGTATAGAAGCCACACTTGAAATCATCGGTGGTAAGTGGAAAGCGTTGATCATCTGCTTGTTAATGTCTGGTGTGAAGCGAACAAGCGAATTACAGCGCAATATTCACGGCATTTCACAAAAGGTTCTGATCCAGCAGCTTCGTGAGCTTGAGAAGGATGGACTTGTAAGCCGACACGTATATCAGCAGATGCCGCCAAAAGTCGAATACAGCCTCACGGAATATGGTGTCACCGCCAATAAAATCGTTGAAGTTATGTGCTCTTGGGGTAAAGAAAATATTCAAATGAGGCAACAGCGAGGAGAAGATATTGTGTTGCTGGAAAAGATGTCACCGGAGAATTTTTGAAATTTGGGAAGATAGATAAGTTGAAATAACTTAAGTTTAGCGGCTAAAGGCACATCTACGGTTACTTGAATCTGAGTATCGCTGATGTGTTTTGTATTTATCATTAAATAGTTGACAGCGGGTAAAAGTCGGTCTAGAATAAAACAAACGTTTAATTTAAACGATCATTTAATTCGGATTAATTACAAAAAAAAGGAGAGATACTTATGCTTTATGCTTTAAAAGCTTACTTGAAGAAACCGGCGACCATCATCGGAATTGTGTTGCTACTGATGTTTCAAGTTATTTTTAGTATCATCTGGATGACAGGTTACAAAGGGATTAATGAGAATACGAGTAAGCTATCGATTGCAATAGTCAATGAAGACCAAGGGGCTGGTGCCCAGATCAGCGAACAGCTGGCATCGTCACTTCCGTTTCATATGGTAACAGGAATGAATTTGGAAGAGGCGAAAGGAAGTCTGGAACGGCGCGAGGTGCAGATGGTACTGCAGGTGCCTTCAGATTTCTCCAAACAGCTCCAAAGCCAGGGGCAACAAGCTGAGCTTCGTTACACGATCAACGAATCTAATCCAATGATGATTAAGAGTGTGATGCAGAGCGTAGCAGCTCAAATTACAGCAACCGTGGGCAAGCAAGTTACAATTCAAGGAACGGAAGCTGTGCTGAAGCAGGCAAATGTACCGGCAGCTCAAGCACAGGGTATCGCACAAGGCGTCGTAGATAAAATCAGTTCAAATATGGCATTTACCAACCCTGTTCAGGGCATGAACAATCAGATGGTGCCGATGATGATGGTACTCGCCTCGTTCGTAGGCGCCATGATCATGGGGATGAATTTTCAGCAGGCGACGGACATGATTGGTCCTGGTATCTCAAGATGGAGTAAGTTTGGTGCTCGGGTCGTCATTAACGTCAGTTCCGCAGTCGTCGTCTCTTTGATCGGATCATCACTGATCGCCGGACTGGGGGGCCAGCATGCAGGAGGCTTTGTCTCCGTTTGGTTGTTCCAAGCATTATTCCTTCTGACCTTTATGTTCTTCGCGCAAATGTTCTTGATCGTTTTCGGTATGGCTGGAATGTTGTTTAATATGACCTTATTGTCGTTGCAGCTGGTTTCCTCAGGGGCGATGGTTCCACGTGAACTACTGGGTGACTTCTATCAAGGGTTAAGTCATTACCTGCCAGCGACCTATGCGGTGGACGGATCGATGAATTTGTTATTCGGAGGTCCAAGTGTTGTCCCTGACGTTCTCTTACTGGTGGCGATCCTCGCAGTTTCGCTTCTCGTGAGTCTGGCTGCGACAGGACTTCGCAAACAAACTACGCGTGTGGCAGCGCCTGTTGTGGCTCCTGTTGAATAAAAGGTCTCTGTGAATTCGTTTCGCATATTGGGTTCAAAAGAGGATCGGCTTCACGCAGGAGACTTCTTATGTGTAGCCAGTCTTTACGCTACGGGAGACTTGCCTATCCGTGATAAAGCATCCATAATAGGTTCTATATGATCACGCGAGGAGATTGATTGAATCATGACTACAGCTGATCCCGACATGAAGCTGCGCATCCTGCTAGCGGCCAAGAAATTGTTTGCGCGACAAGGCTATGACGGTACCAGTGTAAGACAAATTTGTGAGGAAGCAGGAGCGAACGTGGCGCTCGTCTCTTACTATTTTGGCGGCAAGGAGAATTTGCTGCGCGCTATATTTGAACAGTTTTTTTCAGGGAATCGGATAAAGGATAGTGGTGACCTCTTGAGTCATCCTGTAGAGGGACTGACTTTGCTGATCCGGGAGATTATTTTCTTCGGGCTAGAGGACTCAGAACTGAGCAACATCATCAAGCAGGAGATTGAACTCACCTCTCCACGTGCTGATATCGTGCTTATCTATGTCCAACCGGTATGGGAGAAGGTGCGCGAACTGCTGGAACGGGGCCGTAACGAGGGCTTCTTCCACTTTGATTCACTGGATCATACGCTGATGTTTGTCATTGGCGCCGCTCTTTCATTTAAGATTCATACTGCACAAAAAAGCCTGTTAGAGAACACAAACTATGACTCTGCAGTGACCGCAGACCATATCGTTAAGCTCGTATTGGCTTCCTTACGTACAACTGACATAACCTCCTAGGCTTTGATGAACTGGATATTTTTATTTCAATCTTGAAAGGTGAAGGCGTTAACGGATGTAATATATCTGGTTAACGTCTTTTTCTTTTTCAAAAGTAAATCAAGGGAAAAGCATCTGCAACGAAACATATTACAGCGAAAAGGCTTGAGCAGATCTCAAGAATGATTAAAGGATACATCTCCAGTCCGATCCACAAGGATCGGTTTTTTGTTTTAATAAATCATGAAAAAACGCTACTGACGTCGTGTGATGCTTATTTTGAATCGTTACGTTACGAGTTTAAATTCAGTTTATAAATACCGGTTACGATCGTTATACATTCAATTGCTTAGGGGGAGTAGAACGTGAATTCATTTCAAAAAGCGAACACAGCGCGGGACAAAAGTGGCTGGGCGATCGAAGCGCAAGGACTCGTCAAAACGTATGGAAGCAACCGTGCCGTTGATGGTGTAAATCTCAGTGTAGGCACGGGGATGATCTATGGGGTGTTAGGTCCTAATGGAGCAGGGAAGACAACCGTAATTCGCATGCTGGCAACTTTATTGCGGCCAGATGGAGGTTCCGCGCGTGTCTTCGGACATGACGTGGTTAAAGAGCCTCAGATTGTGCGTCAACTAATCGGTGTAACTGGCCAATATGCATCTGTCGATGAGTCACTTAGTGCGATCGAGAATCTGCTTATTTTCTCAAGACTGCTTGGACTGGGGCGCGCCGAGGCACGAAGAAAATCCGCAGAACTACTTGAGGAGTTCGGACTTAGTGAAGCCGCGAAACGTCCGCTGAAAAATTTCTCTGGTGGTATGCGCCGCCGGCTGGATCTAGCCGCAAGTCTCATTGCTCAGCCGCCGCTCATTTTCCTGGATGAACCAACTACCGGACTTGATCCGCGGACGCGTAATCAGATGTGGGATACCATCCAGCGGCTCGTAAGTACTGGATCAACGGTATTGTTAACAACGCAATATTTGGAGGAGGCGGATCAGCTTGCCGACCGGATTGCGGTTATTGACAAAGGCCGAGTCGTCGCGGAAGGTACTGTAAATGAGCTGAAATCATCTGTCGGTACCTCATCGCTGCATTTGAAGGTTCAGAACCCGCAGGATATGAGCAATGCCAGTCAGACTGTTGAGAAGGTGCTTAACGTCCGGTCTAATTTATCGGCGGAGGCAGGGGTGATCACTGCACCGATGGGGAATGTCGATGTGGTTACCGATCTGTTGATCGCGCTTCGCGAGGCGGGGATTCCATTGTCAGAGATGAGTGTACAGAAACCAACACTTGACGAAGTTTTTCTAACGCTTACAGGCGATGGTGTGAAGGAGAACGCGCAGCTTGCGTCAGAATTATCGAAGAGTACTAAGGAGGTAACAGCGTGAGTACTTTAATAAAACCAGGTGCAGAGCGCCAATTGAAAAATCATACCAGCTTACGTCAGTCGGTACGCAACTCATTGACCATGGCCTACAGAGGTCTGCTCAAAATCCGGCGCACTCCTGAACAACTGTTTGATGTTACGCTTCAACCGATCATTTTCACCCTGATGTTCACTTATATCTTTGGCGGGGCTATTTCAGGGGATGTAGTGAGTTATTTGCCCGTTATCATCCCCGGCATCCTTGTTCAGACCGTGATAACAACCTCTATCGTCACTGGTGTACAGTTGCGTGAGGATATGGAAAAAGGCGTGTTTGACCGCTTCAAATCACTTCCGATCTCTCGAATAGCTCCGCTCGCCGGTGCCCTGCTCGCGGATACGGTTCGATATACCATAGCTACTGTACTTACCTTCGCCATGGGCTATATCATGGGCTTCCGGCCAGAGGGTGGCCTTGGATATGTTGCGCTGGCTGGACTGCTTGTCATTGCTTGTTCGTGGGCCATTAGCTGGATCTTTGCTTTCTTCGGCGTTATTGCGCGCACAGCTTCCAGCGTACAAGGGATCTCGATGATCGTCCTATTCCCGCTCACTTTTCTCTCGAATGCCTTCGTACCGGTCGATACCATGCCGAATTGGCTCCAATGGTTTGTTAAGGTCAATCCGATTTCGCATCTTGTCACCGCCGTCCGCAATCTGGTCAACCAGGGAACCGTGGGTAGCGATCTTGTCTATTCGCTAGTTGGTGCCGCAGTAATTGTGGCCATCTTCGTGCCAATTACCGTCCGCGCTTATATGCGCCGCACATAATTTAATAGGTTTTCCTGAAGACTATCGTTTGAGATGTTTATGTGAATCAATTGTTCAAAGAAGCTTCTGCCAGTGTTATTGGCGGGAGCTTTTTTTGCAAATAGCTATATTGCCGCAGTGAAGTGAACAGATAGAACGTCAAATAGATGAAGAAAATTCTGGAATATACGAAGTATGCAATGAGTATGATCCGAAGGAAGGAGAAGCAATGGGTAATTTTTTTAAGATAAAAATGGTAGTTTCAGCAAGTATAGTCCTATTAATCGCGATTATTATTGCTGGTTGGTGGCAGCAGCTTGGGACTCTGTTCACAGTGGGGAAATATGGGGATGTCGATGACATGGTAGAGACCATAATGGCCAAAACAGCAACTCCTGGAGTTGCAATGGTTTCATCCAAGCAGGGCAGGACAGAATTTAAAGTATACGGGTTCGCGGATGTCGATCAACAAAAGGAAGTGAATGAAGAATCACTGTTTGAATTAGGATCGACTACCAAGGCATTTACGGCGCTGGCAATAATTTTATTGAAGGAAGAGGGATATTTAGCGTATTCGGATAATGTCTCAGATTATCTTTCCACGTTCGCCCCAACCTTTAAAGGAGAGAAGGCCAATATTACAATTAACCAGCTGTTGGCTCATACAAGCGGGATTCCATCATGGAGTATTCAATTGATTCCTGAAGGAACGACTTCAGAAACGCTTGGAAACACTATACATAAAATTTCGGACATTGCACTAGATACATATCCGGGTACAGAATATCAGTATGCAACCGTTAATTATGATATTTTGGCGATGATTATTGAGAAGGTTACAGGTATAAGCTATCAGGATTATGTAACTCAGAATGTTCTACTTCCGCTGGGCATGACAGACAGCTACTTTTCTACAGGTCAGGAAAAGAAACCGGATCAGCTTAGCAGAGGATACCGCGTATTTTTTGGCAAAAGCTTAGAGTATGATGCTCCCAGATATTATGGGAACATTGCTGCAGGGTATCTAGTGTCAAACATAAAGGATTTGGCGCGCTGGACCAATGCCCAGATGGGAATAGGGGATATACCAGATAATTTAAGAAAGGCTATACTGCAATCTCATGAAGCCGACCTCCAGAGTGCGGGATATGAAGCTGAGGGTCAGTACTATTCATACGGATGGAGCAATGATCTGGAAAAGCGGATGATTAGCCATACTGGAAGCAATCCTAATTATTCCTCACACGTCATTATTGATTTAGAACGGCAAGAGGGTATATTTGTACTGTCTAATTTGAATTCGACTGCTTCGTCACTGATTGCGCAAAATATTTATGAGAATATGAACGGGAAGCCTATGACTCCCTTTAAATATGATGATAGCTATATTTTAATTGATTGGGTATTCTCATTCTTGGTCCTGCTAGCAGTCATTAGCATAAGTGTTAAGGCGATTAAACTGGCCGGAGCAGACATACAAACCATGCATACTAAACGGTCAAGACGCAGGAAAAGAATTGGAGCGGGTATCTATCTGATCTCAAAAGTGCTGTTACTGATATTAATTCTGATCTGGCCTTATTTGATCAACTACAGTTACTATATGATCAGCGTATGGATGTCGTATTCAGTATTATTGTGGATGGGGCTTGCTGCGATCAGTTGCGTATTATCAATTATATTGAAAGGGAAAAGAATAGCAGCACTTGTGCGCATAATAGATTGATGAGAGTAACTCATAGAGAAGTGTCTTTTGAAGTCGCCAAGCATGAGCACAAGCCCATCTTCCTCTCCATCGGTTATAGCACTTGTCACTGATGGGATGTTCGCGTGAATCAATTGTTCGAAGCTACTGCCAGTGTTATTGGCGGGAGCTTTTTTGATTAAAATTAAAAAAATTATTTTAGTTATATTTTTCCAATTTATTGTATAATAAGGGCACAGTCTATATGTACAATTTGAGTCTAGGTTCTCATCGTTTGGATCCAGTTAGATTTGCAGACGTCATATTAGTCATGGATCGTGGACAAATCATAGAAAAAGGGTCACACGATCAATTCTTTGAAAAGAAGGGTGCTTACTACAGTATGTATATTAAACAGATGAATATGTACAAAGACTCACCGGATAAACATCAACGGGTATAAGGGGGGAGAATAAAACATGGATAGCTCATATATTATGCAGGTTGAAGACTTAGTCAAGACCCACAGCACTTCGAGCGTTACAGTTAATGCTTTGCAGAAGCTGACAATGAGTGTGAAGAAAGGCGAATTTATAGTGATAATGGGTACCAGTGGTTCCGGAAAAAGTACTTTACTGAATATTATCGGTGGATTAGATTCGCCCACATCGGGTCGTATATTTATTGGAGGCATGGAAATAAGCAAGCCACAGCAGGAATCATTTTTCACCAAATATCGACGCTCTTCTGTCGGTATTGTGTTTCAATCATACAACTTAATTGCGTCCTTAACCGTTGAGGAGAACGTCGCACTGCCACTAGTTTTAGATGGACAGGCTCCATCGCAAATCAAGAATCGGGTCGAATCAATCCTTGAACTGGTCGGACTGAGCGAAAGAGGGAATCATCGTCCATTCGAGCTATCTGGCGGACAGCAGCAGCGGGTGGCACTTGCTAGAGCAGTCGTTAAAAATCCTGAAATTTTACTTGCCGATGAACCGACAGGCAACTTGGATCATCATACCACTACTGAGGTGATGGAACTTCTGCTTAAACTCAAACGGAATTTAAATCAGACTATTCTTCTCGTGACTCATGATCCGTTGGTTGCTAGTTATGGAGATCGAATCCTTTTTATGAGTGACGGACAAATTAAGAATGAACTTATTGTTAAGGATGTCGCGGAGAGTGAACGTAACCGCATGATTATCCAGCAACTCTATCAAACGGATAGGATTGTTTTATAATGATCTATCGTTTGATCGGTATTGCCATCCGATTGGCATCATCAGCTAAAAGTAAGCTTTTTTTCTCCATAATAAGTGTATCGCTAGCGGTTGGAGTAATGTGTAGTACTCAGATCATTATTCAAAGTATGAATCACTCTTTTGATAGAGAAATTAAAAAGCTCTATGGTGAAATGGATGTTATGGTCGGTCTGCAGTCAGGTAAAGTGCTTGAGAACGGGCAACTTGAAAAGATGGTGGAGCAGAGAGGAATTTTAGACTACTCAAAGGTCTTGGTTAATCCTGTCCTAGGTGAGTCATATTACTACGTTGGAGTGGACAATACAAAACTAAGTAAAGAACTTTATAAATTCACAGTCCCTCTAGATGACAATCAAATCGTCTTAACACAGGGATTTGCAGATAAATTATCTGCATCTGTTGGAAAGTGGGTTACTCTACCCACACACAACCTTTCTCAAAAGAAATGGAAAGTCGCTGAGATTATACCGGATATTCGTGGGATTTCCGCTCCTGATGTGGTCATTTTTCCAATGCGCTCTTTGCAAGCTTCTTTAGGCGTGGACGGAGCTAATTTGGTGTTGTTGAACTTAGAGGACGGTGTAGATACAAATGAAGTGTTGTCAAGTATTGAGGCAAAGCTTCAGTTACCGTTAAAATCAGAAATCGTATCACAAACAGAATTTGTTCAAAAGAATGCAGCTAACTTACAATGGACAGGTGGTATTTTAAGTTTTTTATCGTTGAGTATGGCTATAGCTTTCATATTTAGTAATTTTCGGCTGATGATGTTGGATTATCTTAGACAGCTAGTTATTCTTCAAGCTAATGGAGCCAATAAACGTCAGTTATTAACGATTATTTTGACTCAACTCATACTGGTAGTGATGATGGGGAGTCTACTTGGAATGATTCTGTCCATCGGTCTGGTAAAAGGGTTCGGTGATCTGATTGCCAAAGCATTGAGTATAACCACAGACAGTATTACTATAAATATATTTTCCGTGGTAGGTCAAGCTACATTAGCAGTCTGCCTCTTTATTCTGCTCTTGATGATTCCAATCCGTCGAGCCTTTTATCGGTTGCCATTAGTTCACATTGGCGAGGCAAGTCAAGCTGAATATATTAAAACCCCTAAACTTAAAAAAATATGGATTATACTTGGGTTAGTAGGACTATTACTTCAAATCTATGGCTTAATTGCCTCTTCTGGTTCAATACCCAAGATTGTAAGTGGTGGACTTCTTGTTTTTATTTCCTTTCTTGCAATAGTTCCAGTGTTATTTCAAAAAATGCTTGCGAGCCTAACGCGATTACTTGAGCGCCAGCGTGCACGTGAGTTAGTTCTATCTACAGCTTATTTACGTACTTATGCTAATCAAAATCGTTTAATTCTGTATTTGATTTCTCTATCTATCGCAGTTCCACTCTTAGGATTATCTATATATGGAACAATTAAAGCTAATACGGTTGAGAGAGTGGAGAAGGAATACGTTAGTGATATCGTGCTGATGAATCATAAAAGGGGAATGTCTACTTTGCCATTATCCCTGGCGAATGATATCCAAAATATAGAAGGTGTTAAGGGATTTATTACAATAACTACAGAGAATTCTGTTAATATTGCAGATCCATTGGGCATGTCAGGAGACCCAGTTCAATCCTTTACTTATATGAGGGCTCCACTTGCCGAACTTCAAAAAAGAGGTCTTTTACCACCTTTAGGTGAAGTGAATGATGCTGTCGTACTTACGAAAAAGTATGTAGATAAGCTTAACCTTGCCAAAGGAGATTTTATTCAGCTTGTAGATCCAGAAGGAGTAATTACCGCCAAAACATTAAAAGTTACTGCAGTAGTAAAGGAAGATCTACCAGGTTCATGGGGTTTCTTATACGGTGCTTATGTAGATACAAACAATTCAATGCTGCCTACAGAGCAAGATTATCTACTGACAGGGTTGATATTCGTAAAGCCTGGAACTAAAGACGATGTCTTAGTAAAATTACAACAATTTAAGAATCAGTATCCATTACTAGAAGCTTCGGAAAAGGATTCGGCATTAGCACTTGAGGAAAATCAAATTAACCAACGTTACTATCTTATACTAGCTATTGCAGTGGTATCTGGTGTAATTGGGCTTATGGCGCTATATAATACGTTGGCGGCGTTCTACCGATCACGACAAAGGGAGCTAGCCATTCTGGTAAGTTTAGGAATGTCCCGCGTGCAGACTACTCGGGTGCTACTATTGCAGACGGGATTATTCAGTTTGATGGCTGCTATTATAGGTGTGATCACGGGTGTATATCTATCTCTAACTGTTCTAACAGTTCTTGGCGGGATAGGTGAAACCATTATAATCTCTTGGGTAGGAATAGCTTTGGGGATCGTTTTCCTTCTAGCTTACAGCTTTTTGATTTCTTGGTTGATTGCCCGGCATATGAACTCCAAAATATTAATTGAACGTTTACGTGTGGAGTGAGGTTTAGCCATAGATTGAGAGGAACTGGATCAGGTGAATAATCCTTTGCTCGTTGAATTAGCACAGTATTTTTACCTTAAAGCCTACCTTTGAAGCTCCGAGACTCGATGTACTCCATGTTAGAACTGTGTGATTATTCCTTTGAGGATGTTAAGGAACGGATAGTGAATATGGAGTAACATGAAATTAACAGCTTCATTGCAATATCAGACTGCCTGATGATAATCAACCGCTTAAGCTTAAACTTAATGATTTACGATTTTAAGAAGCCATCAATCACCGTGTTTGATGATGATTGGTGGCTTTTTTATATGCGGTGTTGCAATCGGGTGAAAATTTCAGTAACACTAGTTCCATGCAATTCAAAAATTACTCAAAAAATTAGCCCCCCAAAGTCGTCTTACTTGCTGCAAAACGCTCATAATCCGGTGAACTGGTTCCCTTGGTCAGAAGAAGCTTTTGAAATCGCCAAGCGCGATAACAAGACCGTCTTCTTATATATCGGTTATAGCTATTTATTGACCCACACATACCTGTCATTGAAGAGATGCTTATGTGATTAAACTATGTAGGAACTTCTGCTTTGAGCAGGAGTTTTTTGTTTGTAATTATAGTTATAGACGTAATAGTATTCCATTTAATAGTATGATAGAAATAACATTTAACCAGACTTGGAGGTAGTTTTTTGAAATCGACTGATATTATACATAACTTTATGAATTATTTTAATCAACTTAAAGCCTATGATATTTCACCGACATTCGAAACTAATATGCCTGGATTTCATAATCATCCCTCACTCGGCATTGTGGAGAATCATCGCAATTTTTGCCACCATGGTTATTATGCACAAACCTTAATTATTTCAGAGCACACGGGTTCTCATGTTGATGCCCCTGTCCATTGTCATGGAGAACAAGCAACGATTGATCAATTGCCCGTCGATTGTTTAATTGGTCCTTATAAGAAATACGATCTTGCGTCCTTTGCTCCTGAGGCAGGTAAACCAGTTGAATTAGAAATCATTAAAGAAATAGAAGAGCGTGATAAATTCTCCCTTCAGGCAGGAGATATTGTTCTTATTGATTTTGGTTGGGACAAATATTACACGCCAGACAGTAGTGGTAATGAAAGAGAATGGTGGGGTAAAAATGAACCTGGTCTAACCAACGCAGTATGCAAATATTTTAGTGAGGCAGGAATTAAAGCAATTGGGGCAGATACCCCGGGTGTAGATATTTGCATGTTAGATGGGAAAATTCTAAGTGCTCCTGGTCATGTGGAATATTTTTTGCCGAACAATATTTTAATTATGGAGGGATTCAGTAGAATGAGCCAAGCTCCTGCAATTGGGGTTTTTATGGCACTTCCATTGAAGATCAAAAATGGTTCAGGATCTCCTATTCGTCCTATGTTGTTGGCCTAGATCTAACAGAGCACTCCAACTGTGTCGCTGAAGCTAACGAAATACAATGAAAACCTATGATAACAAGCTACAGACAATATAGATTCTGTCAGAGGGATGGAGATACAAAATGATAATAGCTGAGGGTGTGGCAATAATTCCGTTGAAAATTGCTATCATGAACTCTTTTAATAATACGCTAGTTATAATATCCAAAAGAATTATGGGGTGAAATATGAAGTTTTTTTCAAAGAAGGATAATGAAATGAAACAAGATATATTATCCTTTGATATGGAAGTAGACATAAGAAAAGTATATAAAAATATAACGAAACACAAAGGAAGAATGGTTCCTATTGTAGATTGGAGGATTGCATTATATATAAATGGAGAAAAATTGGATCAAGATGAAGTGTTTGTTGAAAACGAATTTTTCGAATCATTACTTTGTCCGGGAAAGTATCCTATGTTCACATGTACTTGCGGCATATTTGGTTGTGGAGGGTACTATGTTGAAGTCATCCATGAGGTTGAAAACGTGTTTTGGTTAACTGAACATTCACCTTTTATGGATCGATCCATAAAGACTATTAATAAATTTTCTTTTTCATGGGGAGAACTAATTAATTTTTCAGAAGAGTTAATACAAAAATTAGAGGAACTCAAAAAAATAATGGCTATAAATGGCTTGGAATTTCAATCTGATATAGAACGATACAGGGGAATAATTGAAGAGATAAATTGGCGAACTAAATGAATAAGTATTTTACTCGGGTTATCATTCCTTTGTTGTCTTACAATTTGGTGATATGAAGTTATCGATTATAATAATCATAAGGGATTTGAAATATGGGTAACCGAATATCCATTTTAGCAGAAACCAATCGAGATATAGAAATTTTGAGCAGTAGGTCATAGGAAATTAACCCCAGGAGGAACAGGATGTCAAAAGAATATTCGCGCATGTATATTGAAAGTGTAAAGCTTGAGTTGTTAAACAGGCTCGGATTGAAGCAGGTTTATTTTAAAGGACAAAACGGTGATGATCTGCTGTATGAGGCAACGGGTTTTGACAGAGGAACTGAGCATAAATTTTGCGTCAGAACGAAGAAGGGAACCATCGATGAGCTGGTTGGGGGCAAATGGATGAAAGTCCGTAGCTTCACGATTAAAAGTAAAGAACAATAACAAAATATGATTGCTTACTTTGAAAAATGGAGAACGTTGAAATGATTATAAAAATGACCTACTCCAATATAGATGATTATAACAACTCAAACGAGAGTTTCATCGTTTCTGGTCGAGTGATCCCTAAGTATGAAGATGGAAAATGGTCTTATACGAAAGAGATATTTTCTCAAACATACTTAAAGCAATATGAGAATGAAGATATCGATACATCTTATATTGAAGATCCAAGAAAAGCTATTTTTTTATATTACGATGGTGATATCTGCGTTGGACGGATTAGACTTCGTTCTAATTGGAATGGGTATGCTTTCGTTGATGACATTGGGGTATCCAAGGAGTGGCGACAGCAAGGGATTGGAACGAAGTTATTAGAAAAATCTATAGCGTGGGCAAAGCAAAATAACCTGATTGGGCTTATGCTTGAAACACAAGATGTGAATGTGTCTGCTTGTGATTTTTATGCAAAAAACAATTTTGTAATCGGTGGGGTTGATAGTATGCTTTATTCAAATTTCCCAACAGCTAATGAAAAGGCGATTTTTTGGTACTATAAGTTTTAGTTATTACTGTTGAAGAATATAGAAGTGCATAATGAAAGTTCAACTCATGCATATTTCTTAAGGTAACCGTACACGGTTGCCTTTTTTATTCTTTATAGCAATAAAAATATATTTATTTTCGAAAATTATTTATTGTAAAACGATAAATACCGTGTTAAAGTCTAAATAAATTCAATGATAAGTGAGGGACTTTTATGAAACTTGGAACAACACTTTTTTTAAAGGCAGCGGTGTTTATAATTGCACTTCCAGTTCTTGCTATATGCATCTTTTTGGTGCCCGAGATCGTGAAGTTTGTAGCAGAGTTGTATCCAGATATGTCTTATATCAAATATCTTGCCTTTATCGTTTTTTATGGATCAGCAATTCCTTTTTACTTTGCGCTGTATCAAGCGTTGAAGCTTTTGGGCTATATTGACAAGAATGAAGCGTTCTCTGAACTATCCGTCAGCGTGCTGAACAAAATAAAATACTGTGCAATCACAATCAGCGGTTTGTATATGCTTGGCTTGCCCTTGTTCTATCTTATCGCGCAGAAAGTGGATCCCCCGGGGGTGCCAGCGATTGGAGTAATCATAATTTTTGCCTCGATGGTGATTGCTGTGTTTGCTGCTGTTCTCCAAAGGCTTTTACAAGAGGCAATTGCTATAAAATCTGAAAACGATTTGACAGTCTGAGGTGAAAATAATGGCCATTATAATCAATGTTGATGTGATGTTGGCGAAGAGAAAAATGAGCGTAACAGAACTTTCCGAGAGGGTAGGAATCACGATGGCTAACCTCTCCATATTGAAGAACGGAAAGGCAAAAGCGATTCGATTATCCACGTTAGAAGCGATCTGTAAGGCTTTAGATTGTCAGCCAGGAGATATTTTAGAGTACAAAAGTGACGAAAACTCCACCACTATAGATTAAAGGGTTGTACATATTTGTAGGATCAACCGCAAACAAATGCCAATATCTATGGACTTGTACGAGATAATGTACAGGTTCTTTGTTTATTTTTAATATCTGTATGGAGTTGAGCGGCGAGAACCTTTATAATATGACGAGGATACTTTATACAAGGAACAGGAGTTAATTCATGAGTATATTAAATGTAGAGAAACTAAGTCACGGGTTTGGAGATCGTGCAATTTTCACGGATGTATCCTTTCGACTGCTGAAGGGCGAGCATATTGGTCTGATCGGTGCCAATGGTGAAGGTAAATCCACCTTCATGAACATCATCACCGGCAAACTTCAGCCGGATGAAGGTAAAGTTGAATGGGCCAGACGCATGCGGTCGGGCTATCTGGATCAGCACGCTGTGCTTACAAAAGGACAAACCATGCGCGATGTTCTGCGCGGGGCGTTCCAGTATCTGTTCGATATGGAGCAAGAGATGAACGATATGTACGGCAGAATGGGCGACGTGTCCCCGGAGGAACTGGAGCAGCTGCTGGAGGATGTCGGAACGATTCAGGATACACTGACGAACCAAGATTTCTATATGATCGACGCCAAAATCGATGAAACGGCTCGCGGGCTGGGTCTTACAGACATCGGTCTTGACAAAGACGTCCATGATCTCAGTGGCGGTCAGCGGACTAAAGTATTGTTGGCCAAGCTGTTGCTTGAGAAACCAGACATTTTGCTCCTTGACGAGCCTACGAACTATCTGGATGAGCAGCATATCGTATGGCTTAAGCGGTATTTGCAGGAGTACGAGAATGCCTTCATCCTGATCTCACATGACATTCCGTTCTTGAACAGCGTCATCAACTTGATTTATCATATGGAAAATCAGACGTTGTCGCGTTATGTGGGCGATTACGATTACTTCCAGCAAGTATATGAAGCGAAAAAGCAACAGCTTGAATCCGCCTTTAAACGCCAGCAGCAGGAAATTGCGGACCTCAAGGACTTCGTTGCCCGGAACAAGGCCAGCGTAGCTACCCGGAATATGGCGATGTCCCGGCAGAAGAAGCTGGATAAGATGGATGTTATCGAAATTGCTAAGGAAAAGCCGAAGCCGCAATTCAATTTCAAGTCCGGGCGTACTTCAGGCAAGGTAATTTTTGAAACAAAGGATCTCGTAATTGGCTACGACTCACCGCTGTCCAGACCTTTGAACCTGAGCATGGAGCGTGGACAAAAAATAGCGCTTGTCGGCTCGAACGGAATCGGTAAAACTACACTGCTGCGAAGCATTCTCGGCCAAATTCCAGCGATTTCTGGTTCCGCCAAACTTGGTGACCTGCTAGACATTGGTTATTTCGAACAGGAAATAAAGGAAGCGAACTACAACACCTGTATCGAAGAAATTTGGAACGAGTTCCCGTCCTTCACACAGTTTGAAATTCGGGCGGCTTTGGCCAAATGTGGTCTGACGACTAATCATATTGAGAGCAAGATAGCGGTCCTGAGCGGCGGAGAGAAAGCTAAAGTCCGCTTGTGTAAGCTGATTAACCGCGAGTCGAACCTGCTCGTATTTGACGAGCCTACCAACCACTTGGACGTGGATGCGAAAGACGAGCTGAAGCGTGCTCTTCAGGCGTATAAGGGCAGCATTTTGCTGATCTCCCACGAACCTGAATTTTACCAAGATATCGTGACAGAAACATGGAACTGCGAATCGTGGACGACAAAAGTATTTTAAAGTGCAACAAAGAGGCTGCCTCATAGAGGTAGCCTTTTTTATTTGGACTAGCGAGAACGCTTCATAACTTTTCCAACTTAGTAGTGGTTGCTATCGTTAAAATTGGGTGGGAACTTGCAAGTAGGAGCGGCAAAATTTAGTGGAGTTATACTTTTCCAGTACATGGTATAATAAGACAAAAATTCGTGGGGCATTCCAACAGGAGGGGGTACATAGCAATACGCCAAAATAGTTAGAACGATGTTGAAAAATCAATAACAGAAAGGATGTTAATCATTGAAAAGAATCGATGTCACTTATGTACTTATAACTGATCTTTCTAAATCTAAAGTTCTTATGGTACACAATATAGATCGAGATAGTGATAGTTGGTCTCTTCCAGGAGGTACTGTAGAGCACAATGAAACTTTAGAGCAAGCAGCAATTAGAGAAGCGAAAGAAGAAACGGGTTTAGATATTGAAGTATTTGGATTAGTAGCCTTAAATGAATGCAAGTTTGAAAAGCAAAATGAACATGCCCTATTTTTCACATTCAGAGCTGCAGTGATAGGTGGAAACGAAGAAATTGTAAGACCTGAAGAAATCTCAACCATTGCCTGGATCGATATTGAAAAGGCTGAAGAATTAATGCCTTATTACCAAGAAGGCCTTAGGAAATTAATTGAAGGCAATGAAGTTACATATCTAAATCAGGGTAGCGAGTAATATGGCATCTGAATAGAAAGCGATGATTAGGGGGGCTCTTTAAACGATGTCAAAGCTAATGCGAGTAGGCACGATTTATTTACCTGTAACGAACCCTGGATTATCTGCAAAATGGTTTTGTGAGAAACTACATGCTGAACTAAGTTATATAGATGAAGGAAATAATCATGCCATTCTTAATTTAGCTCACCAAAGCTTTATCTTAATTCAAAGTGCGCAGGGCACTCTCGCTAACTTTCAGACTATTAATGACGGTCTAATGTTTCCATTATCATTTGAAGTAAACGGGATAGAAGCGTTAATTGAGCTGCACAAGGAATTATCGGATAACGGTGTATCCGTTGGAGACATTGAAGATAGAGGGCATTCGGGAAGGAATTTTATTATTACGGATCCTGACGGGAATAAGTACGACGTCTGGAGTGAGTTGTCCATCGAATTTAAGGAGAAGTACAACATCATTTGAGCTTGAAAAGTGATTTTCACATTTAAAATAGCTCTTTCAAGCGTGAAACTTACGTCTAGATGGATTTGAAGCTGGTGGCATATACACACAAATTTGTGTTTTTTCTAAATGGTACAATTCCGTTGGGAGAGTCTAAGCTCTCTCTTTTTGAGCTGACTAGAAATTCTCCTTCCTGGAGCGCTATGGTATGATGGAATGAATCGGAGATTATCGAAAGGAATGAGTGAGTTGAAACATCCTTTTCATCTAAAAGCAGTATGGAATGGTGGACGTAATAGTGAAGGACATATCGATGCAGGCGGATTAAAAACAATCATTTCGATTCCGAAGGAGATGGGTGGCCCGGGAACGGGTACTAATCCTGACGAAATGCTGCTGGGAGCAGCGTCAACCTGTTATCTAATTACGCTGGCAGCGATGCTTGAGCGTGCGAATATTACACCACAGGATCTGACACTGGAGTCTGAAGCGACTGTAGATGTAACGAATAACATATTTACGTACGAACGGATCGTACACAAACCACGAATTGTGCTGAAGAGCGATGCAACAGAGGCTGAATTGAGCAAGGCAGAGCAACTGGCACATAACGCAGAAGCATCCTGCATGATCTCCAGAGCCGTAGCGGGTAATGTCTCCATCGAGACACAGCCGGTTATTGAAATAGCAGAGGGCGTTCCATATTCAGAGTAAATGAGAAAGTGAGAGTAGATAAATGACGACCAATGGAGTAGAGATTAGAGAGGCCATATCTGAGGATTTGGAGCAAATAGAAAAGATATTGTCTGCGTGTAAACGTGATCTGGAACAGAAGGGCATTTATCAGTGGAATGATCAGTACCCTAATACAGCCTACTTTTTGGAGAAACTAGAACATAGAGAACTGTATGTAATTGAACATGAGGACGAAATTGCAGGATCATTTGTACTGGATGAACATGCGATGCCCGAGTGGGAAGAAGTGAAGTGGCGGTTTAAGCAGGGGAGATATCTCCTCTTGCATGCTTTGTTCATTAATCCGCTGATTCAAGGAAAAGGGTTAGGGAATAGAGTACTGGACTTTTTTGAGGAGACGGCTGTGAAAGGACAATATGACGGGATTCGGCTTGATGTATTTTCCAAAAACGAGGCTGCCTTAAAGTTCTATACGAAAAGGGGATTTGAGCATCGAGGAGATGTCATTTTGCCCTTTAAACCGGTGGATAATCAAATATACGCATGTTATGAAAAAATACTGCGGACAAGCCCGCTGTCATCTTAAAGCTTCTTTTTTAAGCAAGCTATTGCAATAAGAATAACCCAAACCGTTCCAATTCCTACGAATTGAAGCCGTTTGGGTTATTTCTTTTTCTGGCCGGACTTTATTCAAAAACACATAGAAAGTGAGTTAAATTAACACTCAGATTATATAAATGATTTAATGTTTTAATGAACCATTATATTACATATTAAACCATAATAAGTTATATAAAAATTTTATTCATAAATTTCAGAATCAAAAAGGAGCGTAACATGAGGATACTGCTAGCAACATGGAACAATTCTAAGAAACAATGGTTAACGGAGGGTCTTGCTTCTCTGAATCTTCCAATTCTAACATTAGAAGAGTATGAGCACGGGGATATTGATGATGTCGAGGAGACTGGAGATACCTGTGAGGCTAATGCTTTACTAAAGGTGCGAGCAGTACCCGGCGATGATAATTTAATCATTATTGCAGAAGATTCAGGCCTATTTATTGAGGTGCTAGACGGTTTTCCAGGTGTGAAAACTGCAAGATGGATGGAAGGTAGTGATGATGATCGGGCGGCACAAATTTTAATCAAAATGAAAAATTGTATGGACCGTAAAGCTTATTTTCAAAGTGCGCTTGCGGTTATATTTCCTAATGGAGAACAGAAAGTCGTGGAAGCTAAACTGCACGGAGAGATCGCTTTTGAAGCAAGGGGAAGCTGGAAATCAGGCTATTCACGAATTTTTGAAATATCCCCAGGGAAGACGGCTGCTGAAGTAGAGACTAATGAGGATGAACAGCATGACCACAGAAGATCCGCGATCCAAAAGTTGAAACAGGTTATTCAGGCCTATAAAGGTTAATTTGGAAGGGAGAAGGTATGGAGAGTAAGGATGAATACTAAAAATAGGGTTATTGGAATCGCTCTATTAACTGGGGTAGCTGTCTTAGGAGATGCAATGTTATTTGTCGTTCTCCCTATTTACTGGAGAGAATTTGGCTTAAGTGCAGTGTGGCAGATTGGAGTGTTACTCTCCATAAATCGCTTTATCCGCCTCCCGGTTAACCCATTGGTGGGGATATTTTACAAGCATTTTCAATTGCGAACAGGCGTATTATTGGCACTCGGGCTTGCTTTAATCACGACAATATCTTACGGGTTATTGCATCATTTCTGGTACTTACTCATTATGCGTGCATGCTGGGGAGTGGGGTGGTCTCTTCTTCGTCTAGGCGGCTTTCTAACCTTGGTGAATATTACGAACGAAACCAATAGAGGGAGATACACCGGTCTCTATAACGGGATATGGGGACTTGGATCATTAGTCGGCATGCTATGTGGAGGGTTTCTGGTAGACCAAACCTCAATTTTATTTGTGACCCTTCTATTTTCACTAATAGGCTTGCTATTTGTCCCGCTGGTATGGATGATGATCCCTTTGCAAGCTGAACATCAGGACGAGGAACGAGCTCAATTGTCTGGAACGCGTATCGGCTCTCCTTATTTACACATGTTATTCATAACTGGAGGAAGTATCGGTTTAGTTATTTTCGGATTGTTCTCTTCTACATTAAGTCCTTTGATCGGGCGTGTGTATACTAGTGAATGGGATGCTTTCGGCTTCATGATTGGAGCAGCAACCCTTGCAGGAGCTATTCAAGCTATACGCTGGGGCTGGGAACCTTTTTTGGCTCCTTTTTTCGGAAAAATCATTGATTCCAGTTCATCAAAATACCGTTTGCTGCTGCTTCCTTTATTCCTGGCTGGATGTTTATTTATCCTGTTAGGGAACCTGCAATCGATTGGACTGCTGCTTATCTGTTTGCTGATCTTCCAGATCAGTTCTACCTTACTAGTTACAGCTACCGATACGTTTGCCGCTAATGCTGCAGCACGTACTGACCGAGTGAAAGCTATGACCATATATACCATCTTCGTTGATGTAGGGGCGGCTTTAGGACCGTTGCTTTCATACTTCATTATGAGTGTCTATAATGTCTCTGTTGTTTATTTGTTTGCTGGAAGCTTCTTGCTGCTCCTTTTTATGGCTTGGATAATATTTGCTAATAATGATTAAATTTCCAACCGAGAGCGTTTGGGTACTTTCTTTTTCTTGCGGATTTGACGGTCTGAGCTCCATTGCACGAATCTTCGATGACCAAACAATATTAGTAGAGAAAATCCCTGGATCACAATGATCCAGGGATGTGTAATTTGTATAGGTATTTTTTTCAAGACCTTATTCAACATCATAACAAATTGGCGAATATAAGTCTATATTTTTTTCGGGAATAGATGTACTATCTTCCTATAAATGGATTGAGGAGGATGGGAAATGCTTAAAGAGATTCTAGTTAGCAAGGCAATGACATATGAATATCCGCCAGACGGAGGAACGGTACCCATTATTGATCCCTATGATGGATGTACGGTGGGTTGTCCATATTGTTTCCAGTTAGAAGATGAAGAGTGGAACATTGACTTAAAGGTTAAGCTTAATATCGCGGATATTCTCCAAGATGAATTGATGAACTGGAATAAAGAAGATACTGTGTATCTAGGAAGCAAGTGTGATCCCTATATGGAGATTGACCGGAAATATCAATTAACTAGGAAATGTCTGATTGAACTAAGCAAGTTGAACCTAAAGTGCATGGTAACTACGAAAGCAGGATCAAAGCTGATTTATAGAGACCTTGATGTAATAAAAGCGATGGGTAACAAGTTCACTCTGCTCTTAGGACTATCTAATCTACAACAATTGAAGCAGGTGGATGACTATACACTAATAAGTAATATACAGACAGCCAATGAGTTACATAGAATGGGAATTCGTGTTTGGGCATTTATTACGCCGATTTTGCCTGGAATCACTAATGTAGAGTTAATGATGAATGCTCTTGATAAGGATATACCGGTGTTCCTGGATAAGGTTAGATTAAATAGAGAAACCAAACCTGCACTAACCTTGGAACGCTTCATTAATAAACACTATCCGGAGCTGGCTAATCAATATCAAGACATCATCTATAATGATGTTGATATTTACTATGATCAGGTAAGAGCGATGTGGGACGGGGATCAGCGAGTAAAGTTTGTTTTTGAGTAAACAAGCCTCTAGAACAAGTTATGCATCATATGGGTTTGATATTAAAAGAACGAACTGGATTGTCAGTTCGTTCAATTCATGCTCTGCCAAAGCTGAGTTATTAACTATCCTTTTTTTTAATAATTACTTCGTTTTCTTCAATTTTCACTTGATACTCAACAACTTTGTCTTTTTCAAATTCTTCGCGAAATTCTTTACTTACTGAGTAATTTTTTTTTGGATTAAGTGTAATCTTAAACGCATGTTTTCCATTATTAATACTGAACTTCGCGGCCTCTCCAAGGTTGATATTACTATCAATTAAAGAATTAATCTGATTGTTATTTTTTTCTTCAACAGTTACAACTACACTTTTCAAAAATAATGGACTGTTATTAGTAATCATCAAATTATACTCTTTATCATTTGGTACTGCTGTATCACTTGAAACATCGGAGCTAGTTCCTTTACAACCTGTTAATAAGACTAAAAACATTAAGAATATAGTTAACCGTTTTTTTACAGTCATTAGCTTGTCCCTCCAATCTTATATTCTATTGTGCATCGACAAAATTGAAAAAACTGATTGGTTCTAAGGGTGCTAAACTGTGTGCGTATTTATCAAAAAAGAGTTTTATTTCCGGTTGAAAAATTATACTCCCTTGTTTCTTTATGATATATGTACTTTGGATTTCATAAATCTTTAGTCCGTTTAATTTTTCTTCATCCACTTTACCTCTATACTCTTCCTTTATTTGCTCTTCTGTATATATGTCAGGATTAACTTTCACATTCACTATTTCTATAAAGTTCCTTATTTCATCAGGGTAAATCAATTCTGCTCGGATATCATTAGTAATAATATGATTTAAATCTAAAATTTTATAAGAGTAAGAATACTCCTTTCCTAATATCACTTTATTCTTGGGAGCTATCGGTGATTCCATTATGGAAATCCCATTTTGCTCTCCAGAATAAAATTGTAAGTATAATGGATTTATGTTTCTTTTTATTATTCTCTTATCTATATCAATTATGATTTTATCAAAAACTTCTTCATTCATTTTCAATATATTATCAGAAGTTAACCTTAAAGAAAATCCACCCTTAAGTAAAATAGGATCAGATAATTTCCATTTTATATCTTCTGCACTAAATGCACTACCTGGATATGCTATACCCAACGGAATCCCAGCCCAAATGGTCGTCGTAAAGGAGTTTGATGGTTGTAGGATTTACCTGAGAAATGGGGATTGGAAAATAGTCATTCAAGGAAGCGCTAACGGTGCGGGTGGCGGTGAGGCCACGGTAATTCCGTTTACAGAAGACGAAGCGATGAGCATTGCTAGGTCCATTAAATGGTAGATCGAAAATTATTTTTCCAGACCAACGAACAATCACTGACCGTAACTGTCAGTGATTTTTTTGTATGCTTGTAAAGCCTAAAGCCAATGATGAAATGGAGGAATAAATATGTTTACTAGAATTGAAGATTTTGTGGTGGAATGGACAAGGGAAGCGGAAATAACCGCCAATGTACTAGATGCACTTACTGAAGATTCTCTTGGTCAGGAGGTTATCGAAGGCAGACGAACTCTTGGACAAATCGCCTGGCATCTGGTTCACTCACTGCATTTCATGACATCATTGGGTCTCGTATTCGATGCTCCTTCCGGAGGCGAAGTGGCTCCAGCTTCTGCAGCGTTTATAGCCTCGGAGTATCGGAGGATTAGCGGGGAACTTGTGAATGCCGTTCGAACACAGTGGAATGACGCTACGTTGCACGAATCGGTTATCATTCACCAGGAAGCTTGGTTGAACGGAGGTTCCCTTCGATTCACGATGATGCACCAAGCGCACCATCGCGGACAGATGACGGTTCTCATGCGCCAAGCTGGCCTTCAATTGCCTGATGTCTACGGTCCGACTTACGACCATTGGATCGAGAAAGGGATAGCTCCCTTAGTCTAAATTCCTTTACAATGGAACTATTAGAAAGGGCAGACGATATGCTCTTTCAAGAAAAGCTTTAGGGAGTGAATAACGGCATGTCCAAAGCGGATAATATGCTATCCATTCTGTGGCTCCTTCGTTCAGGGAAGCGGGTGACGGCGCAGCAGCTTGCGGACGAATTGGAGATTCATGTTCGCACAGTATACCGATGTATTGATTCATTGTGTGCCAGCGGAGCCCCGATTATTGCCGATTCCGGTCCAAACGGCGGTTATCGACTTCTCGGAGAGTTCATAGATTCCCCGCTGCTCTTCGATTCCGAAGAGCAAATTGCGCTCGTACATGCATCCGTCTTTGCCCAGGAAGCGGGCTATCCGTTCACGGAAGCGTTAGTACGTGCGGTCGATAAACTGAAGCTGTACACCAATGAAGAGCAGCTCGAATGGATAAACAGACATAGCAAGGGGCTTGCAGTGATCCAGACACCCGCGCAAGGTAGAGAGCTTGAGTTCCTCCAACACTTGGAGGAGGCAGCAGCCCATGGAGAGTCGTTGAAGTTGGACTACGCCAAAGGAGCAGATCTGGCTTCCAGCCATCGGGTCCTAGATCCTTACGGTATTGTGCATTGGAAAGGAAATTGGTACGTTGTCGGATTTTGTCATTTGAGACAAGAGATTCGCAGCTTCCGCGTGGATCGTATAGTTCATTTGGAAGCAGCAAATACCCGTTTCGAGCGTCCAGCAGCTTTTTCCCCGCGAGATTTCCTCTTGCACTCTTTACTACCAAATCCACTGGAAACTGAGACGCAAGTCATCGTAAGAATCCAGGGACACGAACGCGCACTAAACGAAATATGCAAGCACTGGTTATTCGGACATTCAATACTCGAACGCAAGCCGCCCGGTGAAGTTCTCTTTCAGTTAGAGGAGCAGTCGCTAAGATACGTGCCGTACTTTCTTCTACCGTTCGGGAGGTCACTTAAGATCCTTGAGCCGCCAATGCTGATCGATCGAATGATGGAGGTCAGTCTGGAAATGTTTCAGCACTATGAAGGGATGCAAAAAGATAAAGAGAAAGGATGAAGAAATAAAATGAACAAGTTTACGATGTTTGGTAAAATGACGGCCCACCCTGGAAAGCGGGAGGAACTCACCTCATTATTGCTGGAGGCTTCCCGGAGTCTCAATAATATGGAGAGCTGCGAGCTCTATATTATCAATGAATCCGTAGATGATCCTGATGTGATCTGGGTGACCGAACTGTGGCGTGATGCTGAGGCTCATGCTGATTCTCTCAAGAACGAAGAAGTACTTGCCGTCATACAGCGCGCGAAGCCTCTAATCGCAGCAGTCGAGCCGGTTCGACTTCGTCCTGTGGGTGGTAAGGGATTGGGCGTGTAATGCAGGGCTGAATATAGTACAAGTTTTTGCTTGATTGTTTGATTAACAAGAGAAAGAGAAGTGGGGCTGTCGCTATTACTGTCCCCACTTTTTAAGTATTCTTTTTTTGTCACCGTTGTTAACGTTCATTAGAGGACATCTCCATTTTGCCAGCCCACTCTGTACTGATTACTCCTTCATAAAAATGTTCTAGCAAAAGTGACCCTATCGTAATCGGATTCAAAAAAATCTTTCTCGTAATTAACCATTTCAAAGCCAATATTTCTATAGAACATCAATGTGGCTTCATTTCCAACATGACCCAATGTATAAAGGATAACTTGCTTATTGCCCAGCTCACTTATTTTGCCGCAAATATGATTAATTAAGGCGTTCCCAATCCCTTGGCGCTGAAAATTTTTTGATACAGCAACACCAACTATTTCGTATAAGCCAAGTTCATCATTGAGTATATATCCTGCATGACCGATTACTTCACCAGTATTTGCTAAACTAACATAGTACCCACAGAGTTCATAATCCTGTACTATCAAAAATGTATGCCAGCGTGGGGGATATTTGTCTATGATAAACTTGGGGAACTGAAGAGGGTGCTCGGTCATGATTTTTTCAACATGAACTTGGTCGTTTTTCACCAATGATCTAATACTCAATATAGTTACCTCCTTGCAGGATAATATGGATAATCCATCTTTTCTTGAACTTGTCGAACCACGTTGTCGTTGGTAAGCGTTTCTATTAAATATAGCCCCAAATCAATTGAAGCGGACACTCCTCCCCCTGTAAAAACATTTCCATCCCTTACGAAACGCTCTTTAACAACCTCGGAGCAATAAGGTGCTAAAAGTTCATATGCGGATGTATTTGTCGTCGCTTTTTTCCCGTTTAAAAAACCAGCTGCACCCAAAATCAATGCCCCTGTGCATACGGACACCTTGTATTCAACATCTCGTGCAGTCTCAATCCATGAAATAAAATTAGTGTCGTATCTAAGTTGTCTTGTTGATAATCCTCCAGGAATAAATATCAAATCATAGATTGATAAATCAGGTAAGACATGATCAATTTTTAAAGTCAAACCCCGATCGTCTGTGATCTGTTCTTTATTCGAACAAAAATCCCATGATACATTTTCTTTTGCCTTTAAAATTCCCATCCATGTCACAGCTTCATAAAAACCTACAAAATCCAACGTAGTCATCTTGTCGAAAAGAATGTAAGCCATTTTCATCACTAGCACCTGACCTCTCCCAATGAAAAATAAAAAAAGTATTTGATCGAAAGATCAAATACTTTGCCCAGGCGTACGGCGTTATGAATATGTGCTCCCTCGTGGTTCTCCACGTTTACGCCAGTTGCACACACCAAATATTTACTTTATTGTATTTGAGGAATCCAAATAAAACAAGAAATAAAATAATCTAATCTATTCATTGTACCAATGAAAATTATCTGTACTGAGTTGTATACATATAAGGTTCACGAACAAAATGAAAAGCAAGGACTGGACCGACCACGTTTCCCGGGAGTATCTGTTTAGACGCAATTTGATTCAATAGTCCGTCGATAAGGGGATCCCAGCGATTACTTTCGACCTCTTTATGCCGGAATTTGGGTTGATATACGGTTATGACGATGAGAAGCAAATATTTCCGAAATCTTGTGGGCAGACCGAGGGGGCAATAGCCCCAATGCTTGATTATGTTGTTATCTGATGCATTTGCCTACTATGAAACACTAATCTCTCTTTTACTTAATTTCTTAAATGCTGAGTAACCCTGATCGGACTTAATAAAACTTAATATTTTATCGGCACATTCGATTGGACTCAACTTTTCCGTATTTACTTCAAGATCATATTCATTATAGGAATATACTCTGTCGAACTGGGAATGTGCTAGTCCAATTAATCGATCTCCCCTACTTTGCTCTCTTCTTGTGAGTTCTTCTTTCGAGCATCGTACGCCTACAAACAATATAGGATAATCAACAAGTAAATCATAAAAATCATTAAAATACTTGTCGTTTGCGATTATGGTATCTACTATTACATTAAAACCTAGTTCTGATAACAATTTAATTGTGGAATGGTACACTGATAATATGGAATCATCAACTATTTGTGAGACAACTTGATGATCTATTCCTCTTGGAGGTTCATCTGGAAATTTATTATTAACAAAATCATTGTAATTATTAAAAATATCATCAATTGATAAATGATAAAAAGGAATCTCTTTCTGATTTATCAGTTCAGTCGATATGGAGGTCTTTCCAGAACTTGACGTTCCGTTCAAAAACACAATGAGTCCTTGATTCACATGAATCACCCTTATCTATAAGATTTTCGTTTCATTCAGACAACCTTAATTCAACAAATTTCATTAGATTATCCAACTGGTAAAATATTCGAGGAACGTTTAAACTATCCTGCCAGATAGCTTAATGAATTTTGGGAGGAGTGCCCTCACATGGTATTTTTAGAAAAAAATTGTGCGGAGCGAAGGAGGGTAAACTCTGCCGTAACATCAGAAACCAATTCATTCGGCAATGGGTATAGCTAATTAAAAGCCTTACAAGCCCCGTAGAGCATAATAAAAGAGCCGCCCTTTATCGGTGGCTCTGCTTATTTCAGTCCTTATACAACCCCTCAATGGCTCTTAGCCTGTCTTCCTCTGTGGGCTTGAAGTAACGCAATATCATGTCAGCTGAACTATGACCGCTTCTTACCTTGATCCGGAGCAATGAAAAGGGTGTCGTTCGGCAGTTTTGCTGCTTCTTCCCTGGACATTTCAAGATTTGTAGACAGCACGTCAATGGGGTTGCCCGCAAGCCATTCGCTCAGATCAATTGCTTCGTAGTGGGCATTGTTGAATCCAATTAATACGCGGCAGACTTCCTCGCCTGTATTTTTGATATAGTGACCCGCACCCATCGGGGCATAACCAACGTCCCCTGCCTCAAACTGCTCTGTAACCGAATTGCCTTCTGCCAGAAATACAGTCATTTCAGCTTGTCCGCTGATATAATATTGCCATTCATCCGCATTAGGATGCCAATGCATCTCTCGTAGTGCACCCGGCTGAAGTTCGATCAGTGACCCCGACATCGTGGATGAGATGGGAAAGTCTTCGACCGTCACAGTACGCTGGGTTCCACCTCCGGGAGCACGCCGAGGCTGCTTGGCACTCAGGGGATAACGGTGTGTTGATGTTAGCTCTGAATTGCGGCGATATGTTCCGTTCGAGGAGCTGTCATTCGGTACAGGTCCTTTGACAAAATACGATTCTCCTTGAGGGAGCTGCGCTGCCCGTTCTTCGGTAATACCGAGATTTTGGGCGACAATGTTGTCAGGTGTTTGGGTTAAGAAATCCGTGATACTAAAGGTATGTTCCTCCGAGAAATCCCCATTATCAAAAATCAGAATAAAGTGACATTCTTCTGGACCCAGTCCCTGAATGGAATGGCCATAACCACGCGGGAAATACCAAACATCTCCTGGCTCAAACGTATCGGTATACGTGTGTCCGTCAGGATGAATGACTGTCGTACGACAGGAGCCACTGATGACATAAACCCATTCTGCTGCATTAGCATGCCAATGCAGTTCACGCATACCTCCCGATTCTAATCGCATGGATACACCAGCAAGGCCCACGGAAGCGGGGAAATCCCGAACTGAAGCTCCGCGTGAAACCCCGCCCGTGCCAGTGTGAGGTTTTTTTTGTTCAAGTCGGTATTTGTAAG
This sequence comes from Paenibacillus sp. MAHUQ-45, assembly GCF_058133325.1. Taxonomy (NCBI): domain Bacteria; kingdom Bacillati; phylum Bacillota; class Bacilli; order Caryophanales; family Paenibacillaceae; genus Paenibacillus; species Paenibacillus sp. MAHUQ-45. Next base: position 447,569 of record NZ_JBYUPV010000002.1, read on the forward strand.
AGGTCATGGTAGGCGCTCCTTATTTCGAATTTGCGTATACATGTAAATAGATTGATATAGCGTTATTATTACCCACATCTTATGGAAACGATTCAGAGCAGGGAGATTGTAAGTTGGAAGTGGTGTGATATGATGGAAATGAATTGAAATTAGCAAATGTAGCTGGGTCTGAGTCGGAGATTATCTAAAGGAAGGGAGATGGGGAATTTTGAGCCTAACAATGAAGGGGTTTGTAGTAATTATCATTAGCTTGATTGGTTCAATAATTTTACCTGTACTCATTATTCTATTATTTCATGTAATTTTTCCTGACTTTTATACCAAAGGATTTTTAACTGGAATTGGCCATGTAATAATTGGCGGTATAATGATGGTTCTCAATGTAATAATCGGACCGAATCTCATCGTACTTTACTACGAAGATATGATGAAATCTAAAGAGTCTACAGTATCTTTTTATAGGGCGATCCTAATTTTTATTCTTGTCAGTGTGGTTGTTCAAATCACATTAAGTATTCTAATAGAAAATCCTTTCACAGAGCCGACGTCAGGCATGTTTTTGTAAGAATATCTTACAAAACATATCGCGAAATCGAGGGAACAAGAAAATGCCAGATGGATTGTAGTTGTCAGTAAATCACAAAAGGATAGGTGAAAGGTATTAAATTACTCTTTATTTGCAGCCGTAATAAGTGGCGCAGCTTAACAGCTGAGAAGATTTTCGAGGCTATGAACGGTTATGAGGTTCGATCTGCTGGAACAGAAGAAGGTGCACGAGTTAAGGTTACGGAAGGTCACATTGGGTGGTCTGATATAATCTTTGTGATGGAAAAGAAGCATAAGAGAAGGCTTCAGGAGAAATTTTCAGACAAATTGAAAAGTAAACAATTAATCTGTCTTGATATACCAGATGAATATCGATTCATGGATGAGGAATTGATAGAGATTTTGAAATCGAGAGTATATGAATACATAGAAGAACCTGACGAGGAGTAGATTTGATTATTTTCCATATGCGAAAAATGAAACTGAGCCCTCACAAATAAGGACTCAGGTCAATTCTAATATCTAATTGTATCCATGATCCATAAAAATAAAAACAACACGCCGACCACTAAAATTGCTGCTAATAATGTATTAGTCAGTTGTCGAAGAACACCTTTCTTAGGTTTTTTTAGTAGTTCTATTTGCGTTTCATCCATTCGTTTCTTTGAATGATCTTCCTCGACAGAATTTAGATTTTTGGGGAACACAACTAAGCACCTCCCAGTTTGAATCACTTTCCATTATTTTTAACATTATTATTATAAGTGTGGGATATTTTATGATTTTTCAAAACATTTTCGATACTATAATTATAGTTAAAGATGAATTTAGTTCACTTCAGTTTGTTATTCCAAACTCATGTTCAAAAGATGTGGGTTTTTCTTTATGTTGTTGGAGTGAAAATAAAATCAAAACTTTCCCAACAAAATCAATTTTGACGGTACTTATATAATGAGTACTCAGAAAGGCAGGTGAGAGGGTGGATTTTACTGAAGCGCTCATTCAAGAATATGCGAAGAGGATACTTGGCTTTGCATATTTAAAAACAAATGATTATCACAACGCCGAAGATTTATCGCAGGATATTATTATCGCGCTCTGTGACAGGACAATTGTAGATAAAGGTATTGAAAACATGGACGCCTACATTTATCGCATTTGTTGTTATTCATGGTCCAAATATTTACGTAAGTCTAAGCCAGTGTGGGATGCATTAAACAACCCAAGTGCTTTTGATTACATGGAGGATGGCGGAAGTATTGAGGAAAGTCTCATACAACAAGAGTTGTCCGAAAAGTTACGGCAGGAGATCATGTATCTCAGCAAAACGAAAAGAGACATTACGATAATGTTTTATTATGAGGACAAAAGCGGTGACGAAATCGCAAGAACTCTCGGTATTTCTGCTTCGACCGTCAGGTGGCATTTAAGCCAAGTCAAAATGGATTTGAAGGAGAGAGTTGAAATGACAGAACAGATTGGGATTTATAACCCTATACGACTGAGTACGGGGCGGAATGGCTGGGGACAACATTATGATCCATGTGGATTGCATACAGATGTGCTTTTGCAAAATATTTGTTGGATTTGCCACGGTAAGGCGCTAACTATGGAAGAAATCGCAAGAACTCTCGGCGTGGCGGCAGTGTATCTTGAAGATAAAATTGATAAGCTGCTCTATATGGATTATTTGAGAGTGGTCGGCAAAAGCAAATATCAGACCAACTTTTTTATAGCTGATGCCAAATATCTACTCTCCGATCGAAGATTTCACCTCGAACATACACTACCCATGGCACAACAGTTTGATCTGGTTATCAAGGAGGCGTTACCAAGAATCAAAGAAATTGATGATTCCTTAGCTGATTTCGATGATGCTTATTTGGTATGGCAGCTCATTCCCATCGTAATATTTCAAACTATTCAGAAAATAGACGTTGATATTATACAGAGTAAGGGTCTTCAACATGCTTCTCCGCGGCGCAAAGACGGAAGCAAGCACTGGGCATGTGCGAGTATTCGTATGAGTGATATTCTTGAAACTACTTCCGATATTTCGGACGAACTTCGTGAATTTTGTATACAAGGAGGGGGGAACGGAGTAAAACTGCCGGTTACAGATTCCATGCACGCTTTGCAGTTTGATTTGGGATTTATGGGAGGACATCGCAATTTTGGCCCAACCGAAATGTCACAATTAAAACGAGTTCATGAGATTATCGTTAATATGGAAGTCCCGAATAACTATGACAAAGAAATTATATCCAGCCTCATTAGTAAAAGCTATGTCTCTAATGCAGACGGACATCTCAAAATTTTAATCCCGTATTTCACCGCAACACAGATGCAAGCCGTTAATGACATATTGCAGCAATGTTCAGATGAAATTTTAAATAAAAAAGAAATTGAAAAGACTTTCAATGATTACATTAGTACAATGGCTAAAGAAATACCTCCATTTGTGAATGATAACGAACGCAATCATCTGCTAACAGGATATAGTCCATTCATATCGGTTTTATGGATTTTATATAAAAATGGATATTTAAGGGAACTTGCTGCGGATGAAAAAGAACGTATCTGTACTGTGGTTTGGGAGAGTTAATTTAACCCATCATGGATGGGGAATTCGGTACTAGTATATTAGGTTGCCCGAATTGTATCCAATCTCCTTTAGTTAAAACGGCCTGGTTCCGGGTTCCCGGACTATTCAACATATGCCAAGATGTATACTGTTCGGCATACGGATTCAACGCTGAAATTCCGTCAACAGGAACAATGACATGATATCCCCGAAAAGCAGCGCTTGTCGCTGTATGAAGGACTGCACCATTAGCGGCATACCCGGTAACAATCACGGTTTTTATGCCGTGCTCTTTTAAGATTTGATCGAGATCGGTTTCATAAAATTTATCAACGTTTGATTTCACAACGGGTTCATTAGGCAAGGGAGATAGCTGAGGAACAATATCAGAGACATTTCCATTATGTGTGAGGCTATAGATAACTAACATGCCGTGTTCACGGCTTTTCGTCAGTAGCGGTTTGATAGTTGAGATGGATGCAATACAGCGGGGATTATTGCATATCGTCGCTTCCATATCTAAAACGAGCAATGCACTTGTTTTTGGGTCGACTGTAACGAATTGCAGCTTAGGCGGAGGCGGAGCAACGACATAATTCCATTCATCAATGATCGTTGGGTTATTTCTTGTTGCATAGTCCATCAAACGAACACAGTAAGGACAATAATAAATCATCTACATCCACCTCTAGGCATTTTAGATGTTACCTAATTTATGCTGTCGAATTGAAAAGGTGAGAATTCTTTTGACACATGTCCAAATGGACATAATAAAGCTTTAAAGCATATATTTCGCTGATAAAATCCTTAAAAAAAGTTGACCTCGCCATCTGCGAAGTCAACTTTTTCTTTTTGCAAACTCTCTGCTCATCCTCACAGCCTCTATCAAGACAACGACCGATTAAACTTATACACGAAGTGCTGAATGACCGGTTCAATCAACGAATCATCCACGATATCGAGCTTCTCTGCTTTGAATAGCTGTATTTTTTTGAGGTTGTAGTAATCGTACAGCACCTGTTCGATGGAGATTTGGTTTTGCAGCAGATATTTCATATTGATGATTTCCCGCAGCAGCAGATCATCCTGAAGCAGGATCAGACGCTCGTTGATGGGATTGAAGATACCTTTTTCTTTTCCTTCGCGATAGAAGATGAGGGCTTGTTGTTCCCGTCTGCTCAGAACCGCTCTCAATTGATCGTATAGCTCCGGGTAGATCGTCTGAAGCTCCTTGAGGAAGATGTCGGTGACTTTACCGACGAGTGATACGGTCTGGTCGAACAGCTTTTGGAACCAGATCCCAAACGAACGCTCATCATCCTCGGGGTTGCGATCTGCGAGTCTTTCGATATAATCGACAAAAACTTGCACGACACCCGCTATAACTTCCTCTTTGGATGAAAAATATTTGTACATAGTCGCTCGGCTTACATCCATATGCTTGGCGATGTCATCCATCCGCAAATGCTGGAATCCATCCTTCATCCCGGAATGTATTAGTTTTTTGAGTAGTTTTTCTCTCGGTTCCACTTGTGTACTCATTGTGTTGATGTCAACTCCAATCTCTCAAACCGTGTCACTTTATTATACAGCATTGAATACGAGAAATACACGAAATACATAATAGACAAAATAAATGTTTTTTGTTTACTTTGATTAAAATGCATGTTATTCTAATTCAGCACATCGGTCAATACTTTTGGCCAGCAGCCAACAATTAACCATACTGAACTTATTTATTCAGATGGTTGTCAAAATCAGCTTCAGTTCATTCATCAAGAAAGGATGGTTGTTATCCGACAGTCAAATAATAGACTCATTCTAGCTATCATCATCACTTGTCAGCTTATGGTTGTTCTCGATGCATCCATTATGATCACGGCACTTCCTGAGATTGGCCGCGGACTGCACCTTGCGACAACGAGCTTGACCTGGGTGCAAAATGCTTATGTTCTGGCATTCGGGGGCTTTTTGCTACTCGGAGCGAGAGCGGGGGATCTCGTTGGTCGAAGACGGGTTTTTATAATCGGGACAGCGATTTTTACGGTTGCATCGTTATTTGCCGGGTTAGCTCAATCCGCTGAAATGCTCTTCATCACCCGTGCTCTGCAAGGGATCGGGGCCGCATTGGCCACGCCTTCAGCGCTGGCACTCTTATCTGTCAGTTTTGTGGAGACTAAGGAACGGGTTAAAGCCATTGCCATGTACAGTGCGGTCAACGGAGCTGGCGGAAGCATTGGTTTAGTTGTAGGCGGCATGTTAACGGACTGGGTATCCTGGCGTGTAGGTATGTTCATTAATGTACCGATCGGCATTGTACTGCTTGTGCTGGCACCGAAATTTTTGCCAGAGACGAATAAAAGCACCGGTCGTTTTGATATCATGGGGGCGATTACTTCTGTAGTAGGTCTGACCGCTCTCGTATATGGCTTTGTCCGCGCGGCAGACGACGGATGGGGGAATTCTATAACCATAACTTCATTGCTCATAGGAATTATTTTGCTGGCAGCCTTTGTTTTCATCGAGTCACGGGTCGAACAGCCGATTACACCGCTTCGTCTATTCGCAAGTCGTGAACGGTCTGGCGCATATTTGGGTAGACTATTGTTTGTAGGCGGCAATTTCTCGATGTTTTTTTTCATGTCACAATTCTTGCAGCATGTGCTTGGCTTTACGGCACTCGAGACTGGACTTGCCTTTCTACCTATGACTATGGTTCAGTTCGGAATGATGTATGCCATGCCATGGCTTGTGTCTCGCTACGGAAATGCGAAAGTGCTTATTAGTGGTATTTTTATAGTCATCATTGCGATGATCTTCTTGAGTCAGATTTCAACGGACTTGAAGTTCTTCCCAGGGCTTATGATCCCGATGGTCGTATTGGGGATAGGTGCAGGTATTGTGTTTATTCCATTTACCACCTTTGGACTGTCTGATGTTGATCCGCGTGATGCGGGGGCGGCATCAGGGCTGGTCAATGTGGCACACCAAACGGGTGGATCGCTTGGATTGGCTGTCCTTACGGCGGTTTTTGGATCGTTCGTTCGAACTGGAACGCCAACTGACGCGGAATTTACAGCAGGTGTCTCTACAGCGATTATTGGTTCGATTGTATTTATTTCGGCATCATTTATCGTTGTGCTTCTACTGTTGCGTCCGGGTAGCAAGAAAGCTACTAAACAGCAAGCCCAGGATGCGGCGTAATCGTGTAAAATTGTTCGTTATTCCTACGGTTGAAAATTGAATAAGGATGTTTTGTCTAGAGTATTTGATCACATTTGGTAGGGTTGGGTTCGCATACGTACTCTAATACGTCACCTCAGCTTGGAAAAACAATAAAAAAGGCTGTCACTTGAGCAGAAGTTTCTGCAAAGAGGACAGCCTTTTTTGCCGAGTATAATCAATCTGCGAAGCGTCGATTATTAACGATAATGAGAGGTGTCACCAACCACTCTTGCAATTAATTCACTATAGCGCTCCCCCTGACCAGTGGATTCATATAGTAGTATTTTTCGCTTTTACGAACAACTTTACTTTGAAATGATTGAAGTTGGCTATAATCAGTGTTACTCTTACAACGGTAAACTCAACATTATGTTTTGCAATACATCTAATAATACTCACTATTTTAGTTAGAAAGAAAGGTAATACCATGATAAAAGTAGATAACTTATCCTTCTCATTTCCACAAAAAGAACTATACAAAAACATTTCATTCACGTTAGAAGAAGCACAACATTGCGCTTTTATTGGAACAAGTGGCAGTGGGAAGAGCACACTGATCGATATACTGATGGATCCAGAAAGATATTTGTTCGAGGGCAAGTTAGAAATAGACCCGACTTGTAAAATTGGGTTTGTAAGTCAGTTCTCTGAGCTAGACAGATCGAAAGAAACAACTGTTTTTGAATATATCGGAGAAGAATTTATTAAGAAACAAAATGAAATAGAAACCATTTGTACTGAAATGGAAACTTCATCGGATATTGAAGTGCTGTTAGAAAAGTATCAATTAGCTTTAGACGCATTTGAAGCAATAGGTGGGAACGATTTTGAAAGCAACATTAATAAGAAGCTAAATCTTGCAAACCTCATGAACCTAAAAGATGCTAGGGTATCTGACCTGAGTGGTGGAGAATTCAAGCTTATTCAAGTAATGAAGGAAATGCTTAATAGTCCAGACTTAATGATTATGGATGAACCGGATGTATTTTTAGATTTTGAAAACCTAAATGCGCTTAAAAATCTTATTAATGCACACAAAGGCATACTGTTAGTTGTTACGCACAACCGATATCTATTGAATCATTGCTTCAACAAAATTATCCACCTTGAAAACACGGAGATTCAAGAGTTTGATGGGCGATATATTGAGTATAACTTCTCGTTACTTCAGACAAAAATAGAGTTGCAAGAAATCGCAGTCGCTGAAGCTGAAGAAATTGAGAGATATGATAGTATAATCGATAATCTTAGAGCTATCGCAACCTATAATTCAGAAGCATCTAGAGGGAGAGCCTTAAAAGCTAGAGTTAAGTTTCAAGAGAGATTGGAAGCACGTAGAATTAAAGCGCCTTTTGTTGATATTAAGCAACCGAAAATCAGTTTTGGTATTGAAAATGAAATTGAAGACACCATTGTTGTAAATGTCAATAATTATGGTGTTACCTTTGATGAGTTGCTTTTGGAAAATGTTAACTTTGAGATCAAATCTACAGATAAAGTAGCTATTATCGGGGCAAACGGTACTGGGAAAACGACTTTACTTCGAGAAATTTTTAAGAATAATCACGATTCAATTGTAATAAATGCTGATGCTAAAGTGGCTTATTTATCTCAGCTACAAGGCGAAGTGCTAAATGATTCTAATACAATTCTTGAAGAATTTATCGATGCTGGAATTAGTACCTATGACGAGGTTAGATCGTATCTTTCAAATTATGGATTTGAAGGAGAAAGCGTTAATCAGAAGATAGAATCATTATCTGGTGGAGAAAAAAATATACTTCAATTGGCTAAAGTTTCTGCCAGTAAAGCAAACGTATTGCTTCTTGATGAACCGACAAGCCATTTAGACACCTATACACAAATAGCACTGGAGAAGGCCATCGAAGACTATAAAGGTGCGATTCTCATGATTTCTCATGATTTCTATTCTGTTGTAAATGGTATGGATTATGTATTAATCATTGACGATAAGACGATTAGAAAAATGAAAATGAAAAAATTCAAACAGATGATTTATGCTAGTCATTTTGATAAAGACTATTTAGAAACTGAACAAAAGAAAAAATCAGTTGAAATGCAAATAGAATTGGCCTTGAAAGATACTAATTTTGAACATGCAAAAGTATTGGTTGATGAGCTAGAAGAGCTGATTAAGTTGCTTTAAACTACGACTCTGAGTTCAACGATGAAATATGATGTTGGTGGAAAAGTATCAACCAGAAAGACACTGATGAATAAAATCTCAGTGTCTTTTTGCTGCATTGATTTCTTGATGGCTTTTGCCGTGGGCAGTGGTTCAGAAGGCTTGAACGGCGATCCAGAGAGCGCCTATCATGGCGATAATACCGCTAGCTTTGGTCATGAAGTAATAAAAGTCGCTAGGTTCAGGGTCGTTTACCCATATCCAACGAAGCGAGAGTAAGAAAAGGATGTCTTGAAATTTTCGATAGCGAAAGCTGCTCCATCCGTAAATCAACACGGCTAATGCGAGATACAGAAGCGCTGGAGCACCTTGAGTGTCATGATATTCGGGGTACGCTGCTGTTACCAGGGTAGAGGGTGAATATTGCTCTTCGCCGTCCTGAGGTATTCTTTGATTGTTAACGAAAATAGAGACTTCGGAGACGTAATTTCCATGTCCATCGGAGGTCAATAATATTCCGGAAGCATCATGGACTTCGTATTTGTGGCCGTTAGGATATATCACTTTGTAATTCGGACTGGGTGAAGAATCGATTTTCGTAATAAAATACTCCTGATGTTGGATGGTTACCGTACGCTTACCATGATCAAGATTTACTTGTATAGGATCGTTTGTTTTGCTTCGATAGGTGACAACATTATCTTGTTCGCTGTAGAAAGAGTATTTGTAGTTCTCTACATAGAAAATACGCTCTGTAAAGTAAGGTTTGGACAGAATCACTACCATTACGGACAGGGCCAGAACACACGAAAAGAAAATAAAGGTAGGTGTCCGGATTTTTTTGAGCAGCGCTGACATCTGAACGTCATCCTTTCCAGTTTTTCTTTAATACGCCAATTAAGGGGGATGGTTGCGGCACTAGTTGCTACGTGAATACTTGCAGGCTACTTTTCTACTTGAACAGATTGGTAATTCTGATGGACGGAACAAAAATATATATCATGTATATAAGCTGAACTTAAGAATTAGGCAAGCTGACTGGAGGATCACCTGTAAAAATAAGGATATAATCAATCAGCAAGGTGCTATTCTTAAGTTCACTTTATGTAGCAACGAAAAAAGGCTGTCCTCTTTGCAGAAACTTCTGCTCAAGGAACAGCCTATTCTTATTTGTTTGGAAAAAGCTCTATACAGCTGCTGCTACATCCGCCCATTTTGCTACCGTGAATCAATTGTTGCTGTAATCCCGAATAGTAAGTCCCAACCTATTGTTCACCACGTCCCTATCAATCATGCTCAGTATATTTAATACAAATGCTTGTATGTCTATGGCAGCTGCCACAGCTTGGCCGCATCGAGGAGTTGTTCGATATATACACCAGCTGCCAGTACGCTGCGGTCATCACCCTGTCTCCCTGTTAGCTGTAAGCCGATGGGCATACCCTCCTGTGACAAACCGATGGGCAGTGTGAGCGCGGGTAGTCCCCATAAATTGGCTAGCGGCGTGAATTCGCCATTGGCAGGTCTGTTGGCAGTCGTGCTATGAACGGGTCCAGCTGTGACGGGACAGGTAGGTGTAAGGATGACGTCGATGCCCGTAAACAGTTGGTCAATTAAGTGGAATGAGGAATCACGCCAGGATAGACAGTCCTTATACTCTGCCTCTGTGATGGCTTGTCCCACACGCAAGTTGCTTTGCAGCGGCTCGCTATAGCCTTCAGCCCAATCGGACAAATGATTGCTGTGCGTAGAGTAAGCTTCATAATGAAGAATACTCCAAGTCTTTTCTTTGATTTCTAGAATGGGCAAATCGTTAAGAAGCCACTCTACGGTTGCACCCTGACCCTCAAGTGTACGAACGACTTCCAGTACTGCGGCACGGACTTCCGGATCGGTCGTCGATTGCAGATAGGAGAGGGGCACACCGAACCTTGATGGAGCGGTTACAGGCTGCCGCCGTATTCTGTTGTCAGTCTCTTTAGGCGTTATGTTAGGGTTAAGAACCAATTCGTCAAAAAGCAACGAAGCATCTTCACAGGTGCGGGTGATAATGCCGGCATGATCCAGCGAAGGAGCGAGCGGTGTAATCCCTGACAGGCTGAGGCGGTTGGTGGTAGGTTTAAACCCTACGACTCCGCAAAAGCTGGCCGGCACCCGGATCGACCCTGCAGAATCGGTCCCTATAGAGCCGAGCGCGAACCCGGCAGCAACGCCTGCGGCAGAGCCGGAGCTGGATCCGCCAGGCAAGCGGCCAGAATGATAGGGATTAGTGGTTGCTCCATATGCCGGGTGATGCTTGCCATACGCAAATTCATGCAGATGAGATTTGCCAATGATCACGGCGCCAGCCTCAAGGAGTTGCTCTACGATGTGAGCGTGTATGCTTGGCTTGAACGGGGGCGTACGTCCTGAGCCGTTCGTCATCGGGATACCCGCGTACGCAATCATATCTTTGACCGATATAGGGATGCCGTGCAGCGGACCGCGGTCTAATCCGTTCCTCAGCTCCTGCTCGGCCTGCCTAGCTTGAGCACGTGCTTCTTCCTCCATGAGCAGAATAAACGTATGATAGCGCGGCTCATTATTAGCAATACGCTGCAGATGCAAATCTAGCAGGGATAAAGGGGATAGTCGACCGTCCCGCAACGCTTGCCCTGCAGCAGCAATGGTCCATGAAGTATTATCTTTCATTCGGAATCTTCTCCCTCCTGCATTCAAGCATAATGTATTAAAGAGATAAGATGTTGAGCAAAAATTGAATTATATTGCGATCATTGTCGTACGTTGTGTATAGATATAACTATATTGCTACGTTTTAATATCCAACTTTACATCTGGGAGTACCCATACTATGATAGCAGAAAAGTAATGCTAACCCTTGCTGTTACGCACTTTTCATTCTAACTTGTGTGTTGGAATAATGATTCTGAATGCTGTTCAGCGGCTCAACTTTGAGCACAATTAAGTACAATCATTACACAAAAATTATCAATCTATATAAGATGAATATAAGAAAGTAACAAAGAGCGAGAAGGAACGGAGGGGAAGGTTTGGAACTGTAGGAGCGTGAGCGATCGCCTTTGTATCCAGATTTCAACCGCTAAAAGCGGCTTAAAAAGAAGGAATCTGGATACAACAGCGACCGTAAGTCCAAACATTCACCGTAGTGACGAACGAGCCCTTAAGTGAGAATCTTAAGTTTGTCTTATAGATTAGAAAGAGGCGATAGGATGAGAAGCGGCTCCCCAAATGCTTTTATCGATACATTGTATAAAAATAAACTAGAAGAAGCATCCAAATTACCGGATGTTCTCGATGATGCTGAAAGACAACGACGCAGAGAACGACTGGCACAAATTCTTCGTATTCCACCTGCGCGCATTGCTCAGCTAGGCAGCGGAGAGGCTGTGTATGAAGTACCTGAGTCTTTCCACAAGGAGTCGATAGATTGCGGAGACTATGTGCGGGAACGCGTTGAGATTGAAACGAGAGACGGATTGCTAATGCCTGCTTATGTTCTGCTTCCTAAAACCGCAACAGCGGATAATCCTGTACCGGCGGTACTAGCCCTGCACGGACACGGTTATGGCAGCCGCGAGCTGGTCGGCCTCTCGCCGGATGGGCAGGATGAACCGGAAGGTACAGGTATCCACAAGCATTTCGCTCTGTCATTGGTTAAGCGCGGCTTGGCTGTCATCGTGCCCGAATTGCTCGGTTTCGGAGAGAGACGCCTAATTGCGGACAGTCATTTGGACCCCAGGGCTATAGGTAATTCTTCTTGCTATAAGCTGTCTTCTTATTTAATTCATCTGGGAGAAACGCTTGCAGGTGTTCGTACTTTGGAAACGCTAATAGCGGCAGATTATGCGCTGGCCAGACCGGAAATACAAGGAGATAGCATTGGCGTGATGGGGTTATCTGGGGGAGCTTTTGTGGGCTACTTGGCAGGAGCGTTGGATGTAAGGCTCACAGCACTCGTACTAAGCGGGTATCCAAACACCTATGAAGACAGCTCCTTCTTTGTCGGACAAAATTGCTTATGCGATTACATTCCCGGCATCGTCGAGTTGGGGGATATGCCGGACCTGATCGGGCTGATCGCTCCTCGCTCGTTATACCTGGAAGTCGGGAGAAGAGATCATATATTCCCAGTTCAAGGAGCGATTAAAGCGGCAGATATATTGAAACAACAGTATGAAAAGCTGGGGGCGGCGAGCCGCTTCCAGGTGGAGGTCTTTGAAGGCGGGCATGAAATTGGCGGTGCCCATTCCTTTGATTGGCTGCAGCAGGAGATGACCGGCAGATGAGTCGGCTGATTAATCCGGTACCGCAGCTTGTCGAGCAGAACTTCCTTTTCTTTCACCGCCTTGCAACTCGCAAAGGCCATTTGGAAATCGTAAACGCACATCAAGGTCTTGAGATTGTACTTGTGCTGGAAGGGCAGGGCCAGCTTATTCTGGAACAAAAGGTACATTCCGTTGGTCCCGGAACGCTTGTTATCATTCAGCCCTACCAGCTGCACCACTTTAAAATGGAGCCGCCCTATGTGCGTACACCAATTGTATTCGATCCTTATTTGTTCGACCGCTATGCTGCGTTGTTCCCGAGCTTACATGCTTTTTTTCAACGAATATGGAAAGGCAAGCTGGAACGCCAGTTGTTCTCGTTAACGGAGGAGGAGGTTACTGGCTTCGACGTCCTGTCCGGGCAATTCAAGCAGCGGTTAGCGGAAGTGCCGAATTATGAACGTCAAGAGGAACTGCTCCTGTTCCTGATAGATTTCATGCGAACACTGCGCAAAATGTACGAAAGAGCCTCTGAGCACGAGCAGGCCCAGGTCATAGATAAACGTGAGGGCCGTCATATTGAACATATGATGAACTGGATTGAGGAGCATTATCATGAGGAATTTTCATTGGAAAAGCTGGCCGAAAGCCTGCATGTCTCTCCTTTTTATGCATCACATTTGTTCAGCGAGGAAACCGGTTGTACGCTCAGCCAATATATTATTGCCCGCAGGCTTCGTGAGTCCTGCTTGCTGCTGTCAGTGACAGACCGTCCGGTGGTGCAGATCGGGAAGCAGACAGGATTCAATAGCAGTGCGTATTTTTGCAAAACATTCAAGAAAAAGATGGGGTTATCCCCGCAAGCTTTTCGCAAGCGTTCCCGCCAAGTTTAAAGGGAGGCGTGCTGTTAGATTGCCTGGGAAATAGACACCGGCGGCCGCCTGAGGCCATACTGCTCAGCGCCGGTGATTTTGCTGTGCGCAAAATTAGGAGTAACGTGCATTTTCTCAAGAAACGAGTGGTAGATGATCGGGCAGGTGGCTTCTGCATTAATTAGGTTACAGTCATTTTATAAAAGTACACACAAGGGGGACTGGCATGAAATACGCATTTAACACGGCATCCGCCCCACAGCTTTCGTTGACGGAGCTGTTAGAGGTGGCGCGTAACTTCGGGTATCACGGCTTGGAAATTCGCAGTGGCGTTGGTCATGCTCATGGCATTGAGGTGACGGCTAGCAGAGAGACGCGCTTAGCACTCCGTCAAGAAGCAGCTAGAAGTGGCATCGCACTGACAGCTCTAGGCATTTCCTCCCGATTTACAACGGCTACGGATGCTGAGAAGCAAATAGCAGCTGCATCAGAGGCTATTACGCTGGCAAAGGATGTGGGCATTCCGTTTGTCCGGTTGTTTTGCGGCCGACTCGCTGCAGAAGATTCTAGAGAGGTCGCCACGAATAGAGTGATTGCGGCTCTTGGCCAGCTTGCGCCGATTGCACAAAGAGAAGGGATCACGCTGTTGTTAGAAACACATGATGATTGGTCGGCCCCGCATACACTCGCAGAACTGCTGGGAAGAGTGAATCTTCCGGCCTTAGGCGTATTGTGGGATGTGCTGCATACGCAGCATGAAGGTAATGCTTCTCCGGCAGAAGTAGCTCAGATACTTGGCCCCCATATTAAGCATGTGCATGTGCACGATGGTGCTGCTGGTCCGAAACGGGAGAACGGGCATCCGCAGTACCTGGCCATCGGCAGCGGGGACATTGATCACGCGGAGGTCATTCATGCTCTGCAAGCAATCGGCTATACCGATTATTTAAGCGGGGAATGGTTCCAATGGGAGCCGTATGACATCCATTTGCCGCGGGAGATCAAAGCCTTGAAGCGTGCAGAGCAATTAGCGAAGGAGTGGACAGGTAGTGACGTTTAAAATTTGTGTTGTCGGATGCGGCAGCATTGCCTGGCGAGGACATGGACCAGCCTACCGGCGTTATGTGGCGGAGCATCCGGATACGGAGCTTGTCGCCTGTGTAGATGCTGACCCAGTAAAGGCTGCCGCGTTCGCTGCAGAATTCGGCTTTACCCGGACGTATACCCAAGTGGAAGAAGCGCTGGAGAAAGAGCGTCCTGACGTGGTTTGTCTGCTGGTGCCGGCGCCGCACATTGCAGGTCTGGCGGTTTCGATCTTGGAGCGAGGATATCCACTGCTGCTGGAGAAGCCTCCGGGCGTGTCAAAGGAGGAAGCGTTGCAAATTGCTGCAGCGGCGCAGCGGCCTGACGGGTCTGAGATTCCGAATCGGGTAGCTTTTAACAGACGGTATATGCCGCTTGTCATTCAAGCTCGCAGTCAATTGGAGGAATGGAGTGCTGCTGGTCGTCTTCATCATATTGCATACGATATCAGCAGAGTTGGGCGGACGGACGATGAGGATGCGTCAGTTACGGTTATTCATGGTATAGATGCACTGCGCGAGTTGGTTGGCTCTGACTATAGCAATATTCGTCTGCGGTACAGGAAGCTTCCGCATCTGGGGGCGGGTGTAACTAATGTTGCGCTTGAAGGGGAGTTTTTGTCCGGAATCACATTCAATCTAAACTATTATCCCGTTGCGGGAGCAGTGTATGAGCGTGTGGAGGTTTCAGGTGAGGGAGTCTCTCTCCGGCTAAAGCTTCCTTTTTGGACATCACATGATTCGCCTGGCAGTGCCGAGCTTTGGTCTAGTAATCATCGAACAGCCAGTTGGGCTGGTGCTGCGACAGCGGGAAGCGAAGAGCCTTATGTGGTTAACGGATTTTATGAGGAAAATGCTGGATTCTTTAATGAACTTCGTGCCGGTCTTCAGACCACCGGCGGAATTACAACAGCCATTCAATCCGTGGAAGTGGCAGAGGCGGTTTCTAGAAGGGCAACCCTTTATGGGAGTACATCGGAAGAAGGGAGTGAAGGGGAAAGATGAGCAGCAAATCAGCATCATACGACGTAGTCGTTATTGGCGGTGGCTTGGCTGGCCTTAGTGCAGCAATAGCTGCGGCACGCGAGGGAGCCGTAACTGCACTGCTGCAGGACCGTCCTGTCCTCGGTGGCAACAGCTCGTCGGAGATTCGCGTGACTCCACACGGTGCCGGACGATTCCATGCTTACGCGCGCGAAACAGGCATTCTTACGGAGCTTGCGGGAGCGGATCGGGCGAATAATCATGAGCAATTCCACAATAATGGTTGGACGAACAGCGTATGGGATATGACGCTGTATGATTTGGCGGTAAGGACAGATAATCTGACTGTTTATTTGAACACCACGGTGCAGCAAGTGCACAGACATGGAGAGCGGCAGATTACCGCTGTAACCGGTCATATTCTTGGCGCTGAGACAGACCTGCGAATTGAAGGGAAGGTCTTTATCGATTGTACCGGGGATGGCACAATTGCAGCACTGGCAGGCAACGAATGGCGGATGGGCTCAGAGAGTCGAGACGAATACGGAGAGCTGCATGCACCGGAGATGGCAAGCAGTGATACGATGGGCAGCTCCATTCATTTTCGCGCTCGTGATACGGGCCGGCCAGCACCGTTTCACGCGCCTTCATGGGCGGCTTCCTATGACGACCCGGCCTTCTTCTATGGGCATAACCGTAAGCCTTATGACATTCGGGCCGGCTACTGGTGGTTCGAGCTCGGTACGCCTTGGGATACGATCCATGATGCGGAGACCATTCGCCATGAGCTTACGCGCCACGTTCTCGGGGTGTGGGATTGGATTAAAAATAAGGACCCTCTGACACGAGACAAAGCGGCGAATTATGCGCTGGATTGGATCGGTCAAGTGCCGGGGAAGCGGGAAAGCCGCCGTATTATTGGACGTTATCTAATGACCGAGCACGATGTGCAGCAGGAAGTAGCCTTTCCCGATGAGGTCGCTTTCGGGGGCTGGTATCTGGATTTACATATCCCGGGAGGACTGCTTGCGCCGACAAGCGAGCTGCCGGGGGCGGGAGAAATTATCAGTCCTTATGGTATCCCGCTGCGTATTCTGATTGCGAAGGACATCGACAATCTGATGATGGCAGGGCGGAATGTAAGTGTAACGCATGCTGCTCTTGGGACGGTTCGCGTGATGTCGACGACGGCGATTATGGGGCAAGCCGCTGGAACGACAGCCGCCATCGCACTGCAGCAAGGCATTGCTATTCCGGATATACCGACTACGGCCATTGCCAAGGTACAGCAAACGTTGCTGCGTAGAGGCTGCTTCCTGCCGAATGTAACGAACGCTGATCCGCTTGATCTCGCTCGCAGTGCAGAAGTCACTGCCAGTAGTGAAGATTTTTTGACGACGGTTGAGCCAGGTCCTGATGCCGATTCGCTCGACATTCGCCGCAGCCAATGGGTACCCGTGTGCGGTCTGCTAGAGCAAGTCGATATGTGGATTGCTAATTCTACGGATCAGCCGCAAACGTTCTCGGTAGAACTGCATCGTACCGAGCACATCTGGGATTACAGCGTGAACGGCAGTCATAATGGAGCCACGGATAAGAGGGATACCGTTTCAGCAACGAGTGTTCTGGCCTTCGCTCAATTGACAGTTCCCGCTGCGTATACCGGCTGGGTGCAGTGGCAGGTACAGCTGGATAAAAGAGCTGAAGAAGCCTTTCCGCAGGACGGTTATATGCGTCTTGATGCTTTTGGAGCGAAGGAATTGTCCTGGCATCGCGCAGCAAGTGTGCATCAAGGGCTGCCTTCAGCAAGCGAATTGGAATCTGGCCGTCTGCGGAGTCATGAGGATGGGCGAACGATGAGCTTGCGAGTAACTCCGCCACAGGCAGTGTTTGGCCCAGAAAGAACGACTAGTGGAACGTCTAGGCCGCATCGAACGACCAATTTGTGGCGCTCAGCGCCAGGGCAGTGTCTCCCGCAGTCACTTGAACTGCGTTGGAGCAAACCTCAACAGATCGGAACGGTGGAGCTAACTTTCCCTGGCCATCTGCTGCAGGACCTTAATCGATACCCTGCCTTTTTCCGCGAACCGAACTGTCCACGGGATTATAGCATCGAAGCGTGGGATGGCGAAGGGTGGCGGATAGCCATGGAAATAACCGATAATTACCAACGGCATGTTTCGCATTGCTTGTCTGAACCATTGTTAGCCGAGCGAATTCGAGTGGTTGTACATGCCACGAATGGGAGTACGGAAGCTTCGATTTACGAGATTCGTTGCTACGAAATATAACTGTATTGTGATCTAATGCAAGTAGATTGGCATCCTTTTAAAACCAACTATACAGATTGTATAACTGTGTAATATGATGTGTGCATGCGAGAGGCCGCGCACAACTAAATAGCCAAGGGGCGAGTGAAATGTTCAAAATAAAAAGCTTATCTATGATTACAGTATTAACTCTGACGTTAATCGCGTCAGGATGCTCAAACAATAAAGGCAATGAATCTGCTGCAGCTCCTTCTACTAACCCACCGGCTGCCAAGCAGACTTCGCTGGACAAGCTGAAGGAGAAAGGCGAGTTTGTTATCGCTACTACGGGTACTTATCCACCCTATGCTTTCCACGAGGAGGGCAATGATCGTCCGTTAACCGGCTTTGATATCGAACTGCTTACGGAGGTTTGGAATCGTGTCGAAGGTGTGAAGCCGGTGTTCAAGGAAGCGGAGTGGGACGGAATGCTGGCTGGTCTGGACGCAGGACGCTTCGATTCCATTCATCAAATCGGAGTAACCGACGAACGCAAGGAGAAGTACGATTTTACCGACCCATATCTGATCTCGTATCCGACGCTTATTGTGCTGGATGAGACGAAAGACATCAATAGTTTCGAGGATCTGAAGGGTAAAAAGGTTTACGGCTCTAATACGAGCATTTACGGTAAACTGGCCGAATCCTATGGGGCTCAGCTTGTGCCGGAAGGCGAAAGTCTTGAGCTGCTGAAGAATAAGCGGGTTGACGCTATTATCTTCAACAATTTGTATTTCATTGAACTTAAGAAAAGCCGTCCGGATCTGAAGCTGCGAGCCGCAGCTGAGGCAGATACTCAAGAAATTGTTGCACTGCCACTGGTTAAGGGCGGGGACGGAACTGTCACTGCGGCATTTAACGAGGCGTTGAAGAGCGTGAAGGAGGATGGCACTTACGAGAAGCTGTCCGTCAAATGGTTCGGAGAAAATGTACTGAAATAGGATGGAGGGAGAAACGACATGAGTCAGGAGCGCGCGGAAAGATTGTGGGATGTTTTTCTCCACTCGTTGTGGCCGCTGCTGCAGGGGATGCTTAAATATACGATACCGTTGTCCATCCTTTCGTTCGGGCTTTCGCTGATTTTTGCACTGCTGATCGCTTTGGCAGGGTTGTCACATAAACCCTATTTGCGGATGCCATCACGGTTCTATGTGTGGATTATCCGGGGCACACCAATCCTTGTCCAATTGTTCATTATCTTTTATGGGCTACCGAGTTTTGGCATCATTCTACCTGCATTTCCCACGGTTGTCATCGCTCTTACGGTGTCGGAAGCAGCTTATTGCTCTGAAATTATGCGTTCGACGATCAAATCACTGCCCCAGGGGCAATGGAGAGCAGGGTATTCTCTTGGGATGACGCCCTTCCAGGTGTTAAGGCGTGTAATCTTGCCGCAAGCGGCGCGGATCAGCATCCCGCCGCTCGGCAGTCAGTTCATCAGCTTGTTTAAAACCTCCTCACTGGCTGCACTCGTCACCTTACCCGATTTGTTTGGCGTAGCTAAGCAAATTGCTGCGTCCACGTTTGAACCGATGCTGCTCTACATTGTGGCCGCCGGATATTATTTGGCGATTTGCTCTGTACTCACGATTTTTCAACATCGGCTGGAGAACAAATTCGGAAAGTATTCGCTTTAAATGAGGAGAAGGAGGCGGCGAACATGTTAACGATCTCGCAATTGCGTAAAAGCTTCGGTCCGACAGAAGTTCTTCGGGGGATCGACTTGCATATCGCAAAAGGACAGACAACCATTGTCATCGGTCCTTCCGGATCAGGGAAATCGACTTTGCTCAACTGCGTGAATTTGCTGGAAATACCTGATGCCGGCATGATCGAACTGGATGGATTGTCAATGTCCTTTGGAGATGGAGGCAAGAAGAAAATACGCGAGTTGACCAGTTATCGGCAAAAGACCGGCATGGTGTTCCAAAGCCATCAATTGTTTCCACACCGCACAGCATTGGAGAATGTCATTGAGGGGCTAATCGTAGTCAAACGATGGAACTCTGTTGATGCTATACGGCGTGGGAAATTATTGCTGAACAAGGTCGGCCTTGGCGAGTTCGCGGACCGTTTTCCAGCGCAGCTATCAGGCGGCCAGCAGCAACGGGTCGGTATTGCGCGAGCGTTAGCGATGGAGCCGGCCATCCTGCTGTTCGATGAGCCAACGTCTGCGCTCGATCCTGAACTGGTAGGTGAAGTGCTGCTCGTCATGAAGGAACTGACCCAGGAAGGGATGACGCTTGTCGTCGCGACACATGAGATGAATTTTGCCAGAGAGGTCGGGGACCGTGTTATTTTTATGGAGAAGGGCATTATTTCTGACGATGGGACACCGAAGCATATTTTCGAAGACAGCCGTAATGAGCGGGTAAGGCAGTTCTTAAGTCGCTTCGATACAGGCAGTATGAGTACCAGATAGAAGTAACTGAAAGGGTGATGGTCGACATGACGACAAACCGCAGACAAATTAAACTAGGTGCGATGATCCATGGTGTTGGATCAAGTGTAAGCGCATGGCGGCATCCCGAGGTCAGGTCGGACGCGAGCATTGCCTTCGACTTCTACCGTGAACAGGCGCTGATTGCGGAGGCTGGCAAGCTGGATCTTGTTTTTATCGCGGATGTCCTACATATAAACGAGAAATCGACTCCGCACTATGCCAATCACTTGGAGCCTTTGACGCTGTTGTCTGCGCTGGGACACGCCACCTCGCGTATTGGTCTGGTCGGCACATTATCCACGACATACAGCGATCCCTATACAAGTGCACGACAGCTTGCTTCTATCGACCATATTAGCGGCGGACGAGCGGGCTGGAATGTAGTGACGACGGGTATGAGTGCGGCAGCGCTTAATTTCAGCAAATCAGAGGAAGATCATCCTGAGCATGACACGCGTTATCGTATAGCCAGTGAGTATTTGTCTGTTGCTCGCGGCTTATGGGATTCATGGGAAGATGACGCCTTTGTGAGGGACAAAGATAGCGGAGTCTTTTTTGATCCAAATAAGCTACACAGTCTAGATCACCGGGGCGAATTTTTCTCTGTGAAGGGACCGCTGAATATTGCCCGATCACGCCAGGGTCATCCGGTTATTTTTCAAGCGGGCTCTTCTGCGGATGGGCAGGATTTCTCCGCCGTTCACTCTGATGCGGTCATGACCGGTATTAGCAATTTGGAGGAAGCAAGGAAGTATTATAAGGATCTGAAGCGAAAAGTTGGTGAAGCCGGACGTGATCCGTCTGAATTGATCATTATGCCGAGCGCCAATATTGTTATAGGTCGAACAAGGGAAGAGGCTGAGGAGAAGTATGCCAAGACCGCTTCAATAAAATCATTTGACCAGTCGCTGCGATATTTCGCACAGTTTTTCGATTTCCACGATTTCACGCAGTATCCGCTAGATGAACCGTTCCCTGATGTAGGTACACTTGGCAGCAAAAGCTTTCAAAGCTTTACCGATCGCATCAAGCGAAAAGCACGCGAGCGTGGTTTGACTCTACGCCAGACTGTGCTGGCATTTGCCGAGCCAAAGTCGACTTTCTTCGGATCACCGCTAGAAGTAGCAGATCGGATGCAGGAATGGTTCGAAACAGGAGCGGCGGATGGGTTTATTCTGCACAGTGAAGTACCAGGCACATTGGCTGATGTCACGGAGCTGCTTGTGCCGGAGCTGCAGAAGCGCGGATTGTTTCGGTTAGATTATGAGAGCGATACACTGAGGGGCCATCTTGGTCTGCAGATCCCGAAAAACCGGTATGCGCAGGATTGATGGTGTGAAGCAGGTAAAGGGATTCACTCGGGAAAATTGATGTAGACGGAGGCATCATTATCTGTTTTTGACCATGAGACCGTTGCTCCCAATGCCTCGGATATAAATCTTAAGTTTACGTAAAATATATTACTACTTGGTTCAAGTGACGGTGCTTGGTTTAAGGGTACTATTTTGCCATTAAAATATGCTTCATATGAATTATGTGTCAATTTAATTGTGTTTTCGCCCTTCTGTGCAGTTACAGTTTTGGTTAAATTGTCCCATTCAACCGTCATTCCATACTTTTCAAAGATTGGGCGCATAGGAACAAGCGTAGTACCAAGCCAAGTTATATTAGCATAGATATCCATTTTTTCATTGTTGATATAAATATTAGGATGTTCCCGAGATGCAAAAGCACTATTTACTCCAACTGCCATTGAAATAATTGCCGCACACAAAAATATCTTCAGTATTCTTTTCATAATTTCCTCCTCAAAATAATAGACAATGGATACTGAAAACTTCCATTGTCTATTATTTTATTTGTGATTGTCGCTATTTACAATAATTGCAACAGAAGTGTTGATATTAAAAGTTACATTAGAGTGAACATTTTGAGGAGATGATAACGCACCGCTACTAAGTGGCGTTCCATTAACCTGTACGTTCGCAAAAGTGGTTTGATTTTTGCCTGTATTATCACTACTAACAACTGTAGATAACAGTTTCCATCTGCTAATTGAAGAAACTCAAACTGCAAAAGCAGACGAAAAACCAAAAGGCCGTCACCCCAGCAGAGACGCTGCACAGGGGGACGGCTTTTTTACAGATAACACTGGCATAAGTATCGCATTCCCCCTATATCCCCGACCGACTCCGTAACGCCAGCAGTCGCTCCATCACAATCTGCACAGCGATAGCATCGTCCAGGTAGCCCAGCGGGAATACATAGTCCGGAATGATGTCAGTCGCCGAAACAAAATAAAACAATCCGCTTCCCAGAATAGCGCGTTCCTCTGAGGGGAGGTCGGTGCTGCTGTAGAGCTCATACATGCGGTGCAGTTCTTCAATGAACGGTCCAGCACCGTTGACGCTTTTTACTTTGTCCGGGAAGTCGCTATGAATCTTTCGCGCACCTTCTTCGGTGAGGACATAAGGTTCGTATTTACTGAGTTCTCGCTGAACCAGCTCTGCAGTAAAATGATGATCGATCAGGTTGAAGGCCTGCAGGGTTTCCTTGATGCTGGTGATAGAGGAATGAATGTCGGAGGTCGGAACAGCGGGAGTGGGCACAGCAGCGCCATAGCCGGCGGCATGAAATAGGTGGGCGAGGGGAACGTCCAGATGCAGAGCGAACGCTTGCAGATGCTCAGGTTTGGGGCGCTGTTTGCCATTCACGATGCGGGAGATCGTGGCGGTATCCATGCCGGTCAAGGTGCTCAGTTTGCGCATGGAGAGCCTGCGCTCTTTGAGTACAGTTGTCAGTATCTCCCCAAGATCAGGGCTTCTCTTCTCATCAGACATGTGCATTTCACCTCCTATTCATTGTGGTGTTAAAATCAAATGTTGAGGAATTCTCAACAATTTAATTTGGGACGCGCACCATTTTGACAGTACCTCAATAGTATGACTGTAAACAGAAACAAGGAGTGAACAAAACCATGGTCGCGTGGCTTCTTATTGCCGGCTTTGCCCTCTCATCCAGTCTGGATAATTTAGGTGTTGGAATATCTTATGGGATTCGTGGCATCCGTATTAACCCTTTCTCAAATTTAATCATTGCGGTGATCTGCTTCATCCTCAGTATGGTCGGCATTCTCTCCGGCCAATGGATGGCGAAGGTGTTGCCTGGTGTAATGCCCGTTGTGATCGGCGCCCTGCTGCTGATTATCATCGGGGTGCGGATCATTCTGCTGGCGGCGCCGCGTAAGAAGCGTGAAGGTATTCAGGAGAGTGAAGGAGCTCGCGAGGAAGGGGGTGGATCGCTGACCGGGATTCTACAAAATCCAGAACTGGTCGATAAAGATAACTCCGGCTCAATCGGCATTCTGGAAGCGATGGTACTGGGGGTGGCCTTGGCGGCAAATGCAGTCACGAACGGCGTAGGCGCAGGGTTGATCGGACTGTCTCCGCTGGCGATTTCTTTAACGGCGGCCATCGGGAGTTATGTGACGGTATGGCTCGGTGTAGTGCTCGGGCGAAAGCTGTCTGGCGTGCGGATCGGTTCATTTACCTTAGGGCAGTTCAGTACCGTATTAAGTGGGATTATCATTATTTTGATTGCATGTAATTCATTTTTTGATTAAACGGCGCATCGCTCAGAACGAAGCCGTCTCGCCACTGTAAGCAGTGGAGGGACGGCTTTTTGGCTGGGGATTGCAGGGACGGAGAGCGGGTTTGTCGCCATCGTAGTTTTAGACAAAAAATCATGCCTTCAGGTAAAGACAATTTACTCAAAAAACCATACATTTAAAGGGATCAATGATCCTGAAGGAGTGACTACACAAATGAGAAATAGGAAAATTATGTTCGTTAGCCCAAATCAAGTAGAAACGGTGGAAGAGGAGTTTACAGCTCCAAGTCTTGGGGAAAATGAAGTTCTGGTTCAATTAATATATTCTTTGATTAGCCCAGGAACGGAGCTGGCAATGCTGGCAGGCACAGAGTGGTGGGCCCAGCTCCCGCTTAACCCAGGTTATGCCAGTGTTAGCCGAATCGTTGAAGCCGGTGCAGGCGTTAAGGATTTGAAAGTTGGAGATGCTGTTTTCCACTATGGCAGTCATAGCGAATACCAGGTGCTGGAGGTTAAAGAGGTTGTACTGAAGGTACCGGATGGACTGGATCTCAGATGGGTTCCTTTCACTCGGATGGCTACTGTGGCCTTCACTTCGGTTCGCGTGTCGAACATTGAGCTTGGCGACAAGGTAAGTGTATCTGGTCTTGGATTGGTCGGCAATCTGGCCGCTCAATTGGCCCGCCTGCAGGGTGCAACAGTGATCGGGGTGGATCTGTCCCAAGAACGACTCAAGACAGCAAGTGTGTGTGGTGTAGATCACGCGCTGGATGGTAGCAGCGGTAAAGTAAAAGAAGAATTGATGGAGCTTACGGGCGGTCAGGGTGTATCCACTCATATCGAAGCCACCGGGATCTCCAAGGTTGCAGTGGATAGTCTGGAGTATATCAGCAGCCAGGGAGAGATCATTCTGCTGGGTAGTCCGCGTGGAGAGTACAACACAGATCTTACGGATGTACTCAACTACTGCCATCTGTATAACCGTGGCTGCATTACGTTCAAAGGTGCGCATGAGTGGCGTTACCCTACAGAACCAAATCAGTTCTTGAAGCACTCGCTGGTGCGCAATTCGAAGATTGTCTTCGAACTGATGCTGCAAAACCGTCTGCAAATCGAGCCGCTGATCAGCCATGTGATCAAGCCAGAGCAAGCTAGTGAAGCTTATGCAGGACTAAGAAACAATAAAGACCAATACAACGGCGTACTGTTCGACTGGGCCTAAGGAGGACAAAGACATGTTAAGAGGACTAACTACGGCGGGTCTCGGCTCGTTTGCGTCGATTGAAGAGTATATCAGAGGGGCGGCTGAGTTTGGCTTTCAGGCAGTGGATCTTAATCCGCTAGAGCTGATTCAGGAGCTTGGACAAGATAAAGCATTAGAACTGCTGGAAAGCACCGGGGTTACGATCGGTTCCTTCAGCCTGGATGTGGATTGGCGGAGCACGGAAGAGAACTTCCGGGCAGGATTGGAACAGCTTGTGCGGGTGGCAGAAGCTGCGGCTGCTCTGAATTGTAAAGCGTGTTGTA
This sequence comes from Paenibacillus sp. MAHUQ-45, assembly GCF_058133325.1. Lineage (NCBI taxonomy): Bacteria > Bacillati > Bacillota > Bacilli > Caryophanales > Paenibacillaceae > Paenibacillus > Paenibacillus sp. MAHUQ-45. The sequence continues at coordinate 473,182 of NZ_JBYUPV010000002.1, forward strand.
CGTACATTCTACCTTCTACCGACCTGCCAGCGGCTCCGTTCATGATTGCTGCTACGCGTCGTTTGAGATTGTGCGCGGACATTTTGGGGGCGTATGGTATCTCGCTGGGTCTGGAGTTTGTCGGCAGTCAACATCTGCGTACACAGTGGGCTAATCCGTTCATCTGGACGATGGATGATACCCTCGAGTGGATGGAGGCCATCAATTCCCGTAATGTCGGACTGCTGCTCGATTCCTATCACTGGTATACGAACGAGCTGGCATTGGACGACCTACTGAAGCTCAAACCAGAGCAAATTACACATGTTCATATCAATGATGCCAAGGAACTTCCAATCCCTGAACTTCAAGATGGTGACCGTCTGTATCCTGGAGAAGGTGTGATCGATCTTGCTGGTTTCTTGGGAACGCTAGCAAAAATCGGCTATCACGGTGTTGTGGCTCAGGAAGTGCTGGCCCCAGGTAGCGGACAGACTTCGCAAGAATTGCTGGCTCGCTCCAAAGCAGGATTTGATAAAGTGTTCGCCCCACTAGGGCTATAAGCTTACAGTTAATTGCAGAGTAACAGGCGGGGTTAGCGTACGGGTACGTGAAGCCCTGCCAATAAGGAGACCTATTCATGACTGAATTCAGAGGAAAAATCGCTGCCCATGCCATCACTTGGGGCCAGAATCATCTTGAGGCCTTAACAGAGATTGGTCAGCTTGGTTTTCGCGGGATTGAACCGTGGGCGTCCTTTGCGCTCCAGTACGAAGACAACCCAGAACAGTTCAAGGAACTGCTGGCTGGACATGGAGTAGAGATCACGGGATTGTACGGCGGGATGCCGGACGGGCAGCATCGGCGTTTTGGTAACTTGGAGGACCGAGAGGACATCATTGCTCATAATGTGCGGTTGGCTCAGCTTCTCGCAAAATTAGGTGCTGAGATTCTCGTGCTGGGTCCCGGCGGAACAAGAGAGCAGCCGAGTACGCTCGAAGAACTCAAAATCGCAGCGGGAACAATCAATGAACTGGCTAAGCAGACGAAAGCGCTGGGAGTAAAGTCTTGTCTGCATCCTCACCTCTGGACGGAAGTTCAGGATCAGCATGAACTGGTGACGTTGATGGATCTGACCGATCCGGAATTCGTCTATCTGGCGCCGGATTCTGCTCATCTGCAGGGAGCGGGTATGGACCCGGCAGCGATCATCAGAACCTACCGTGACAGAGTGGCCTACGTCCACCTCAAAGACCTGACGAAGAAGTCGGAAGGCATCAATGAGAACGAACCGTTCTTTTGCGAGCTGGGCAGAGGGGCAGTCAACTTGCGTGAGGTCTTCGCGGCACTGGAAGAGATTGGGTACACTGGTTGGGTAACGCTTGAAGTGGACGAAACGACGAATACCCCGTATGATAGCATGAAGACCTGCCGTGACTATGTTGAGAAGGAATTACAGATTCCGATCAGAGCCTAAATTCGTTGCAGGATAGAGACATCGTAGAGAGAAGGGGGCTGCAGCCGTGGATCAATCTTGGATGAATACGATTTCCCCATATGTCAGAGCCGCAAGAATTCAGAATTCCTCTTCACTGGCCGGAGAGTGGATGGACCCGGACCATGTGTACACTTATATTGATCAGGGTGAGGCTGAGTTCTTTCTGAATGGTGTGAAATATTTGGTTAAGGAAGGGGATGTGCTGCTGATGCATCCCTTCATGCCTCATATCATCAGGTCATCCTCGGCGCTTCCGCTGGTGCAGTACATTCTTCACTTTGATCTCTATTATGACGAGCATAGAAGTGCGGGCCATCCTGAAGCGATGAAGCCAAGAGAGAAGGAGATGGAGCTGGCTTCTATCGCACCGGTATCCCGTTTACCTCTGGCCGACCGGATGGATATGAAGAAGAAATTCCTCATGCTGCAAAAAGAACTGAGCGATCCGTCACCGGCCAGTCCGTTGCTGCTTAAATCCATCTGTCTGGAGCTGCTCTACACGTTTATGAAGAGCCACTCGCTTCCCGGTGAGACGGAGGGCAAGTTAACCAAAGGCTGGCCGCTGCTGGAAGAGGCTATTCATTATATTCATGAGCATTATCATGACCCTCAGCTTAGTAATGAAAGCATAGGCAAGCATGCGGGAGTAACCGCGAATCATCTGTCCTATTTGTTCAAAAGCCAGCTTGGCATCACGATTCATAACTATCTGAAGCATGTCCGTATTGAACAGGCGAAGCTGCGAATTCTGCGAGGACGGCAGAATTTGACCGAGATCGCGGAGGAGACCGGGTTCTCCAGCATTCATCTGTTCAGCCGTATCTTCAAGAATTCGGTAGGCGTCATGCCCAGTAAATATGCAGCTGCACAGTCGGCGCTGAACAAGCAAGATCTCCTCAGCCGCCCGATGTAGCGGTCCCTCATCCTCATGAAGGATGAAAAATCAACCTTTCACTCAACCGGAAGGTTGATTTTTTTATGCCTGCTTTAAGCTAGGATAGGGTTCAGGAGATGATAAAAAATGGAAAATTTACTGAGTGTAAAACACCTAAAAAAAAGCTTCAAAGACCACGAAGTCTTGAAAGGCATCAGCTTCGAGGTGGTACGCGGAGAAATCCTGTGTTTCCTGGGACCCAACGGGGCGGGAAAGAGCACAACGATCAACATCCTGACAGCTGCACTGTCGAGCGATAGCGGAGAACTCTTTTATAAAGGGCATGCCCTTAGCAAGGTGTTGCGTGGATACAAAAAGAAGCTCGGCGTGGTTCCTCAGGACATCGCATTGTATGAAGAGCTATCAGCTGAGCGCAACATCCGTTTTTTCGCCGGCTTGTACGGTCTTCGTGGTCAAGAGCTAAATCGGGCTACAGATGAGGCGCTGGCTTTAGCTGGACTTGCCGACCGCCGTCATGACAAGGTGAAGACGTTCTCGGGTGGCATGAAGCGCAGACTTAATATTGCGTGTGCCATCGCCCACAACCCAGAGCTGGTAATCATGGATGAGCCTACGGTCGGAATCGATCCCCAGTCGCGCAATCACATTCTGAACAACATTCAGCAGCTGCGCGATAGCGGGATGACCGTTCTATATACGACTCATTATATGGAGGAGGTCGAGGCGATTTCATCGCGGATTATCATCATGGATCATGGTGCGATTATCGCCGAGGGTACGAAAGAGGCGCTCAAGGCAGAAATTCAGGAAGAGAAGCGCTATATCATTGAGATAGAAACGGATAAGCCAATCGAGGAGACGGCTTTCTACAGCATCACTGGTGTGAAGTCAGTCCAGATCAACGGCGCGCAGCTTGAAGTGACCTGTCTCAAAGATATAGAGAACCTGGACCGGATTATTGCGCTTCTCACGGACAGTGGGATTAGAATCCGTAATGTGGCCAGCGAGACGGCCAGCCTTGAGACAGTATTTCTCAAACTGACCGGCCGCAAGCTGCGCGATTAAGGGAGGGAGAGCATTTATGAGCGGGTTTATGCATATTTGCCGAATGGACTTCAAGAATATGATCAAGAGTCCGGTGCTGATCGGCTTTAACACCCTTTTTTTCATACTAATCGTTCTGATTATGGGCTTTCTGAATAGCGGCGCGTACCAGCACGCTTCCGATGCCTACCTTTACTACACGATCACCATTCTGGGGTACGGGATCCTGAACGGGGCAATGACGGCAACCAACATTTTTATGGAACGGGATATCAAAAAAGCGAATCTGCGCATCATTCATTCCCCGGTAGGCAGCTTTCCGATCTATTTTTCCAAAATCGTCACGTCGTGGATCTTCAATTATCTCTGTCATCTGTCGGTACTGGTTCTGCTTGTGCTCTTGCTCCATTTGGATTTTGGCGGTACACATGCGGGCTACCTGCTTCTGCTGATGGTGCCGATTGAATTCGCCGCATGCGCACTGGGCGTACTGTTCTGCTGTGTGTTCAAGGCGGAAGAAGGTGCCAGTACGCTGCTCAGCAACGTGGTTGCGATTTTCGCTTTTCTGGGCGGTACATTCTTCTCTTGGGATGGGATGGGCGGAACGATGGCACTGATCTCCAGGCTCTCTCCTATAAAATGGTTGAACGATACGTTCTTCTCCATCATTGTTGACGGGAATCTAACCTCCTTCTTACCAGTGCTGGGCGTCAGTATACTGATTTCTGTGCTACTGGTCTGGGGCTGTGTGAAGCTGTTCCGAACGGAGGATTATGTATGCTGACCATTCTAAAAAATAACTATTCCCGGATGCTCGCCCGTCTGCCACTGGTAGTGATTATGACGGTGTTGATGCTGGGCATGATTTCGCTCGCCGTGTATTTCACGGGTCTTCAGCAGGTCAGAGGCCATATTGTTCTGATTAGTGGTGCTGATACGGTACCGATTCATTCAGAACTGCTTAACATCGATATTTTGTCTAAAGAACCGCCGCGCTCCACACTTGTCAAACACCGGTATGATGCCATTGTCAAGGAGAATGGAAACGGGCAGTACGATATTACTACGCTTAAAAATGATGAATACCAAGCCATGTTGACGAACCTGCTCCAGCATCCCGAGGGTCCTGCACCAGTGCTAAAAGGGGATCGGGGAGTGGGGAGCAATATCATCGGTTTTCTAATGCTATTTTTGCTGATGAGCACGTTTATGAATCTGTTTACTTTTTCAGAGGATCGGGAGAAGGGGGAGCTTAAACGCGTTATCCTGTCACCAGTCTCCTTGATCGGCTATCTGGCTGCGCACATTCTTTACTGCATGTCCATGTTTCTACCTTTATTTTTGGCACTTGTTGTTATGAAGCTGTCGGGGCTCGCCATTGGCTTCACACTTGTGCAGTATGCTTTGCTGCTACTCGTTATTAGCGCCTTGGGCGTCTCTATCGCCTTGCTACTGTATACTCTCTTTGACAAACCGGATAATGCCTCGATGCTGGGCAACAGTGTACTGGCACTATCAACGATTCTGTCGGGAAGCTTCTATTCTTTTAGTCAAAATAACCCTGTTCTGGACACCATCGTGTCCGTTCTACCGCAAAAGCAAATCCTTAACGCAGCCGTGAATTTGGAACAACCGACCGCCGGGTTCCAGCTCTGGCCCTGGTTGTATCCGATCCTGTTGATTGGCTTGCTTCTGAGCTTCACGATCTTCAAGCTGAATAGACAATATGTTCAAAAAAGCTGATCCAGTATTGCCAAAATTACCCTCATCCACCTACAATCAGACTACATCACTAACGTTCGGGAGGATGAGATGAAACAGATAAAGGTTCAAGATTCCCTACTGCTGTCAACCAAGCTCAAACGGCCGAATCCGCGCAAAAATTATATTCCCAGACATGACTTGTTCGCCCGGCTGGAGCGTTCCGCCGAAGCGGGTGTTGTTTACGTGATGGGCGGGGCAGGCATGGGGAAAACGACGCTAGTTTCTTCTTTTCTCCAGGAGAGCGGATACTCACATACGGCCTGGCTTTCCCTTGATGAAGCCAATGATCATATCGTCTCGTTCTGGCATTATTTTATTGCTGCTGTAGGTCCGTTTTTGGGAGAGGCAAGGGAAGATATTCTGGCGCTCTTGCAGACAAGTGCCGATACAGCCCGTATGGAGCTGCTGCTTACGCATGTCATTAATGTGCTGTGCAGTGAGCAGGACTATTATGTCGTCATTGACGATATTCACTGTATAAGCAATCCGCAGCTGATAGATAGCATCGATTATTTTTTGAAGGCGATGCCGGACAATCTGCATCTCTTCCTGCTTTCCCGTGAGCACCCTAGGTTCTATCTTGGCGAGCAGGCGGTGTCGGGACAACTGCTGTTTATTGACGGGGATCAGCTTCGTTTCACGGAGGCAGAGGGGCTGCAATTTCTTAAAGAGACGCTACGGCTTGACGCGAGCGATGAAACGCTGGCGCAGATGAATACGTTCGCGGAGGGCTGGATTGGCGGGCTGCAGCTTGTCGCCGCAGCGGGGGGGAGTTATCGGGAAGGGCTGCGGGCAGTAGGGGGCGGCATTACCGCGGATTACCTGACTCGGGAAATTTTCAATCAACGAAGTGAGACAGAACGCCGATTTTTGACTCTGACTGGCATTTTATCGTATGTAGATGAAGAACTGAGCACAGCGCTTATGCCGGAGGCAGATTTTCAGACCATGATAAATACGCTGATGGGCCGGAATTTGTTCATAGTCTGCGTTGATGAAGAGCGGGGCATCTATCGTTACCACAATATCCTCGGGGAATATCTGCTGCAGCAGTTCAGAACGATTCCGCCACCCGAACAGAGGGTCTATTGGCAGTGTGCTGCACGTGTCTTGGCAGAGCGGGGCGAGGAGGAAGAGGGACTTCGTCATTTGTTTGCTGCCCACGATTATGCAGGGATAAGGGCACTGCTGCGGAAGATGAAGGAAAGTGTGGAGACGTGGATCTATATCGACAAGCTTCCTTTACCTGAACTAATGCCGGATATTAACCTCGCCATGCAATGCCTGGTGTATAATATCGGCAGCCTTCAGTTTGCACGCGCTCATGAGATTGGAAGGGCACTGGAAACTTACTATAAGGACAATGAGGTGCTGCAAGGAGTATATAATTTATACCCCTACATTAACGATACAGGGGCAGCTATGGAACTCCCCGCGCCACTCAGCCTGGAACAGGTTGAAGGGCTTGGCCTAAGTCCGGTCACAGAGTCACTGCTCTTAATCGAGAGCGCGAATATCAGCCTGAGTCAAAAACGTTATCAAGAGTGCGACCTGTTTGCCCAGCGAGCACTGAACAAGATACGGGGCGCCAATATCTGCATGGACTACTTGGGCTTGTCGTCCCGGGCGCAGCTGATGGAGGAGACGGGCAGGCTGAATGAAAGTCTGGCAACATATGAACAAATGGAGACCCTGCTGAAATCTTCTACGATAATGGATATCCTGGGCTACAATTATTATGTCAGCAGTCTCGGCGTATATCACAAGCGGATGGATCAGGAGCGTGCGCTTCAGGCACTTGAGACGATCGAGCAAATGCTGAACAACGGGTCTGTACCACCCTTTATGGTATCGATGGGATACGAATACCATGTGGCAGAGTATGCACTGTTGTTCGGGAATGTTGGTGAAGGTGTAGACACGGTCTATCGTATGGCTAAAGGCTTCTTTGCAGATAATCACCTGGGGCTTGATCGTCTGTTGTACAGTGTTCATTTAATACAGACACTCTCTCCGTCAGTAGCCGAACAGTTCATGCAGGAATTCAGACAGCAGGCAGAAGATCAGAATACGTTAGTCTCGCAGCTGTTGTATGCCAGCCTATTGGGTGCTCAGGAGCAGTTCGAACCCGCGCTGGGATTAACGGAACGGGTATTGGCTTTCTCGCGGAGCCATCAGAACCGGCTGCGCCTTGTGGAAGCCAACCTTCTGAAGATCCGCCTGCTGATTACCAAAGGCACTGTGCGGGATAAAGAGATTAACGACAGCTTACGCGAGGCGCTGCATTACGGGTATGAGAATGCCATCCTGCAGCCGTTCTATCTGGAACGTTCGGTAATCACACCGCTGCTTGAAACCTATTTCGCTGCTGCTGCAGATCAGCTCAGTGATGGTGAGCGTGAATATCTGCAGGCTGCGCTGAGTTTTACCGCGCGTCAGCCTCTACGAGCGAAGAAGGAGAAAGGACTGCTTAGTGATAGAGAGCATGAGGTGCTGTTCGAACTGGCGCAAGGCTATACCAACCCGGAAATTGCGGAGCGTTTGAGTATCTCTCTGGCCACGGTTAAGACGCATATCATTAATATTTATGGCAAGCTTGCCGTCTCTTCCCGCGTTGCAGCTGTGGAAGCGGCCCGTACGAGGGGGCTGCTTCTATAATTCTCCATCAATATGGTAAACTGTTCTTATTCAAGACACTAACTATAGGTGAGGAGGCAGCTTAAGATGGACTTGGGATTGAAGGATAAGATTGCGCTAATTACGGGTGGAAGCAAGGGGATTGGACTAGAGACGGCGATTACGCTAGCGGCGGAAGGGGCCAAGGTAGCGATTGTGGCCCGGAATTTGGAGTCGCTTCAGGCGGCAGCGGAGCGGATCAAGGAAGTGACCGGGGCAGAGGCGTTGATCCTCTCCGCCGATGTCGCGGTGGAGGCAGAGGCGCGCGGCGCAGTGGAACAAGCAGCGCGGCATTTCGGCGGACTCGACATTCTGATCAACAATGCCGGGACGTCGGCGGCGAAGCCGTTCGAAGAGGTCACAAGCGAGAGCTGGCATAGTGACCTCGATCTGAAGCTGCTGGGGTCGGTGAATACCGCCAAGGCAGCGGTACCGCATCTGCGCCAGCGCGGAGGCGGCGCGATCCTGAATGTGACGGCGATCAAGGGCAAGACGCCGTCCGCTTCGTCTCTGCCGACCTCGGTTAGCCGGGCGGCAGGCCTTGCGCTCACGAAGGCGATGAGCAAGGATCTGGCCGGGGACAATATCCGCGTCAACGCGGTGTGCATCGGCCTGATCCGCAGCGACCAGATCGAGCGTAAGTGGAAGTCTGTCGCTCCTGAGCAGAGCTGGGAGGAATTTGCTTCGAGTCCGAGCCATGGCATTCCGCTGGGACGGATTGGCCAGACGGAAGAGGCCGCAAAGGTTATAGCTTTCTTGGTCTCCGGTGCAGCTTCTTATGTAACAGGAACCGCCGTGAATATTGACGGTGGCTCATCGGCAGTGTTGTAGAGAAACGGACGTAATGGGTGGATTCGACACCATATGATTATGAAAAGAGCAATTTTTCAGGCCGCTTGGCCTAGAAATTGCTCTTTTTTGCGTATAAGCACAAAAAAATACGTTTGACAAGTGATAAACTGAACTATTTTACCTGGTAAGTGTCACTTATAATAAACACGATAATGAAAGGAGAGTACCCTTTATGCCCATCAAGATTATCACTGACAGCGGTTCCGATCTGCCTCTTGATTACATTGACAAGTACGATATTTCCGTGATCCAACTGCCGGTTCACTTCGGACATGAAGCCATGCCGGAAGGAGCAGAAGTAGCGGAATTCTACGAGAGAATGCGCAATTCCAAGGAACTGCCAACGACAGCTAGTCCGAGTCCGATGGATTTTCTGGAAGCGTTTAAGAAAGTGGAGGAAGGCACCGATATCATGGTCATCTGCATGTCCTCTAATATCAGCAGCACGTATCAGACTGCCGTAATTGCCAAGGAGATGTATGAGGATGAAGGGTATCCGAATGCTATTGAAGTTATAGATTCGAAGAGCTTCTCCGGGGGACTCAACGTCGTTCTGGCCCAAGCGGGGAAATGGTCACAATCTTATACCACCTTACAGGATCTGAAGGAAAAGGTTGTTCAGCAGAGCGAAGAAGTTAACGCCCTGTTCACACTGGACACGCTCGAGAATGTAATTAAGGGTGGACGGCTCAATCGACTGTCCGGCGCAGTAGCGTCTGTGCTGAACATCAAGCTCTTGCTCAAGATCGGGGATGACGGCACGGTAGAGGTGGTCGAGAAGACGCGCGGTCTTCCGAAAGCGCTAAACCAGCTGCTGGCCCGGCTTGAAGAGAAGCAGCATGATTACGAGAAGGGAGTCCTTGCGATTGTTCACAGTAATTGTGAGAAGCTGGCTCTTGAGATCAAGGAACGAATTCTGGAGCGCCACCCCTTCAAGGAGGTTGTATTCTCTTGTATGGGACCTGTGATGGGGACCTATGCCGGTGAAGGCGGAATCGGGGTTGCTTTTTAAATAAAAGAACAATATGAACAATCGTACATGGGGATAATATCCTGTGTACGATTTTTTGCTACAATCGTGGAATGTTAATAATTTAGCTAATCTTTAGATTCCGTTTAGATGAGATTTAGAATGGCAGGATATAGTTAAGGTGCCAGGGTCCTGCATTTTAGAGATATACCCAAGAGACCGATCTGGCCGGGATTACTATACAGATATAGATACATAAAGGGGGATCAACGTGTATACCATTCTGATTGCCGACGACGAGACAGAGATCGTGGAATTACTGCAGCTCTATTTGGAGAAGGAGTACAATATTCTGGAGGCACACAGCGGCACACAGGCACTACAGCTGATGCAGTCGAATCACATCGATCTGGCAATACTCGATATTATGATGCCAGGTATGGACGGGTTGCAATTGTTGAAAAGAATTCGTGAAACGCATTTCTTCCCGGTTCTGTTCCTGTCCGCCAAGAGCCAATACCATGACAAGATTCTCGGCCTTGAACTGGGCGCCGATGATTATATTGCCAAGCCCTTCAATCCTCTGGAAATTGTCGCCCGGGTGGGTGCGCTGCTGCGCCGGGTGAATCATTTTGACGCCCCACCCGCAGAGGAGAAGAAACCGAACGAACGGATTGAGCTCGGTAGTCTTGTACTGGATCGCAGCGAATGCGTGCTTTACCGCTCTGGGGAGAAGGTCGCCTTGACCTCGACCGAATATAAGATCCTTGAGCTGCTGATGGAACAACCAGGACGCGTATTTACCCGCAAAAAGATATATGAGGCCGTATGGGAAGATTTCTATGTGTATGAGGATAACAGCATCATGGTGCATATCAGTAACATTCGTGACAAAATCGAACGCGATTCCAAAAAACCGGAGTATTTGAAGACGATTCGCGGATTGGGGTACAAATTTGAAGCGCCCGTGGAAAACTAGAGATCAGAGACCGCTGCACATTTCCCTTACACTAGACTTCTTGCTATTCAACTGTATGTTGCTGATGCTCGTGCTGGGCGTCTATATTTTCATCAATATTGATGTCACTATTAATTCCGGTAAAAATGTCATCGCCGACGCCAACCTGAAGATAGAAGCCCGTGAATATCGGGGGCAGCCGGCAAACGGGATTGAAAATCGGCGTCTGCTGGAAAGTGGCGGATGGCTGGAGGTCCTTGATAATGATAGGAACGTTGTGAGCACCATTGGTGAGAAAAGAGACGAAGTAACTCAGTATACCGAGGACGGTATTTACGAAGCGCTGGAAAATAGGAAAGATCAGGCCTACTACTACTCCATGGCTCGTATGGATGAGGCGCATCATGAAGCTGGATGGCTGCTGCTCAAAATTCCGCGTGAGCGGGTGAAGATATCCATCAATAGTGATCCGTTGGAGCTTTACCTGAATCAATCGATATCTTTCTATGTCTTTGTCGGTACCGGACTGATCATTCTGCTGACAGTAATCTACAGTTATTGGGTGGCCCGTCGGATCAAGAAGCCGCTGCGTATCATTACCTTGGGACTTAACCAGATGACCGAGGGGAATTACAGCATGCGGATCAAGTTATATGCCGAGAAAGAATTTGCCCGTATCGGTGACACTTTCAACTATATGGCGGGTATGATCGAGAGAACCACACGTGAAAAGGCTCAAGCTGAGGAGAGTAAGCAGCAGCTGATGGTGGACCTGTCCCATGACTTGAAGACACCGATAACGAGCATCCAGGGCTATGCCCAGGCGCTTGTGGAGGGTCGCGGGGAGGACAAGGAGCGGCAGACACGTTATTTGACCTACATTTATAACAAATCGTCACAGGTCACCAAGTTAATCCAGAATACTCTGGAACTGCTGAAGATTGATTCACCGGACTTCCTGCTGCGGGTGGAGCGCCAGGAGCTGGGAGATTTTCTGCGGGAGATTGTAGCGGAGACCTACGGGGAGATTGAGCAAAAGAACTTCGATCTGAAGCTGAATGTTCCTGATCATGAAGTTATGGCCAGTTTTGATGCCGAGCTGCTGTCCCGGGTAATTCATAATCTTATCGCCAACGCTTTGGCTTATAACCCTCCGGGAACAAGGCTGCGTGTTGAGCTGATGCCCTCAGAAGATAAGGTAGCGATTGAGATTGCCGACAACGGTATTGGTATTCCGCAGGAACTGTGGCCGACCATCTTCGATCCGTTTGTCCGTGGGGATGAGGCTCGCACAGCCAGCGGGGGGACTGGACTTGGGCTGTCCATCGCTAAGCGCAATACAGAGAAAATGGGTGGCACACTTCATCTGAGCCGCAAGGGCAAGGATGCGACGATTTTTACAATTGAGATACCTAAATAGAGAATTTAGAGGATTGGAGGGGTATAGTGGCGAAATTGAACGTGTTCATTCGTGTTTGTATTGCTATTCTGCTGGTGCTGGGCATTGTGTATGTCAGCACCTTGGTGGATTTTATTTTCAAACCGGTGCTATCCTTGTTTAGTGTAATTATCATTCCATTGATGCTGGCGGGATTCTTCTATTATCTGCTGCGTCCGCTGATCAATGCCATGGAGAGGCGCAGGATCAATCGATCTATCTCCATACTGATTGTCTATGTAGTGATAGCGCTGCTGCTACTGGTGTTTAGCATTGGTGTATTCCCATCCCTGCGCACACAGCTGGTGAACCTGGTGAATAACGCACCAAGTCTCTTCGCCAACATGAACGAGGAGATTCGCAAGTTAGGGGAGATCAAATGGCTCTCGTCCCTGCTACCGGGAGATTTTAGCCCTCTGACCCAGGTGACAGATTATCTGAACAAAGGCTTCAACTTGTTGACCAACTATGTTTCCGGCCTGTTCTCTTTCGTGTCTAATTTTGCCGTTATTCTATTTACCTTCCCGATCATTCTGTTCTATATGCTCAAGGAAGGTGGCAAGTTCGGACGGAGGATCGTAGGCTTCATGCCGCAGCGTTACAAGGATGTAGGCACAACGATGATGAGTGAGATCGACAGTGCGCTTAGCAACTTTATCGTAGGCAGAGTGCTGGTGAATCTGGCGCTGGGTGTACTTATGTACATCGGTTTTCTGATTATTGGCTTGCCGTATGCGCTGCTGCTTACCCTTATCGCGGTTGTCATGAACTTCGTGCCGTTTATCGGGGCGATCCTGTCGAGTGTGCCGATCTTTATCGTAGGTCTGATTCAGTCGCCGTCAACAGCGATTTGGTCGATTGTGATCATTCTGATTGCTCAGCAGATCCAGGATAACCTGGTTGCGCCGTATATTTTCGGCAAAAAGCTGGATATACACCCGCTTACCACGATTATTCTTGTGCTGGTAGGTGGCGATTTGGGCGGGATACTTGCGATCATTTTAATTATTCCGGTATATCTGATACTTAAGATCATTGCAGTGAAGCTGTACGAAATATTTGTCTTACAACGGAAGACAGTCGTTCCAGATGGGGGACTTTCCGAACCTGCAGAATAGGAGTGATGTACTATGTTAAAAGAATTCAAAGAAGGTTTTGTGCATATTTCTGATACGGTGGTAACCAAAATTGTGGGGCTCGCGACAATAGAGACGCCCGGTATTGCTTCCATGTCCAAGACGATTTCAGAGGGACTGACCAAACGGCTGAGCGGTAAGGGTGGTCAGGAAGGCATCACTATTGAAGTAAAGGAGCGGGAGGTGGAGGTGGACCTGCGGATCGTGGTCAGCTATGGCTACAAAATTCATGAGGTTTGCCAAACCGTGCAGCAAAATGTGCGCGATGCTGTTGAGACGATGATGGGGTTATCGCTCGTGTCGGTTAATGTTAGAGTTGAAGGGATTGCGATCAGTTAGGAAGGCTGCACGGGATGAATCTTTGATTGGCCGATGATGGGCATAGGCACCAATGGATGGGCTACTGCATAGGATGGAGCAAATTCATCTGTGGAGGTCATTAACCTATGTCGATATATAATACTGGCCAACAGCCAGGCGTGATTTATCAGGCCGATCCGGCTGTGATTCGGCAGCTGCAAGGGGTCCGCGATTCGCTGCACCAATCAACCAAGCCACATATCAATCGCCAGGTGAGAGTACAAACAGCAGACGGGCTGGTTCATGAGGGTACCATTGCTGGCGTGGACAGCAAGCATCTGTATCTCAATGTGGCGGTGAATGCAGATGCATCCCGCGGATTCTTCAGTCCTTATGCTACTCCTTATCCTTATCCGGGTTATTCCAGCAGCGCGATCTTGCCGCTGGTGCTGTATGAGCTGCTGGTTATCTCATTGCTGTAAAGTTATAGGGAGTTAAATGAGGTAACTGCTTGTTTCTTCGCTATCTGAAGGTGACCGCTGGCGCTGTATGAGTTGCTCGGTCACCAAGCTGTAAAGCGATAGTTTGTGAGATAAAGAAACCGTGTGTTTGTTGATTGCTGCTTAAAGGGTGCTGCCAGTGGGCAGCATCCTTTTTTGTCTGTATTTTTCCGGCATGCTATCAAACGTAGTAAATGAAACTCACCATCGCATGCGAATGTGAATGTGAAAGTGAATGCGGCCCGAACTATCGAGTAACATCTGTTCATCTCGTAAGTGGGGGTGTGACCCATCACAACTTGAGATTTGTGAGGGATTTCAACTAAAATTTTAGGCTGTGATTTAACAGGAAAATATCAGACTGCCCAGAAACATCATTCTCTACGATTGTTGATGCGAAATAGCCTTATAAATCAGGCTCAGCTTCATCATCAATCCTTGTCAAAACCACTACTTCAGAAGGTTGGAGACGTATGCATGGGGGCTAACGGACCCCAGCGTCGTTATTTACACATCAACCAGCTTCTGGAACATGTAACGGACTCAAGTGCCGCTATTTCCTCCCAAACCGTGGATTTTACACCCGATTTATGCTCATAGCGTCTCTGGAGTCCGTTATTTTCTGGAACGGTCGGTGGTTAGGAAATAACGTATCTGAGGTCCGTTACCAGATGGATCAAGAAGCAAGTCCTGATTTCGAGATCGGTTCATTCATCAAGGGTTTAATTATCGATTTTCTCAAAACATCTACTTTCTCAACAGTCTGAGTTTTTCCAGTTATTCATTCGCTACAATTATTTTCATCGGCATTGGCTCCAGCATTGACAGAAGTATCACATCAGCATTTGCGACAATGTAGATATCTGCATCAGCATCGGCGTCGCCCTAAGCATCAACGTAGGTATCTGAAGTAGCTTTGGCGTCAGCCCCAACATCAACTTAGGTGTCTGTATCAACATGAGTATCGGTGTCAGCCCCAACATCAACTTAGGTGTCTGTATCAACATGAGTATCGGCGTCGACCCCAGCATCAACTTAGATATCTGTATCAACATCAGTATCGGCGTCGGCCCCAGCATTAACGTAGGTAATCTACATCAGCATCTGACCCGAAGCATTCTCACTGCACAGGTGTTTTAAAAGTTAACTTTAGGATTGAGCCCTTTTTCCGCATCCTTATAAAATCCTGAAAATTATCCTTTACGCTGAGAACACAGAAAGGATGATGAAGGATGAAGGATTGGATACTGGAAACACAGAACTTAGGTAAGAGCTTCGGCAAGCAGCAGGCGGTGCAAAATATCAGCTTATCTGTACAGCGAAATAGTGTGTATGGCTTGCTTGGACCCAATGGTGCAGGAAAATCGACTATTTTGAAAATGTTAACTGGCCTCCTTAGACCGACCTCGGGCAAGATCATATTCAACGGTCACGACTGGAGCCGCCGCGACCTGGGGAGCATCGGGGCGCTGATTGAGAGTCCGCCCTTGTATGAGAATTTGACGGCAAAGGAGAATCTGCGTGTGCGGACGACGCTCCTGGGTCTGCCGGAGAAGCGCATTGACGAAGTACTGCATACGGTTGATTTGATCGGAACGGGCTCTAAGCGGGCAGGGAATTTTTCGATGGGGATGAAGCAGCGTCTGGGGATTGCGATCGCCCTGCTGAACCATCCGCGCCTGCTGATTCTGGATGAGCCGACGAACGGACTTGACCCTATCGGCATTCAGGAACTGAGAGGGTTGATCCGGGAGCTACCAGCGCAAGGCATCACGGTTATTTTATCCAGCCATATTCTCTCTGAGGTCGAGCAGGTTGTGGATGAGATCGGAATTATTGCCGGAGGTGTGCTTGGCTATCAGGGACCCGCTGTTGCCGAGCACAATCTGGAAGCTTTATTCATGCAGGTGGCCGCGGCTCACAGAAGGACAGGTGAGTAGAATGTTAAGTTACTTAGCTGCTGAACGAATCAAGCTCAAGCGTACTTTTGCACGAAAGACCGTGTGGATCATGCCGTTACTTACCCTGTTGATCGCCTTCGGGTTAATGGGCGGCCCATTGTATCAAGCAGGGGTATATAACTGGTGGTACGTAATTATGCTGCCTGGAGCGCTAACGCTATTCTGTTCGCTGGTGATCCAACGAGACGCACGAATGAGGTTCCGCGGAGTCTTGGTTCTGCCGGTGAATGCACGCCGAATCTGGCTGGGTAAAGCGCTGGTGTCCATGCTGTGGTTACTAGTGGTTAATCTCGTTCTTTTTGTCGGAGCGTTCTTAGGTGGAGAACTTCTAGGTCAGACCGTTGCTCCGGGTCAAGGATTTTTTGGTTTAATGGCACTGGGCGTTATGTTGGCATGGCAGATTCCGCTATGTATGTTCCTGGTGTTGAAGTGCGGCCTGTTTGTGACGATTTTGATCAACCTTGCGGGAAATCTTCTGTTAGGTATTATGTTTGCCACGCGTGACACGTGGTGGGCGGTTCCGTATGCGATTCCAATCCGGGTTATGACCCCTATCTTAAGGATTCAACCTAATGGAGTTCCGGCTCAGGCAGACAATCCGCTGCTGAATCCAGCCGTCATTGTTCCAGGAATTCTGATTTCGCTGGCCCTGTGTGGATTGCTGCTCTGGCTGACTGCGCTGTGGTTTTGTAAGCGGGAGGTTAGATAAATGATGCGGTTTGATCGTATACTGCTTGCGGATCTGCTCAAAATCAGGCGCACACCGCTGCTGTGGATTCATCTTTTCCTGCCACTGCTGGCTGCCGGGGGGCTAGTTGGCTACGCCGCGATCTCGTCGCTAGACACACTGAGCATCACTGTTGCTTTTATGGAGCTGCTTGGGGTGGCTCTCCCGCTCGTAATTGGCGTGCTGACGGCTATGCTGGCTGAGCAGGAAGCAACTGCGGGTGGATTCCAGAACTTACTGACTACTTCCACACCGAAGCTGCTGGCTTTTCTCAGCAAGCTATGTCTGCTGCTTCTAATGGGTTTTGTCTCAATAATGCTGGCAGTAGGCGGGTTCGGCACGGGTCTAAAGGTTCTACTGCATCGAGAGGGGCCTACCTGGGATTTCTATGTGATTTCCGCTTGTGTGCTTGCGGGGAGCTGCATCATCCTGTATATTGTTCACTTGATGATAAGTCTGTGCTTTGGGCAAGGGGCTTCCATTGGGCTTGGGATCACAGGAAGTCTATTGACTGCATTGCTTCTAACAGGGCTTGGGGATGGTATTTGGCCTCTAATGCCGCACAGCTGGCCGATTCGCTTACCTATCATATGGGTACTGTACTCAGGGAACCAGCCCATGAGTGACTTTCTATTCACCCAGCTGCGCAGCGTGATCTGGATTGGCACTGTGGCGACTGCAGGTCTGCTGCTGTTGTCCTGTGTATGGTTTACGCGCTGGGAAGGTCGTAAGTCAGAAGCTTAGAAACGAAGGGTGAAAAGGGGGAGGGGAATGGCGCGAATATTGGCTGTAGATGATGAACCGGGCATTCTGATGCTCATCCGAAATATTTTGATCAAGGATGGACATCACGTGACTGCAATTTCCCGGCCCGAAGAGGTCTCTGCAATGGACCTTGGGAATTTTGATCTCATCCTGCTCGATATTATGATGCCGGGCATGGATGGTTTTATACTCTGTGAGAGCATCCGGGGCCGTGTTGATTGCCCCATCCTCTTTCTGACCGCGAAGACGCTGGAAGAGGATATTATGTATGGGTTGGGGCAAGGAGCGGACGATTACCTACTGAAGCCCTTCGGAACTGGTGAACTACGAGCAAGAGTGAATGCCCATTTGCGGAGAGAACGGCGCGAGCGACGCAGTATGCTGAGTATCGGTGAGATGCAGTTTAACCTGTCAGGTAAAGAATTACTGATTCGGGAGGAGAAAGTACCGCTTACCAAGAGCGAATATCAAATCTGTGAGTTTCTTGCCCGCCACCGCGGGCAGGTTTTTTCTAAGGATTCAATCTATGAAGCGGTGTTCGGCTATGATGGGGAGAGCGATAGCTCTGCCGTAGCAGAGCATGTCAAAAATATCCGGGCCAAGCTGTTAAAGTATGTACAGGCTCCGATTGAGACGGTCTGGGGGATCGGATACAAATGGAGAGCGTAAACCACAAGGTGCGTAAGTCGTTGTCGCTGCGAACTATTTTTTTAAGATACCTAGTATTATTGTGTGGCGGAATGCTGCTCTGGCTCGGTATCCTGGCAGTTGTTTATATGGCAGCTGTCGCTACAGGCGGCATTCTGCCTGCCAATTACGTGGAGCAGCAGATTACTGCAGCCAAGGAAGAGATGATCGCAACTCCCCATATTACCAGAGAGCAGATTCCTTCACTGGCTGAATACGCGCTTTTTACTCGTGATGGAAAGTACATTAACGGAAGTCTGAATGCCGGACAGGCACGAGATGCCTGGAATTCACTCATTTCCGGTAGTCGGGGAGGGTTAGGCGGCTATTATAACCTGATTCCACGGGAAAAGTATGGGGAGACGCTGCTGCTCAAATACACCATCGTTATGCAGTTCAACTCACCCTGGCTAAGAGCCTATCTGCCCAATCCTGAATTGTTGGGTATTGTTCTGCTTGTGGGCGGCTTTTTGCTGCAAATTGTCCTATATTCCTATTTGTCAGGTCGGAAGCTGGCGAGGAAAATGCAAGGGTTGGAGACTGTCATCGGCAAGATACAGAACCAGAACCTTGAGTTTACAGTGGAATCCAGCGGTGTGAAGGAGATCGATGCGGTTCTCGGCTCTCTCAATAAAATGAAGAATGAACTGAAGACATCCTTGCAGCAGCAGTGGGAGGAGCAGCAGTCCAGACGAGAGCAAATCTCCGCCTTGGCTCATGATATCAAAACCCCGCTCACCATTATTCGCGGCAATGCCGAGCTGCTGAGCGAGACGGCCCAAGATGAGACGCAGCAGGAGTATAACCGTTATATCCTGAACAGTACAGCACAGCTTGAACGGTATGCCAAGGTATTGCTAGACATCACGGCAACAGATCAAGGGCTTAAGCTGCAGAAGATACAGATCGAGACGCAAAGCTTTCTCGCTGAGATAAAGGAGCAATTGAAGGCGGCGACTGTGGCAAAGCGCATTGAAGTTGAGGTTGCCCTGCGTGTGAGCCAACTGCCCAAAAGTTTGAGACTAGACAAAGAACTGTTTCAGCGTGCGCTGCTTAATGTGCTGATGAATGCCATTGAGTACACGCCAGAGCAAGGAAGGATTAAATTGACGGTGAAAGAGAGTGCGGCTGCTGTTCGTTTTATAGTAAGTGATAGCGGTCCGGGGTTAGCGTCTGCCGATCTGCGAGAGGCCACCAAGCAGTTCTATATGGGAGACCGAAGCCGAAGTGCCGGTGAGCATTACGGGATGGGGCTCTATATCACGGAGAGCATTATGACAAAGCATGGCGGACGGCTGCTTCTGGAGAATGACGAGGATCTGAGTGGAGCGAAAGTGACGCTGGAATTGCCCTTGTCTTCCTGATGAATTAAGGCTAAGAGGTATTTTCACCTTTACAAAAATAAAAGACGATACCGCTCTTAAGCGATATCGTCTTTTTGCTGTGTTCTTTTACTTTACTCGGTATGAATAGTTGCCGTAATCTCTTCGTCCAGCTCCAGCTGCACATCCTCGCGGTAAGCGCGGACGTCGTACTCGTTGTGAACATAACGCAAAATGGCTTCGATCATGTTGGACTCCACCAGGAATTGGCTTCGATCCTGCACCCATACCTCTGCAGAAAACCCGGTGTCCTCATCCCAACTCAGTTCTACCTGCACATCGGTTGGCTGTACCGCCTTTCGTTCAGCCATATGCAGGCAGATCGCGTTGATGATCTCATCCATAGTCAAATTCAGTGTACTCATTAGGCGCGGTCATCCCGTTCTTGGAATTTGCGTCGTTCCTGTCTGCGGCGGAAGAAGGAAAGAACCAGAACAACTACCAGATAAATCGCGAGCATATTGATTGCAAATCCGAGAATATCGCCCATAAAGCCCATGCCGCCGAACAAGCCGCCAAACAGCATACCGGCAAGACCACCGATCATGAGGCCTTTCATCAGGCCACCGCCGCTGAAGAAGCCGCGTTTTGTATTTGCAGTGCTTCCGGCGGTAGAACTTTTTGTGCTATCGCTTTTCTTCACATTATTAGTGGTGGTAGATTTCTTCGGGGTGGTGGTGAAGCTACGCGTTCCGGATTTGAATCCGCCACCGCCGCCGCGTTTTGCGTCCACGAAATTCGGAGTCGCTACAGCAAAGAACAGAGTGAAGGCCATAACAATCATCATTACACGTTTCATTGGTTTCATTGACTAGGTGAACCCTCCTGTAAGTAATATATTTTTGTGCTTTCCGGTAATACGGCTGACTTTGGCAATGGTTTCATTTTTAATGATCATTTTTCAAAATATTTTTTAAAAATAAAAAAGCGCGGATATAGTATCCGCGCGTACACACACTTATGAGTGTGATTTCATCTTATTCATAACCGTTCGAGAGCAGCTCAAGCGCACCGGTATTCGGATCGATAATCATGCCGTGTACAGGGACATTTGGCGGTAACAGCGGGTGACGCTTGATTAGCTCAACCGTCTGGATTACGCCTTCCTTCTCATTGTCGAACCCTTTCAGCCACTTGTTCAGCTTGATTCCGGAATTCTCCAGTGTGGACAATACTTCTTCTGATACACCGCGCTCCTTGATATGGCCGATCATTGTTTCAGGATTCAGAGATGCCATGCCGCACTCATAGTGTCCAACTACAACAACTTCATCTGCGTTCAGTTCATACAAAGCAACCATTACACTGCGCATAACGCTGCCGAAAGGCTGGGAGATGATGGCACCGGCATTTTTAATGACCTTGACATCACCGTTTTTGAAGTTCATGGCTTTTGGTAGCAGCTCAACAAGACGCGTATCCATACAAGTAATCACCAGCATTTTTTTGGCAGGGTATCGACCGGTCTGATAGGCTTCGTATTCTTTGTTTTCAACGAATTTCTGATTGTGCTCTAGAATGTTGGATATTTGGCTCATGTTCTTTGTTTCCTCCCCGGTTTATCGTGTGGTCGTGACTTCGCAGGCCGCTCCTTCGAATGGAAGTGGAGCTTCCTGGCCGCGCAGATCGCGCACGAGTATATTTTTGCTGTACAACTGTGAGTCACTGGACAACTTAAATGATGAGAAATGCTCTTCTCCATCCAGCCGCATCTTGTCCTCATAAAAAATGGCCTGCTGACCGCTTATGATAAAAGGCAGGGCGCCCGCATCAACCTGCTGATCTCCCGGCTCCGCATGATCTACGATCAAGATCACATTGATTCCGTCACAGCCGCAGCCTACCGTATCATAAAAGAGCTTGAATACACCCGGCTGATCTCCAAGCCTTTCTTTCAGTTTCCTCTCCGCTAAGGATGTAACTTGAATGATCAATGCCTTTCACGCTCCTTTAGCATAATCTGAAGCCCGGTTGGCTTCGGGTAGTGTAATCAAAGTACTTCAAATTAGAGGGATCATGCTCTGAAATTGATTATACGTATTAAAATTAACAGGCGTCAATATTCTGGAGTTTTATTAGGTTTTTCGAATGATTCCCCACTTGTTACCCGAAGTTGCTTAGCGTCATTCATACAGGGTATTTACTCGCTGAGCAGTTCTATTTGTTTTTACGTTTTTTAAGGAGAACGGCCCAACAGCAAATAGCTCCGGCGAAGGCGACGATGATTGGGACCAGTTGATTATTAGTCAAGTTTTCACCTCCTATAATTGGAATATTACAGAAAAATAATAGAGGTTACAATAATTTGATTGGAATTGAAACCAAGGTTGCAAACACACATATTCTATGTGACTTCAACATCATTCAGCCATACTCTTACAGGCGAAGTTGCTTATCAGTATTTAAAAAAGTATCATCAAGAAGAGTAGAAAAAATAGAGAAAGCAGGTGTTACATATATGGAACAGCATGTACAACAAGAATGGGAGAAGTTTAGCGGATTATTGGCTAAAATGAGTAGCTACCGCGAGGCTATCGGCCTGCTGCATTGGGACCTGCGGACTGGCGCGCCGCGCAAGGGAGCGGAGGTTCGTTCCAAGACGATCGGTACGCTTAGTGGAGAGTATTTCAAACTGGAAATTTCACCGGAGATGGGACAGTTTACTGAATTTTTCAGCCGTACGGAGATCCAGGAGCAATTGAATGACATTCAGAAGAAGATTGTTAGCGATTCCCGTAAGGAGTACGAGCGCTCCCAGAGCATTCCGCCGGAAAAATACGAAGAATACGCCGTGCTCGCTGCCCATTCAGAGACAAAGTGGGAAGACGCTAAGGAGAACAGTGATTTCGCTTCGTTCGAGCCTTTCTTAAGCAAAATCGTAGCCTTCAAGCAGGAATTCATAGATTATTGGGGAGTAAAAGGCACTCGCTACGACACCCTGCTCGATATGTATGAGCCGGATTTGACGGTTGAGAAGGTTGACGAAGTGTTCGGCCGTCTGCGCAGCCGTCTCGTTCCGCTGGTGGAGAAAATCGCTGCTTCGCCGAACAAGCCGGACACGAGCTTTTTGCAGCAAATCTTCGAACAAGAGGGGCAAGAGCAATTTGGACTCTTTATTCTGAAACAGATGGGCTACGACTTCGATGCTGGCCGTCTCGATGAAAGTGTGCATCCTTTTGCCACGGGCCTGAATCCGGGAGACGTTCGTATCACTACCAACTATATTCTGGATAACGTCACAAGCGCTGTGTTCAGCTCGTTGCATGAAGGCGGACACGCCCTATATGAGCAAAATATTAATCCTGAGCTAGTAGGCACACCACTCGCACAAGGTGCATCTATGGGGATTCACGAATCCCAGTCGAGATTGTGGGAGAACATGATCGGCCGCAGCTTGCCGTTCTGGGAGCGGTACTACAAGGATCTGCAGCAATACTTCCCGGAACAGCTTGCCGGTGTTGGCGTCAAGGACTTCTACCGGGCCATTAACAGTGTAGACAATACGTTCATTCGAATTGAAGCAGACGAGTTGACCTACAATCTCCATATTATTGTTCGCTATGAAATTGAGAAGCTGATCTTCAATGAAGGACTTGCCGTCAAGGATCTGCCACAGGTATGGAACGCCAAGTATCAGGAATACCTGGGAATCACACCTCCAACCGATGCGCTGGGTGTATTGCAGGATGTGCATTGGTCGGGCGGAGACTTCGGTTATTTTGCCTCCTATTCACTAGGAAATATGTATGCGGCTCAGATTCTGAACACGCTCCGCAAAGAGCTGCCGGAGTTTGATGAGCTGGTTGCTTCCGGTAATCTGCTTCCAATCAAGGAATGGCTGACCGACAAGATCTACCGGTATGGTCAGTCTCTGACGCCGTCGCAGATTATCGAACGGGTTACAGGCGAGCCGTTGAACCCGGATTATCTCGCAGATTACCTGGAAGCCAAGTACACAGCGCTCTACCAGTTGTAATACAGTTAGCCAGCACATTACGTTTGTCACGTAGAACTGGACTGGAAAGAAGAATATAATAGAAGAAAACAATTAACGGAAGGAATTGGAGTATGGCTAATACGTATACTTACAGCCGCCGGGAAGAGATGGCCAATGCGATTACACATGGGATCGGTACGGTCCTCAGTGTCGCCGCGCTGGTACTGCTTGTTGTTTTCGCCAGTCTGAAAGGAACCGCTTGGCATGTCGTCAGCTTCTCTATTTATGGAACGACGATGCTGCTGCTCTATCTCAACTCAACCCTGGTGCACAGCTTCAAAGATGGCAAGGTGAAGGATCTGTTCGAATTTTTCGATCATTCTTCTATCTATTTGTTTATTGCCGGAACATACACTCCGTTTTTGCTGGTGGCCATCCGGGGAACGCTGGGCTGGACGTTGTTCGGGATCATTTGGGGTATTGCAGCGTTCGGGGTGTTCTTTAAGGCTTTCTTCGTCAAAAGATTTCTGTTCATGTCTACCATCTTCTACATCGCGATGGGCTGGCTGATTGTCATTGCCTGGAGTCCACTGGCCGCGGTAGTGGCAAGTGGCGGGCTGACGCTGCTGGTAGCGGGCGGTATTCTGTACACGCTGGGAACGGTATTTTATGTTTGGCGAGGGTTTCCGTATCACCATGCGGTGTGGCATGTGTTCGTACTGGCAGGAAGCGTTACGCATTTCTTCGCTGTACTGATTTACCTGCTGCCGATTCGCTTGTAAAGGTGGATTTGGGCCGGCCAACAGCAGCATTTGCAGTAAATTTGTTTTTTTAGAAAGATGACAAGCAAAAAAGCTTGACATCTTTCTTTCTTTTGGGTAATATAAGGGACGTTGTGAAGCTGTAAAGTGTTTTTCCTTGACGAAGGGAGTGCCCTTAATGAGTCAGGAGAATAGACTCGAGAAAACAAATCGAATCAACTTGCTTTTCGCTTTCTACGAACGGTTGCTTACTGATAAGCAGCAGACGTTCCTTAAATATTATTTTCACGACGATTTCTCCCTGGGTGAAATCGCCGCCGAGTTTGATATCAGCCGCCAGGCGGTGTACGAGCATATCAAACGGGCGGAACAAGTTCTGGAGAATTATGAAGAGAAGCTCGGTTTGCTGGTAAAGCATGAGACCCGTAGCCGATATTTGGAAGAATTGCGCAGACTGCCGGATGATGGGATGCTGCCTGAGCAATATAAAGTGCGGTTCACGGACCTTGTGGATCGTTTGCAGAGGTTAGAATAGCATGAAGGGAGGAACTGCATATGGCGTTTGAAGGTTTGACCGGAAGATTACAGAATGTATTCAGCAAGCTTCGCGGCAAGGGTAAAGTATCCGAGGATGATGTCAACGAAGCCATGCGCGAAGTGCGGCTGGCCCTGCTGGAAGCGGACGTTAACTTCAAGGTCGTTAAGGACTTTGTGGCCAAGGTGAAAGAGAAGTCCGTTGGCAAGGAAGTAATGGATAGCTTTACGCCCGGCATGGTCATTATCGACATCGTTAACAAAGAGCTGACTGAGCTGATGGGCGGAAGTCAGGCGAAGTTGGCTAAGTCGAACAAGCCGCCGACCGTTATTATGATGGCGGGTTTGCAAGGGGCAGGTAAGACGACCACTTCAGGCAAGCTGGCGAAATTGCTCCAAAAGGGCAATCACCGTCCGCTCTTGGTAGCGTGTGATATTTATCGTCCAGCTGCGATCAAGCAGCTGGAGATTCTCGGTGAGCAGATCAAGGTTCCAGTGTTCTCACTGGGAGACAAGGTCAGCCCGGTGGAAATCGCCAAACAAGGTCTTCAGCATGCGAAGGACAACAACTTGGATTATGTCATCATCGATACTGCAGGCCGCCTGCATATTGATGAAGCGTTGATGGAAGAGCTCAAGCAGATTCACACGGCTTTGAGCCCTGATGAAGTGCTGCTCGTTGTTGACGCCATGACAGGTCAGGACGCTGTTAACGTCGCAGACAGCTTCAACAAACAGCTTGAATTGACAGGCGTTGTGTTGACGAAGCTGGATGGCGACACCCGTGGTGGTGCGGCATTGTCCGTTAAAGCTGTTACTGGCTGCCCGATCAAGTTCGCCGCACTAGGCGAGAAGATCGACGCGCTGGAGCCGTTCCATCCGGAGCGGATGGCCTCTCGTATCCTGGGTATGGGCGACATGCTGTCGCTGATTGAGAAAGCTCAAGCGAACATTGATACAGAGAAAGCCAAGGAAATGGAACGTAAGATGCGTAATGCAGAATTTACGTTCGATGACTTCCTTGAACAAATGGATCAGGTCAAGAAGCTTGGACCGATCGACCAAATTCTTGGTATGCTGCCTGGGATGAACCAGGCCAAGGGCATCAAGGATCTTAAAGTCGATGACAGACAGATGGGCCGTGTCGAAGCCATTGTTCATTCTATGACCAAGGCTGAGAAACAACAGCCTGAGATCATCAATCATAACCGTCGCAAACGGATTGCAGCCGGAAGCGGCACCTCGGTCGCCGAGGTTAACCGTCTCATCAAGCAGTTCGACGAGATGCGTAAGATGATGAAGCAGTTCTCGGGTATGATGGGTGGCGGAGGCAAGTCCTCCAAGAAGAACGCCATGAAGCAGCTCAAAGCACTTGGCGGCAAAGGCATGAAATTCCCTTTCCGTTAAGCTAATCTTTAATCTTTTGAACTTGTTGATTATCCACAGTATAACGTAGGATAATCCCTAGTCTTTCTAGATACAGCAACAGTCAAGCGTGTCCCGTAAGGGACGATAAGCGCTCCATGCATCCCTCGTCCCAAGGTACCGCCAGTCTGAACGCCCACGCTAGTTGCACTTAGCAGGTGTCCAGAGGGTGCAACCCTTTGGGGCCCTCCCTTGGAAGGGAGGGTTTGGGAGGGATCGATACTTTTATAAGGAGGTGAATTTCGTGGCAGTACGTATTCGTCTGAAAAGAATGGGTGCACATAAAGCGCCTTTCTATCGTGTAGTGGTTTCCGATTCCCGGTCCCCTCGTGATGGTCGTTTCATCGAGGAAATCGGTTACTATAACCCGGTTGAACAACCGGCAGTAGTGAAGATCGATGAGGAAAAAGCTCTTAAATGGCTTCAAACAGGTGCGCAAGCATCCGACACCGTTCGCAACTTGCTTTCCAAAGCTGGTGTGTTGAAGAAGTTCCATGAGCTGAAGAATCAGAAATAATGACTGATTGCGAGGGTCATCTATGGAAGAATTAGTTGGAGTAATTGCTAAGGCTTTAGTGGATCATCCAGAGGATGTGGTCGTACGTATCGTGGAGAAGGATCACCTGATTGTCTATGAGCTTTCCGTTCATCCTGATGATGTCGGCAAGGTCATCGGCAAGCAGGGGCGGATCGCCAAAGCGCTTCGTACCGTAGTCACATCTGCAGCAGTCAAGAGCGATAAACGCGTAACCGTAGATATTTTATCTTAACAGATACGCACAAAGAGGGGCTAGGGATTGTATATCCCGGCTCCTTTTTGTTCAATTATATAAGAACGGATAAGACTCAAAGAGTAAAGGAGAGGAATGTATGACGGAAGAATTAACCGTAGGCAGACTGGTTAATACACACGGTATTCGTGGGGAGATCAAGATTTTGTCCCATACGGATTTCCCGGATGTGCGGTTTGCTCCTGGCAAGAAGCTAATTGTGATTCCTGCAGATGGTAGCCCCAAATTTGATGTGATTGTAGATGCTGCTCGGGAACACAAGGGTATGTATATTGTCAGACTGAAAGGCTATACCAACATCAACCAGATCGAGAAGTACAAGGGAAGCTTGCTTAAAGTGCCAAGCGATGATTTGGTGGAGCTGCCGGAGAACGAGTACTATTTTCACCAGATTGTAGGCTGTGACGTGTATACCGAAGACAACGACAGTCAGCCACTTGGGACAATCACTGAAATTCTTCAGCCTGGAGCTAATGATGTATGGGTGGTTAAGCCGCCGAAGGGGCAGGAGATTCTGATTCCAGTCATTAATGATGTGGTAGTGGATGTAGACATCCAGGCTAAGCGCATCAAGATCCGTCTGATGGAAGGGCTGCTTCCATGATTAGAATCGATGTGCTGACGCTCTTTCCCGAGATGTGCGAAGGCGTATTTGGCACAAGCATTCTGGGGAAGGCTCGTGAGAAAGGGATTGTGTCGCTGAATGCGGTGAACTTCCGTGATTTTTCCGGCAATAAGCACAATACCGTGGACGATACGCCGTACGGCGGAGGTGGAGGGATGGTACTCAAGCCTGATCCAATCTTCGCAGCGGTGGAACATGTACTGGCTGAGGCTGCAGGGTCTACAGCAAGACCGCTTGGGCATGAGAATACAGTAGAGAATTCTGCTGAGGTACAACCGGGCCAGGAAGGCATAGCTTCAGATGCTGAGACTGCTCCAGTTAAAAAACCACGTATTATTCTTATGTGCCCGCAAGGTAAAACCTATACTCAGCAAATCGCTGAAGAATTGGCGCAGGAAGAGCATCTGATCTTTATCTGTGGCCATTATGAGGGCTACGACGAGCGAATTCGGGAGCATCTGGTAACAGACGAGCTGTCCATTGGAGATTACGTACTGACTGGGGGAGAATTACCGGCAATGACCGTCATTGATTCGGTAGTCCGTCTACAGCCGGGAGCGCTTGGCAATGAGACATCTGCGGTGACGGATTCGTTCAGCACGGGCCTTCTGGAGTATCCGCATTATACGCGTCCTGCAGAGTTTCGTGGTTGGAAGGTGCCGGATATTCTGCTCAGCGGACATCATGCCAACATTGACACTTGGCGGCGGGAGCAGGCCCTGCAGCGTACACTGGAGCGCCGTCCGGACCTCTTGGAGACCGCGGAGCTTACAGCCAAGGATCGGAAGACCCTGGAGCGGTTGAAGAACCATGGTCAAGCCTGATTTGGAGAAAAGTTGTTCATATTTGTCATATTTAACGCCTCTTTAACGTATATATAACGTTGAGGAGGCGTTTTTTGTGATGTTCATTTCTGAAAGCATCCCAATCATATTTTTCTGAAAAAAGATATATATAAGATGAACAAAAGAAAGTAACAGTAAGCGAGAAGGAACGAAGGGGGAAGTTTGGAACTGTAGGAGCGAAGCGCTCGCCTTTGCCGCCAGATTTCAACCGTTAGAGGCGGTTGAAAAGAAGAAATCTGGCGACAACAGCGACCGGAAGTCCAAACATTCCACCGTAGTGACGATCGAGTTTTACGTGAGACTCTTAAGTTCATATTATATAAAAAAATCACATCAAAAGGGCTATTGTGCGTTGCAAGCTTATATTTGGGGTAATAAAGAGAGGTGCAGAAATCATCTATCCCGCTGAAGACGCAGCTAATTTAAGATAAGTGAAAGGAATGACCAAAGTGACTACGACTACGAATACGCAGAAAGAATTCAAGCAGAACGTGGACGATGTCCAGCAGCAAGTGGAGCCGCTCCGCACCGTGAACGATATTATCGATTTCTATACAAATCGTAAATCCTGAAGAAATCAACTCTTGACCGCATAATCAAATTTCCTTCGCCATAGTAAAACAATAAAACCATTAAGGTCAGTGGATGACAATCGCTGCTTTAATGGTTTTATTTATATATTGATATTTTTCTATGCAGAATGTCATAACGTTTAAGTTATCTCTTGTTATTCGTTGACAGAAACAGTAATATTATTATACCTATGCAACACCAAACCAAGGAGGGTGATTGTATGACTAAAAAAAGCAGCCTGTTTATCAACGAAGGTGTACTGCGCATCGCCATATTCATTATTTTGTCATCGTTTACGTATACCGTCCGCAACTATCCATGGGCGGTTACATTCCTTGTGCTTCTGGGCATTTACTCGCTTGTAACAGGTGTGTTCCAGCTTTATAAGAAGTCTTGAATAGGCTTACAAGGTCGCCGGGTAACTCTTTATGGGTGGGGCTTTCATCCTGAGGTGCGCTTTAAAACTAAAAGTAGCACCAACCAGGTTACAAAACCTGATTGGTGCTACTTTGTTCTTCTTCTGAAATCGGAGTAACAGGATTTGAACCTGCGACCTCGCCCACCCCAAGGGCGTGCGCTACCAGGCTGCGCTATACCCCGACAAATGAAGCTTGCTTGAAAATAGGGAAGTATAAAAAATGTCCATTGATATATCCAAAATTTTCAATCTATAGTCTATATATAACTCAAAATTGTTGATCGTTCAAGTGAAAAATGAAATTTTTAGCAGATGTTCTTTATTGATTTGTAAACGCTAACACTACAGGTCTGGTATTGATCATTTGTTAATAAATTGTAATGGATATTTTACAAAGGCTGTGCTATACTCTTGCCACAAGGAAAGGAGGTGCGTTCACATCAAGCATGACATGTTGAGCGTATCCCTTACCCGGACCAATGGCTAATAATGTTAGTTTTGGTGGCGCGGGATACGGATCAAGGTTTTAAACTAGCGCCTCGGGTAGAAAGACCGTCTACGGACGGTCTTTTTTATATTTTCTACCTACATTTGATGTTCTTCTGTTTGCAGATACCTGGCACTTCGCCGTTACCGGCTGATTACGACCTTCATAAAATACACTACTACGAATGAGGAGGAGTTATTTAGTGGAGGCCTATCATAACTGTTTGCGTTGCATGAATAGACGTGTGCGAATTTTGACTGTAGATGGACAGCGACATGAGGGAGTTATCGTGAATGTGGACAGAAATAATGTTTATTTAAAAAGAGACGGGGCTGACAGGGTTCAAACATCGGCATTTTTCGGAAATCCTTTTGCTGCCAATGATATTTTGGTCCTGAGCTTGTTTACGCTGCTCGCTATCGCGTTGGTATAGGAACTAGGTTGCAAAAGACCGCTTCTCGTAGTGAGAGGCGGTCTTTTGAGCTTTTTTGTAGTATAAGGTCAAATACCCGCTCAGACCCAAAGAACAGGTTATTGGTGAACGGTAATTGCGCCAATCTCGGAGCTTAGGGAGACCAGTGGTCCGCCATTACCTACCGTGCTTTTTCCTTTGGTAGCTCCATTGATTTGTCCGATCTCGCTGCTTGTCTCCAGGTTGTAGTTCAAACCGGCGGCCAGGGTAGCTGTGATGGCTCCGACATCCGTTTTAGCTTTCAGACTACTGCCTTCTTTGAGATCGGCTATGTTCAGAGTAATGCCCCCCGTATCTGACTCAATAGTGGACTTGCCAGCAATGGTAGCATCGCTAATGTGGATGGCTCCCACATTGGTGCTTACCCGGTAAGTTCCTTCCAGGCCGCTCAGCTGGATTTCACCAACATCGTTGGATACCTGATACATATCTACGCTCTTTGGAACCTCAATGACATAATCGATGCTAAAGTCAGAAGAGCCATACTTGCGCTGGGCCCAGCTCCAAAGGTCTTTCTTAGGAGCGTCTTTGGCATGGGTGGAGATGATCAGCTTATCTCCGCTAGTTAAGACAGAAACCTCGGCGTTGTCGAGAATTTCTTGGCGTTCTTGCTCACTGTTGAAGTTTTTGTAGGACTGAATCGTGGCTCTTACATTAATTTGATCACCACCAACGCTCCTTACCTCTATCACACCTACAGAATTCTCGATATTTAGCACGGACGCAGATCCGATGGTCTGAGATACCTGTAGTTCCTTGCTTATGCTTCCTTCCTTGAAGCCAGCTACGACTTTATCTGCTGTGTTCTGTGCGGCTTGAGTAACAGCTGCTGCGGCTTGGCCCAGTCCTTGCTTCACAGCTTCACCCAGGTTTTGTTCCACGCCTTCCGGCTGGGATTGTTCCGATTCCTGATTTACTTTGGCTTTGCCAGGCAACTCCGTGCATCCTGCCAGCAATGTTAAGGATACGACGGCGAGCGCTGCCAGCATCTTTGGATTGTTCTTTTTCATTTGTATGGCTCCCCCTTGAAATTGTAAAGTGTCTGCACTGCTAATTCGCTCATTGGTTACGTATTATAATTAGTATAACTGTTATGGGAAATTATTGAAAACAGGCTGCGGGCGGGTTGTCATCCTAGACCTAAGACCAGGTCGGGTAAGCCTATCTGTAATTGAACCATTAAATGTGATAAAATTAGTTCATATGAAGCTTAGCTGCGGATAGACAACAATTCAGGGAGGAATAGCGAATGGCTTATATTGTTGGCCTTATTGTTTTGCTGGTGTTGACCGGGATGTATGTTATATTCCTGAAGCGAACTGCCAAACGCCAGAATGGGCGCAGTGGAGTGAACAGCAAGGTCATCTCTATGGAGAGCCACCGCAGAGCGAAGCAGACCTCCGGTGAACAGTTATGCTCTTCCTGCAAAAAGAAAAACGGTAAGCTGATCTTTTATGCCCAAGATAATGGAACTGTGGTCGGTTTGTGCAAGGATTGCAAAGTCCAGGCCAAGAAACGTGATATGCTCCCGCTTTAAAAATAAATATAATATTATTGTTGAAATAGCCCGGTTTTTATGGTAATATAATTTTTGTTGTGTGGAATACGGTGGTCCGCTGTCGATAATGAGGGAGAGTCAAGAACTCTCCGGAAGAGGCATGAACGCCTGTACGGAAGGAGGAAGTCCTTAATGAGTATCCTACAAGAAATTACCCAAGAGCAACTTCGCAAAGATATCCCGAGTTTTCGCCCGGGTGACACTTTGAAAGTGCACGTAAAAGTTATCGAGGGAACTCGTGAGCGTATCCAGTTGTTCGAAGGCGTTGTAATCAAACGTCGCGGCGGTGGAATCAGTGAGACTTTTACGGTTCGTAAAATTTCTTACGGTGTTGGTGTGGAAAGAACATTCCCTATCAACTCGCCTAAACTCGAGAAAATCGAAGTGGCTCGTCGCGGTAAAGTTCGTCGTGCGAAGCTGTACTATCTTCGTGAACTGCGCGGTAAAGCTGCGAGAATTAAAGAAATCCGTCGCTAGAATTAGTGACAAAGGGGAGGGGCTTGAGTTCAAGCCCCTTTCGTTTTATCATTAGAGCATTAAGCGTATGGATTTACAGGCCGTATCCTGAGATTACTGGGAGAGCAATCATTTAGGATGGATTCGGTGGCATTTTAAAGAGAGGCTCTGACTGGAGTTATCTCGTTCAATTTGTATACAATGCATCAGAGATATAGAGCGCTGGGGATCGGCTTCTCCGAAAAGGCCTCCTGAAGGAGTAACTATGGAGGGGTTTTTGGCAGGAGTTTTTTTGTGTTGTATAGTTAGTGTAGCATAAAGAGAGGATGGTGAACTATGCAGCAGGATTTGCAGCAGGGTCAAGGGGAGTCTGAAGAGTCCACTCGGCAGAACCCGCCCAAGCAGAAAAATGAGGTATTGGAATGGATTAAGGCAATAGCGATTGCATTAGTTCTGGTTATTCTGATCCGCTGGCTTTTGTTCAAGCCGTTTATTGTAGACGGACCTTCCATGCAGCCTAATTTTCACACCGGTGAGCGGGTAATCGTCAATGAGATACTGTACGACATTCGTTCTCCGCAGCGGGGAGAAGTAATTGTATTCCATGTCCCATCCGAAGGTCGCGACTTTATTAAGCGTGTAATCGGGGTGGCCGGCGATACGGTGAAGGTTGAAGGGGATGTCGTTACCGTTAACGGCAAACCTGTGAATGAGACCTACATTCAGGGTGCTATTGACGCCGCACATAAAAATAATGCGCTGTACAATAATAAGAACTTCCCTAATGAAGATTTTACCGACGGTACGGTACCTGAGGGTCATATCTTCGTAATGGGAGATAACCGTTCAGATAGTACGGATAGCCGAATGATTGGTTATGTGCCGCTGGGTGATATTGTAGGCCGTGCCGATCTGATCTTCTGGCCGGTGAAGGATATTACCTGGATTAATCATTAAAGAGAGATTACACAGAGATGAATCAAAGGAGGTGACGGCAATGGCCATTCAATGGTTTCCTGGTCATATGACGAAGGCTAGACGACAAATCGAAGATAAGCTGAAGCTGATTGATGTGGCGATAGAGCTGCTCGATTCCCGTCTGCCGCTTTCCAGCCGCAATCCGATGATTGACGATATTTTGCGGGATAAGCCTAGATTAATTATTTTGAACAAAGCAGATTTGGCGGACCCTGAGGCAACACGCAAATGGCTGGAGTACTTCAAGGCAGAGGGTCATGTGGCCCATCCTGTGGATGCTTCTACCGGAACGGGTGTCAAGGATATCCCAGAGCAAGTCAAGCTGCTGCTGAAGGAAAAGATTGACCGTCAAATTGCCAAAGGGATGAACCCTCGCCCGATGCGCGCGCTGATTGTTGGTATTCCCAATGTGGGTAAGTCTACCCTGATAAACCGGATGGCAGGACGCAATATTGCTGCTACTGGGGATCGTCCTGGTGTGACTAAAGGACAGCAGTGGATCAAAACGGGCGGAAATCTGGAACTGCTGGATACGCCGGGTATTCTGTGGCCTAAATTCGAGGACCAGAATGTCGGCTATCGTCTTGCCGTTACAGGGGCAATTAAAGAAGAAATTCTGAATGTCGAAGACATTGCTTTTTATGCGGTGAAGTATCTGGTGAAGGATTATGGTTCCAGATTCCAGGAGAGGTTCGGTGTAACCAAGCTTCCGCAGGATCTGGAGAATCCAGATGAGATAGTAGCTGTAATGGAAGCTGTCGGACGTAAGCGCGGTTGTCTGATTAGCGGCGGTAGGGTAGATCTGGAGAAGGCTTCCCGTACGCTGCTGCACGAACTTCGTGCCGGCAAGCTCGGAAGATTCACATTGGAATTGCCGGAAGACCAAGGCAGCTTGCAAATATAGCAGACCGGGTATGGACGAGCCATCCGCTTAGCGGGTGGCTTTTTTTGATCCAATCGATCAGGGATGCTCAACATTAAAGGTTGAATTTTTACCAGGTTTCCAATGAGATATTGTATTATTTTATAGGTTTTCGCAGGGTTAATCCTGTGTTAAGCTGGCTTAAAAGAAGATGACTGGCAGGTGTAGAAGATTGAGTATTGATATGTTGTTGTATGAAAAGGAAGGCTGGGAGCAGTCTTATCGGCGGATCGCCGGTGTAGATGAGGTGGGAAGGGGCTGTCTGTTCGGGGACGTCGTCGCCGCGGCGGTGATCCTGCCGGAAGGGCTGATCATTGACGGCGTGGATGATTCCAAGAAGCTGTCTGCCAAGAAGAGAGATGCTTTGTTTGAGCTAATTATGGAGCAGGCGCTGGCAGTTAGTGTAGGCCATGTGGACGCTGCGGTTATAGATGAGATTAACATTAAACAGGCGTCCAGGCTGGCCATGAAAAAAGCGGTGGAAGGTCTGAACCACTCCCCTGATTATATGCTGGTCGACGCGGAGAAAGTGGATCTGCCGCTGCCACAACGGGCAATAATCAAAGGGGATGCTAACAGTCAATCCATTGCCGCGGCTTCCATCGTAGCTAAAGTAACGCGTGATAGGCTGTGTGAAGGTTTGTGGGAGGAATTATACCCGGACTATGGCATCGCCATACATAAAGGTTATGCGACCAAGCTGCACCGTGAACAGATTACAGCACTGGGACCAACCCCAATGCACCGGCGCAGCTTTATCGGTAGAATTCTGGCAGAGCAGCAGACATTATTCTAGTTGTTGATGAACTCGGTAGTTTGTTCTTATAAAAGAATGATTTTTTCCGATATATATGTAAAAGAACAACTGGAGGAGGGCAAAAGATGAATATCGGTTCATTGATCCGTGGGCTGCTTGGTGACAGCAAGCCGGGTGAGCCCAAGTCTGTGGAATTAAAGGAAGGACAAGTTGTTCGCGGTGTGGTTCTAAGTGTATCTGATTCGGGAAAAGAGGCCGTGGTGCAAATTCAGGGCGCCCCTGTACGGGCAGAGCTGGAGACGCCGCTACAGCCAGGGCAGACGTTGAATCTGCAAGTGGCCCCGCCTGGAGAAAACGGACTCCCGGTCCTAAAGCCAGTCTCCCCTGGGCAAACAGCTATCCCGCAGAGTATGGGTGAAGCATTGGAATCGCTGGGATTGACGGATGCCAAAGCTGGACGGGAGATTGTGCTGGCGATGCAGTCCGGCGGTCTGGCATTGACGAAGGAAACGGCAGCAAAGCTGAATATGATTATGAATGCCAAGCCACCTGGTGTTCCTGCGGAGCAGTGGTTGGAAGCGGCTGTGATTTCTGTGAAAAGAGGGTTGCCAGTTACGGCCGAAAGTGTAAGAGGGCTGCAGCAGGCCGTGTTTGGTCCTCCGTTACATCAATTGTTGTCTTCGCTGGAGGAACAATTGAACCTTTGGGCAGAACAAGGGGCTGGCAAAGCAGGAGCGGATGGTAAGGGACCAACGCCTTCCCCAAACTCAGGGACTGCGAATGGTATGAATGCTGTTTCGGGGTCTGTTAGCAATCCTCAGCTGGAGGGGGGATTATCACAGGGGAGAACCGTAGGTACAGCCGCTATGCCCGTTGCGGACAATGGAGCTGGCAAAGGAAATGGACTACTCGGAACGATTGGTATTTCCGCTGACGCTGAAAGTGGCAGTAATCCAGGTACTTCGGGAACGACTGGAACTGGAGTGAATTCAGCGGGCACAAGTAACGTCGGAGTTTCCACTGGTAGTTCTGTGGCGGTGAACGGGAGCATTACCCCTAGTGGAAGCGGAGGAGTAGTGCCGGTAGATGTGGATCAAGCGTCTGCACTAACGGGTGCTGCCTCTGTGGATGGTCAAGAAGAGAGCCAAGGGGCCAATGTTGCTAGAGGTAATGAAGCGCCAGCGGCAAAAGCTCCGGCACCCGCGCCTTCTGCCGGGGCTGCGCTTGTGGGAGCTGGTGCCGCCGAAGAAGAGGCGGCACCGAATAGCGCCGCGAAGATCGGCGGCGCAAACGGTGGGCCTGCTGAGTCTGCAGCAGGCAAGCTGACGGCCGGACCGGCAGAGCCGTCCGGCACTGCCCTGCTCGCGAAGCTGCAGGGCGTACTCTCCGAGCTGCGCAGCACGCTGCCGCAGCTCACGGCTGCCCCGCCCGCTGGCGCGGCGGGCGGACCCGGGGCCCCTGCGGCTGATGCGCCGCTGGGGCAGACAGCCCCGCCTTCAGCTGCGGCGGGGCAGGAGCCCGCGCAGGCAGCGCCGCGCGGGGAACGGCAGGCAGCGCCGCGCGGGGAACGGCAGGCTGCGGCAATGACGCCGCAGCAGGGCACCGCCCTGGCCCACGACAGTGAGTCGTGGGTGGGGCGGGTGCTGAAGCTGCTCGGTGCGGAGCACGAGCAGCAGGCCGTCCGCGGCAGCGGCGCAGCCGCCGCGGAGGTGCGCCCCGCGGCCGTGCCTCTGGCCACGGGCGGGCGTGAAGCCCAGCTGCCGCAGGCACTGGGCGGGGCGTCCGGCGCCGGGCATGACGGCGCCGAGACGCTCAAGGGCGTGCTGCTGCAGGTAATGGGCAGCAGCGAGGTGCCGCCCGCGGTCAAGGAAGCCGCGGGCCAGTTGGTTCAGCAGCTGACCGGACAACAGCTGCTGCTGAATACAGACCGCACGGCACCTTTTGCCCAGGTGACTCTGTTTCTGCCGCTGCATGGGGAGAATGGCCAGGAGACGGCTTCTGTCCATATTCAATCCCGGCGAGGACGCAAGGGGGAACTGGACGCGGCAAATTGCCGGCTCTGGTTCGATCTGGATATGAAGCAGCTAGGGCAGACCCTGGTGGACGTGCAGGTGGTGAATCGTATTGTCAGTCTGAAGATGCACAACAACCATCCGGTGGTGCTGGAATTGTTGGAGCAGCGGCGTGATGACATCGGGGCCGCTGTGGAGTCGATAGGCTATCAATTATTGTCTTTAAAAACAGAGCCATTACCCGAGAAGAGCTTGACTGACAATTCAGACAGTCACAGCAAGCTGGCTGACTATGTTCCGGATTCGTACAAAGGAGTAGATTACCGTATATGAATGAGCCCGAGAATGAAATCCGGCATAATTTTAAGAAGGCCGTTGCGCTGAAATATTCCCCTGATCAGGCCGAGGCTCCAGTCGTGGTCGCCAAGGGACAGGGCGTCGTTGCGGATATCATTCTTCAGAAGGCCAAGGAGAGCGGTGTAGTTATTCAGGAGGATGCGGCGCTGGTTGAGGTGCTCTCTAAGCTGGATCTGGATCAGCAGATTCCGCCCGAGCTGTACCAACTGGTGGCGGAGATATTAAGCTTTGTATACCAGAGTGACCGAGCTGCATCGGAGCTGGATCTGTAATGGGGAGCGGTGCTTCAGGAGTACCTTATAACCGCAAACAGAAGGGTGCCGCTGCCGAGGAGGCAGCGGTATATTACTTGACCTCCCAGGGATACGTCATTTTGGAGCGCAATTGGCGCTGCAGAAGCGGTGAAATTGACATCATAGCAGAGCACGAGGGGAGCTTGGTCTTTGTAGAGGTCAGAAGCCGAAGCGGAACGCTGCGGCAGGGCACGCCAGAAGAATCGGTTAATGGCCGCAAGATTCAACAGGTACGCAATATGGCACTAATTTATCTGCATATGACAGGCCAGGAGGAACGCCGGATCTTGTTTGACGTGATTGCGGTCTGGTTGCAGGAAGATCTGAGCGTAGCTTCCATGACCCATATCCGTGGGGCCTTTTAACAAGGCTTGTATCCTGGTTCGATCAAGAAGCCTTTCCAGAGCCTCTGCACAGGTGGGTCATTTCTGAAAAGAAATGGGTAAACATTAGTGTAACTTTTCATTAGCAGCACGAGGAGGGCTTCCATTGAAGAACCAGCCACTAGAGATACAGGTGAATTTTACATGCCAGCATTGCGGACAGAAGATCGAAGTCAGATTAGGTGCAGAACCAATGTCAATGGTCTGTTGCAGCCAGTGCTACAAGACGTTTACCGTCATGCGGCCAGCCATATCTGAAGAGATACTGATAGATTGGGAGAACGAGGCCCAGTTTCAGAAAATACGTGCCGAGAAGACCGAGAGCAGTAATAATAGTCTGTTGGCGCTTATTATAAGAGTTATAGAATTGCTGACCTGGCGAGACAAGGGGAATGGACAGGTAGAAGCCATTAAGGAAATGCGTGGCTGGCTGATCGAGAATGAAAGTGTATCTCCCATGGAAGAATTATTTCAGGTGGAGGGGCGAAAGCGGATGAACTGGCGGAACTTCAGGAAATAACCGGAAGAACTTATATTTATACAGGAAAGAGGATGGATGATGTCAAAAGTATTCTTTACCTCCGATCACCATTTTGGGCATAAGCTGATTATTGACTTTGAATCCCGGCCGTTTACTGATGTCGTTCAAATGAATGAGAGCATGATCGCAAGCTGGAATTCTGTCGTCGCTCCGGAGGACAAGGTGTTTCATCTGGGAGACTTTTCTTTTCTAAACAAAGAAGACACCAGCAGCATTGTTGCCCGGCTGAACGGTTACAAAACCCTTATTCTAGGTAATCATGACCGTGGACGAAGCCGTCAGTGGTGGCTGGAGACGGGTTTCCATGAAGTTAGCGAATATCCGATCATCTACAAGGATTTCTTTTTTCTCTCGCATGAACCGATGTACATGAACAAGCATATGCCTTACGTAAATGTGCACGGTCATATTCATGGGCAGAAGTATGAAGGGAAAAATCATTTCAACATTTGTGTAGAACACTGGGATTATCTCCCGCTTTCCTTTGAACAGATTAGGGATTCTGTTGTAGTTAGCGAAGAAGGATAATGGCGAAGTGTGTTGCATAATTATGCAAATATGAGTCTTTTGGCAGAGGGATGAACGATATTGGATATAGAAACTGTTTGGACGAATATTGCTTAAGGGTAGCTATTGAATTTATAATGGAACTTAACTATGGTAAAAAATAAGATTCAGCGGAAAATTAGGAAGCACCTATTTTCTTGAAACGATAGTGCCTGTTTAGGGCATATTTCAAGAGAAGAGGTGTTTTTTGTTATGTACGGAAAGATGTACAGTGCCTGTTTATATGGAATCGAAGGCATCATGATCGGCGTTGAGATTGATATTGCGGACGGTTTGCCCCAAACGACCATCATCGGGTTGCCCGATTCAGCAATTCGTGAAGCGGTAGAACGAGTCCGTGCTGCCGTCAAAAACTGCGGGTACCGCTATCCGCAGCAGCGGATCACGATTAATCTGGCTCCCGCGGATCTGCGTAAGGAAGGTTCAGCCTTTGATCTGGCAATCGCCGTCGGCACTCTGACGACCAGCGGTCAGCTTGTGATGCCTGCAGCTTCAGAAATGCTGCTACTCGGCGAACTTGCGCTCGATGGTAGCATAAGACCAGTGAATGGCGTGTTGCCTATGGTTGAAGCGGCGCGTGATGCCGGTTTCCGGTCCGTACTTCTGCCTCGGGCCAACGCTGCAGAAGCTGCACTAATTAGTGGAATGACTATCTACGCTGCTGACCATCTGCGAGAAATCCCTGAACCGGATACAGGAGAGAGTGTCCAACTTAAGAGTAGTACGCAGATCAAGCAGGCCCGTTCAGTCGTAGACAAGCAATATACTGATTTGATGGTCACCGGGCAATGCGATAATCGTTATGACACAGACACAGACACAGACACAGACACAGACACAGACACAGACACAGACACAGACACAGACACAGACAATATGGTTTATTCCAGAGGGAGGGCTCCCCAAGCAGAGCTTCCTTTTCCCGTAACCGTAGTTAATGGTCCTGCTGGAAGAGAACGCCCGCCAACAAAGGCGCTTTCTCTCGAGCATCTTAAATATATTCCCCGCAACCTCTCTCCCTGCAACTCTGGAATAACAGAGAATGAAATGACTGAGGATTACAGCGATGTGCTGGGACAACAGCATGTCAAACGGGCGTTAATCATCGCAGCCGCTGGGATGCACAACATTATGCTCATGGGCCCTCCTGGAACGGGAAAAACGATGCTAATCAAGCGATTGCCGGGTATTCTACCAGCTTTGAATGAAAGAGAAGCGCTGGAGGTAACCAAAATTTTCAGTGCTGCTGGGAAGCTGAAGGATCCTGGCAACGGGCTGATGCGAACTCGCTCGTTCCGCTCACCACATCATACTATTTCAGCGGCTGGCCTGATCGGCGGCGGGGGCACGCCAAAGCCTGGTGAAGTAAGCCTTGCTCACCGCGGAATCTTGTTTCTAGACGAACTTCCCGAGTTCTCACGAAATGTGCTTGAAGTGCTGCGACAGCCGCTAGAAGATGGAGTGGTTACAATAAGCCGGGCACGGGCGGCGTTTACTTTTCCTGCCCGTGTGATGCTGGCCGCTTCTATGAATCCGTGCAGCTGCGGCTTTCTTGGTAGCGGGAACCCGCAGCAAGTATGCACATGCAGCCCGGCCAAGATTGCAGCTTA
Source organism: Paenibacillus sp. MAHUQ-45 (assembly GCF_058133325.1). Taxonomy (NCBI): domain Bacteria; kingdom Bacillati; phylum Bacillota; class Bacilli; order Caryophanales; family Paenibacillaceae; genus Paenibacillus; species Paenibacillus sp. MAHUQ-45. The sequence goes on from NZ_JBYUPV010000002.1 coordinate 514,016, forward strand.
CCGGGCCAAGATTTCGGGGCCGCTGCTAGATCGTATTGATCTGCAGGTGGAGGTGCCGCGTCCGCGAGAATGGGAACGGCAGGGGCATGTGCAGTCCTCGGCCGAAATGCGCGCCGAAGTGGCCGCAGCCCAAGCTATTCAGGCAGAGCGTTACAAGCGACTACCTATCTCTTGGAACAGTGAATTATCCGGCGCTGCCTTGCGCCGTTATGCCAAGCTTGGACCGACAAGTTCACGGATGTTATATGACATACTAGAGAGTCTCGGACTCAGCATGCGGGCACATGATCGGATCATCAAACTATCCCGCACGATTGCCGATCTTGCCGGAGCGCCGGATATTACCACCGATCACCTGGCAGAGGCGGTTCAGTATCGGAATCTGGACCGGCAGGTGACGGCCTTGGAATGACAATGTAAAGGGAGATTACCCGATCATACGTATTAACTTGAAAACATAAAGGAGAATTTTCCAATCGTAAGTTGCTGACTTGAAAACATAAAGGGGAATTTTCCGATCGTAAGTTGCTGACTTGAAAACATAAAGGAAGATTTACCAATCATAAGGTACTGACTTGACTATATTAAGCGAAGTTAAGATTCAAACAGAAGATCAGACGTTATTCTAAGGTACTGTTAATTATTCCGGTTGCCATGCATAAGCTGGTGAAGTAAGGGCTTTGGCACAAACCTCTCCTCCCCTTTAAGCAGTCGCCTTAACAGTGAAAAATGTCTTGCATCCTAAATTAAGCGCAATTTTGCACTTTATTTTTCTTTAATATAGGTAAAAATATAAAATAAGGGCATTTTTGTATCCTAATTTTCGAAAAAATACAATTAAAGGGGTATTCTGGAATATTTAAGGTGCAATATTGCACTTAATTCCCGCTAAGCGGCAGCTTCAGAGAATTTAAGGTACAAAAATGCCGTTAATTACAATCTAGGAATAACTTCTAGGCTTTTTTTGTTATTTTAATAAGTTCTATATAGATCGCGACCGGAAGTCCAAACATTCCACTGAAGTATTGACCGAGCTTTACGTTCGGATCTTTTGTTCGCCTTATAAAGCAAAAAAAAAGGACTGAACAACATCATCATTTCTTGCCAAAGGAACCGGATCAAACCATCTTCATAATCGATTATCCTGTCCGTAGGGTGGAGCTATTTATGAGAGCGAACGGACCGTATAGCCGCTATTATTCACATGATGTTGTCCTGAAAGAATAGCGGACTCAGATGACGTTAATTCCTACTTGGCAGCGAAAGTTGAACAGGATTTCTGCCCATAGCGTCTCTGGAGTCCGTTATCTTTCTAAATGGCTGGATGTATAAGCAATAAGGCCTCTGAGGTCCGCTAATTGACCAACAAGCAATGATTTTGTAGTCGTGCCGAAAAAAAGCACCCCTTAAAATAATCACTGGATATATCAATCAAACGTGTAAGTCCAGTATATTTTAAGAAGCGCACTTTATTAGCCGCGGCCACTGAAAAACTACTTGTTTTATCGAATTCCAACAATTTCAGGGGGTCAAATATGATTCCCGAAACGCAAAACGAGCCGTAGAAGCGATTCTAGAGGCTCGTTTTTTCTCGTGGATTTATTATGAATACTTTCTCAGTGACCTCTATTTTTCCTAGAGGGTCTTTTGTTATTTATACCTTACTTAAGGTCAGAAACATCTTTTTCGAATGCCTGCATGTATTGTTTGAGCTTGCCGTTATCCAGTTTATTGCTAGAATCGTTGGCTTTTGGAGGATTAGATTGTAAATGCTTATACAAGAGATCCACTTCAGCAGATAATTTTCCCCAAGTGTTTTTAACCGAGCTGTATTCATCGGAAAGAGACTCTATGTATTTGTCGTACTCCGATTTTTTGTCGATGGCTTTCCCTAATTGCTCCATTGTAAAATCAATATCCAGGCTTTCACCTGTACTGCTTGTTCCGTCGGCGATGTACCAGCTTATATCAACAAATCCGGTATTCCAAATGTCCGAAACGATATAATTTTGAATTTCTTGAAGCATAGCTTTAGGATCGGGAACGGAATTTTCTACAGAAGAGTTCTCTGGAACCGGGTGTTTAAATTCTTTTCTTACTACATCGAATGTTTGCTTGTCCGTAGCACTTGTAACCCAAACTATTTTTTCGTCTACGAACAGGACGATTATTTCACTGTGAGGAAGGGATGATTTTGTTCCTTCTATTAGGACGATCTTGTTTTTCTTGCCTTCCTTGTCTTTATAATCTTGCGATTCAAGGACTTTTGGATCTTGCAGCTTTGAAGATTCGGGGACCTCTTTAGCTGCAAGTAATTGGAATATCGGCTGGGCTTCTGTATGGATATTGTCAGTTATGAATGCTTTCTTGGCTTCAGGATCAGATCCGTTCATAAAGACATTAACATATTCAAGAGCCGTCTTTTCATATGCATTTAGTTTCTTCTCTTTTTTTGAATCTGCAGCAACGGTGTTTTTATTTGTGTTAGAATCTGTATTTACTTTAGAATTTGTGTTTGTGTTTGTATTCGATGCTTTACCGTCAGAAGAGCTACAGCCGGATAACAAAGTTGCTGTAATAATAATGCCTAGAGCCAGTTGTTTTTTAGAAATCTTAATTACCCCCTAAAAATATTAATTATAAAAAGTATAATTATAGCAGCGTGAGTTAATATTTCCTTACTGCCGTTAATATCCAATTTATACGAGGGGTAATGTATAAAGGTTTCGTAAACTTTTGCAGAAGGTAGTGAATAGCATGGTTTTGATTTTTAGATAGCAAGGAATCTGAAAATACTAAATCGAATAAGAAAGATATGCTCATAGATGATGTTTTTAAGACAAATCAAACTTTCGATGCACTGTGAACTGTGAAAATTACCGCTTAGGATGGAGTGATGCTGTACATGGAATGCTTAGGATGTAGGATCGCTAACGGTATTGAACCCAACTTGAATATTGTTTATGAAAATGAACTTATTACTTGTGTGCTTGATATTGCTCCATTTAATGAAGGACATACTCTAATCCTCCCCAAAAAGCATTATAGAGATGTCGAAGAAATGGAGTCAGAGACTGCTTATGCTATCATGGATGCTTCGAAAAAACTTTCAATTGCCTTGAAAAGTTTGTTTAAACCTGACGGTATAAGAATCTGTCAAGATGGAGGACAATTTAACGACCTTACCCATTACCATATGCATCTTATTCCAAGGTACGAAGGCGATGGATTCACCTGGGGCGAACCATTACACCCACATGGTGCTGAGAAACGTTTAAGCCAAACCAAAGAAAAGATTCTCAAGGAATTAAGTGAGCAATAAATCAACATTGTAGTTAAATGTAGCTAAAAATAAAGTCTAGAGACAGAACTTTGAAACGCAAAACAGCCACCCGGTCTTCCGGGTGGCTGTTTTGTATCGCACTCGTTCCAAGTGCATGGAGCATACTGCATAACAGAGGGCAAAGATTATATTTTTTGAAGAGGTGGGATAGAAAAGTTCAAGTGGGTTACAGTACGTTCAGTTCCACCGCGATATTGCCACGGGTAGCGCGGGAGTAAGGACAGGCACCATGTGCTGCTTCTACGAGCGAAACTGCGGTGTCATGGTCTACGCCTTTTACAAGGACATCCAGCTTGACTGCGATGCCGAAGCCGCCATCTTCTACTTTACCCAAGCTCACGGTTGCAGTGACTTCGCTGCCCTCGATTTTCACTTTACCCAGGCGTGCTACCATGTTCAGCGCACTGTCGAAGCAAGCTGAATATCCAGCTGCGAACAGCTGCTCAGGATTTGTTCCTTCACCGCCAGCACCGCCCAATTCACGTGGTGTGCTGATATTCAAGTTAAGCTTTGGAGTTTCAGATTCGATGTAGCCGTTTCTTCCGCCCACCGCTTTTACTGTTGTTTCATACATTTTTTGTTGGATAGTCATCATTATAAATCTCTCCCGTTCCGTTATTTATATATTGTACACAATTTAATTTAACACAAATAAAATAATAGTCAAACTATTTTTTGCAATAATTATGATATAGAGAGTGAATTATGATAAAATAGTTCTATAAGGTGGGTGAAGAGATATGCAAGAAAAGTCAACAAACACCGAGCTTTTGCTCGAAAATCATCTATGTTTTACCATCTATGCTTGCTCACGTGAGATAACGAAGCTGTATCAGCCTTATCTCGACAAAATAGGCGTGACGTATTCGCAATACCTCGTGATGATCGTGTTATGGGAACGCGAACAATGTACAGTGAAGGAACTGGGTGAAGCCCTGTTTCTGGACTCCGGTACATTGACGCCACTATTGAAGCGATTGCAGGCGGCAGGACTTATTTTGCGTGAACGTTCGCTTCAGGATGAGCGCAAAGTACTCATTTCCCTGACACCGCTCGGCTGGGATTTGCAGAAGGAAGCGGCTTGTATTCCAAGCAAGATGATGGAAGGTACGGACATGTCGGAGAAAGAACTGGGAGACCTTCTAGTTCAGTTCAAAGATCTGCTAGGGCGTGTTCATAGTGCGAATACGAGTGCATCCAAGAAATAACACCGGAATGTAGTCAAGATAATTGTTCGCATTCCGGCATGAAACCAAGCGAAAATGTGTGTATAAATTATGAATTATTTTAAGGAAAGCGTTTCAAATACGTGTTACAATATTCTGGGTTTCCTTTTTGGGCATATAGGTTATATGTAAGCTCTGTCTTAGATGAGACCTTATGTTTCCCGCAGAAACGCGAGCCGTCCATATGGGCGGTTGATCCGTTTCTACCTGCTCCGGGCAAGTGAACTGTTGTACCGGCCCGAACCCGGGCATCGCGGCAATCAAAACGGAAAGCGGAATGACTGCAGGCTGCCTGCTAGGTCACCGCAACACTTTAGGAGGCTTCCGGAATGAATATCCACGAGTATCAGGGAAAAGAAGTGCTTAAGAAGTACGGCGTAGCCGTACCGAACGGAAAAGTAGCTTATACGGTGGAAGAAGCGGTCGCAGCCGCAGAATCGCTGAGCACCCCGGTGGTAGTTGTGAAAGCTCAGATTCATGCAGGTGGACGCGGCAAAGCTGGTGGCGTGAAGGTGGCCAAGAATTTGGATGAGGTTCGCAGCTACGCTGCTGAGATTCTCGGCAAGACACTTGTCACTCATCAGACCGGCCCGGAAGGTAAAGTGGTGAAACGGCTTCTCATTGAAGAGGGCTGCCAAATTGTGAAGGAATATTATATCGGACTTGTTGTAGATCGCGGGACTGGCCGCGTCGTAATGATGGCTTCCGAGGAGGGCGGAACGGAGATTGAAGAAGTTGCCGCTACACATCCCGAGAAGATTTTCAAAGAAATTATTGATCCGGCAGTAGGGCTGCAGACCTTCCAAGCCCGCAAACTTGCATACAGCATTGCCATTCCGAGCGAATTGGTGAACAAAGCGGTTAAGTTCATGCAAGCGCTATATTTGGCTTTTGTGGATAAGGATTGCTCTATCGCAGAGATTAACCCGCTGGTCGTTACTGGTGACGGTAATGTGATGGCACTGGATGCCAAATTGAATTTTGATTCCAACGCTTTGTTCCGCCACAAGGACATTCTGGAGCTTCGCGATCTTGAGGAAGAAGATGAGAAAGAGATCGAAGCCTCCAAATACGACCTTAGCTACATTGCCTTGGATGGCAATATTGGCTGTATGGTTAATGGTGCGGGCTTGGCCATGGCTACTATGGATATTATTAAATATTATGGTGGAGAACCCGCTAACTTCCTCGATGTAGGGGGCGGTGCTACTACTGAGAAGGTTACTGAAGCGTTCAAGATTATTTTGTCCGATGCCAAGGTTAATGGAATATTCGTCAACATCTTCGGCGGCATCATGCGCTGTGATGTCATTGCCAACGGTGTGGTGGAAGCTGCCAAGCAGTTAGGGTTGACCAAACCGCTGGTGGTTCGTCTTGAAGGCACCAATGTGGCACTTGGTAAAGAAATTTTGGCCGGATCGGGACTGAATATCGTGCCTGCCGACTCGATGGCGGATGGGGCCCGTAAGATTGTTTCTCTCGTATAATAATAGCCCTGCGAAGTGGTTTCGCAGTGGTGGATCGTATTTGACAAAATGATTAGGGATGTGACGAAGAATGAGCATTCTTGTAGATAAAAATACGAAAGTGATCACGCAGGGAATTACGGGTTCAACCGGATTGTTTCATACTAAGGGCGCGCTGGACTACGGAACCCAGATGGTTGGCGGTGTAACGCCAGGTAAAGGCGGAACAACAGTCAACATCACGCTGGAAAATGGGGAAGAGGTCAGCCTGCCGGTATTTGACACTGTTGTGGCAGCCAAAGCGGCAACCGGTGCAACTGCCAGTGTAATTTATGTACCGCCAGCATTCGCTGCAGACTCTATCATGGAGGCCGTAGATGCGGAACTGGATCTCGTGATCTGTATTACAGAGGGTATTCCGGTGCTTGATATGGTAAAGGTATCACGTTATATGGAAGGCCGTTCCACTGTTCTGATCGGACCTAACTGTCCGGGCGTCATTACCCCGGGAGAATGCAAAATCGGTATTATGCCGGGTTATATCCACTTGCCGGGCTATGTCGGCGTAGTCTCACGTAGTGGAACATTGACCTATGAAGCGGTTCATCAGCTGACTACGCGGGGAATTGGACAATCCTCTGCCGTTGGTATCGGTGGTGATCCTGTTAAAGGCTCGGAGTTTATTGATATTTTGAAGCTCTTTAATGAAGATCCGGGTACTAAAGCGGTTATCATGATCGGTGAAATCGGCGGTACAGCGGAGGAAGAAGCGGCGGTTTGGATACGCGATAATATGACTAAGCCGGTGGTCGGCTTTATTGGCGGGGCTACTGCACCTCCAGGGAAGCGGATGGGTCATGCCGGTGCCATTATTTCAGGCGGAAAAGGGACTGCCAGTGAGAAGATCGCCGTTCTGGAGTCTTGTGGAATTAAAGTGGCTCCGACTCCGGCAGAGATGGGCTCTACTTTGGTAAGTGTGCTTGAAGAACGCGGTATTTTAAGTACATTCACCACTCACTAGCATTCATCTTATCGTTAATAATATCTACATGAAAGGCTCTGCGCTGCAGGGCTCTTTCGTGTATAATGTGATCAGAGGTAAGCAACCTTTTGTTCCTGCGGGAATGGAAGGTTGCTTTTTTGCGTATTTGCGCAAATTCGGGATTTCAGAGAGGACTTGCAATTATAAGCTGTGTGTCACAAAATAGGGAGGTCAGTCCTTCCATTAAAAGGGAGAGAGTGCAAAATGAAGGAACGTGATTTATTATTTGGTCTGAATGAGGTTCAGGGGATTGGCTGGAAAAGCATCGATAAGATTCGTGCTGCCGGGTTATTGACGGAAAAAGCATTTTCTTGTATTCCTGAGGATTGGGAGCGTATCGGATTAAACGGGAAAGTGGCGGCTACCCTTGCCTCTATCTACACACCCGAATGGATCGCCGAGAGACACTCTTTAATAGAAGAAAGAGGAATTGGTCTGCTCACTATTTTGGATGAAGACTACCCCGCAATGTTAAAAGAAACGGTAGAGCCCCCATGGGTACTGTACTACCGCGGACGACTGGAACTGTTGTCCTGCCCCGGAATTGCCATGGTGGGTACCCGTGTGCCTACTGCCTATGGTATCAAGGTTGGTGAAATGCTGGCAGGTGAATTAAGCCAATCCGGACTGACTGTCGTTAGTGGACTTGCCAGAGGGATTGACAGCGTCTGCCATAAAGCTGCCCTCAAGGGTCGCGGAAGTACGATTGCTGTGACCGCAACCGGCATGGACAAGGTTTACCCTCCCGAGAACCGGGAGCTACTGCGGGCTGTAGCCCAAGATGGGCTGGTGCTGACCGAGTACCCTTTGGGGACACCGAGTCACCCTGGTCTTTTCCCGCGGCGTAACCGGATTATTGCGGGACTGTCACTTGGAACCGTAGTTGTTGAGGCTGACAGCCGCAGCGGTTCGCTTATTACAGCTGATGCAGCTCTGGAGGCAGGTCGTGATGTGTTTGCCGTTCCAGGACCGCTGACATCTCCCAAAAGCAGAGGGGCGCTTGACCTAATTAAACAGGGCGCGAAGCTTGTCACCAGCAGTGCAGATATTGTTGAAGAATATCAGTTTTCTCTGCCTGAGCTTCCAGTAATGACAAGTGATAACGGGGATGTCGAACCGCTCGGCAAAGAGGGCTCTGGTGAAAAGAAATTGACAAGAGAGGAGTCCCAACTATACCATATACTGCATCAGGGGCCCTTTACCTTGGATGAGCTTCTAGTAAGAAGCCAGTGGGATTTTGGACATTTGCATTCAGTTCTGTTATCTTTAATCATAAAAAAAGCGGTAACACAATTACCGGGAGCCATTTATAAGATTATTTAAAAATATAAGCGGACATCACAATGGTGTATCCTCCTTGTATTTTCTAAGGAACTTATTAATTTTCGAAGGTCCCCGCCAATTTTTAAGAAGACCGCAGTATAAAGGTTAGGGCCCAGGGGCTATCTTGTATAGAAGGTTGTAGTGTCAATGAGGAGGACGTATTATGGCGGATACATTGGTCATTGTCGAGTCGCCCGCGAAGGCAAAGACGATCGGCAAATATTTGGGCAGTAAATATATTGTGAAAGCATCCATGGGGCATGTTCGTGACTTACCCAAAAGTCAGATCGGCGTAGAGGTTGAGAATGACTTCAACCCGAAGTACATTACCATTCGTGGTAAAGGCTCCGTGCTGAAGGAATTGAAGGATGCCCGTAAAAAAGTGAAAAAAGTATATCTGGCGGCTGACCCGGACCGCGAAGGAGAGGCCATTGCCTGGCATTTGGCTCATGCGCTGGATCTGGACAATACCGAAGAATGTCGGGTGGTTTTTAACGAAATCACTAAGCAGGCCGTCAAGGATGCCTTCAAGACCCCACGAAAAATCAACATGGATCTGGTGAATGCACAGCAGGCTCGCCGGATTCTGGATCGTCTTGTGGGCTACAAGATTAGTCCATTATTATGGAAGAAAGTTAAAAAAGGATTGTCTGCCGGACGAGTTCAATCGGTTGCTGTCAAAATTATTATGGACCGTGAGAACGAGATCGCCGAATTTGTCCCTACAGAATATTGGAGCATTACCGCGAGGCTCGGCATCCGCGATACAAACTTTGAGGCCAAGTTCTATAAGCTGAACGGTGAGAAGAAAGAACTGAACCAAGAGAGTGATGTTCAAGAGGTTCTTCAGGCGATCGAGGGAGCCGATTTTACGGTTAGCCAGGTAAAGGAAAAGGAACGGCAACGTCATCCATCGGCACCGTTTACCACCAGTTCATTGCAGCAGGAAGCGGCGCGTAAGCTCGGGTTCCGGGCAGCCAAAACGATGTCGGTAGCTCAGCAGCTGTATGAAGGTGTGGAATTGGGCAAAGAAGGCACGGTCGGTCTTATAACCTATATGCGTACCGACTCCACGCGGATTTCGGCGACGGCGCAGGAAGAGGCAAAAGAACTGATTCTCTCCAAGTACGGTGAGAAATTTGTCCCAGAATCCCCGCGTCAATATTCCAAAAAGGCTGCCGGAGCTCAGGATGCGCACGAAGCAATTCGTCCGACATCTGCTCTTCGCGAACCTGAAACGGTCAAAGAGTTCATGAGTCGAGATCAATTCCGTCTCTATAAACTCGTCTGGGAGCGGTTTGTTTCCAGCCAGATGTCTTCTGCCCTGCTGGATACGCTTTCGGTTGATATTGGCGCAGGACCGGCCATTTTCCGTGCTGTGGGCTCCAAAGTTTCTTTCCCAGGCTTCATGAAAGTGTATGTGGAGGGGAATGATGACGGCACGACGGATGAGGAGAAGTTCCTTCCGCCGCTACAGTCAGGCGATCACCTGAACACGCAAGAAGTTGATCCGAAGCAGCACTTTACACAGCCACCACCACGTTATACGGAGGCAAGGCTCGTTAAGACGCTGGAGGAACTAGGTATAGGGCGTCCAAGTACGTATGCCCCGACGCTGGAGACGATCCAGAAGCGAGGTTATGTGGCCATTGAAGAGAAGAAGTTCATGCCAACAGAGCTGGGTGAATTGGTCATCGAGCAAATGGAAGAATTCTTCCCGGAGATTCTGAACGTTGAATTCACAGCCAACATGGAAGGCGATCTTGACCATGTGGAGGAAGGATCAGAGGACTGGGTGAAGGTACTGGCTGAGTTCTATGAATCCTTCGAGAAGCGGTTGGAGTTCGCCGAAGAGGAAATGAAAGAGATTGAGATCGAAGATGAAGTCTCCGACGAGCTCTGTGAAAAATGTGGTAAGCCAATGGTGTATAAGCTTGGCCGCTTCGGGAAGTTTCTTGCTTGTTCGGGATTCCCAGATTGCCGAAACACAAAGCCAATCGTCAAAGATATCGGTGTTACCTGTCCGAAATGCCACGAGGGCAAAGTAGTAGAACGTCGTAGCAAGAAGGGGCGCGTCTTCTACGGCTGCGATCAGTACCCGGGTTGTGATTTTGTCTCCTGGGATCGTCCGTCTTTGAAGCCTTGTCCTGCTTGCGGCTCCTGGATGGTAGAGAAGCGCAATAAACAAGGGGTCAAGCTGCAATGCACCTCATGCGATCATACAGAAGCAGTTCTGGACAATGATAGCGACAACGAAGAATTAGCAGAATAATAGGTTCAGGAGGAAATGAAGTTGACAGATATTTCGAAAGTTACAGTAATTGGTGCCGGCTTGGCCGGTAGTGAAGCAGCCTGGCAAATTGCCTCGCAAGGGGTGCCGGTTAGGTTGTATGAGATGAGACCGGTTGTGAAGACTCCGGCCCATCATACAGACAAATTTGCTGAACTGGTGTGCAGTAACTCGCTGCGCGCCAATGGCCTAGGCAATGCAGTTGGCGTGTTGAAGGAAGAAATGCGCCGCTTGAATTCGCTTGTTCTGGGAGCGGCGGACCGGAATGCGGTCCCGGCTGGTGGTGCGCTTGCAGTGGATCGTGACGGCTTCTCCGGCGAGATTACATCCACCCTGCATAACCATCCTCTCATTGAGGTTATAAATGAAGAACTTACGCATATACCGGAGGAAGGGATTGTTGTTATTGCGACCGGTCCACTGACCTCCCCTGCGTTGTCCTCCGAGATCAAGGCCCTGCTGGGAGAAGAATATTTCTACTTCTACGATGCGGCTGCGCCAATCGTCGAGAAAGATTCTATCGACATGGATAAAGTCTATCTCGCTTCCCGCTATGACAAAGGCGAGGCGGCATATTTGAACTGCCCGATGACAGAAGAGGAATTTGATATCTTCTATGATGCGCTGATCACGGCAGAGACAGCAGCACTCAAAGAATTTGAGAAAGAGATTTATTTTGAAGGCTGCATGCCGATCGAGATTATGATGAAACGGGGCAAGCAGACCGCACTGTTCGGGCCGATGAAGCCAGTAGGCTTGGTCAACCCGCATACAGGCAAACTGCCTTATGCCGTTGTACAGCTGCGTCAGGATAATGCGGCTGGAACGCTGTATAACCTTGTAGGGTTCCAAACTCATCTCAAATGGGGCGAGCAAAAGCGCGTGTTCTCTCTGATTCCAGGACTTGAGAATGCGGAGTATGTTCGTTATGGTGTTATGCACCGCAACACTTTCATCAACTCGCCTAAGCTTTTGCACCCTACTTATCAGATGAAGGGGCATGAGCGTCTGTATTTTGCCGGTCAAATGACAGGTGTAGAAGGTTATGTAGAATCGGCAGCTTCCGGCCTAATCGCTGGTATTAACGCCGCCAGAGCCGCCAAGGGACAGGAAGGTCTTATTTTCCCTGGAGATAGCGTGCTTGGCAGTATGCCTGCTTATATTACTTCAGCCGATCCGAAGCACTTCCAGCCGATGAATGCTAACTTTGGATTGTTGCCGAAGCCTGAAAAGAAGATTCGCAACAAGAAGGAAAAGAATGAGCTGCTGGCCCACCGTGCGCTGGACAGTCTGGCTGAATACGCAATTCGTGAACAATTAAATTATATCGAACCTGAGATTAGCGAAGTCCAAGAAGAGGAAGAGAGCTTATCTTGATAAGGAGGCAGCAATCATGATTCCCAGCTTTCATGCAACTACAATTTGTGCAGTAAGACATAACGGTCAGGCGGCGATAGCCGGCGACGGGCAGGTTACATTCGGAGAAAGTGTCATCATGAAGACGACAGCCAGAAAAGTACGGCGCCTCTATCGTGGGCAAGTCATTGCTGGCTTCGCAGGTTCTGTCTCTGACGCTATTACGTTGTTCGAGAAGTTTGAGGGTAAGCTGGAGGAGCATCACGGCAACTTGCAGCGTGCAGCGGTAGAACTGGCCAAGGACTGGCGTCAGGACCGTGTCCTGCGCAAGCTGGAGGCACTGATGATTGTGATGAACAAGGACGGTATGCTGCTGATTTCCGGTAACGGAGAGATCATTGAGCCAGATGATGATGTACTGGCTATTGGTTCGGGCGGCAACTTTGCCCTGGCTTCCGGTCGTGCTCTTAAACGCCACGCGTCCAATCTGACTGCGGCAGAAATTGCGAAGGAAGCTTTGCAAATTGCATCCGAGATCTGTGTATATACGAATTCCAATATTATTGTTGAACAATTATAGGCATAACAGCCATAGAAGAGATGGAGGAAGTCACGATGGTTAATCAATCGCTAACCCCGCGCCAAATCGTAGCCGAATTGGATAAATATATCGTTGGTCAGAAGCAGGCCAAGAAATCCGTGGCCGTTGCACTCCGCAATCGGTATCGGCGCAGTTTGCTTGCCGAAGAACTGCGTGATGAGGTCGTTCCGAAGAATATTCTGATGATCGGACCTACCGGTGTAGGTAAAACCGAGATCGCCCGGCGTCTAGCCAAGCTGGTCAATGCGCCTTTCATCAAGGTCGAAGCTACGAAGTTCACTGAGGTCGGCTACGTCGGTCGCGATGTAGAATCCATGGTTCGGGATCTTGTGGAGACCGCCATCCGGATGGTGAAGCTGGAGCGGACCGAGAAGGTTCAGGATCGGGCAGAGGAACTGGCTAACGAGCGGATCGTTTCGATTCTGGTGCCCTCCGCCTCCAAGAATAAATCCCAGCGCAACCCCTTTGAGATGATCTTTGGGGGGAATGGGGGTCAGGATGATTCCAAGGAGGAGTCCGAGCAGGATAGCAGCCTCAGCGAACGCCGTAGAGGGGTCAGATTCAAGCTTCTGGCCGGACAACTGGAAGAGGACATCATCGAAGTGGATGTAGAGGACGCGTCCCCTAATATGCTGGATATGTTTGCCGGACAGGGCAATGAGCAGATGGGGATGAATATGCAAGAAATGTTCGGAAGCTTTCTGCCTAAACGCACCAAAAAGCGTAAGCTGCCGATTAAGGAAGCTCGCAAGGTGTTGATTCAGGACGAAGCTTCCAAGTTGATTGACATGGATGATGTGATTCAGGAATCTGTGGCGCGAGCTGAGCAGTCCGGCATTATTTTTATCGACGAGATCGATAAGGTAGCCAGCCAAGGCAAGGGCTCAGGTCCGGATGTCTCCCGTGAAGGCGTACAGCGTGATATTTTACCGATCGTCGAGGGCTCTACAGTGATGACCAAATACGGCCCTGTGAAGACGGATTACGTGCTCTTCATCGCCGCAGGCGCTTTTCACATTGCCAAGCCGTCGGATCTTATTCCTGAGCTTCAGGGACGTTTTCCAATTCGGGTCGAGCTCAACAGCCTGACACTGGAGGACTTTGTATCCATTTTGACAGAGCCGGAGAACGCATTGACCAAACAGTATGTTCACTTACTCCAGACAGAGAATCTCGAAGTTCAGTTCCAGAAGGAAGCCATTGAGGAAATCGCCAAGATTGCAGCGTCTGTTAATCAGAACATGGAGAATATCGGTGCCCGTCGTCTGCATACCATTTTGGAGAAGCTGCTGGAGGATCTTTCCTTTGAAGCGCCTGAGCTGACACTGGATACAATGGTCATCACACCGGAATATGTTCGTGAGAAATTATCGGGTATTGCCCAGGATCGTGATTTGAGCCAATACATTCTTTAAATTGACAGCATTCGAGATAGTTCGAATTTGGGTAGTTGGAATTAGAAATACATAATATCCCCTCGAAATGAAGGAATATTATGTAATAATATGCAAAATATTAGTTTTAATATAAGGAGTAATGTAATAAAATAGCATTATTGTGCTTTAAGCCCTCTCTTTTCTGAAAAGATAGGGCTTATTTCTTATTGTAATAATATACAAATTCTAAGAAAATCAAAGTATGTGAGATTGCTAGTGGAATAAACCACTGACAACATTCGACCTATATCTAGCTGTTCGGCACTATTTTTGTCGAATAAAGAAGGGATTCGCATAGTTGTTGTGGAATTCTTTTTATTACGAAAGCTTTTGGAAGGAGGATTTCCGTGGGATTGCTGAATAGTGTCAGTTTTCAACGATTACAGGGAGGCATTGAAGCTGCTAATCAACGACAATCTGTGCTGGCTAATAATGTGGCCAATGTCGATACGCCAAATTTCAAACGCTCCAATGTTTCATTCGAGAGTATTCTTAAGCAGCAAGAGCTTGGGCTTCATTCGGACTTGAACGCTAGAGTGACAGATCGCCGGCACATTCAATTCGGTTCGAACAAGACCGTACCGGCTGCCGCCTTTAGCACAGATCTAACCACCTCAATGAACAATAACAAGAATAACGTAGATATTGACAGAGAGATGGCTCTAAGCGCTGAAAATCAGCTCAGATACAGTTCATATGTCGGGCTGTTGAATAGCCAAATTACGATGATGCGCTCAGTTGTTGAAGGGAGATAATGCTCAATGAACTTTGGTAGCAGTTTTGGGATAAGCGCCTCTGCATTAACCGTTCAGCGGCTGCGGATGGACGTAATCAGTTCGAATATTGCCAACGCAGAAACGACAAGAGCTTCGGTAGTGGATGGCAAGGCTGTTCCTTATCGGCGCAAGATGGTCGTTCTGGAGACAGCAGAAGGCAACAAATTCTCGGACATCCTTCACAACAAGATGAATGGTGACGTCAAGGGTGTAACCGTCCAGGCCATTACGGAGGATTCTTCTCCGCTCAAGCCGGTATTCAATCCAAGTCATCCCGATGCGGATGAGAATGGATATGTGTATATGCCGAATGTGGACATCACCAAGGAAATGGTGGACATGCTGTCTGCATCCCGTTCCTACGAAGCGAATGTAACGATGTTGAATGCATCGAAGGCCATGGTAAGCAAGGCGCTCGAAATCGGACGCTAACCGTAAAATTGACCAAGGAGGAACATAGTTGATACCGAATAATCTCGCTATAGGCTCACAGGGAGTTCAGCAGCTTGCACTTAAACCGGCAGCATCGCAATCATCATTTGGTCCGGCAGTGAATAACACACAAAGCTTTGGCTCTTACCTGGAAAATGCATTGAATCAAGTGGCTGCCCAAGAGCAGCAAGCGAAAGTTATGAGTAACAAGTTTATTCTCGGAGAAGTGAACGTGGACGAAGCAATGATTTCTTCGCAACAAGCGTTGCTTAGTTTGCAGCTTACGACACAAGTCCGGAACAAGGTGATAGAGGCCTATCAGGAAATTATGAGAACTCAAATCTAAATAATCCTAGCTTAGTTTCGGATGGGGTGACACTGTGAATGAAAGATTTGCCCAGTACCGGGAAAAAGCAGCCCAGTATTGGAACAGATTCAGCAACCAACAGAAGATATTATTTTTTGCCACACTTGGCATTATTATTGTAATTATTGTGGTTCTTACGATGCAGTTGTCCAAGACGGAATATGAAGTCGCATTCAGGGATCTGGACAGTACGGATTCCGCGGCAGTCATGACCTATCTGGACTCCAAAGGAACACCTTACCGGTTGAGTCCTGACGGAAAGAGCATATCTGTACCGAGTACAGAAGCAGCACGGATCAAGGTGGACATCGGTTCGCAGGGAATCGTGCAAGGCGGCTCTATCGGGTACAAAATCTTTGACGAGAACTCGTCCATGATTGGTACAACAGATAATGAGTTTAATGTGAAATATAACAACGCTCTGAATGGTGAAGTGGAGCAGTTGATGAAACGGATGCAGGGCATTCAGGATGCCAAGGTATTGGTCAATCTGCCAAAAGAGACTGTATTTGCCTCTCAGGCTAACCAAGAGAAGGCTTCCGCTTCCGTTGTACTTACGTTTAAGCCTGGATTCAGACCAAGCCAGGATAATATTGACGGTTACTTCAATCTCGTGAAGACTGCTGTGCCAAATCTACCGGTTGAGAATATTACGATCGCCAACAATGAGGTTGAGCTGATACCAACGGCCAAAGGCGGCCAAGGTGGCGGAGTCTCCAATCAGGTGGAAGAGAATTTTGCGCTGCAGAAGAAATTCGAAGAAGATGTCAAAAAGGATGTTAAACAATTTCTTAGCAGACTGATGGGACCTGAAAAAGTTGATGTGCTCGTCATGTCTAAGCTGAACTTCGACAAGGAGAACCGTAAGGAAGATCTTGTCGCACCGGTTGATACAGAGAATATGAAGGGGATCGAGATCAGTTCCCAGATCATTAGTAACTCGTATTCCGGTCAAGATAATCCTAACAATGCTGGAGGTCTGGCTGGTACAGGTACCCAGGATGTTGCCGGATTCCCATCCGCAACGGGTTCGGGGCAGTCGACTTCGGATGAATCTTCGGAGACTAGAAACTATGAAGTGAATCGAATCACTAAAGATATCATTGCGAGTCCGTACTCTGTAAAAGATTTAACCATTAATGTGGCAGTTGAACCACCTGATGGACAAAATTCTTTGGATCAGCCAACAACAGCTGCTATCCAGAACATTTTGGTCAATATTGTAAGAGCATCGCTGGCTGGTTCTGATGTTACTTATACAGACGCAGAGTTGGCCAAAAAAGTTTCGGTATTTTCGCAACCATTTGGTTCCAGTACTACGGCGACCACTTCTACCGGACTTGCTAACTGGATGATTTGGGCCATTGGCGCAGCTGCACTACTAGTAGGTGCCGGGGTGGGATACTTCATCTATCGGAGACGTAATAGAGCCGAGGAAGAAGAAGAGGAAGAAGACATTCCTCTGCAAGTTCCGACTGAGTTTCCTTCCATTAATTTGGAGAGCGTGACGAATGAAAGCCAGGTTCGCAAGCAGCTTGAGAGTCTGGCGAAGAAGAAACCGGACGAATTCGTAAATCTGCTGCGTACATGGCTTGCAGACGAACAGAGGTGAACTGATTAATGGCTAAAGCTACACAGCAGAGTCTTAGCGGTCGTCAAAAGGCTGCAATTCTGCTAATCACACTTGGGCCGGAAGTGTCGGCGCAAATATTCAAACATCTAAGGGACGATGAAATCGAACAACTTACGTTGGAGATTGCCAATGTGCGTAAGGTTGATAGCGGTGAAAAAGAGTCGATTATGGCGGAGTTTCACCAGATTTGCCTCGCCCAGGAATATATTTCACAAGGCGGTATCAATTACGCGAAGGAAATTCTGGAGAAAGCACTGGGTTCGCAGAAAGCACTGGAGGTTATCAACCGCCTGACAGCTACGCTGCAGGTGCGGCCATTCGATTTTGCTCGAAAGGCAGATCCGAACCAGATCCTCAACTTTATTCAGAACGAGAATGTACAGACCATTGCACTTGTCTTGTCCTATCTGCAATTTGAACAAGCCGCAGCGATCCTGTCTTCACTGCCGCAGGAGAAGCAAGCGGAGGTTGCGCGGCGAATTGCCGTCATGGACAGCACTTCGCCAGAAGTTATTACCCAGATTGAACGGGTGCTCGAGCAAAAGCTGTCAGCGACGGTTACTCAGGATTACACCAACGCTGGCGGCATAGAGTCCATCGTTCAAATTCTGAATGGCGTAGACCGCGGTACAGAACGTACGATTCTGGATTCCTTGGAAATTCAAGATCCGGAGCTTGCTGAGGAAATCAAGAAGCGGATGTTCGTATTCGAGGACATTGTCAACGTGGACAACCGTTCGATTCAACGTATTATCCGCGATATCGAGAATGCGGATTTGCAGCTCGCTCTCAAAGTGGCCAGCGAGGAAGTTCGGGATGTTATTTTCCGCAACATGTCCAAGCGTATGGCAGAGACATTCCGCGAGGAAATGGAGTACATGGGTCCGGTGCGGCTGCGTGATGTGGAGGAAGCTCAGACGCGTATTGTCGGTACGATCCGCAGACTGGAAGAATCCGGTGAGATTATTATTGCCCGCGGTGGAGGAGATGACATAATTGTCTAAGCTGATCAAACACTCCCAATATGTTCCGGTAGATGTACTCAAGAGATTGGAGCAGGCCCGGCAATATGCCGGGCTCACCGAAGAACCCGATCCGGAGGAATCTACTGGAGAAATCCACCATCAAGATCCCGCGCAAGAAGAGGCGGAGCAGGCCCGCAAGCAAATGCTGAAGGATGCGAAGGAGTTTGCTGAAGGACAGGTGCGTGATGCCTCCCTTGAGGCTGAATCCATCGTGGAGGCGGCGCAGGCGGAAGCCGAAGAGTGGTGGCGGCAACGTCGGGAGCAGGATGAGCACCTTGTAGAGGCAGTTAAATCCGAGGCATTTCAGCAAGGGTATCAGGAAGGCGTCCAGCGGGCAGAGGAAGAGATGCAGCGGAAGCTAGCCGAGATGATGGAAGAAGCCAGGGCAGTATTACAAGAAGCCTATAAGGCGAGAGATGTTATTATTCAGGAGGCTGAGCCTTTCCTCGTAGAGCTGAGTTGTGACATCGCCGAGAAGATCGTGGACAAGCAGTTGACCTTGGAGCCACAGTTCGCGATGGAACTGATTCGCAAGAATCTGGCGCGCAAGCGCGAGCAAGGATTGATCTCGCTCTGTGTGTCACCTGCACAGTTCGCATTTGTGAATGCGGCCAGAGAGGAATTGGCGCTCGCGGTAGATTCGCAAGCAGAGCTGCAGATTTTGCCTGATTCAACGGTGAAAGATCAGGGCTGTGTGATCCGGTCTTCCTTTGGCAGCATAGACGCCCGTATTGATACTCAACTTTCGGAGATTAAGAAAGAGCTGGTACGAATCGCGCTGGATTCCGAGGAGCATGGAAGTGGTGAAGAGCATGCTTGACAGTAGACGCTACAAAGAGCAACTTCGTAATCTCGATCCAGTTAGAATCAACGGCAAGGTTACGCAAGTTATTGGTCTTATGGTGGAATCGGAAGGACCAGACGCAAGCATTGGAGATGTATGTTATATCTACCCGACTAAGGGTAGCAAGCCATTGCAGGCTGAGGTCGTCGGTTTCCGTGATAATAAAGTGCTGCTGATGCCTTTGGGCGAGCTTCAGGCCATCGGTCCAGGTTGTGACGTGGTCGGAACAGGAAAACCACTTAGTGTTCAAGTTGGTTCCGAACTGCTCGGCAAGGTGCTTGACGGTCTTGGTCAGCCACTTGACGGCTCGCTAATCCCAGCCCGCATGCCCCATAGCTCGACTTTTAATATTCCTTCCAATCCGCTGACCCGGCCACGTGTGCATGAACCGATCAGCATTGGAGTGCGCGCCATTGATGGGCTATTGACCATAGGTAAAGGACAGCGGGTTGGGATTTTTGCGGGTTCAGGCGTCGGTAAAAGTACACTGATGGGCATGATCGCCCGCAATACCTCGGCAGATGTGAATGTCATTGCGCTTATTGGAGAGCGGGGCAGGGAAGTGCTTGATTTTATTGAACGTGATCTAGGTCCGGAAGGATTGCAGCGTTCAGTAGTTATAGTAGCTACCTCAGATCAGCCGGCTCTGATCCGTATCAAGGGGGCATTGATCGCTACCACAATCGCCGAATATTTCCGCGATCGCGGACTGAATGTCATGCTGATGATGGATTCTGTTACCCGCTATGCGATGGCTCAGCGTGAGGTAGGACTTGCTGTTGGCGAGCCGCCAGCGATGAGAGGTTACACTCCTTCTGTGTTTGCCAGTCTGCCGAAGCTTCTGGAACGTGCAGGAACAGGTCCAACTGGATCAATAACAGCGTTCTACACGGTGCTGGTGGACGGGGATGACATGAATGAGCCGATCGCCGATGCGGTTCGGGGGATTCTGGATGGACATATCGTGCTTAACCGTAGCATCGCGAATAAAGGACATTTTCCAGCCATTGACGTGCTGGCCAGCATTAGCCGTGTTATGAAGGATATCGCTCCCGAAGATCAGATAGCGGCTGCTGAGAATGTGAAGCGACTCATGGCTGTGTACAAGGATTCAGAGGATTTGATCAATATCGGTGCCTATCAACGAGGCTCTAATGCCCAGATCGATGAGTCGATCCATTATATCGACAGCATTTGGGAGTTCACGAGACAGAAGGTTAATGAAAAAGTGACGCTTACTGAAGTTCAGGAATCTTTAATTTCCCAGTTCTCAAGGAGTTGATTCAGTATTATGAAATTTCATTATACGTTTCAAAAGGTCGTAGACTTGAAGGCTAACGAAAAGACACAGGCAGAGTGGATGCTCTCAAGCGCGCTCGGAGAACTGCAGGCACAGGAGAAGAGCCTCGAGGAATTGACTGCCCAGCGCAGTGATTTAATGATGGCTCTGCAAAACGCAGCGGAACACAGAACGCCGATGGCGAAGATACGGGAGATGCAGGATTACGTTGATTATCTGGACCAATGCATTATTCGCAAGCATGCGGATATTGGCCGTGCACATCAGGAAGTTCAGAGAAAGCAGGATCAGCTGAGCAATAAAATGTTGGATGAAAAAGTATGGCTGAAGGCAAAGGATAAAGCCCAGATGCTATTTCAGCAAAATATGATTTTACGGGAACAAAACGAACTGGATGAGATGGCTACCGTCCGCTTCGCGATGAAATCCCTCTAACCCGGGAGGTTTCCCCTAGTGGCAAATAATGATATTGAACTGGAAAACGAAGGGTCAGCAGGAAAGTTTGAGCGTTTCTTGTTCTTGATGATACCGATTATATTTACGCTCGTACTACTTGGCGTACTGTTGACACTTTTTAATATGGATATCCGCAATAATGTGTTTGCGATTGCGAATAAGATTCCTATTTTGGAAAAATGGGTTCCTGATCCGCCAGCGGATCCTTCCAAACCCGCAGATCCGAAGAAGCAGGCCCAGAAGCAAGCTGAAAGCTCAAATTCTACAATCAAAGAATTGAAGTCACAGCTTTCCAAGCAAGAGGAGAACTTGAAGAAGATAACTGAAGAGAAAACAGCTCAGGATAGCAAGGTGCAGGCGCTTGAGTCTCAGGTAAATACGATGACAGAAGAAGCAAAGGCTGCGGAAGAAGCCAAAGCGGCTACTACTGAAGATGATTATCTGAAGCAGGTCAAGGATTTGGCCAAACTCTACGCCGGAATGAAACCGTCCAAGGCAGCACCCATCATGGAGAATTTGACACAAGAAGAAATGGTGCAGATTTTCAGTGTGATGAATAATGCAAGCAAAACTGCAATCCTTGAGAAAATGGACCCGAAAAAAGCAGCAGATGTTTCTATCAAGCTGAAGGAAGAGACGACTTCCTCGGATCTCGCTATTGCTGCACTTCAGTCTCGACTGAAACAAGATTCGAACGCAGCAGCGACAACGCCTGCTAACGGAACTAAGAATCTGGACAAGGAAAAGCTGAACCAGACATTTTCCAGCATGACACCTGCAAACGCAGCTTCACTGCTTGGAGAAATGTACAAGATCAGTCCAGATAAAGTAATTACGATCATGAATACGGTCAGCGATTCCGTGAGATCGTCCATACTGGGCGAAATGACGAAGAATGACAGCGTTCAGGCTGCCAAAATTGTCAACCGGCTAATGGGAGGCAAGTAGACCTGAGAGGAGGTGAACAATAACAATGAGCTTGATTATTCAATCCCTTATGGGCAGCAATGCGCTGACAGGGAGTTCCCAGTCAGGGGCTTCAGCAGGTTCTACTACAACACAGCCGTTCGCCCAGACACTTGTTCAGACGATGGGTGCAAAAGATGCGTCAGCTACCCCACAGTCTTTGGGAAGCTTAACTTCTTTGCTAATGGGACTACTTGGTGCTACGCAGCAAACAGTAAGTGAATCTGGCGATCAACAAGGTCAACAGACGCCAGAAGATTTGTTAAATGCAGTGACAGAGGAATTGGAGAAGCAGGATGACAAGATTAGCAGTGATCCTGTGCTGCAAGCGGCATTGCAAGGATGGTTGATTTTGGTATCGGCGGCAGGAAACTCGTTCCAGGAGTTAACGGAGGATGGACATCTTAAAGGCGGAGGCCTTGAGGGAAGTTTACCGCCACTGGCTCAGCACTCAGCCACTTTGCGCTTCGCCCTTCAGGATGAGCTTCATAATCTGGTCAACGTGATTCAACAATCAGCGGATAAAGGCGACGAAGTTGCAGTAGCCAAAGGTGTTGAACTGGTAAAACAGCTGTCAGCAATGCTAGAACTAGTAGCGCCATCTGTTGATCAAACGAAAACTGCAAATGGTCCTCTCGTTGATACATCCACGGCAGCAGTTGAACAGCTCCTAGGTGTAGAAAGTAAGACTAAGTCTCAAGATAAAGCAGTGCCTGTGCTTCGTTATAGTCCAGTGGACGCGACGGCAGCTAAAGGTGCGACGTCATCTTCTCAAACTGCGATACAGCAGGGAACGACCGAAGAACAGCCTGACACCCCAACTGTTTCAGGAGCTAAAGCAGTAACAGCTGTTGCTGCTAAAGGTGTTGCTAAAGAAGAAGAGTCTGCACAAGTAAAACCAACAGAAGCTGGCGAGCATGAAATCGTTACGGCGGGTCAGTTGTCACTTCGCAATGGGATCACTGCTATGCATAAAGCGGAAGCTCCTTCACCACAGGTTCCTGTACATCAGTTTGCCGAGGAAATGACAGGCTTTATTACAGGAAAGCTGGAGATTGTGAGAAAGGGCAGTGCTGCTGAAGCTACGATTTCATTGTTTCCGGAACATCTTGGACAGGTTGATGTCAAAATTACAATGCAAAACGGTCACCTGGTCGCACAGTTCATGACTGAGCATGCTGCCACCAAAGATATGCTGGAGCAGCAAATGACTCAGCTACGTGCTGCGTTGCAGTCCCAGGGCCTACAGGTGGAGAAACTGGAAGTAACTCAGAACAATGCACCGCTGCATTCCCAATTCGGCCAGGAAGGCCGTCAGCCCGGTTCAGGTGGGCAACAGTCCGGCAACAACCGTTCGAAGCAGCGCAGTGAAGATACCGGAGATGCCGTTCTTGCAGCGGAGCTTACTGGTGATTGGAGAGACTGGGTAGCGGGCGAAGGAAGCGGAGAACGTAATCACGGAGGTTCCTTCTCAGCTAAAATCTAAACATGAGGAAGAGAGGTGAACGGCGATGACTACAACACCACCACCGGTATCGAACAGAGACCAGTGGAATTACAATCCTGAGAACAACAATAAGAAGACTACCGGTGATTCCAAGTTAGGAAAAGATCAGTTTCTGAAAATTCTGATTACCCAGTTGCAGAATCAAAATCCGCTGCAACCGATGGAGGATAAAGAATTTATTGCTCAGATGGCACAGTTTACCTCGGTTGAGCAGTTGACGAATATCTCGAAGCAGCTAACGGAAATGAACCAGTCACTTGGCTCTGTTTCTGGATTGATCGGCAAGGAAATAACTTGGATGGATAGTAAGAGCTTGGAGAAATCCGGCAAAGTGGATTCCATTCTGGTGAGTAACGGCCTTCAGTATGCGGTGGTCGGCAATGACAAAATTGCGTTGAGTGACATTACCAAAATTCAGAATGAAGTGCCAAAAGCTGAGGATACACCAGACAATGGAACTGGTGATAATGAAGCAACTCCAGTCGATACCAAGGCGAAAGCCAATGATGCTAATGACACCTCGGTCAATGACAAGGAGAGCGGGGCGGAGCAATGAGTGACCGGATGACCATAGGTCAGATGTATCCGGCAGCCGTCCATCCTTCAATCCTGCAGCGACCGTCTGTTGCCAAAGATGCAGCATCCCCGGAATCATCTTTTGAGAGCATGCTGCAGCGGAATATGCTGAAATTCAGCAACCATGCCGCTAAGAGATTGGAACAAAGAGGGATTGAACTTGGAAGTCGTCAGTTGGATGAAATTTCATCCGCAGTAGACAAAGCTGCTGCCAAGGGAAGCAAAGAGTCATTGATATTAATGAAGGATATGGCGCTGATCGTCAGCGTACCTAACCGCACAGTGGTTACAGCTATGGATGGCAACTCGATGAAAGACAACGTGTTTACGCAAATTGATAGTGCAGTGATTATATCTTAAACCGGCCGGTCCTAACGGAGAGCCGGAGTGACCGCCGACCGACTGAAGCGGTCCTAAGCTCTGATTAAGCTTTACATTCCACGGGTCGTATAGACTCTATAATCTGGGAGGACGACATTAAATGTTAAGATCAATGTATTCTGGGGTTTCAGGAATGCGCGGTTTCCAAACCAAGCTTGATGTCATCGGTAACAACATTGCAAATGTCAACACTGTAGGTTTCAAATCCGGTCGTGTGATGTTTAAGGATATCATGAGTCAAACGGTATCCGGTGTTACGGCTCCAACCGATGGCGGACAAGGCGGGGTGAATGCGAAGCAGGTAGGTCTTGGTGTAAGCATTGGTTCTATTGATACGATGCATCTTCAGGGCAGTGCGATGACCACGAACAATCCAACTGACCTGCGGATTGATGGGGATGGATTTTTCCTCGTAAAACTGTCAGGAGATCAGGAAACTCCTTTTCTGACCCGTGCAGGAGATTTTCGTCCAGATGCGGCCGGTAATCTCTTGACTGCTGACGGTCTGCATGTTGTGGATTCCAACGGAGACCCCATTCAGTTCGGTGACGACGTAACGGCATTTTCCATCTCCAGTGACGGCACAATTATCTTATCTAGAGCAGACGGCACAACCGAGCCAGGACCTCAACTCGGAATCGGTAAAGTTGCCAATCCGCAAGGTCTGGAGAAAATCGGGGGGAATCTGTACCGGATGACCCTGAATGCTAACCCGGATGGCGCACTTGAGCCTACCACTGCGAACAATGCTGAAGCCGGAACTGGCTCCATTGTTGCAGGTCAGCTGGAGATGTCCAATGTGGATCTCACTGGTGAGTTTACGGAAATGATCGTGACACAGCGCGGTTTCCAGGCCAACTCACGGATTATCACGACTTCTGACGAAATTCTGCAGGAAGTTGTGAATCTGAAGCGTTAATTTTAAATAACGTTATTAATGAATCAATTTCATAATGCGGATTTCAATCCGAATAGGTGCAATATCTAGTTATACCAAAACCATGTGCAACTAGATATCGATGATTAGACGCTCACTTATGGATTTATGAAAATGATTCAATAGCTTGCTATTATAAATTATAACGTTCGCCAATGGCGAGGATGCACAATCGGGGGAGAGGTTCTCCTCTCCCTATTTTTGTTAGGAGGCCTGTCATGATTTCCGTAACAAGATTAAATGGTACACCCATGTGGCTGAATGCCCTGCTGGTGGAGATGGTTGAGGAAGGCCCGGACACGTATGTTACGCTGGTAACGGGAAAGAGACTGATCGTGCTTGAAAAAGCCGATGAGGTTATTGCAAAAATCCGTGATTACAACAAGGACATCGGCACGAATGCTGCCACCATTAAATTCCAAAGTATGGAGGAGCTTTCATGAAAAAGATGCTGCCTTGGCTCATTACAATTCTACTCGCAATCACTTTGATCGTAGTGGCTGCGTTTCTGTTATGGGACAAGCTATTCCCAAGCAATCCCAATGATGTGAATCAAGCCGTGCAAAATGTGCAGACGAAGCATTTAAATGCGGATGAGATTGTCGCACTAACGGCTGAAATCAAGGACATCAAAACTAATTCAGCTGACCCCGATTATATCGTTTTAATAAATTTGGCTTTTCAACTGGATTCTGTGAAATCCAAAGAAGCTTTTGAGAAGATCCAAGAGATTAAGATCAAACCTATTATTATCAAGACACTTGCGGACTCAAAACCAGAAGAGTTGAATGGTGCAAGCGGGAAAGATCAGCTTGCCAGCAAGCTAGTCAATCTGATTAACAAAGCATTGACTGAAGGTAAGCTGACCCAGATTGAAGTTACCAATTTCGTACTTGCAAGACAGTAGTAACCGGGGGATAAATCCTTGATGGGGGGGTGATTGAATTGGTTGATGTACTTTCACAAAACGAAATTGATGCTCTGCTTGCTGCATTGTCATCCGGTGAAATGGATGCCGATGAGCTTAAGAAAGAAGAAACACAGAAAAAGATTCGCTCCTATGACTTCAAACGGGCCGTACGTTTTTCGAAAGATCATATCCGTAGCCTTACGCGGATTCATGAGAATTTTGCCCGCTATCTAACAACGTACTTTTCAGCCCAATTGCGCACGTTTGTGCAGATCAATGTCGTTCAGGTGGAGCAGCTCCCTTATGATGAGTTTATCCGCTCCATTCCAAAAATGACGATTTTGAATATTTTTGAAGCTGAGCCCCTGGAAGGGCGAATGGTTATGGAGGTACACCCGAATATCGCCTTTGCCATGCTTGACAGGCTTCTAGGTGGTTTCGGAACCGCGCCATCCAAAATCACTTCGTTAACCGAAATTGAAACAACGATTATGGAGCGTATTTTCAGCCGATGCTTTGAAAGTTTGCAGGAGGCCTGGAAGACGGTTCTGGATATTGAGCCGCGTATGGAAGCACTGGAGACCAATCCACAGTTTATGCAGATCGTGTCGCCTAATGAGACGATTGCTCTGATATCCTTAAGCACTAAAATCGGGGATACCACTGGGATGATCAACCTATGTATTCCTCACGTGGTGCTGGAGCCAATCATGTCCCGACTTTCGGTGCACCAATGGTTTGTTTCAGAGAAGAAGACGAGAGATCCAGAAGAAATTAATGCTATAAGAGAACGGGTGCACAAGGCGCAGCTGCCGATTGTGGCTGAGCTTGGTGAATCCAGGCTGTCCATAGCCGAGTTTCTCGGACTTAGTGTCGGTGATGTAATCTCGCTGAACAGAAATGTGGATTCTGGATTGTCGATTAAGGTAGGAAACAAGCTGAAATTCATTGGAAGCCCCGGCATGATTAAGGATCGGGTAGCGGTGCAAATAGACGAGATTGTCCATGAAGGAGTTGAGGAACTTGACGAGTAAAGACTACTTATCCCAGGAAGAAATCGACGCTCTTCTGCGACAATCTGCGGAGGGCACGATGCCTGCCGCGGTAAAGACGGTGGATGATTTTTTAACACCGTTTGAACAGGATGCCTTGGGTGAAATAGGGAATATAACGTTTGGTAGCGCGGCCACTGCATTGTCCACATTGCTGGGCAAGAAAGTTGATATTACAACACCTCAAGTATCAATTATTACACGGGGTGAGTTTGAAGAGACATTTCCTAAGCCGCATGTGGCTGTTCATGTACAATATGTCGACGGGTTCCAAGGAATTAATTCGCTTGTGATCAAGATCCGTGATGCACAGGTCATTGCTGATCTGATGCTTGGCGGAGAAGGTGAACCTAAGGAAGAAGAGCTGAATGAAATCCATATCAGTGCGGTTCAGGAAGCCATGAACCAGATGATGGGTTCTTCCGCAACGTCGATGTCGACCATTTTCAATCGGTTTGTTAATATCTCGCCACCGGGGATTGACATTCTTAACATGTCCAGCGGTGAAGGGGTAGGAAGTCTTCCTGATGAAGAGACACTGATTCGCATTGCTTTCCGGCTTAGAATCGGTGACTTGATCGATTCGACGATTATGCAGCTTCTGCCGGTGCGCTTTGCCAAAGATATGGTTACGATGCTGATTGGTGATGTAGCTCCTTCTGAGCAGGAGACAGCTGCTGCGGCCACGCTGCCCCCACCGGCTCCAGCTCAACAACCGGCTCCAGAAGCACCTCCGGTGCAGCAGGCGCCGCCACAGCAGCCTCAGGGCGCGGCTCAGCAGCCTTACCCGCAGCAGGGAGTGCCTCCGTATCCGGGAATGCCGGAAGGTGGCTACTATTATCCGCCGCAAGGAATGCCTGCTTATGGAATGCCGCCATACGGGGTGCCGCCGCAAGGAATGCCTTACGCGCAGACACCGCCGCCGGCTAGCCCGCCACAGAATCGCAATGTCAACGTTCAGCCGGTGCAATTCGCCAATCTTAGTGGGGGCGCCTTCGGCAACATTGACGAAAATAATTTAAATTTATTGATGGACATACCACTGAAAGTCACCGTAGAATTAGGAAGGACCCAGAAGCAGATTAAAGATATTTTGGAAATGTCGCAGGGTTCGATTATCGAGCTGGACAAGCTAGCCGGTGAGCCTGTGGACATCCTGGTTAACAACAAACTTATTGCCAAAGGGGAAGTCGTAGTTATCGACGAGAACTTCGGTGTTCGTGTTACGGATATCGTCAGCCAGTGGGACCGTATTCAAAAATTACAATAGCGTACTTAGGGAGGATTTAGTAAAAATGGCTAATCGAATTCTAATCGTGGACGATGCAGCATTTATGAGAATGATGATCCGGGACATTTTGACCAAAAACGGATTTGAAGTAGTGGGCGAAGCCCAGGACGGTTCTCAAGCCATCGAGAAATTTAAGGAACTTCGTCCAGATCTGATCACGATGGATATTACCATGCCTGAGATGGACGGAATCGCCGCCCTGAAAGAGATCAAAAAAGTGGATGCAAGCGCCAAGGTTATTATGTGTTCAGCCATGGGCCAGCAGGCTATGGTTATCGATGCAATTCAAGCGGGTGCCAAGGACTTTATCGTGAAGCCATTCCAGGCAGACCGTGTTATTGAAGCGATAAACAAAACGCTGGGCGTATAGGAAACAGTTATGCCGAGCAACACAGAACCGCTTGGAACGGGTAACAACCTGCTGAACTTGCTTAACGTTATTTTAGTGCTTGCGGTGATCATAGTTCTTATTGTGCTGCTGATCCGCTTTCTTGGCCGCCGCAATCAGACTTGGATGAGCGGACGCTCCATGCGCACACTTGGTGCGGTGGGGCTTGGTCCGGGCAAGTCGATGCAGGTCATTGAGGTTGGGAGCAGCCTGTACCTGATCGGAGTCGGAGAGGACGTATCCATATTGGATAAGGTGACCGACCCGGATGAGGTAGCGTTGATTATCTCGGCTTTCGAGGACCAGTCCTCAGGCCGTAACAACTTTCTCGTGCCGCTTATCTCCAAATTTAGAAATAGGCAGCGCGGGGAAGTTTCATCTCAGGAAATCGAACTTAGTGAAACATCGTCCTTTTATGAGACACTTCAATCCAAGCTTCGCTCTGCGCCTGAGCGCAAAGAGAAGATGGAGGAGCTGCTTCGGGAAGATGCCGCCAAGAATGAGTCGAGGGATTTATGAAAAAAAAGCTAATTCTCGCTTTTCTGCTGCTCAGTAGCCTTAGCATTCTTATGATTCATACGATGCACGCTGATCCTATCCCTAATATCAATGTTCAAATTGGGGGTAATAATAGTTCCAGCGGGGGAACCAGTTCCATATCCATATTGCTACTTATTACGGTTCTGAGTGTTGCCCCGGCATTTGTTATCCTGATGACCAGCTTTACCCGGATTGTCATTGTGCTGGGCTTTGTCAGAACCTCGCTCGGTACACAGCAGATGCCGCCCAACCAGGTACTTGTGGGGCTTGCTCTTTTCCTGACGCTTTTCGTGATGGCTCCGACATTTTCGACCATTAACGAGACGGCACTGCAGCCTTATATGAAAGGTACAATTACCCAGAGCGAGGCGCTGAACAAGGCAGCTGATCCAATGAAGGAATTCATGTTCAAGCAGACGAATTCCAAAGACCTGTTACTATTTATGAAATATACAGGGTATACGGGGACAGACAAGCCGGCTACATACAGCGACATCCCATTAACAGTCATTGTGCCTGCTTTTGCAATCGGTGAAATGAAAAAAGCATTTACTATGGGTTTTCTTATTTTCATACCATTCTTAATTATTGATATTGTGGTAGCCAGCACCCTGATGGCAATGGGGATGATGATGCTACCGCCCGTAATGATCTCATTACCTTTCAAAATTATGCTCTTTGTACTGGTAGACGGCTGGTACCTGGTCATAAAATCACTGCTATTGAGCTTTAACACCTGACGTTTATGAGGAGGCATAGGGGATGAATACGGAGTTTATTATCGGCCTAGCTGGCCAAGCCGTATATATCGTGCTGGAAGTCAGCGCGCCCATGCTGATTCTGGGTCTGACGGTTGGGCTAATTATCAGTATCTTTCAAGCTACGACACAGATTCAGGAGCAAACGCTAGCGTTTGTTCCCAAAATCGTCGCAGTATTGCTGGCCTTGCTGCTGTTCGGGCCTTGGATCATTACGAAATTGGTCGACTTTACAAGCCAGATTTTGGGCAATCTCCATATGTACATCGGTAAGTAACGGATATGGAGATCATGCTGCAAAGTTTTCCCGTCTTTCTGTTGTTTTTTTGTCGAATTTCAGCATTTTTTGTTGTCGTACCTGTGTTTTCATCTAATGGGGTGCCAATGACCTTCAAGATAGGCCTTTCCTTTTTTGTGTCACTGATAGTGTTTAGTGCAAGTGGAACTGGATTGGTTGTCCCGCAGGATCTTAGCTATATCCTATTGATTGCCAAAGAGATTTTAGTTGGACTCCTGCTAGGTTTTATAGGTTACCTCATCTTTATGGCGATACAAACGGCGGGCTCCTTTATTGATATCCAAATTGGCTTCGGGATTGCGAATGTCATTGATCCAATGACTGGCGCGTCCGCACCGATTTTCGGTAACTTCAAGTATATGATTGCGCTGCTAATGTTCCTGAGCATGAACGGACATCATTATCTGCTCGATGCAATTGTGTACAGCTATAATTGGGTTCCTATTAATAATGATCTATTCCTAAAAATGATAGACGGCAGCTTGTCGGAATTCCTTGTGCGTACATTTACTCAATCATTTATCCTTGCTTTTCAAATGTCTGCGCCCTTGGTGGCGGCATTGTTTCTGACAGATATAGGTCTTGCTTTTCTGGCGAGAACGGCTCCGCAATACAATGTATTTGTGATTGGGGTTCCGCTTAAAATCATTATTGGTCTGGCACTTTTGCTTGTGCTGATGCCAGGACTGGCAGTTCTTTTCAGAAGCATGTTCGATATTTTGTTTGAATCCATGCACAACTTGCTGAAGCTGATGGGGAGTAGTCCATAGGTGACCATAAGGAGAGATAGTTATGCCGCAGCCTAGGCGCTATAAACTGGATCTTCAGCATTTCGGGGGAGAAAAAACAGAAAAAGCCACCCCTAAGAAACGACAGGATGCGCGCAAAAAAGGCCAGGTGGCCAAAAGTGCGGAGCTGTCGGGTGCTGTTGTGCTGTTATCCGCAGTGCTAAGTTTATCCATGTTTGGCGGTTATATGAAGGAACGCTTCATGGACTTGTATATGGATGTTTTTCAAAACAGGATGCTACAGGAAATTTCATCTGAGAATGTGATGAAAATGTTCAGCGGGTACGGAGTACAGGTTCTATTACTGCTGGCTCCACTGCTCGGAATTACATTTATAATGGCATTAGTATCCAATATCATGCAGGTCGGGTTTATGGCCTCCGGACAAGGGTTAACCCCCAAGTTCAGTAAAATTAATCCGATCAAAGGGTTTAAAAATATTTTTTCCATGCGTTCGCTTGTGGAATTTCTGAAATCCATCCTCAAGCTGCTGCTGATCGCTTATCTGGTCTACAGTACGTTATGGGGACAAAAAAGAAGCATCATGTCACTGTCGCATATCGATACGGAAGGAATCTTCAAATTCGTAGCCAAACTAACGTTGACGCTCGGACTTAAGATAGGCGTGGTGCTGATGGTACTGGCTCTTCTCGATTATATGTATCAGAAATATGAGCATGAGAAGAGTCTCAAAATGTCCAAACAGGATATCAAGGATGAATATAAGAAAATGGAGGGTGACCCTCTAATTAAAGGCAAGATCAGGGAACGCCAACGCAGGATGGCTATGCAGCGGATGATGCAGGAAGTTCCTAAAGCGGATGTGATCATTACGAACCCGACGCACTTTGCAGTAGCGCTGAAATATGACGGCTCCATGATGGAGGCGCCACAGATTATTGCCAAGGGCCAGGACTACGTGGCACTCCGAATCCGGGAGCTGGCCAAGGAGCATGGCGTTGTGACTATGGAAAACAAGCCGCTTGCACGGGCGCTGTTCCAGAGGGCTGAAATCGGGGATACCGTCCCTGCAGATTTGTTCCAGGCAGTTGCCGAAGTACTGGCGTATGTATACAAGCTTAAAGGCAAGAAGAGATAAGACGGGGGAGGTTAAGGACATTGAAAGCTAGAGATCTATCTGTTTTAGTGGGCATCATCGGTATAGTGCTTATGATGATTCTGCCTATCCCGTCCTGGCTTCTGGACGTTTTACTAGTTATCAATATTTCAGTTGCGTTAACCATCATATTGGTGGCCATGAATACCAAGGAAGCCTTGCAGTTTTCAATCTTTCCAGCATTGCTTCTGATTACAACGCTTTTCCGTCTGGCATTGAACATTTCGACAACCAAGCTGATTCTTTCTAAAGGGGATGCAGGTGCCGTAGTTGCTACCTTTGGTAGCTGGATTGCCGGCGGACAGATTGCAGTCGGTTTTGTCGTGTTCCTGATTCTCGTAGTTGTTCAATTTATAGTTATTACCAAAGGTTCTGAGCGCGTAGCTGAGGTAGGCGCGAGATTCACACTCGATGCGATGCCCGGAAAGCAGATGAGTATAGATGCCGACCTCAATGCCGGCATGATTAATGAACAGCAGGCTCGTGAGCGTCGTCAAAAAGTAGAACGCGAGGCAGACTTCTACGGAGCGATGGACGGGGCCAGTAAGTTTGTTAAAGGAGATGCTATTGCCAGCATCATTATCCTCCTAATCAACTTGATAGGCGGATTTATCATCGGGATGGTTGTGCATGGAATGCCTTTTGGTGACGCACTGTCAACCTATTCCGTACTGACGATTGGTGACGGGTTGGTTAGCCAAATTCCTGCCTTGCTCATTTCGACGGCTGCCGGCTTGATTGTTACCCGTGCTTCTTCGGAAGGAAATTTGGCCGAGGATTTGACAGGACAATTATTGTCTTATCCGAAGCTGCTCTACATTGTAGCTGTAACGGTAGCCTTCCTAGGATTGTTTACTCCAATTCATCTCACTACAACGTTGCCGTTAGCTGGACTGATGGCCTTTGCGGCTTATCGGATGAGTCAGAATCTCAATCGGAAGCAGATTGCGGAAGAACAGCTTGTGGAAGAAAAGCAGATCGAAGAAGTGCGTAGTCCCGAAAGTGTTATTAACTTGCTTTCCGTCGATCCGATCGAGTTCGAATTTGGCTACGGCTTGATTCCTTTGGCAGATACAGGCCAGGGTGGCGACCTACTCGACAGAATTATCATGATTAGGCGGCAATGTGCACTAGAAATGGGACTTGTAGTGCCTGTTATTCGCATTCGCGACAATATTCAACTAAAACCGAACGAATACGTCATCAAAATTAAAGGAAATAACGTTGGCGGCGGTGAATTATTACTTAATCACTATCTTGCTATGAGCCCAGGATATGATGATGAGTCCATCAACGGAATTGAAACCGTGGAACCTTCTTTCGGACTGCCGGCTCTATGGATTGATGAATCAGTCAAAGAACGTGCCGAGTTGTCAGGATATACCGTGGTTGATCCTCCGTCTGTAGTGGCTACACATCTTACCGAACTGATTAAGCGTCATGGGCATGAACTGCTCGGACGTCAGGAAACCAAAATGCTGGTCGACAATTTACGGGAAAATTACCCTGTACTTGTGGATGAGCTCATTCCTTCAGTATTGGCCATTGGTGATGTACAGAAGGTGCTGGGGAAATTGCTTCGTGAGAAGATTTCCATTCGGGATCTCGTAACCATCTTCGAGACGCTCGCAGATTATGGAACCTACACCAAGGATCCTGACATTCTAACCGAGTATGTGCGTCAATCCTTGTCGAGACAAATCACTCAGCAGTTTTCCCAGATTGGGGAGACGCTGCGGGTAATTACCGTAGGGCCGACACTGGAAAAGAAAATCTCTGAAAGTGTGCAGCAATCGGAACAGGGCAGCTATCTCGCGCTGGATCCGGTGTCCACACAAACGGTCTATCAGCGACTGACCGAGCAGATCAATCGCCTGCTTCAGTCAGGACAGCAACCGATTGTGCTGACCTCACCGAATATTCGCATGTATTTGCGGCAGGTGATTGAACGCACGATGCAGGATATCCCAGTGCTCTCCTACAGCGAGCTGGAACCGAACATTGAAATTCAAAGCGTTGGAGTGGTGAATCTATGAGAGTGAAGCGTTATGTGGTGGATACAATGCCTGACGCCATGTTGTCCATCCGTAATGAGCTTGGCAGCGACGCCGTCATTCTTAGTACCAAAGAGATCAAAGTAGGCGGATTTATCGGACTCTTCCAAAAGAAAAAGATAGAAGTGGTTGCTGCCGTAGAGAAGGAGCAGAAGCCTGTTGTTCCGGCCAAGCCGCCAGCGCCTTCTCTGAGCATACCGCGCAATGCCGTTCCTCAGGCGTATAAAAAAGCTTCTGCGACGCCGCTTGCTGCTGAAGAGCAGAAAGCCCCTGAGGAGAACCGCACATTTGCCGAGATTGCCGCAGCACTGTCTGAGGCGATAGGCATTCAGGAGGCACCTGTTGTGCCAGCGCCTGCCTTGCGCCAAGAAACACCTTCGACTACGGGGGAGCTGAGGCAGACTTTGCTGAGCAAGGAGCCTGAGTCCCCGCTCCTAAATGTCGACTTCATGGAGGAAGCGAGAAGGCCTACCTTAAATGAAGCACCAGGTCCTGACCCTGAGGTGTTGCGTGAAATCCGCGAAATGAAGCAGTGGATGGAACGGATTGCAAGGCACTCCTCAGTATCGCGTGATTTGCCGGATCGTCTGGAGATCCTGCGGAGTCAACTGGTAGATCAGGAGTTGGATACGGTACTGGTGGAAGAATGGATTAGCACTATTTTTGACCGCTGGAATGAAGAAGGGCGAACCTGGAGGTCTGAACAGTTCGACGAAAGTCTGGCTGAACAGATCAGTAGCTTTCTCACTGGCCGTGTAGGTCAAGGGATACGCCCGAATACTCAGATCGTGTACATTGCCGGACCTACAGGCGTCGGTAAAACAACGACAATCGCGAAGCTGGCCGCAGAGCAGTTATTCAAGTATGGCCGCAAAGTGGGCTTGATCACTTCGGATACATACCGGATATCGGCTGTAGATCAGCTGCGAACCTATGCGTCTATTCTGAACATTCCACTGGAAGTAGTTCAATCGCCCGGTGATTTGCAGCGGGCGATGTTTCGACTCGAAAGCTGCGACCTCGTACTGATGGATACGGCAGGACGTAATTATCGCAATGAGCTGCTCGTTGCTGAATTGCAGAGTCTGTTGGCCAAGGAATTGAGGAGCGAGACCT
Source organism: Paenibacillus sp. MAHUQ-45 (assembly GCF_058133325.1). NCBI lineage: Bacteria > Bacillati > Bacillota > Bacilli > Caryophanales > Paenibacillaceae > Paenibacillus > Paenibacillus sp. MAHUQ-45. The sequence goes on from NZ_JBYUPV010000002.1 coordinate 549,611, forward strand.
ACCTGGTTCTCAGCATGACCTCCAAGAGCCGGGATATGAAGAAGATTGCCGAGCATTTCGGCAGGTATCCGCTGGATAAAGTAATCTTTACGAAGCTGGATGAAACGGGAAGCTACGGCCCTCTTTTCAATGTGCTGAATGATTTTCCGTTGACCTTGTCCTACTTGACCAATGGGCAGAACGTTCCGGAGGATCTGTTGCTTGCCTCTGAAGAAGAACTGTCAGATATGCTGCTGGGAATAGGTGGACATTAATGGATCAAGCGCAAGCTTTAAGACATCTTGTGTCCAGGCAAGACCCCAAGCGTATGACCATGGAAGGATCAAGTGCTCGGATCATAACAGTCTGCAGTGGAAAAGGCGGCGTTGGCAAATCGAATTTTACGCTGAATTTTGCGTTAGCCCTGCAATCGCTGGGTAAGAAAGTACTTTTATTTGACGCTGACATCGGGATGGCGAACATAGATGTGTTGATGGGGGTATCACCCAAATATAACCTCTATCATTTGCTGACAAGAGAAGCCGATATTAGCCGGGTTGTTCAGCTCGGTCCGCAAGATCTTCCTTTTATCGCAGGCGGTTCCGGTATGGACGAGCTGTTCTCGCTCTCCGAGAACGATCTCAATTATTTTACTAACCAGATTGCCGAGATTGCTGACAGCATGGATTATATTTTGTTTGATACAGGTGCTGGTTTGTCCAAGGAAACAATGAAGTTCATTTCGACTGCCGATGACTGTCTGGTGGTCACCACCCCGGAGCCAACGGCAATAACCGACGCCTACGCATTAATGAAAGTAGTACATAACTCTCATCCCGATGTTTCCTTCAGACTTATTGTCAATCAGGCCGGGGACATACGGGAAGCTGCAGCAACTAGTGACAAAATTAGAATGGCGGCAAGCCGATTTTTACAGTTGAATCTTCCTTTCCTGGGTCATATCAGCAGTGATTCCCATGTGGTCCAGGCTGTGAAAAGACAAGTGCCGTTCATTCTGGCCTTTCCAAACTGCGCAGCATCCAAAGACGTTCATCTTCTAGCCGTTCGTTATTTGGCAAGCGATGCCGTCATAGAAACCAAAGTCCAGGGAATTAAGGGGTTTATTCGCAAGTGGTTAATACGAAACAAGTAGTACATGTTCTGAATTCAGGAACAGAGGTGGAAATGATATGAAGCCATATAAAGTTTTGGTTGTTGATGATTCTGCATTTATGCGCAAGATCATTTCCGATTTGATTGAAAACGATGCTGACTTTCAGGTAACGGCAACCGCAGCCAATGGCCGTGAGGCGATTGAAAAGGTAAACGAGCTATGCCCAGACCTTGTGACCATGGATGTGGAAATGCCGGAAATGAACGGCCTGGAAGCGCTGAAAATAATCATGGCCGAGCGTCCGCTTCCCGTAATTATGCTGTCAGGCATCAACGAGGAAGGCATGAAGGAGACCATTCTTGCTCTGGAGTGGGGCGCCTTCGACTTTATTCGCAAGCCATCGATTTCCAGTTCGCAGGATATCATCACTGTTGGGGAATCGCTGCGTGAGCAGATGAAGGAAGCGATGCTGGCCCGACATCAGAGACAAGTCAGAGAGACAGCTATTCAAGCCATCGAAGTTACACCTATTGAGCCTGTAGCGCCGCAGATCATTAAACCAAGCATACAGGATGTTAGAAAGAATCTGGAGCTTCATGTTCCAAAAACTGAGTTAACGACAAGTAAGCCTGCCGAAGCAGAGAGGCGGATTAAGCCTGCAGAGGTGCTGGGCACAGCCAAGCCTATACAGAAAAAGGTTGCGCCGGAGAACAAAGCTACAAAGAAGGCGGTTCTTCCGCCACCAGCTTCTCCCAAGCCTGCCTCCGAGAAGTTCAGGAATCGCCTCAAATTAGAGCGCGAGTCTATACATGCACTCCGTTCACAATCGGAAGCCATTGCAGAACCAGTAGCGGTGACTGGCGCCACGAGCACAGATCGGAGATCCACTTCTGCAAAAGGATTATGCAAAATCGTCGCTGTAGGTTGTTCAACAGGTGGGCCGCGAGCTTTGAAGGCACTGCTAGAGAACATTCCGGCCGATTTCCCGGCTCCGATCGTGATTGTGCAGCATATGCCGCCTAACTTCACGAAATCGCTGGCACAGCGGCTCAATACCTTCAGTCCGCTGGAAGTAGCGGAGGCGGAGCAGGGTATGATATTGCGGCAGGGGGCCGCGTATATCGCCCCGGGTGGCTATCACATGAAGGTTGTTCCAACTGCCAGCGGGCAATATACCCTTTCACTTACAAAGGAAGAGGCTCGCAATGGCCATCGGCCATCTGTAGATACATTATTTGAATCCTTGCTTCCGCTTACGTCGCTGGAACGTCATGCTGTACTCATGACAGGGATGGGAAGTGATGGAGCACGAATGATGAAGGCTCTCCATGACTCAGGCGTTTCTTCAACCTTTGCCGAGAGTGAAGAGACCTGCGTTGTATATGGAATGCCACGCTCTGCGGTTGAACTGCAGTGCGTTAGACATATCCTGCCTTTGCAGGAAATAGCTCCAAGACTGGTGCAAGCCGTTAATTAACGGAAAAGCGAACTCGAAGGGGAGGTACCCGCTTATGGACATGAATCAGTATTTATCCATGTTTATTGATGAGTCAAATGATCATCTGCAGTCATTGAACGAAAATATGATGGGGTTGGAAGCAAATCCTGAGGATCTGAGTATCGTACAGGTAATCTTCCGCTCTGCCCATACCTTAAAAGGTATGGCGGCAACTATGGGCTTTGAGGATTTGGCTTCACTTACTCACCAAATGGAGAACGTGCTTGATTTGGTGCGCAACAACAAGCTGAAGATGCAGGATTTCATTTTTGACACCTTGTTTAAAAGTCTAGATGCCTTAGAATCCATGGTTCAGGACATTACTGGGGGCGGAGAAGGTAGAGCTGATGTCTCTAGCATCGTAGCCGATCTTCAGGCCATAGTTCGCGGCGAAATTCCTACTGCGGGTGGGGCAGCGGCTGGAAATGCTCCGGCTGCTTCTAAGCAGGCTGAGACTCCGATACATCTGGATGAGTTCCAGTTCTCAGTCCTGGAGCAGTCTATTCAGGAAGGCCATAAGGTCATGTTCGTAGAGGTTACAATTCGTGAAGATTGTCAGCTTAAAGCGGTACGCTCTTACATGGTGTTTGATCTCTTGGAACGTTCCGGTGAAGTCGTTAAATCCTTCCCTTCCGTTCAAGATATTGAGCAGGAAAAATTTGATCACAGCTTTTCGCTTTATTACATAACCCAAAAGGATGCTAGTGAAATTCAGGCCATGATCCTGAACCTGTCGGAAATTGACAAGGTAACTGCTGTTGCGCTGGATCAAGAATCCTTGCATCAGCTTGGTCAGGATGTAGCCGCGGCCGCATCCGAAGTGGCTGCCGCTGCATCTGAGGTAGCAGTGGCTGTGGAAGCCCCTTCCCCGCCAACTGCTGCTTCCACTCCAGCACCAAAAGTGGCTGCTAAAGAGGAAGGAGCCAAGTCACCAGCCGCTGGTCGAACGGGAGGTACGCCGTCACGGACCATCCGCGTGGATATTGAACGTCTGGATGTCTTGATGAACCTGTTCAGTGAACTTCTTATTGACCGCGTCCGTTTGGAACAGTTGGCTTCGGAAATACAAAGCGGTGATCTTACTGAAACAGTAGAGCATATGAGCCGAGTTAGCGCCGATTTGCAAAATATTGTAATGAAGCTGCGCATGGTGCCGGTGGATACTGTATTCAACCGGTTCCCGCGGATGATTCGCGACCTTGCTAAATCATTGGACAAGAAAGTTGATCTTGTTATTACTGGTGCCGAGACCGAGATGGATAGAACCGTCATTGATGAAATCGGCGATCCGCTCGTGCATTTACTACGCAATGCCGTTGACCATGGGATCGAATCTGTTGCTGACCGGATTGCTGCTGGTAAGCCGGAGACTGGAACGGTTAACCTGCGTGCATTCCATAGCGGTAACCATGTATTTATTGAGATTGAAGAGGATGGAAGAGGGATTATCCCTGAGAACGTCCTTAAGTCTGCTGTTAAGAAAGGGATTCTTACCCAAGAGCAAGCGGCAAGCAAGACGGATGAAGAAGCTTATCAAATGTTGTTCGCCCCGGGCTTCAGTACGGCGGAAGTCATCTCCGACGTTTCCGGACGTGGCGTGGGACTAGACGTTGTTAAAGCCAAAATTACTGCGCTGGGCGGCAATGTTACCATTTACTCCACACCGGGTAAAGGAACTAACTTCTCGGTACAGCTTCCACTTACACTTTCGATCATTGCGGCAATGATGATTAAGCTCGGATCGGAGAAGTATGCGATTCCGTTGTCCTCGATTGTAGAGACGGGCATCATTAAGCAATCTCAAATTCGCACCATTCATGGTAACAAAATGCTGGAGTTCCGAGGCAGCCATATTCCGCTTGTTTCCTTGAGTCGTTTATTCTCCATACCTGATTATGATGAGAGTACCGAGGAAGAGACGGAGATCGTTGTAGTTCGTAAGGGAGAACGCCTCGTGGCTCTAGCGGTAGAAGACTTTATCGGGCAGAACGAGATTGTAATCAAGAATCTCGGCAAATATCTGCCAGAGATTCAAGGTATCTCCGGCGCTACGATTCTTGGTGACGGACAGGTTGCACTCATTATTGATCCGAACGCTTTTATTAAATAACTAGGATAGAACAGGGAGGTTCATTCCATGGCTGAAGATATTAAAGTGATAGTGTTCAAACTAGGTACCGAAGAATACGGCATTGAAGTGGATAAGGTACAGACTATCGAGCGTATGATGCCGATTACACGTGTGCCAAAGACGTATTCTTTTATCAAGGGAGTAATCAATTTGCGTGGGGTAGTTATCCCTGTTATTGATCTTCGCGGTCGCTTCGGCATTGCCGAGGCCGAGCATACGGACCAGACTAGAGTGATTATAGTAGCTGTGAACGAGATGGAAGTAGGCTTTATCGTAGATTCCGCCAATGATGTCATTGACCTTAACCGGGATTCCATTGATACACCTCCCGATGTTGTGGGTGGCATCAAAGCCAAGTACTTGGACGGGGTGGCCAAAATCGGGGAAGACCGTCTGCTGATCATGCTCAATTTGTCCGAGGTGCTCAACAAGAGCGAAATCGTACAATTGGAAGGCCTGGAGGGCTAACCAGTGGAGTTGTTCAAAAACTTCAAGGATTTCAAAATGGATGTGCTCAAGGAAGTCGGGAATATCGGAGCTGGGAACGCTGCCACCGCGTTATCCCAGCTGCTGGGTAAACCGATTGATATGGCCGTACCAAAGGTCCAACTGCTCAATTTTGAGGAAATTACTGAAAAAGTGGGCGGAGCCGAAGAATTGGTATATGCCGTATTCCTGCGGGTCGAAGGTGAAGCACCTGGCAATCTGTTCTTCATTCTTACACCGGAAGCCGCCGTCAATCTGCTCAGTCGTGTGGCAGGGATCGAGCTGTCTGGTGGGGAAGAATTGAGCGAGATGGAATTATCCGCATTGAACGAGATCGGTAACATTTTGGCAGGTTCCTATCTGTCCTCGCTAGCCGACTTCACTTCACTCACGATGTACCCGACGGTGCCGGCACTGGCCATGGATATGGCCGGTGCTATTCTGGGCTATGGGCTGCTACAGTTTGGACAAATGGGGGATGATGCTTTGCTGATAGATACGACGTTTCTAGAGGGGCAGGATGAGATCGAAGGGCAGTTCTTCCTCATCCCCGATCCGGAATCGTTCCCGAAAATCTTCAAATCTCTGGGAGTTCCTTTCGACAATGATTGATGTACAAACCATCATAAAGGTAGGCATGGCAGATCTTAATGTCGGGAATGAGGGTCTGATCCGTACAACTGGACTTGGCTCCTGTGTAGGATTGACCCTCTATGATCCAGGCAAAAAGATAGCGGGCATGGCACATGTAATGCTGCCCTCCTCGGAAATTGCCAGGGAGGGGCAGCTCAATATCGCCAAGTTCGCCGATACAGCTGTGCCAGAACTGCTGAATCGTCTGCTGTCGCTTGGGGCGGTTCGCAGCCGAATCGTCGCCAAGATGGCGGGGGGCTCGCAAATGTTTGCCTTTGCTGGAGGGAGTGACACCATGAGGATCGGGCCTCGTAATGTGGAATCCTGTAAGCATTCGCTTGAAGCTTTGAACATTCCGTTAATCGCTGAAGATACCGGCGGCAATTATGGCCGTACGATAGAGATCGCCTGCAGCACTGGAGTCTTGTATATCCGAAGTGTGCAAAAAGGCGCTAAGGAAATATAATCATGATTGGAAATATTTTGATAAATTTGCTGTCTGGCGTGGTAGGCTTTGTGCTTACCTTCCTTGTCACTTACGGGAATAATTTACTAATGACCAGCCTGATTCGAGGGTCATTTGGATTTATTACCTGGTTCTTGCTTGCATTTCTTCTTAGATGGGTATTGGGTATTATGATGAAACAGACGGAACCGGAAGAACTCACGGACCCTGCTGGCGGGGACGGCGAAGAAGCGCTGGGTGCCAGACTGAATATCAGCACTCCGGATGAGGATGAGGAATTGAAGAGTTTATTGATGCCAAAGCCGGCGGTAGGGGACGGGGATAACGGAGGATTTACTCCGCTAAAACCACCTAAGCTGGTCACCATGAAAGATCCTGAAGAATTGGCCAAGGCCGTTCGTCACCTGAAGGAAGAATAAGGTAGTGCTGCAGGAACCGGAATTCGGCCAAGCTGTACGGTTCCTCATTCAGGGCACACTGACTAAACTTTGGGAAGGGTGAAAGCTGTTGAACGAGCGTAAAGCTTCTCAGTCGGAGATAGACGGGCTATGGGCGCAGTGGAAAGAACAAGGCGATCCTGAAGCGAAGAAAAAGCTGATTGAGAGTTATCTCCATATTGTAGATTACGTATCCAGCCGTTTGGCTGTGGGGTTGCCCAAGAATGTCTCCAAGGATGACTTAGCGAGCAATGGTGTTATGGGGTTGATTGATGCCATTGAAAAATTCGATTATAAGCGCGGGCTCCAGTTCCAGACCTATGCCTCCTGGCGGGTGCGTGGGGCGATCCTTGATTCTTTACGCCAGAGTGACTGGGTTCCCCGGTCGGTGCGGGAAAAAGCGAAAAAAATCGAGGATGCTTATCAGCAGATGGAACAGAAATATTTACGATCTGTTACGGACGAAGAAATGAGTCAATACCTGAACATTAGCGAGCAAGAATTTCAAAATATGCTGCAGGATGTGGCCGTTATGTCACTCTGCTCACTGGAAGACCCTATTCGCGAAGAAGAATCGGAGACCCGAATGTCCATCCTGGTGGATGATAAGGCCAAGAACCCGGATCGCAAGGTAAACGAATTTTATTTGCGTGAGACCCTTACCAAAGGCATTGAGAAACTAACGGTGAAAGAACGGACCGTTGTGTCCCTTTTATATTATGAAGATTTGTCTTTAAGCGAAATTGCCGAGGTTATGTCATTATCCCCCTCGAGGATTTCGCAGCTCCATTCTAAAGCCATTTTGCGGCTGAGGGGTACGCTGGAGAAAAGCCGGGATCTTCTTATGCAAAACGATTAACCGTACTACGGTGACAAGGGGGAGTATAATTTGATCGGTCATTATGCTTTGAATCAGTACCTGAGCATTACTTTCTCGGATGACAAGGGCATTGCTTATCTCCAGTTTTCCAAAAAAGACGAGAATTTTTCCTGTTCGATCGAAGATCTGGAGGCCTTTCTGCACAGTCATAATATCAGATATGGTATTGAGCGGGATATTGTCCAGCGTATTAGTACTCATCCCGAGGAGTATTTCTTCAATAGAGTACCTATTGCGATTGGAGACTCCGCCGAGAATGGTACGGATGGACGAGTTGTTCTTACCATTGATATGGAGGAAGACCGTGGGCCTGCCGAGAAGGCTGACGGCAAGGTCGACTACAAAGATTTGGTCCGGCTGCAGAATGTCCGTAAAGGCCAACTGATCGCCAAGACCATTCCTCCATTAGCTGGCAAACCAGGCAAAATGGTGACGGGCGAAGAGCTACCGTTCAAAGCTGGGCGTGAGGCCCAGTTTAAAGTGGGTAAAAATGTCCTGGTCAGCAATGAAGAGACTTCTATGTATGCTGCAATTGATGGTCTTGTGACGATTACGGATAAAGGCAAAATCAATGTTTTTCCGGTGTATGAAGTCAACGGTGACGTAGATTACAGTACCGGAAATATTGATTTTGTGGGTACCGTTGTTATCCGCGGCAATGTCCTCACTGGGTTCTCTGTCAAATCGGACGGCGATATTCGGGTGGTCGGCGGAGTGGAAGGCGCGGAACTAATCGCCGGGGGCTCCATTGAGATTACGGGCGGTATTATCGGTTATCACAAGGGACATGTTAGCGCTGGTAAGAATGTGAAAGTGTCCTTTATCCAGGATGGTAATGTGACTGCAGGCGAAGACGTTATTGTCTCACAGAGCATTATGCATTCCGATATACGTGCAGGGCATGATGTGATTTGCAATGGCACGAAAGGTCTAATTGTCGGCGGAACCGTTCAAGCTGGTGAGCGGGTGGTTGCACGGACAATCGGTAACACGATGTCGACGGCAACAGCCATTGAAGTGGGCGTATTGCCAGAGCTGAGAAATGAGATCAATGATCTTCGTCAACAGTTACGCCAGCTGCTTGAGAATGACGATAAGACCTCCAAGGCGCTTTATTTGCTGAATCAATTGGCGAACAGCGGTCAGCTGTCTCCCGATAAAATAGCACTTCGTGTCAAGCTCAATGCCACCAAACAATCCCATCAGCGGGAAGAGGCAAGAATTAAGGGCCGGGTACTTGAGATTGAGAGAATGCTAGAAGATACGGGTAGAGCCAGAGTAGAGGCTGTAAAGACGATATACGGAGGCTGCAAAATCGTAATTGGCAGATACACCAGATTTGTAAAAGACCCTACAGAGCGGGTCGTTTTCGCATACAGCGAAGGGGATATCTCAATCACGCCGTATATCTAACTCAGGCGGGCAGCAGCAGCGGCCGGCCATTTACAAATTCTTATTTTGTGAAAAGAGGGTCGACATGAGTCTAAAACCGGTGGAGTTGCAAATTGCTGTGCCTCGGACAACAGAGGCGGGAAGAATTCAGAACGAGCTTCAGCATCGTCCTGCAGCAGACCAGCAGCAGCTAGCTGCACAGAATGTTAAGCAAAGCCAGGAAATGACTCAACGCACTGCGGAAGTCGATGATTCTTCAGAGACTGCCTTACGTGATGATGGTGGACGCGGCAACAACTCTGGTGGGCATTCCTCGCAGGAGAAAGGTCACAAATCAGATGGAAGCCGTGATGCCGAACATCCGTACAAAGGGCGTCGCATAGATTTGAGCCTATAATTATATAAGACGAACAACAGAAAATAACAAGAAGCGAGAAGGAACGAAGGGGGAAGTATGGAACTGTAGGAGCGACAGCGCCCGGAAGTCCAAACATTCCACCGTACTGACCAACGAGTCTTATGTTCGGATCTTAAATTTGTCTTATATAAACAACTATTATTTTAAGCAAAAGGGGATTTGGCACTTGCAACCATGGGGTTATATTGTGCTGGTGGGCGCTGTCACAATTGTGTACGCCCTGATTATGCCGGCGCGTGCCCGGGAGGGCAAGAAAACGAAGCAGCAAAGTCTTAAGGAGACTGAGGCAGCGCTAGAGCTCTACATGGCGGATATGGAGCGCGAGAATGAAGAGTTGGTTCAATTAGTGACCAGCATTAAGCAGCAGTCTCAGAACAATCAGGCGACCCTGACTGAGCAAATCAAGGATCTGCAAGGAGCTTTGAGTGAGCAGCAGGAGCATTCCAAGCAGCTCGAAGCCAGAATGAATGCAGAAGCAGAAACGGTACGTCAATTGGCTACTTCGATAGAAAATCAAGCGGTTATTCAAACTACTACTATTGCAAATAGCATAGAACATGTTGAGGCACCGCCTGAAGCGAAACCAAAGCCAGTGAGTTCCATTAAACTGCGTTATCCGCGTATATTTGAACTGCATGAGGAAGGCAAGTCCATTGATTCCATAGCCAAGACTGCAGGGCTTCAGCGGGGAGAGGTGCAGCTGATTCTCCAGCTTGCCAAACAGGAGGAATCGATAGGATGAAGAATCGTTCCTTTCTACTTGGACTTGGCTCTGGCCTAGTTGCCGGGGCGCTGCTGTTACAGGTTATGATCTCTGGCAACGCTGCGCCGCTCACGAAAGAGCAGGTGCTCAAGGGAGCGGCGCGGCTGAATTTGAAAGTGTCTGATGAAACAGGCAAGCTACTTACGCCAGTGGAGGCTGAACCGGAAGTTCAACCTGGCAGTACGGAAGGACAGCCGGCCGCTGAAGAGGGTAGCAGTGAACCGGTGAGTACGGGCATGCCAACCGCTCTGGAGCCTTCACCGTCGCCTTCGGCACCAGCTACAGCGGCCGTGCCGTCGCCTGTTGCTACGCCGGAAGCTGCCGAACCTTCTGCACCTGCAGTTCCTTCTCCGCCGGCAGAAAAGGTTGCTCAGCAGCCGAAGAATACCGGGGCTCCGGCCGTGCCGGAACAGCCTGAAGCGCCTAAGGCTCCCACACCAGAAGTGGTTACTGTGCGGATTCCAAGCGGGATCACCTTGACGAGAACAGCTGAATTGCTGGCCCAGTCGGGTGCGGTCAAAGATAAAGCGGCTTTTCTGAAATCAGCCAAGGAACGCAAGATCAACACAAAGATCCAGTATGGTACCTACAGCTTTGAAAAGGGTGAGAGTATCGACTCCATTATTGAAAAGCTGATTACGCTGAAGAAGTAGAGCTGGTAGAGTTATAAAGCAGCTATAGCATTATTTTGTAGAAAGATGGAGATCCTGTTCTGGCAGTCATCAAGCTGCCTGAAATGCGGGAGTATCCATCTTTCTTGCTAAAATTACAAATTGGGCGTTGCAACCAGTATTTAATTATGGTATATTAATTAACGGTGTTAAAACACACGCCGGTTGATTTCAGGCAAGCGGTGCTTTCTTTCGAAGAAAGTCTTGCCGAAAAATGACACATGGCGGAGGAGACACACAATAAACCAATATTAGGAGGTGTGTGAAGATGGCAGTAATCTCCATGAAGCAGCTTCTCGAAGCTGGGGTACACTTCGGTCACCAGACTCGTCGTTGGAACCCAAAAATGGATCGTTATATCTTCACTGAAAGAAACGGAATTTACATTATTGACCTGCAAAAAACGGTTAAAAAGGTAGAGGAAGCTTACAACTTTGTTAAGAGCGTCGCTGGCGACAACGGCACTATCCTTTTCGTAGGAACAAAGAAACAAGCTCAAGATTCCGTAAAAGAAGAAGCTGAGCGTTCCGGTATGTTCTACATCAACCAACGTTGGTTGGGTGGTACTCTGACTAACTTCCAAACTATTCAAAAGCGTGTTGATCGCCTGAAGAAATTGGAAGCTTGGGAAGAAGACGGTACGTTCGCAGTTCTGCCTAAGAAAGAAGTTATCCTTCTTCGCAAGGAGAAAGATCGTCTTGAGAAATTCCTGGGCGGAATCAAGAACATGAAAGGTCTGCCTAGCGCGTTGTTCATCATTGACCCGCGTAAAGAGCGTATCGCTGTTGCGGAAGCTCGCAAATTGGGTATTCCAATCGTTGCTATCGTTGATACCAACTGTGATCCGGACGAAATCGACTACGTAATTCCAGGTAACGACGACGCGATCCGCGCTGTTAAATTGTTGACTGGTAAAATGGCTGACGCTGTTGTGGAAGCTCACCAAGGCGAAGACACAACTACAGCTTAAGTAGTGGTTACAACATAAACAAGAACTTAAATGAAAAGGGTGGTTGGCAGGTGGATAACCTCTCACTGCCCTTTTTTTAGGATATTGGCAAGAAAACAACAACATATCTGGAGGGAATAATCAATGGCAGTAGATGCAAAGGCAGTAAAAGAGCTTCGTGAAAGAACAGGCGCAGGTATGTTGGACTGCAAAAAGGCGCTTGAAGAAGCAAACAACGACATCACCAAAGCCGCTGAATTGCTTCGTGAAAAAGGTCTGTCCGCAGCAGCTAGCAAAGCTGGACGTGTTGCAACTGAAGGCGTTGTAGAATCTTACATCCACGCTGGCGGCCGTATTGGCGTACTCGTAGAAATCAACTGTGAAACTGACTTCGTTGGTAAAACAGATTCCTTCAAAGAGTTCGCACGCGATATCGCTATGCAAATCGCAGCAGCTAACCCGCTTTATGTACGTCGCGAAGAAGTTCCACAAGCAGACGTTGAGAAAGAAAAAGAAATCTTGAAGGCTCAAGCTCTGAACGAAGGCAAGCCTGAGAAGATCGTTGAGAAAATGGTTGAAGGCCGCATCAGCAAGTTCTATGAAGAATACTGCTTGCTTGAGCAAACCTTCGTTAAAGACCCTGACAAAACTATTTCCCAATTGCTGAACGAAAAAGTTAGCACTATTGGTGAAAACATCTCCATCCGTCGCTTTGTACGTTATGAGCTGGGCGAAGGTTTGGAAAAGAAAGTTGATAACTTCGTTGAAGAAGTTATGGCTCAAGTTAAACAATAATCTAGTCCCCCGGGTAACCCGGGAGAATTGAATAAAGGCAAGCATCAAAAGAGCGGAACACGTACACTAAGTGTTCCGTCTTTTGTAAGAAAGTGAGGGTATACAATTGGAACAGCCGGTATTTAAGAGAGTAGTCCTTAAAGTTAGCGGTGAATCATTAGCGGGACAAAACGGATATGGTATTGATGCCGACACGATTAACTCCATCGCAGAACAGGTTAAAGAAGTTGTGGAGCTTGGAGTAGAGGTAGCCATCGTCTGCGGCGGAGGCAACATCTGGCGCGGAATCGCTGGCAGCGCAAGCGGTATTGATCGTGCAACTGCCGATTATATGGGCATGCTGGCTACATTGATGAATTCTCTTGCCTTGCAGGACGCACTTGAGCAAATCGATGTGCCTACACGTGTACAGACTTCGATTTCAATGCAGCAGATTGCTGAGCCGTACATTCGCCGTCGGGCGATCCGTCATTTGGAGAAGGGCCGCGTTGTGATTTTCGCAGCAGGTACAGGAAATCCGTTCTTCTCTACAGATACCACTGCAGCATTGCGGGCAGCCGAAATTGAAGCAGAGGTTATTCTGATGGCGAAGAACAAAGTGGATGGTGTATACTCTGCCGATCCTTTCAAAGACAGTACAGCTGAGAAGTATGAGCAGCTCACTTACATGGATGTACTGAATAAGAACCTTGGCGTGATGGATTCCACCGCTTCATCTCTCTGCATGGATAATAATATACCGCTCATCGTGTTTGCCATTACAGAACAAGGTAATATCAAACGAGTCGTTCTTGGTGAGAAGATCGGGACGATTGTGAAGGGGAGTGTAGATTAATGCCACAAACGATTAAGAAAAATGCCGAAGAGCGTATGGAAAAAGCGATTCTGGCGCTGAAGCGTGATTTGGCGACATTGCGTGCGGGCCGTGCTTCTACAGCGCTTTTGGACCGTATCCAGGTAGAATATTATGGTGCGCCTACACCGGTGAACCAGCTCGCGAATATCAGCACACCGGACTCCCGGACACTGTTGATTCAGCCTTGGGACAAATCTTCGTTGTCCGACATCGAGCGTGCGATCATGAAATCTGATCTAGGCTTGACGCCGGCTAATGACGGCACCATCATTCGTCTGTCCATCCCTCCACTAACTGAGGAGCGCCGTGCAGAACTGGTGAAGTTCACCAAGCGCTTCGGTGAAGATGCGAAAGTAGCGATCCGTAATATCCGCCGCGATGCTAACGATGATATCAAGAAGCTGGAGAAAAACGGAATTTCTGAAGACGAATCCCATGGGCATCAGGAAGATATCCAAAAGGCTACTGACAAGTTCATAGCCGAGGTTGATAAAGTGCTCTTGTCCAAGGAAAAAGAGATTATGGAAGTTTAAAGATAATCAAGAGATTAAGGCCCCTCCGTCATTGGTGGGGTTTGTCTCTTTCTGATAAGAGCTTGGAGGAAACGGAAATGATCAAACGGGTTCAAGCGTGGTTGGGCCGTAAAGACAGGCAGCAGCCAGTCGAGATTTCACCGGATAACATCCCCCTGCATGTAGCGATAATTATGGACGGTAATGGACGCTGGGCCAAACGGCGCGGCTTGCCGCGAATTGTCGGCCACCAGAATGGGATGAAAGCCGTCAAACGAGCAACCATTGCCGCAGATGAACTGGGTATTAAATATTTAACGATGTACGCATTTTCAACCGAAAACTGGAAACGTCCCAAGGATGAAGTTGAGTTCTTGATGCGACTGCCAGAAGAGTTTTTGGCGATTGAACTTGATGAATTGATCGAAAAAAACGTGCAGGTACGTGTCATGGGCGATGCCGATGCATTGCCTTCATATACTCGCAAAGCGATGGACGAAGCAGTTGCCAGAACCCAAAACAATACCGGACTTATTTTGAATTTTGCCCTGAATTATGGGGGGAGAAAAGAAATTACAGATTGTATGCGTAATTTGGGCAAGGATATAGAAGCAGGGGTGCTAAAACCGGAAGACATTACGTCTGAACTTATCGATAGCAGACTTTTATCTGGCGGATTGCCTGATCCTGATCTCCTGATCCGCACTAGTGGAGAAATGAGAATTAGTAATTTTATGTTGTGGCAGCTTGCCTACAGTGAACTGTGGTTTACGAATGCATACTGGCCTGAATTTAACAAAGAACATTTGCTGCAGGCCGTTGCCGAATATCAGCGGCGTACACGCCGCTACGGTGGACTGAAGTAGCCTGATTGGAGATGGAGACCTTTGAAGCAGCGCTTGATTACCGGTGTCGTTGCCGGAGCTATATTTTTGGGTTTATGCCTTTTGGGAGGCTGGTCGTACCAGCTATTGCTGGCCGGCATGGCTCTCATCGGCTACTATGAGTTCGTGAAGATGACCGGTTCGCCAGCATTTGGCGGTACGGCTCTGCTCGGTTATGGCGCGATTGCAGCTTTTATGATACCTTGGAATTTGCTTGGAGTGACCGCATTATTGTCCTGGGAACAAGGGATTTGGCTCTTGCTGCTCCTCTTTCTGTTGGTCACAGTTTTCACTAAAAATAAAATGGATATTCGGATCACAGCGCTGCTGTTTGCCGGTATCATCTATATAGGCATGGGATTCTCCTATATGGCTTTGGCCCGGTCTTCTAGTGACGGGTATGGCTTGCTCTGGACCTTCCTGCTGCTCTTCTGCATTTGGGGAAGTGATGCCGGAGCGTATTTTGTGGGCAAAAGCTTTGGCAAGAATAAGCTTTGGCCTGCAATCAGCCCTAACAAAACTGTGGAAGGTGCAGTGGGTGGCGTCTTGATCGCCATGCTGATTTCCATTGTTTTTGCGATTTTCGTTCCTGATCTGTTAACCCTCGGACGGGCTCTGCTCATTGGTCTTTCCTGCGCGGTGCTTGGTCAGCTCGGAGATCTTGTACAATCTGCCTATAAACGGGTGTACGGTATCAAAGATTCAGGATCGCTGCTTCCTGGTCATGGAGGCATTCTTGACCGCTGTGACAGCTGGATCATCGTCTTTCCGTTCGTACATATTGTAATGCTTATGCCTTACTATTAATGTCAGGGAGAAGGTACTGCTGTGAAGAAAATAAGTATTCTCGGTTCTACCGGTTCCATCGGCACTCAGACATTGGATGTCGTTGCGATGCACCCGGAGAAATTTGAAATTGATGGATTGGCGGCTGGAAGTAATACTGCGCTCTTGCTGGAGCAGGTTCGTCAATTCAAACCACGCAGGGTTTCTGTCGCCACCGAAGACCTTGCTAATGAGATTAGAGGAGTTCTGCCAGCAGGTACGGAGCTTTATAGCGGAAGCCAGGGCTTGGTGGAAATTGCGGCAGGAGGCGATGCCGAGATGGTCGTTACTGCGGTGGTGGGCAGTGTCGGGCTGCAGTCTACGTTAGCTGCGATTGAAGCGGGTAGAACGATTGGACTGGCCAACAAGGAGACACTTGTGACAGCAGGACATCTCGTGACAGAGTTGGCCGACAAGAAGGGTGTGCGTATACTTCCTGTGGACAGTGAGCATTCTGCGATTTTTCAATGCCTGAACGGGGAGAATCGGAGCGATGTCGAGAGCATCACTATAACAGCATCTGGTGGTTCTTTTCGAGATTACACCCGTGATCAGCTTGTAGGGGTTACGGTGGAAGAAGCGCTACGACATCCGAACTGGAGCATGGGCGCGAAGATTACGATTGACTCTGCGACCATGGTTAACAAAGGCTTAGAGGTCATAGAAGCTCATTGGCTGTTCAATCTTCCTTATGAGCAAATCCATGTGCTGCTGCATCCGGAGAGCATCATTCACTCTTATGTGGAATTCCGTGACAGCAGCATTATTGCCCAACTTGGTACCCCGGATATGCGTGTCCCGATCCAATACGCTTTGACCTATCCGGATCGCTGGCATTCCCCGGCAAAACGCCTCTCGCTGGCCGAAGCTGGCCGGCTCTCATTCCGAGAGATGGATTTTGAACGTTATCCGCTTCTTCGACTGGCTATTGAGTGTGGTAAAGCCGGTGGAACCGCAACAACGGCATTCAATGCGGCAAACGAGATTGCGGTGGATCGCTTCCTGCGCGGCGAAATTTCATTCCTGCGTATCGAAGAGATCATTGATGAGGTGCTACAGCGCCATAACAACGAAACTAATCCTGATCTGGAGCAAATCGGGCATTGTGACCGAGCAGTGAGGGAGCTGGCGGCACAGCTGTAAACATCCTGCTTTTTATAACTGCTAATCATTGCCTGGCCCTAAAAATAGGTTCGGACAGTTGATTCTCTTGTGCCTGATCGGAGAATAATGATAAATTAAGAGGACATACTTCGGTCTTACACCTAAAGGGGGATGTTACGCTTGGAAATGGTTCAAGTCGTTTTTTTAACGGTGCTGATGTTTTTTGTATTGGTGACCGTACATGAATGGGGACACTATTACTTTGCCAAACGTGCTGGCATACTTGTCAGAGAATTTGCTATCGGTTTTGGACCAAAACTGTTCTCCTATAAACGCAATGAGACCCAGTTCACGTTGCGTCTGCTGCCCTTTGGCGGATATGCGCGAATGGCCGGCGAAGATCCAGAGATTATTGAGATCGGTCCAGGCCAGACCATTGCTGTAAGACTGGGTCAGGACAACAAGATCAAGAATATCTACCTGGATGCTCTCGATACGCGCAAGAATGTGATTCGCGGCGAAGCACAGCATACCGATCTTGAGGTCGATCTGAAGATCTCTCTGGACGTAGATGGTGAAGTTACAACCTATGACGTTCACCCGCAGGCGATGATGGTCAGAGGCAGTCAACAGACGCAGATTGCGCCTAAGGATCGTCAATTTGGCAGCAAGACAGTGGGTCAACGTGCCTTGGCGATTGTTGCCGGCCCGGTAATGAACTTCCTGTTGGCCTTTGTTCTGTTCGCGATTCATCTACAGATGGTTGGCATTCCACTCGAGAATCCGACTTATGTAAAAATCGGTGATGTCAGCAAAGGTATGCCGGCTGAAGAAGCGGGTATCCAAAAAGGCGATATTATTGACTCCATCGATGGTCAGAAGATCGGTGCCGATTACAAGAAAATGATTGCCCTGACTGCCGCTTCCAAGGGCAAGGAAATGAAGTGGGTTATCCTTCGCGATGACAAGACGCTGAATTTCACGCTGATTCCTCGTACAATGGAGGGGGAAGAAGGCGGTAAAGTGGGAATCACACCGGAGCTTCCAAGCCGCAAGGCCAGTATAGGAGAGACCGTGTCGGGTGCGGGTACAGCGATGGTCAGCACTACGAAGATGATTTTTGTCGGCTTCAAACAGCTGATTAATAAATTCAATATGGATGATATCGGAGGACCTGTTCGGACCTTCCAGATGACAGGGCAGATTGCTGAACAAGGCATTCAGTATCTGACATATTGGGCCGCAATTCTCAGTCTGTATCTTGGCATTTTCAATTTGTTGCCGATTCCTGCACTTGATGGAAGCCGTCTGGCGTTCCTTGGAGTTGAGGCATTGCGTGGCAAGCCGGTTGATCCCGGCCGGGAAGGCATGGTCCACTTCGTTGGGTTTGCGTTGCTTTTCCTTCTTATGATTGCAGTAACTTATAATGATATATTGCGCTTGATTAGCGGATAATTTTGCTTTTATTTACGGGAGGAATTGCAGCACATGGCAAAAGATAAACAATTCGTAACGGAAATTACGCCGCAAGGCGAAGATTTTTCACGCTGGTATATTGATGTTATTAAAAAAGCGGACTTGATGGATTACTCCCCGGTGCGGGGCTGTATCGTATTCAAGCCGGACGGCTATGAAATTTGGGAGCACATCCAGGAGGAAATGAACCGTCGCTTCAAGGCAACGGGTCACCGGAACGCCTACTTCCCGATGTTCATTCCGGAGAGCTTTTTCCAAAAGGAAAAGGATCATATCGAAGGCTTCAATCCTGAGCTGCCATGGGTAACAGAAGCGGGTGGAGATCAGCTGGAAGAACGTCTGGCGATCCGTCCGACTTCGGAGACCATGATTGGACATATGTACTCCAAATGGATTCAATCCTACCGTGATCTTCCGGTGCTGATCAACCAATGGGCGAACGTTGTGCGTTGGGAGAAGCGTACACTGCCGTTCATCCGTACCAGCGAATTCCTCTGGCAAGAAGGTCATACTGCACACGAGAATGAGGAAGAAGCACGGGCAGAGACGATGCAAATGCTGGAGGTTTATCGTGATTTTCTAGAAGGCTATCTGGCTATTCCGGTGATCGCGGGTCAAAAAACGCCTTCCGAACGCTTCGCGGGTGCGGTGGATACGTTCTCCATTGAAGCTATGATGAAGGATGGAAAGGCCGTTCAAGCGGGTACTTCCCATTATATGGGCACCAAGTTTGCTGTAGCTTTTGATATTCAGTACCTTAGCCGTGACAACGTGCTTGAGTATGCACACACCACCTCCTGGGGGACAAGCACACGGATGATCGGTTCGATGATCATGGTGCATGGCGATGACCGTGGTCTGGCATTGCCGCCGAAGGTAGCTCCTACTCAGGTGATTATGATTCCGATCGGACCTCCGAAGACTCGTGAAGCTGTAATCGGACGGACCGATGAGTTGTTCAAAGAACTGAAAAGCGCTGGTATCCGTGTCCGCGTAGACGACCGGGCAGATGTAACACCAGGCTGGAAGTTCAACGAATATGAAATGCGCGGAGTACCGGTTCGTCTGGAGCTCGGTCCACGTGATATGGAGAACGGCGTCTGCGTTCTAGTATCACGGGTTACGGGTGAGAAGAAAGTCGTTCAGCAAGCGAACCTTGTAGAAGAGGTTCAGGCGATGCTGGATCAGGTACACAACGAAATGTTCGAACGGGCGCTCAAATTCCGTGAAGACCACTTCTACTCTGTTGATACCCTTGATGAGATGAAGGCTTCCATGGAAGAAAAACGCGGCTTTGCTCTGGCAGGCTGGTGCGGATCTGAAGAATGTGAGTCCAAGGTTAAGGAAGAGACCGGAGCAACCAGCCGGAATATTCCGTTCAATCCTGCAGAGCAGAAGGAAGTTTGCCTCTGCTGTGGAAAGCCTGCTGCACATACGGTTGTATTTGCTAAAGCGTATTAATCTATTTAAGACAAACAAAAGAAAATAACAAAAAGGCGAGAGGAACGAAGGGGGAAGTTTGGAACTGTAGGAGCGAAGCGTTCGCCTGAAAGCTTTCCTACGGAAAGCTCGCATCGGAAGCATGGGCTGTCGCCAGATTTCAACCGCTAGAAGCGGTTATAAAGAAGAAATCTGGCGACAACAGCGACCGGAAGTCCAAACATTCCACCGTAGTGACGATCGAGCCTTACGTTAGATCTTAAGTTTGTCTTATGATAGAGCGGCTTTACAAGATATAGATTTACTTCATGCAGCTTCTGGCGAAAGGAGTCGGCGGGCCGAAAGAACCCAATGCTTTTTGACCCGGAAGCTTTTTATCATTGGAAGTCAGGGCGATCATAAGGTGGAGGGAAGCCATGGAACAAAACGTGGAAAGAAGAAAAAGGTTCGAGCTTCTGATGAAGCAAGGCGAAATACCGCCTGGACTTATCGATCCTTATTTTCTGGATGGAAGTATTGAGCGTGTAGAGATTAGCCGTGGCAACCGGGATTGGCATATAGTCATTGCCAAAGAAACGTTGGTTCCTGCGCAGGCGTACCGTACCTTTTGTCTGAGAATGCGGGAAAAGCTGCAGCATATTGCGAAAGTGAGCTTTTTGTTCCAATATGCGGAGAACGTAAGCAGGGCGGATCTGGTGGCAGAGTATTGGGGGTTGTTCCTGGAATGGGTACAGCGTGAAATTCCGTCTGTAAACGGCTGGTTAACACGTTCTTCGCAGGAGCTTCAAGACGGTACACTGTTCCTGACGATGAGCGATACCATGTCTCAGGAACTCGCCCGTAAAAAAGGAATCGACGGAGCTATTATTAAATTTTACGCTAAATATTTTGCTCTTCCGCTCAAGGTTAAAATTCAGGTAGCGGAAAATCAGGATAATACCGTTGTCTTCGAAGAATTCCAGCAGAAGCTTCAGCAAGAGCAGCGTGTATTCATCGAGCAGATGATGACTGAGAGTGAGGCAGAAGTCGTTGTAGACGAAGGCGATCCTAATGAGGTTGTGAAGCTTCAGGTTGGCTATGATATCAAAGAACCGCCTGTGCCGCTTGTTGAGATTCAGGATGAAGAGAAGAAGATTACGATTCAAGGGACTATTTTTGGCCTGGAAAGCAAAGAACTGCGCAACGGCAGCACACTCTTTACTTTCTTTCTTACCGATTTTACCGATTCCCTGCAGATGAAGATGTTTGCCAAGAACAAGGAAGACCTCAAGATCATGAGCCAACTCGCCAACGGGAAATGGGTAAGAGCGCGTGGCCGAGTAGAGTACGACCGCTTCATGCAAATTCCAGAGCTGGTGATGATCCCATCTGACTTGTCCGAAGTTGCGGCGCCGCCAGCACGTAAGGATAATGCTCCAGTCAAAAGAGTAGAGTTCCATCTACACACGACAATGAGCACCATGGATGCTGTCACGCCAGTTGATACCTATATTAAAACAGCCGCCAAATGGGGCCACACGGCAATGGCCGTTACCGACCACGGCGGAGTTCAAAGCTTCCCGGAAGCGAACCATGCCGCCCATAAGAACAAGATTAAAATGCTATATGGCGTAGAAGCCAACGTCGTGAATGACGCGGTGAATATTGTTGAGAATCCGCAGCCGCTTGATTTGAAGACAGCTACTTATGTTGTTTTCGATATCGAGACCACGGGCTTGTCGATTACCCGCAACAACATTACAGAGCTTGCAGCGATCAAGATGTGCGAGGGTAAAGAGTTGGATCGATATACCACCTTTGTTAACCCGCACGAGAAGATTCCTTATCATATCCAGCAATTAACGAATATTACAGATGAAATGGTCAAGGATGCACCCGATCTGGAGCCTGTCCTGCACGATTTTGTGAAATTTGTGGGAGACAGTGTGCTTGTTGCCCATAACGCCAGATTCGATATGGGATTTATTCAGGCCTCTCTGGTCAAGCTGGGGCAACCTAAACTGACTAATCCATCACTCGACACTTTGGAGTTAGCAAGGCTGCTGCATCCTACAATGAAGAATCACCGTCTGAACACCTTGGCGGATAAATATAAAGTGCTACTGGAAAGCCATCACCGGGCGGTTGACGATACCATTGCCTTGGGTGGCATTCTGAACGGTCTGCTCGCCGATGCTGAGAAGCTGAAAGGGATGACAAAGCTGGATCGGCTCAATGATTATGTGGGAAATGATCTCTCCAACACACGGCCATTCCATTGTTGTATCTACGCGCTTAATGCAATCGGTAAGAAAAATCTCTACAAGCTGATTTCCTTATCGCATACAGAGTATTTCAAGCGGGTTCCTTGTATTCCAAAATCGAAGCTTGAAGAGTTACGGGACGGATTACTGGTCATCTCGGGCTGTGAACGGGGAGAATTCTTCGAATCTGTACTTAACAAAACGGTTGAGGAAGCGATCGAAGTTGCCCAATTCTACGACGTATTGGAGATCCAACCACTGACTATGTACATGCATCTGGTGGACAAAGGGTTTGTAGCCAGTCCTGAGGAACTGCGTGACGTGGTACGCAGAATTTGTGAGATTGGTGAGCAGCTCAGCAAGCCGGTAATTGCTACAGGAAATGTGCATTATCTCGAGCCGCGAGACAAGCTGTACCGCGATATTACGATAAACGGTATTACGGGCTTTAGCCCGCTGAAGGATATGCGTAAGCCGGATGCACACTTCCGCACGACGGATGAAATGCTGGCCGAGTTCGATTTCCTGGGTCCAGAGAAAGCGATGGAAGTCGTGGTGACGAACACGGTAGAACTGGCCGAGCGCTTTGAAGAGCTGGAGCTGTTCCCGGACAAGCTATTTACGCCGATTCTTGAGGGTGCAGACGAAGAAATTCGTGAGACCTGCTACAATACAGCCAAGTCGATTTATGGCGAGGAGCTGCCTGAGGTAGTAATTGCGCGTCTGGAAAAAGAATTGGAGCCGATTATCAAATACGGCTTCTCGGCCAACTATCTAATATCCGAACGTCTCGTTAAAAAATCGAACCGTGATGGTTATCTCGTA
Organism: Paenibacillus sp. MAHUQ-45; assembly: GCF_058133325.1. NCBI lineage: Bacteria > Bacillati > Bacillota > Bacilli > Caryophanales > Paenibacillaceae > Paenibacillus > Paenibacillus sp. MAHUQ-45. The sequence continues at coordinate 572,388 of NZ_JBYUPV010000002.1, forward strand.
GGCTCGCGGGGATCGGTCGGTTCCTCGGTAGTTGCTACCTTCCTTGGTATTTCCGAGGTTAATCCGCTCCCGGCGCATTATGTCTGCCGCAATTCCGATTGTCGCCATAGCGAATGGTTCCTAGACGGTAGTATACCAAGTGGATTTGACCTGCCTGACAAATCCTGTCCAGACTGTGGCGGGAATCTGAAGGGCGAAGGACAGGATATTCCGTTTGAGACCTTCCTTGGCTTTAAAGGGGACAAAGTTCCCGATATCGACCTTAACTTCTCTGGTGAATATCAGCCACAAGCGCACAATTTCACTAAGACGATGTTCGGACCGGATAACGTATTCCGTGCGGGCACGATTGGTACGGTAGCGGAGAAAACTGCTTTTGGTTTTACCAAGAAATACGAGGAGCATCACCAGAAACGCTGGCGCGGTGCCGAAGTCAGCCGTCTGGCGGCAGGCTGTACAGGCGTCAAGCGGAACACCGGACAGCATCCCGGCGGGATCGTCGTTGTGCCAGACTATATAGATGTAGAGGATATTACTCCAGTGCAGTTTCCAGCGGATGATGTCAATGCGGAATGGAAGACTACGCATTTTGATTATCACGCCTTTGATGCGAACTTGCTTAAGCTCGATATTCTCGGTCACGATGATCCGACGATGATGCGGATGCTGCAGGATTTGACCGGAGTGGACCCTACGACAATTCCAATGAATGACCCTAAGGTAATGAGCATGTTCAACTCTACGGAAGCGCTAGGCGTTACGCCTGAGCAGATCCGCTCACCTGTAGCCACTTATGGGGTGCCCGAAATGGGAACCAAGTTCGTGCGGCAGATGTTGATCGAATCGAAACCGTCGAGTTTTGCCGACTTGCTGCAAATTTCGGGGTTGTCGCACGGAACAGGCGTATGGCTGGGAAATGCCCAGGAACTTATCAAGAACAATACATGTAACATCAAAACCGTAATTGGTTGCCGGGATGACATCATGCTTTTCCTCATTTATAAAGCGGGTATGGATGCCAGTCTGGCTTTTAAAATTACCGAGAGTGTACGGAAAGGTAAAGGTTTGCCGCCAGAATGGATCGAGGAAATGAAACGATGCAAGGTACCTCAGTGGTACATTGATTCCTGTCTGAAGATCCAGTACATGTTCCCGAAGGCGCACGCAGCAGCGTATGTTATCTCTGCAGTGCGTACCGCCTACTTTAAGCTCTATCATCCGATTGAGTATTATGCAACCTACTTCTCTGTACGGGCAGCGGATTTTGATATTGATTTGTGCTGTCAGGGTTATGAGGCGATCGGTCGTCAAATCGTGGAGATTGAGCAAAAAGGATTTCAGGCGCTGCCTAAGGAAAAGGCGATGCTGCCGATTCTGGAAATGGCGCTGGAAATGACTGCTCGCGGTCTTACATTCAAGAATATCGATTTGTATCGCTCTGACGCTACCCGCTTTACGGTGGATGGCGACAGTCTCATCCCGCCGTTCTCTGCTCTTTCGGGCATCGGGGAGAACGCCGCGATCAATATTGCTGCCGCCAAGGACGCCGGAGAGTTCCTGTCGATTGAGGATTTCCAGCAGAAATCCAAGGCAAGTAAGACGGTCATTGAGCTTCTTACCGGCATGGGCTGTTTCCGGGGATTACCGGAGAGCAACCAGCTTTCTCTTTTCTAACGAACTCATTCAGCGAAGCTTTGCTGCCGAATATAACAGGTTGATTGCGGTAAACCGCAATGGTCTTGATCCCAGATAAGGGGGAGTCAAGGGCTGGCACTTGTCAGTGCCCACGCACTATGTTATAATTTTCTTGGTAATAATGAGATAAGTCCGTTGTGTAAAGAGTGGGGAAACCCACTCTTTATCTTTGGTATATAGCAAAAGACAAGTTCGTGGAGGTTAACTTTTTGAGCACACCCAAATCTAAAATTAAACAAACGGTAGAGCAGATGCTCGGACCCTATCTGGACAACAATGGCTTTGAGCTAGTAGACGTAGAATACGTAAAGGAAGGTTCCAACTGGTTCCTGCGTGTATTCGTTGATAAGGAAGGCGGCATTGATATTGATGACTGCGGCTCCATTAGCGAATATTTCAGCCAGAAGCTGGATGAGAATGATCCTATTCCCGAGGCTTATTTCCTTGAAGTGTCCTCACCGGGAGCGGAACGTCCGCTCAAGAAAGCCGCAGATGTGGCCAAGGCGGTAGGAAAAGACGTATATGTGACGGTCTATGAGCCGATTCAAGGGCTTAAGGAATTCGAAGGTCGTTTGCTTTCGTTCGAGAACGAGGAATTGCTCATCTCCGCGGGTAAAAAAGAACATGTTGTGCCATATGCCAAAGTCGCCAGCGCGAGATTGGCCATTATTTTTTAACGTCTTGAAAGGGGGACCGGAATTTCATGAGTATGGATTTTATTGAAGCTATGAATGAACTGGAAAGGGAGAAGGGTATCAGCAAAGATGTGCTGTTCGAAGCCATTGAAGCTGCGCTGATCTCCAGCTATAAACGCAACTTCAACGCAGCACAGAACGTTCGTGTGGACATGAACCGCAATACTGGAGTCATCAAAGTGTTCGCACGCAAGCTGGTGGTCGAGGAGGTTCTGGATGCGCGGACCGAGATCTCGCTGCTTGCGGCTAGAGAGATCAATCCGCACTTCCAACTGGAAGATGTGGCTGAGCTTGAGGTCACTCCACGTGACTTCGGGCGCATTGCCGCTCAAACAGCCAAACAAGTAGTTACCCAACGCATTCGCGAAGCAGAGCGTGGACTCATCTATAACGCTTTTATCGACAAGGAAGAGGACATTGTTACCGGCCTTGTTCAGCGTCAGGATATGCGCAACATCTATGTGGACCTTGGAAAGATCGAAGCGGTTCTGCCGCTAAGCGAACTTATGCCTGGAGAGAAATTCAAGCAGAGCGAGCGCATCAAGGCTTATATCACCAAGGTTGAGAACACTACTAAAGGTCCACAAATTCTGCTGTCCCGTAGCCATCCGGGCCTCTTGAAGCGTCTGTTTGAGCTTGAAGTTCCCGAGATTTTTGACGGTGTGGTGGAGATTCGTTCCGTGGCCCGTGAAGCTGGCTTCCGTTCCAAGATTGCCGTATTCTCGCGCAACCCTGAAGTGGATCCAGTGGGTTCTTGCGTAGGCCCTAGAGGCATGCGTGTTCAGACGATCGTTACCGAACTGCGTGGCGAGAAGATTGATATCGTCCGTTATTCCGAGTCTGTGGAAGAATATGTGGCCAACGCGCTGAGTCCGTCCAAGGTACTTGAAGTTCAAGTGTTTGAGGCGGAGAAAATGGCGCGGGTGATCGTTCCTGACTATCAATTGTCCCTGGCTATCGGCATCAAGGGGCAGAACGCCCGTCTGGCTGCCAAGCTGACCGGCTGGAAGATCGATATCAAGAGCGAGACCCAGGCGGAACAGGAATACGGCAGACCTAAGTCTGCTAGTGATGAAATGCATCAGGATTCCGTCTCCATTGATTAATTAACGTGTCAAGGCGGGGGGCGATACAATGAAACAAAAAAAAGTTCCACTGCGGAAATGCGTAGCCAGCCAGGAAATGATGCCCAAGAAAGAATTGATCAGGGTAGTCAGAACCCCGGAGGGCGAGGTGCTTATTGACCTGACTGGTAAAAAGTCGGGCCGAGGCGCGTATATATGCGGCAAGCTGGAATGCTTCAAACTGGCCCAAAAGAATAAAGCACTTGACCGGGCCTTGAAATGTCAGGTGAGCTCCGAAATCTATGCCCAGCTTGCCCGGGACTTTGCGTCCGTAGAGGAGCAGTTCTTGGCAGCAAAGGATAGTGAGGATAATGAGTAAGGCACTTTCTTATTTAGGACTTGCGATGAGAGCAGGCAAATTAGTCACCGGCGACGAGATCGTACTTAAAGCGGTACGGTCATCGGAAGCGAAGCTGGTCGTAGTTGCGGGTGACGCGTCTGAAAACACCAAGAAAAAGTTCCGTGATAAATGCGGAACCTACGATATTCCACTAGTAATCGCTTTTCACCGAGATATTCTCGGTGCAAGTATTGGTAAAGACCAGCGCGTAGTGCTGGCCATTACGGATAAAGGATTCGCGGAAATGATCTCCAAGCAACTCGGAGATACAGTCGGAGGTGTATTTATTGACTAAAGAAGACAATAAAGACAAATTGCGCGTGTATGAATATGCAAAATCACTGAATATGAGTAGTAAAGAAATTATTACAATTCTGAAGCGTTTGGATGTTCCTGTGAATAATCATATGAGTGTAATGGAGAACGGCGCCGTCAATAAAGTGGAGCAATTCTTCAAGGACATCAAGTCAAACGCTGCGGCCAAGCGGGATAACGGTACCAGCAGCCGTCCGGTGACAACCGGATCGGTAAAAGCCGAGTCCCCAAGTGCCCAGAATGCCAACAAAAATCAACCGGAAAAGCAGGTAGGTATGAACAGTAACCAAAACAACAACCAAACTACAACGTCCCCAAGGCCCCAAAGCGGACAAGATTCCCGCAGAACACAATCAGGATCTACACAAAATTCGCGTCCTCAGCAAGGTGGAGCGCCGCGTACTGGCAATAACAACGGAAGCCGTCCACAAGGACAAGGCAATTCTACCGGTGGTAATCGTCCACAAGGTAATTCCGGCAGCAATCGTCCGCAAGGCAGCAACACTAGCGGCGGCAACCGTCCGCAAAGCAGTACTGGCGGCAGTCGTCCACAAGGTGGCAACGGCACTGGTAATCGCCCACAAGGCGCTTCTAGCGGTGGCAACCGTCCGCAAAACAGTACAGCCGGCGGCAGCCGTTCACAAGGCGGAGCACCGCGTACAGATAATCGTTCGCAGCAAGGTCAAGGTGGAGATTTCTCCCGTGGCGGCGCTGGCGGACCTAAGAAGAATACGACTGGCGGTAGACCAGGTGGAAACCAACGTCGTTTTGATGATGGTAAAGGCGGTAACTTCCGTGGACGTGGTGGCAAGAACAACCGTAACGGACGGAATCAACAACCGACAGAACGTCGCGAGAAGATTGACAATACACCGAAGAAAATTATCGTGCGCGGTAATATGACTGTAGGTGAAACTGCCAAGCTGCTCCATAAGGATGCTTCGGAAGTTATCAAGAAGCTGATCTCCATGGGTGTTATGGCTACCATTAACCAAGAGCTTGACATCGACACCATTCTGCTGCTCTCCGGTGAATTCGGAGTAGAAGTAGAAGTGAAGATTCCAGTGGATGAGGACAGCTTCGAAACAGTCGAAGAGAACGATTCCGAAGAGGATTTGCAGTCCCGTCCTCCAGTAGTAACCATCATGGGTCACGTTGACCATGGTAAAACAACCTTGCTGGATGCTATCCGTTCCACGAATGTAACAGGCGGAGAAGCCGGCGGGATTACTCAACACATCGGTGCTTATCAAGTTGAGATCAACCACAAGAAAATCACGTTCCTGGATACACCAGGTCACGAAGCGTTTACGGCAATGCGTGCTCGTGGTGCCCAGGTTACAGATATGACGATTATCGTTGTAGCAGCCGATGACGGTGTTATGCCGCAGACGGTTGAAGCGATTAACCATGCCAAGGCTGCAGGTCTTCCGATTATTGTTGCTGTCAACAAAATCGATAAGCCAGGCGCTGATCCTGACAGAGTGAAACAAGAGCTTACCAACTATGAGTTGGTTCCTGAAGAGTGGGGCGGAGATACGATTTTCGTTAACCTGTCCGCTAAACAACGCATTAATCTGGAAGAATTGCTGGAAATGATCTTGCTCGTTGCCGAAGTTAATGAGTACAAAGCGAACCCTGACAAACGGGCACGCGGTACCGTTATAGAAGCAGAGCTTGACAAGAGCCGTGGACCAGTTGCACGTATTCTCGTACAGAATGGTACGCTGAAAGTCGGAGATGCCTTCGTAGCAGGTAACTGCTTTGGTCGCGTACGTGCCATGGTCAATGACAAAGGACGCAAGATCAAAGAAGCGGGCCCATCGACACCAGTTGAAATTACCGGTCTGGCAGAAGTACCACAAGCAGGGGATCCGTTTATGGCCTTCGAAGACGAGCGTAAAGCCCGTGCTATCGCAGACAGACGCTCCATTACCCAACGTCAGTCTGAGCTGAATACGAACACCCGTGTTACACTCGATGATCTGTTCCAGCATATTAAGGATGGCGAGATTAAAGATCTCAACGTAATTATCAAAGCTGACGTACAAGGTTCGGTAGAAGCGCTTAAGAGCTCTTTGGCCAAAATCGAAGTGGAAGGCGTACGCGTGAAGATTATTCACAGCGGTGCCGGTGCGATTACAGAATCCGATATTACCTTGGCAGCAGCGTCTAATGCTATCGTAATTGGCTTCAACGTTCGTCCAGATGCTCAGACTAAAGTTGCTGCTGAGCAAGAGAAAGTGGATGTTCGTCTGCACAACATTATCTACAACGTAATCGAAGAAATCGAAAGTGCTATGAAAGGGATGCTTGATCCTGTCTTCAAAGAGAACATTATCGGGCATGCTGAAGTACGTAACGTCTTCAAAATCAGCAAGGTGGGTAACATTGCAGGATGTATGGTTACTGACGGCAAAATCACCCGCAGTGCTGAAATGCGCTTGATCCGCAGTGGAATCGTTGTGTTCCAAGGCAAGATCGATACCCTGAAGCGCTTCAAGGATGATGCCAAAGAAGTGGCGCAAGGTTATGAATGCGGCATAACTTTGGAACGCTATAATGACATCCAAGAGGGTGACATTATCGAAGCGTTCATCATGGAACGTGTAGAGCGCTAAGCGAAGAGGTGAATAAAGATGTCTAAAATCAGAGCCGGGCGCGTTGGTGAGCAGATTAAGAAAGAACTGAGCCAACTGATCCAGAGCGAATTGAAAGACCCCCGAATTGGTTTTGTAACGGTGACTGGCGTAGATGTGACGAATGACTTGTCACAAGCCAAAGTATACCTTAGCGTGTTCGGGGATGAGGAACAAAAAGCCAAGTCGCTTAAAGCGATCGACAAAGCCAATGGCTTTCTCCGCACAGAGCTTGGCAAGGCAATCCGCCTTCGTCATACCCCAGAGCTGATCTTCAAGTTTGACGAGTCCGTTGCTTACGGTAGTCATATCGAGAAGTTGCTAGGTGATATTGGCAAGAACGAAGAGAGATAGTCAACTTAAAAGGAGACGGCGAATGCAGAGCTATGAACAAAGTCTCCAGCAGACCCGTGAGTTTCTGCTGGACCATGACGATTACCTTGTAGTGTCGCATGTTCAGCCGGACGGAGATGCAGTCAGCTCCACCCTAGCGGTGGGCTGGCTTCTCTCATGTCTGGGCAAAAAATACACTATGATCAATGAAGGTCCAATCCCGAAACGGATGGAGTACCTGTGGCATGCGAGTGAGATCGTCAACATGTCTGAGCAGGAGCTTCCAGGTCCTTACAGCCATATCATCTGTGTGGATTGTGCCGATTTTGAGCGTGTAGGAAGAACACAGCGTTATTTTGCTGAAGGGGCGAAGATCGTCAACATCGACCACCATCCCACCAACAATGGGTACGGAACGGTCAACCTGATCAAGCCGGATGCGGCGGCTACCGCAGAGATTCTGTTCGATCTGCTCAAGGTTGTCGGAGTAGAGTGGAATCTAGAGATTGCCACTGCTATCTATACCGGATTACTGACAGATACCGGTGGTTTCCGTTATTCCAATACTTCACCAAAGGTAATGGCAACAGTCTCTGAGCTGCTATCACTTGGTGTGAATGGTCCGGAATTGGCGGAGAACCTGCTGGAAGAAATGACATTGCCACAGGTTAAAGTATTAAACCGGGCGCTGAATACATTGCAGCTGTCACCGGAAGGGCACATTGCCTGGGTTCACGTGACTCCGCAGGACATGATTGATTGTGCTGCAGAGAATGAGGATCTCGAAGGGATTGTGAACTATCCGCGCAATATCCGCGGGGTAGAGGTTGGCATTCTGTTCAAGGTCATTCATGAGAATGCAGTCAAGGTTAGCTTACGATCCGCTGGTAAGGTGGATGTTGCGGCACTGGCGCAAACTTTTGGCGGTGGTGGACACACCCGTGCAGCCGGTGCCAAGGTTGAGGCACCACTCGGGCAGGTCATTCCACTAATCCTTGAGGAGGTCAGACGTCATCTATGAGTGAACTTTCAGGAGTTTTGGCCGTGTATAAGCCAGCTGGGTTCACTTCACATGATGTTGTGGCCAAAGCCCGGCGCATTCTGGGCATGAAGCGGATCGGTCATACGGGAACACTTGATCCCCAAGTGACAGGTGTACTGCCATTATGTCTGGGACGAGCTACTCGGGTGGTAGAATATATCCAGGAACTGCCCAAGGAGTATGTTGCTACGCTACGACTTGGCATGGCTAGTGATACAGAGGACTTGACCGGAACGATTACGGAAACAGTTGACGAGGTTAACGTTACGGATGAAGAGATCGCGGCGGTGCTGAACTCTTTTCAAGGCGTAATCTCCCAGGTTCCACCAATGTACTCCGCAGTCAAGGTAGACGGCAAACGTCTGTATGAACTGGCTAGAGAAGGCAAAACCGTAGAACGGAAAAGCCGGGAAGTGGAGATTTATGAAATCGAGCTACTGGATGTGACTCGAAACGGTAATTATCCCGATATTACCTTCCGTGCACGCTGCTCCAAAGGTACTTATATCCGTACGCTTTGCGTCGATATTGGCCGGGCGCTGGGTGTGCCGGGAGTAATGGTCAAGCTGGAACGAACGATGTCTGCTGGCATTACTGCCGAGCATTGTCTAACCCTTGAAGAAATTGCAGAGCACAAAGAAGCAGGAACGCTGGACAGTCATCTCATTGCTGCCGATGAAGCGATTGCTCATTTACCACAGCATAAAGTGATGGACGAGAAGAAGAAGGCAGCCCTGCAGGGCCAGCGCCTCTCCTTGCGTTTTGTGGCCCCGGAAGTTGAGACAGTTGGTGATTTCCGGCTTTACGATTTACAAGGGGAGTTTCTTGGTATTTACAAGCTAGATGAGGCAGGGGCGATTGCTCCGGTCAAAGTTTTTGCACAAGTCTAATATCAATTTTACAAAGTGAATTGTAGGTGAGAGACAGCGTGAGAACCGTAACGTTAACCTATCCAATGCCTCCGGAGACTGCCGCACAGTGGGCACAGCCGCAAGTTGTTGCTCTCGGACAGTTCGATGGTCTGCATCTTGGTCATGTCAGTGTCATTGCCTCGGCTGTGGCTCAGGCCCGCAAAGAAGGTGTGCCAGCGGCTGTAATGACCTTCCACCCTCATCCGAAGGATGTTATGGGTAAAGGAGATTACGAAGGGTATCTGACTCCACAGACTGATAAGCAGAAACTGCTTGCGGACATGGGTGTTGATATTTTGTATATAGTTGAATTCAATGAGCAGCTCTCCAGAGTCAGCCCACAGAACTTCGTCTCCATAATGTTGCTGCCTTTGCAAATCACTACGGCCGTAGTCGGCTTTGACTTCCGCTTCGGTTATCAAGGTGAAGGCGATGTTGACATGCTTCGGGAGTTGGGGGCAGGTCGCATGAATGTGGAGGTTGCACCTCCGTTCCTCTTGAATGGTGAGAAGGTTAGTAGCTCCGGTATCCGTAAGAGCCTCCAGAATGGGGAGTTGGAGCTGGCGAACGCCTGGTTCGGCCGCTTCTATCATCTGCGCGGAATGGTTGGTCATGGCGAGAAGCGTGGACGTACCATTGGGTTCCCAACGGCCAATCTGCAGCTTGATGACCGGTTCGTCACACCAGCCAAAGGCGTATACGCCGTTCGTGTGTTCTACAATGACCAGGTACTGCATGGCGTTATGAATGTGGGCGTGAAGCCGACCTTCCATGAAGGCGTGACGGTGCCGAGCTTTGAAGTGCATTTATTCGATTTTGCAGGCGATTTATATGATCAGCATCTTAAAGTCGAATTGGTCTCATACATCCGGCCGGAGCGTAAGTTTGACTCCATCCAGGCTCTGATCGCTCAGATCGGGCAGGATTCCGAAACGGCCAAACAGCTTTTACAGCAATATTTATAATAGGTAGTGGACATGCCGTTTACATTTGTCGGCGAAGATGCTATACTGATAAACGTTGCCGCACTTTGGCATCATAACCTTAGCTTGGTTGCTTGTTCTCACCGACGGCTACGAGGCTATTGGCGATTATTATGAAGGAGGTGAACAGGATGGCATTGACTCAAGAACGTAAACACCAATTGATCGACGAGCACAAAACTCATGAATCCGATACTGGATCCCCTGAGGTGCAAGTTGCTATCCTTACGGAGAACATCGTTAATTTGACTGACCACTTGCGTACGCACAAGAAAGATCACCACTCCCGTCGTGGATTGTTGAAAATGGTTGGCCAACGTCGTAAACTGCTGGCGTATTTGAAAAACAAAGACGTCCGTCGTTACAGCGCCCTGATCGAAAAACTGGGATTGCGTCGTTAATATTCCATAAGCTTACTCTTAAAGCAGCCTGGTTGTATACCGTATGTCCTTTTCGGAGCGACAGCGGGACAACTAGGTTGCTTTTTGAAAATTATGGGGAAACTGTTGAAGTGTGAAAGAAGATATGATTCGCAAAAACGGCTGCATCATCTCGCTGGGAGGACAAGCCGTTTTTGCTTGTAGTTGTATACAGAATTTGTTGCAATTTTGACGGATGAGAAATCCGTTTACTTCAATTAAGGAGGGACTTTATGGAACAACGTGTGGAAATGCAGTTGGGCGGAAGACGCCTTGTGCTGGAAACAGGCCGTTTGGCCAAACAAGCGAACGCAGCTGTAATGGTGCGTTATGGTGATACTTCTGTATTGTGTACGGTTACAGCCTCGAAAGAGCCGAAAGATCTGGATTTTTTCCCGCTTACGGTTAACTATGAGGAAAGATTATATTCGGTGGGTAAAATTCCTGGTGGATTTATTAAACGGGAGGGCAGACCGAGTGAAAAAGCGATTCTGTCTAGCCGTTTGACTGACCGTCCAATACGCCCGCTGTTCCCGGAAGGTTTCCGGAACGATGTACAAGTCTTGAACCTTGTCATGAGTGTGGAGCAGGATTGTGCGCCAGAAATTGCCGCTATGATTGGTACTTCCGCTGCACTGAGTATTTCTGATGTGCCGTTTGATGGACCTATCGGTGGCGTTGCTGTAGGCCGAATCAATGGTGAGTTTGTAATCAATCCGGATATTGCTCAGCAAGCTGACAGCGACATTTATGTCGTGGTTGCCGGAACCAAAGATGCTATCATGATGGTTGAGGCGGAAGCAAGTGAAGTATCGGAAGATGTGATGCTTGAAGCCATCATGTTCGGACATGAAGAAATCCGCAAGATTGTTGCTACCATTGAAGAACTGGTCAAAGTGGCTGGTAAAGAAAAAATGGCTGTGAAGCTACATGCGGTTAATGCTGATGTGAACACTGAGGTTCGTGCTTTTGCAGAGAGCCGTTTGGTGGAAGCTGTCAAAATTGCTGAGAAGCATGCACGTCAGCAGGCGATCGATGTTGTGAATGAAGAAGCTGTTGCGTATTTCGCGGAGAAATACATAGAAACTCCTGAGCTTCTAAATGATGTCAAGGAAGTGCTTCATGATATCGTGAAGGAAGAAGTCAGACGTTTAATTACACACGATAAGGTACGTCCGGATGGTCGTAAGCTTGATGAGATCCGTCCAATCGAATGCGACACAGGTCTGTTGCCGCGTACACACGGTTCCGGTCTGTTCACACGTGGACAAACACAAATTCTTAGCGTATGTACACTGGGCGCATTGGGTGATGTGCAGATTCTCGACGGTATTGATTTGACTGAAACGAAACGTTTCATGCATCATTATAACTTCCCTCCGTTCAGCGTAGGTGAAGCTCGCCCGCTTAGAGCACCAGGCCGTCGCGAAATTGGTCACGGCGCTCTTGGAGAACGTGCACTGTCTAAAGTAATTCCTAGTGAGACTGAATTCCCTTACACCATTCGTTTGGTATCGGAAGCTATTGAATCTAACGGTTCTACTTCCCAAGCCAGCATTTGCGCCAGCAGCATGGCGATGATGGATGCAGGTGTGCCGATTAAAGCGCCAGTAGCCGGTGTAGCCATGGGTCTGATCAAAGATGGAGAGCATGTCTCCATTCTGACTGATATTCAGGGTATGGAAGATCATCTTGGCGATATGGACTTTAAAGTAGCGGGTACGGCAGAAGGCGTAACGGCGATTCAGATGGATATTAAAATTGCCGGTATCGACCGGAAAATCCTTAAGGATGCTTTGCAGCAAGCCAAAGAAGGCCGTATGTTCATTTTGGACAAAATGAATGAAGTGATTTCCGAGGCAAGACCGAATCTGTCCAAATACGCGCCAAAAATCATTATCATCAACATCAACCCGGATAAAATCCGTGATGTTATCGGAGCTGGCGGCAAAATCATCAACAAAATTATCGAAGAAACCGGCGTGAAAATCGACATCGAACAAGATGGCCGTGTATTCATTGGTTCTTCTGATGAAGAGATGATTCAGAAAGCTCGCACTATTATCGAAGGCATTGTACGTGAAGTACAAGTCGGCGAAATCTACGTGGGTACCGTTAGACGCATCGAGAAATTCGGCGCATTTGTTGAACTGTTGCCAGGTAAAGACGGTCTGGTGCATATTTCCCAGCTGTCCACCGAGCGTGTAGCCAAGGTAGAGGATGTTGTGGCTATCGGCGATACAATTACCGTAAAAGTTACTGAGATCGACCAGCAAGGTCGTGTCAACCTTTCCCGCAAAGCGGTGTTGACTTCCGAAGGCGCAGCCAAGGCGTAATTTTTTACACAGGAGCTGTGAGGGTTAAAAGAGACAGAAGCGCAAGTATTCTGGCTCTTTTTCTCATTACACTTAAGGACACTGTTAAGAATTAACGATATAGAAAGAATTAGAGGCAGGGCACCGTAAGGTGCTTTTCTTGTTTTCATGAGTATTTAATCGATGGCGATGTTCCTCTGCATGCATAATTTCTGCGAAACTTTCATAGGCTGGGACAAAGCCTCCCTGCACAGCGTGTGCAGGAGAGACATTGGTTTGTCCGGAGGAGGAAAGGATCATGAAGACGGAAAAGGTCGCACTCGTGCTGGCCTGCATTGCTATAATTATTGGTATAGGGAGTACGAACGGTCCTGTGAGGGACATGCTGGTCCAGTTGAAGCCACAGGAAGGGTTAGCCGTGTGGAAGGACGTGTCAGCCATAGCGCAGGATGATTTGCGAAGTCAGATCGAGGCCAAGGCGGCTAAACTTTCCGCTCCACCGGTGGACGCGGTGCTAGACAGGGTATGGAAAGCTATTCCCGGTTACAACGGTCTGGAAGTGGATGTGGAATCCACCTACAGAAACGCGCTTTTGCAGCCCAAAGAGCCGCTAAAATACGTCTACCGTCAGATCCCGCCCAAAGTATCCTTGGATGATCTTGGGGCACAGCCAATCTTCAGGGGAAATCCAGGCAAGCCGATGGTCTCGCTGATGATCAATGTGGCTTGGGGCAATGAATACATTATTCCGATGCTGGATATTTTGGATCAAGAAAAAGTGAAGGTGACGTTCTTTCTGGACGGGAGCTGGCTGAGTAAAAATCCGGATTTGGCTTTGGAAATGCAGAAACGTGGTCATGAGATGGAGAACCATGCCTATACACATCCCAATATGAGCAGCCTGAGCCAAGCCCGGGCCACAGCCGAAATTGAGAAGACGCAGAAGCTGCTGAAGCAGACGCTGGGAGTTACGAACAAATGGTTTGCTCCGCCGTCGGGCGATTTCAATCAGCAGACCGTAGAGATTGCTGCAAGTCTGGGACTCAAAACTGTGCTGTGGACCCTGGACACGGTGGATTGGCGCAATCCTTCTCCGGAGTCTGTCATTGTCAAAATCACGTCCAAAGCAGAGCCGGGTACGTTGGTGCTCATGCACCCTACAGCGTCCTCCTCAAAGGCTCTGAGAGGCATGATACAAGGCATTCGGAAGAAGGGCTTAAGTCTGGGTACGGTCAGTCAAACGTTGTCGGCAGAACGTGTTCTGCCCCCAGAAGTTGAGTGAGTGTTCTATTTCTGGTACGATAAAAAGCACGTTGGAAATGTCATAGATAGAAACAGGGTTATGCCAGGAGGGCTTGAATTGGAAAAATTAGTGTTATCTAACGGTTTGCGGGTAGTCACGGAGAAAATTCCGACCGGACGCTCCGTTTCTTTCGGAATCTGGGTCAAGACGGGTTCACGGAATGAGAAGCCTGAGAACAACGGGATCTCCCATTTTGTTGAGCATATGCTTTTTAAAGGAACAGACCGCTACAGCGCCAAAGAAATTGCTGAGCAGTTCGATGCAATCGGTGGGAATGTCAACGCGTTCACCTCGAAGGAATACACATGCTATTATGCTAAAGTGCTGGATGAGCATTTGCCAATTGCTGTGGATATACTCTCCGATATGTTCTTCCGCTCCAAACTCGATGCCGAGGAATTGGAGAAGGAAAGAAACGTTATTCTAGAGGAAATCGCTATGTGCGAGGATACGCCGGACGATCTGGTACATGATCTGATGTGTGCAGCGGCTTATCAGGACCACCCACTGGCGTATTCTATTCTAGGACTGAAGGAACGCCTGCTGGAGATGACACCGGATCACCTTCGCGCCTATATGAAGGAACAATATACGATTGAGAATACCGTGATCAGCGTAGCTGGTAATATCAACGATGAACTTATTGGGCTGCTGGAGCAGCATTTCGGCACATTTGACAACCACGGAACGTCAGCATCGCTGTCTGTGCCGGAATTCCATGGAGAGCTGCTGTTTCATCGCAAAAAAACAGAGCAGAATCACATCTGTATCTCGCTTCCGGGCGTTCGTTCCGGCGACCCGCTGCAATATGCAATGGTGCTTATTAACAATGCTGTCGGTGGCGGCATGAGCTCGCGGATGTTCCAGGAGATCCGTGAGAAGCGCGGTCTGGCCTATTCTGTCTATTCCTATCACAGCTCCCAAGCGGATAGTGGCTTGTTCACGGTATACGCCGGGACTGCTCCCAAACAGACCAAGGAGGTCTTGGAGCTTACCAAAGAGATGCTGTATGAGCTTGCTGACAAGGGATTCAGTGAAGACGAACTGGTCAAAGGCAAGGAGCAAATGAAGGGGAGCCTGATTCTTAGCCTTGAGAGCACCAGCAGCAGAATGAACCGTATCGGCAAAAATGAGCTGATGCTCGGCAGACATAATACGCTCGATGATATGATTGCCAAAATCCAGCAGGTGACGATGAATGACATCAACGCTGTACTGGACAACATGTTCTCCCAGCCGTTGGCAATGGCCATGGTGGGCTCAACAGATAAAGCTATAGTTAATGTTAGGAGAGATGATCTTGTCTTACTTCGTTCAAATTCATAAACAACCAGGAAATGAGGATGTATCCCTGCCACGCAAAATGTCAGAGCAGGCCTCCGGTTACGACCTGTACGCTGCCGTGGACAGCGATGTCGTGCTTGAACCGGGTGCGCGTGCATTAATTCCAACGGGCATCTCGCTCGCCATGCCGGATGGCTTGGAAGCGCAGATTCGCCCACGCAGTGGTTTGGCCTTGAAGCATGGTATTACCTGCTTGAACACACCAGGTACCATTGATGCCGATTACCGGGGAGAAATCAAGGTGCTGCTGATCAATCTGGGCCAAGAGCCGTTTGCTATTGCCCGTAATGAGCGCATTGCCCAAATGGTCTTTCAGGCAGTGCCAGCAGTGACACTGGTTGAAGTGGAGGAGCTGTCTGCAACCGTTCGTGGTGAAGGCGGATTCGGACATACAGGGAAATAAACAAGGATACAACAATAGCTACATATATGAAAAAGCTTACGGGAGTTGTGCTGTTTAAAGCTCATTCCGTGAGCTTTTTTGCGTTGTTATCTAATGTAAACTTAAAAATCTAACTTTTTGGATGAGTGTAACCTTTGTGTACGAGAATGTAACTTGGTGGATTATGTGCATTTGTTTATTTTTATCCTGAGCCCACGTTCGAGCGTAAGACGGACCTTGATGGCAGGGGAATATCCTGTTAAATGTTCTTTTTCACCTTATTTGGCATGAATAAATGGAATTTCTCAGACTGTCGAGAAATTCCATTCTCTACGATTGTTGATGATGAAGCTGAGCCTTATAAATCAGGCTCAGCTTCATCATCAATCCTTGTCAAAACCACTGCTTCAGAAGATTGGAGACTTATGCATGGGGGCTAACGGACTCCAGCGCCGTTATTTACACATCAAGCAGCTTCTGGAACATGTAACGGACTCAGGTGCCGCCATTTTCTTCTAAACCGTGGATTTTACACCCGATTTCTGCTCATAGCGTCTCTGGAGTCCGTTATTTTTTGGAACGGTCAGTTGTTAGGAAATAACGTATCTGAGGTCCGTTAGCAGAGGGAACAAGAAGCAAGTTCGGATTTCGAGATTGGTTCAATGATCAAGGGTTTAATTATCGATTTTCTCAAAACAACTACTCCGCTTTTCACCCATCCCGAATGCCCAGCATAAGATGCCTTATAGCCTTGGAGTGTAATGGAAAGGAGCGTCATCCCTATGCTTACTGGCGTCAGGATCGTGTTCCTGGGCGGGGACGCAAGACAATTGGAAGTGATTCGGAAGTGCGTGGAAATGGATGCAACGGTAAGCGTTGCCGGGTTCGATAAATGGGAAGCCCCTTGCCCAGGGGCGAGCCTGGAACAACTGTCAGTGGCGCTGCTGGGAAATGCCGATGTGCTCGTATTGCCAACCGTAGGTTGTGATGATGAGGGGAATATCAGCGCGCTGTTCTCTTCTGAACCGCTTAAGCTGCTGGAGGAGCACGCCGCTGCATTGCCACCGCATTGTACTGTCTATACCGGAATGGCCAAAAACTATCTGCGCAGGCTGTGCACCAAACATGAATTGAAGCTGATCGAATTGCTAGGCCGTGATGATGTGGCGATTTATAACTCCATTCCGACGGCGGAAGGAGCACTGGTCATGGCGATTCAGAATACGGATTTTACCATTCATGGGTCAAGATCCATGGTGCTGGGAATTGGCAGAACAGGCTTTACGATGGCCCGCAGTCTCCAGGGTTTGGGGGCGAAGGTGAAAGTGGGTGTTCGGAGACAGGAGCATTATGCCAGAGCGGAGGAGATGGGCTGGGAACCATTTATGACAGACAATTTGCTGGCTCATGTTACGGATTCGGATCTGATCTTTAATACGATTCCAGACATGATCATTACAGCCCAGGTGCTGTCCCGGATTCCTAGACATTGCCTAATCGTTGATTTGGCTTCTGCTCCGGGCGGCTGTGATTTTCGCTATGCGGAGAAACGTGGAATCAAGGCATTACTGGCTCCCGGATTGCCGGGAATCGTTGCCCCGAGGAGTGCCGGAATCATCATGGCAAATGCATTGGTACAGTCGATATCGGACGGGACTTTGAACAGGGGGGATGTATAATGAACTGGCACGGAAAAACAGTAGGGTATGCCATTACCGGCTCGCACTGCACTTTTGCCGAGGTAATGCCGCAGATCCAGCGCTTTATCGACGATGGTGCGAACGTGGTGCCAATCGTTTCGGGATCGGTACTGGCAACGGACACGCGGTTTGGAACATCGGAAAGTTGGCTAAAACAGTTGAAAGATATAACAGGGAATGATATCATTTCTACAATTGTTGAAGCGGAACCGCTGGGTCCTTCCAAGCTGCTGGATGTGCTGACGATTGCGCCCTGCACAGGCAACACAACAAGCAAGCTGGCTAATGCCATGACAGATAGTCCTGTATTAATGGCGGCAAAATCGCAGATGCGCAACGGGCGTCCGCTTGTGCTGGCGATCTCCACCAATGATGGATTGGGACTGAATGCCGCTAATATAGCGAAGCTGCTCGTGACCAAGAATATTTATTTTGTACCGTTCGGCCAGGATAGTCCACACGGCAAGCCCAATTCATTAGTGGCCCGGATGGAGCTAATTCCGGAGGCCTGCTATGCCGCTCTGCAGGGAAATCAGTTGCAGCCGATGATCATCGAACGGTTTCATTCAGCATAATCAAGGGAACTATTAGAGATTGCCTCTAACTTTCGAAGGGGAGATGTGCAAGGGATGTGGCGGAGGTTCAATGCCGCAGATCATCGACGATTGTTGATTTTATGGCTTGACAACTATACAGCTCGGCTGCTGCCGTCCTCATTTCCGAGGGCGGTACAACCATTTTTTTAACAATATACCGTTGAATCACGACTTCGCAGTGAACATTGCGCTTCTAAAAGAGCTTGCTTTCTGCGTATTTATTAGTGTGCTTGCTTCGATAGTAATGGAGGAATAATACATGGGTATTTTGGTGCAAAAATTTGGCGGAACATCGCTCTCCACACCACAGGCGAGAGAACATGTCATCCGTCATGTCAAACGTGAACTGGCAAGCGGTTATAATCTGGTGATTGTGGTTTCAGCCATGGGCCGCCGGGGGGAGCCTTACGCCACAGATACACTGTTGGATTGGGCAGTACAGAACGGCAACGCCATTGGTGACCGGGAGAAGGATCTGCTGATGTGCTGTGGGGAGATTATCTCTGCAACGACGCTCTGCGGGTTACTGGAGAATGAGGGCATTCCTTCTACGGTGCTGACTGGAGCCCAGGCCGGATTCCTGACGGACAACAACTTCGGCAATGCCAGAATTTTGGATGTGCGCCCAGAGCGTATTCTTCGTGAACTAAGGGAGCAGAAGGTAGTCATCGTAACCGGGTTTCAAGGACAGACGGAAGCCGGAGATTTCACAACGCTTGGGCGGGGCGGAAGCGATACATCGGCAACCGCGCTCGGGGCGGCGCTACGTGCGGATATGGTCGATATCTACACCGATGTGAACGGAATTTTGACAGCGGACCCCCGTATAGTCGAGGATGCCAAGCCATTGACCATTGTCAGCTACACAGAGATTTGCAATATGGCCCATCAGGGAGCCAAGGTTATTCATCCACGCGCTGTGGAAATCGCCATGCAGGCGCAAATTCCAGTGCGTGTTCGTTCTACTTTTTCCGACACGGAGGGTACACTGGTTACGCATCCTGAAGGCTTTAATGATGTGCAGGCGGGCATCGTAGACCGTTTCGTTACCGGGATTGCTTATGTCAGCAATGTGACGCAGATTTCGGTGGAATGTCCGGAGGGAAACGGAACGGGAATGCAGCTGCAGATTTTCAAAAGTATGGCGGACAACGGAATCAGCGTTGATTTTATTAATGTTACACCTACGGAAGCTCTTTACACCGTCTTCGATGATCATTCTGAGAAAGCCATCGCAGCGCTGCAGGAGCTGGGTCTTCGTCCGAAGAGCTTGTCCGGTTGTGCCAAGGTTTCTGTTATTGGCGGCGGCATTAACGGTGTTCCCGGCATTATGGCGCAGATCGTGGAGGCGCTCAGCTCGCAGAACATTCAGATTTTGCAGTCCGCAGATTCCAATACAACCATTTGGGTGCTCGTGAAGAAGGAAGACATGGTACAGTCGCTGCGAGCGCTGCATGCCAAGTTTGAATTACACCGTTAAAGGAGGAATTCAAAATGGATTTCGGGAGATTGATTACAGCAATGGTCACCCCCTTCGACGAAGCGGGAGAAATCAATTGGGAGGAAACTTCGCGTCTCGTTGATTATTTGATTGAAGAACAGAAATCCGAGGGTCTGATCGTTTGCGGAACAACTGGCGAATCTCCGACCTTAAGTGATGAGGAGAAGCTGAAGCTGTTTGAATTCGTATTGGAAAAGGCTCGTGGACGCTGCAAAATTATTGCTGGTACAGGCAGTAATAATACGAAGCACTCTGTTCATCTCACGAAGGAAGCGGAACGGATCGGCGTTGATGGTGTACTGGTGGTAGTGCCGTATTACAACAAGCCCAACCAGGAAGGGTTGTATCAGCATTTTGCCACTATTGCCAGAGAGACCGAGCTTCCGGTGATTCTATACAATGTGCCTAGCCGAACGGGAGTCAGTATGAGCGCGGCTACAACGCTGCGACTTGCAGAAATTCCTAATATCGTGGCTACCAAGGAATGTGCTTCCGTAGATCAGATTACTTTGATTGCCGCAGCTTGTCCGGAGGATTTCCATGTGTACACCGGCGACGATTCGGCAGGACTGGCGGCGCTGGCTGTGGGCGGCCATGGCATTATCAGTGTGGCTAGTCATATTGTCGGCTCTGAAATGCTGGAGATGATTGAGACGTATAATTCCGGAAACGTACGGCGTGCCGGTGAGCTTCACCGGAAGCTATTCCCGGTATTCAAGGGCTTGTTCGAGTGCCCGCAGCCGTTACCGAATCCCGCAGCTGTGAAATACGCACTTGGTCTTAAAGGAGTGAATGTCGGTTCAGTAAGACTTCCGCTCATTGGCCCGACAGAAGAAGAGGCTGCATTTATTGAATCGCTCCTGATCTAATGCTCGCTTAATTGTAATTATCTATATGTAACAAAAGGTGACTGTCTACGACCGGTTCTCCATGTGGAGAGCCGGTTTTTTACGATATGAAGGACGTTTTATAATAAAATAATGGCGATGTTTTGAGGAAAGAATAGAGTTACGGAGTGGACGACTTGTCTTTTGCCAAAAAAATCATGTATAATGATGTTAAGTGACTGGGTGCGGTTAAAATTAAATATGCGGTAATCTTCCGTCAATGTTATGCATTGTGAGACAGGATAGGTCCTTGGATAAGTCTGTTCAGAGCATGGCAGGGGCTTCGCGCAAGGGGCGCGGCGGTGAATTTTGACGGTTTGACCGCTTCAATGGAGCACTTCATTGCCCGGGTTCGGGAGCTTTCGCATTGCACGTTTATATAAGGTCTTACGGAATTTCCCTGTCAATTTTGGAAGCTATCGGCTGTTTGAAGAATGTATTCATTTACAGAATGTATTCAACGCCGCTGAAATAATGAAGTTTCAGTATTTAAAAAAATAAAATGTATGACGTCCAACATCATAGGAGGGTTAGATTCATTTGTCCAAGAAAAATAACAATGATAAATTAACGATTTTCGCTTTGGGCGGAGTCGGAGAAATCGGTAAGAATATGTATGTCGTTCAATATGGTTCCGACATCGTCGTAGTTGACGCGGGTCTGAAATTCCCGGAAGAGGATATGCTCGGCATTGATATCGTTATTCCAGATATCTCGTATTTGACAGAGAACCGTGACAAAGTAAGAGGTATCGTGCTGACACACGGACATGAAGATCACATCGGCGGTCTTCCTTATGTCCTGAAGAATTTGAACGTACCAGTATACGGAACCAGACTGACTTTGGGTCTTGTAGAGAACAAATTGAAGGAAGCTAATCTGCTAGGTGAAACCAAACGGATTCTGATCAACGAAGATTCAGAGATCCAACTGGGGAACTCGCTGAAGGCAACCTTCTTCAGAACCAACCATAGTATTCCCGACTCGGTCGGCGTATGCATCGAAACACCAGAAGGCAATGTCGTGCACACAGGTGACTTCAAATTCGACCACACCCCAGTCAATGGTCAATTTGCGAACCTGCATCGTATGGCTGAAATTGGTCGCAAGGGCGTACTTGCTCTTATGTCCGATAGTACCAATGCTGAGAAACCGGGCTTTACACCTTCGGAGAAAAATGTCGGCATCGTGCTTGAAGATATTTTCCGTAAGGCGGAGCAGCGTGTCGTGGTTGCAACTTTTGCCTCCAACGTACACCGTATCCAGCAAGTTGTGAACGCTGCTGAATCTACTGGACGCAAAATTACAGTTATCGGACGCAGCATGGTTAACGTTGTCTCCATCGCTTCTGAGCTTGGCTATCTGCATGTACCAGATGGTATGCTGATTGAGCCGGAAGAAATGAACCGGATGGCTGCTAACCGCGTAGTGGTATTGTGCACAGGTAGCCAGGGTGAGCCGATGTCCGCATTGACTCGTATGGCACGCTCCAGCCACCGCAAGGTGGATATCTTGCCAGGAGATACCGTTATTATTGCGGCAACTCCGGTACCAGGTAATGAGAAGTATGTAGGCCGTACCATTGATGAACTGTTCCGTCTGGGTGCCAACGTTATTTACAGCGGCTCCAACTCCGGCGTTCACGTATCCGGTCACGGTAGCCAGGAAGAGCTGAAGCTGATGCTTAACCTGATGCAGCCGAAGTATTTCTTGCCGATCCATGGTGAATTCCGTATGCAACGCAGACATGCGCTTCTGGCTGAGTCTGTGGGTGTAGATCCAGCCAACATTTTCATCACAGAAATTGGTGAAGTTGTTGAGATCCAAGGCGGAGCAGCACGCAAAGCAGGCAAAGTAACTGCCGGTAACGTACTGATCGATGGTCTGGGTGTAGGTGATGTGGGTAACATCGTATTGCGTGACCGCAAACTGCTGTCTCAAGATGGTATTCTTGTAGTTGTAGTTACCCTAAGCAAGCAGAATGGGGCTATTGTCTCCGGGCCTGACATTATCTCGCGCGGATTCGTATATGTGCGTGAATCGGAAGGACTTCTGGATGAAGCTAACCGGATCGTCTCCAGCACGCTTCAGCGCCTGATGAGTGAGAAGGTCAACGAGTGGGCATCCCTCAAGACCAGTGTCAAAGATTCTCTCGGCCGTTTCCTCTATGAGCAAACACGCCGCAGACCAATGATCCTGCCAATTATCATGGAAGTGTAATATACATTTTCTTTCAGTATAGCTTAAATAAATCAAGCCTCTTTCTCCCGGAAATATTGGACGGTTTCCAGGGAGGAGGAGGCTTTTTTGCGTTCATTTCGGCAAAATCTATCATGTTGTTGTCTTTTTCCCGCACCTTGTAATTCAGTTGTATGAATTCTGTATTTAAAGCTGCTGAATAACAGAGTGCCCTGAAATGTCATACTAGGATAGCTAATAAGCTAATATGACTGAAGCAATCAAGGGAAAGGGCGTGTCAGGAATCATGAATCATATCACGGGTAACAATGCGGAGAGCAACGAGGAAACCATGCCAGGGCAGGAAACACCGGAGACAGGGCAAGCGATGCCTCCAGGTCCGGTAGGGACATTGAAGGAATTGGGACAGACGACGGTTCCTGTAGCGGAGCCTGATATTTTTTGCATCACGATCATCGGGCAAATTGAAGGTCATATCGTCATGCCGCCGCATAATAAAACAACCAAGTATGAGCATATCATCCCGCAGCTTGTAGCTGCTGAGCAGAACAAGAACATCCATGGGTTGCTGATTATTCTCAATACGGTAGGCGGTGATGTCGAGGCGGGACTGGCGATTGCAGAAATGATTGCTTCGCTGACCAAGCCAACGGTGACGGTTGTCATTGGTGGCGGACATAGCATTGGCGTTCCGATTGCGGTAGCCTCCAGCTATTCAATCATCGCGGAGAGCGCTACGATGACCATTCATCCGATTCGCATGAACGGGCTTGTCATCGGTGTGCCCCAGACTTTTGAGTATATGGAGAAAATGCAGGAACGTGTGGTCAAATTCGTCACTTCGCATTCCCGCATTACAGAAGAGCAGTTTAAGGATTTGATGTTCAAGACAGGAGAACTCAATCGGGATATAGGAACAGCCGTCGGCGGGTTGGATGCAGTGCGCTACGGGCTGATGAATGAGGTTGGAGGAATTGGAGCGGCGCTAAGTCGTCTTAACACCATGATTGCGGAACGATCAGATCCCGGGGTGGCCGGTACAAACATGCCACTGCATGGAGGGATACCACAATGACCTTGTTCACAGTGATGCCCTTAGAACAGGTGTGGGAGGGCGCGTTAACTATCGGTTCAGAACAGCTTGAAGTCCACTATCAGGGCATGCTCATGCAAGTAGAGCCCATGGATGAAGGACGTGCGCGTATTGTGAGGCTACTGAACTGTCCGCTAGCCGCTTATCTTGATTCTTCGCTTGCCCCCGGAGCGATTATTTCATTAACATAATTACTCAATATATGACAAAACAGAACATAGGTACGCCACGCCATTATATGGTATAATGTTGTTCCGGGGGTGTATGGTGTGGCTAAACGAAAACAGAAGAAGAAAAAAGCACTGCTAGGCAGTGTTCTAAAATATGAAATATATGGGATTATGCTTATCACCCTATCTGTCATTGCATTATCCGGAGAGGCTGCAGTGGGACGTTCTCTTTCCAGCCTGGCCGGCTATTTGCTGGGCAGATTTTATTTTGTACTGCCGCTGGTGGGGATCTTTCTAGGTCTCATGGTTATGATCTACAGGAGATGGCCATCTACCTGGAGCAGTCGCCATACTGGTGTGCTGCTGCTTGTAATGTCCATGACGCTGATGAGCACCATATCCGCGATGGAGCAGAAGCTGGGACCGCTTAACATGCTGCATCCAGGAAATGTGTTCACCCAAATACATAATGATCTTAAAGGCGCACTTACGCCTGCAGCGGATAGCAGCAGTGTATATATGCTGGGGAAAGATATCAGTGGAGGCTACCTGGGCAGTCTGGAATACGCGACCCTATTGTGGTTGTTCGGAAGTCTGGGAGCCAAGCTGATCATGATTGTGATGCTCGCGATCAGCTTCATGCTCATCACCAATCTGTCTTACGTAGAACTGTTTATGCTATTGCGTGTTCGTGCAGTTAAGCTGGCCGAGGAGCTGCGCAAGCGGGCGGCTAACCGTCCGAAAGCTGTGCCCGTATCGGCCAAGCCTAAGCCTTCAAGGGCCAAAGCTTCTGCTCCGCGTCAAGTCCCTCAAGACATCGAGGATGACGAGGAGGAGGAGGAGCAGCTTCCGAGACGGAAGCCACCGCTGCTGTTCCAGAAGATCTCGCAGTGGACCTCCGGTTCTTCACGTGTGCAAGAAACGGGAATTCCAGTTAAAGGCGAAGATATTGAATATAATCCTGCCGACGGCCCAATTATCTCCGGGATATCCGCAGGGGTGCCTGTTACTCCTTTCATCGAAGAGGATGAGGATTTTGACGATGAGGACTTTGACGCACCGATCATCCGTGATTTCTTCCAGCACATCCGTTCGGAAGGCTTGAACGATGAGGACCGTGAGGAGTGGAGTGAATTCTCTCCGGCAGCACGAAACGGGATCAAGATCAGTTCACAGGAGCCGGAAATTATCGCTGGTCCGGGGGCAGACGTCAGCGAGACCTTCGGGGCTAATACCGCCGATGGGGCGCTGGGTTTTGCCGGAGTGGGAGGACTTGTGACCTCGCCAGTTTCGGATCTATCCGAAGAGGAGGGTGCTCCGCCGGCTTCTCCACCACCGCCACCTCCGAAGCCGTACAAGCTGCCTTCGTTCAGGCTCTTGTCGAAGCCGAATAATGGCGGTAAAGCTGGAGATCAGAATGATTACATGCAGACAGCCCGTAAGCTGGAGGCCACGCTAGAGAGCTTCGGCGTCCGGGCCAAGGTGCTAGAGGTGGTACGTGGTCCTGCGGTCACGCGTTACGAGATCCAGCCGGATATCGGGGTGAAGGTGAGTCGTATTGTGAATCTCACGGATGATATCGCACTGGCTCTGGCCGCTAAGGATATCCGTATGGAAGCGCCGATTCCGGGTAAATCAGCGATCGGGATTGAGGTACCGAATCCGGAAGTGTCCGTCGTTACCATGCGTGAGGTTATGGAGACCCAGACCTTTACCGAAGCTGAGTCCAAGCTATCCATTGCCTTTGGACGTGATATTTCGGGACAAACGATTATTGGCAATCTGGCGAAGATGCCCCACTTGCTTGTGGCCGGAGCTACAGGCTCTGGTAAATCGGTTTGTATTAATGGTATTATTACCAGTATTTTATATAAAGCGAAGCCTAATGAAGTTAAGTTCCTGATGGTCGATCCCAAGATGGTGGAACTGAATATATACAACGGCATACCGCATCTCATGGCCCCGGTCGTTACTGATCCGAAGCGGGCCAGTCTGGCCTTGAAAAAAATTGTGGTGGAGATGGAGAAGCGGTATGAACTGTTCTCCAAATCCGGAACCCGTAATATGGAAGGCTATAACAATCTGATGAAGGACAATCCGGCCGCTGTGCTGCCGTATATCGTTGTTATTGTGGACGAGCTTGCCGATCTTATGATGGTAGCTGCGAACGATGTGGAGGATGCTATCTGCCGACTAGCGCAAATGGCCCGGGCGGCAGGTATCCACTTGATCATCGCGACCCAGCGTCCTTCAGTGGATGTCATTACCGGTGTGATCAAGGCCAATATTCCATCACGGATTGCCTTTGGTGTATCCTCACAGGTGGATTCACGGACCATTCTTGATATGGCTGGCGCAGAGAAGCTGCTAGGTCGGGGAGACATGCTGTTCATGCCGATGGGCTCCTCTAAACCTATACGCGTTCAGGGCGCCTTTATGAGCGATCAGGAGGTGGAGACGATTGTGCATTACGTCAGCAGTCAGGGTGAAGCCACCTATGATGAATCCATCGTGCCTGAAATCGATGATACAGGAGCCCAAGAGGATGAGCCGCAAGATGAATTGTACGAACAAGCCGTACAAATTGTGCTTGAGGCCAAGCAAGCATCCGTATCCCTGCTTCAGCGCCGCATGAGAGTCGGCTACACCCGCGCTGCGCGCCTAATTGACTCTATGGAGGCCCGTGGGGTAATCGGTCCTTACGAGGGCAGCAAGCCGCGTGAGGTGCTGGTTTCGCTGGAACAGTATCAGCATAACCGGATCAGTTCATAGCATAACTGTCAACGTATTTAACAACAACATGAGAAGGCCCGCCCCAGGACAGGATAACCTGTTTTGGAGCGGGCCTTTTTTAACATTCTAGGAAGCAACGTTTTTACTCTTGTTAAGCAAGTTTATTTTACTGTAGCTAGAAGACTGTTCACGATATAGTCAAGCTGGGCATTAAGCGAGTAAATATCATTGATGATAATCATTCTCATTAGCAACGAATTCCTGACCCTTCTCCACTGCCATGCATAGGAAGAGCTGACAGTCGTCATAATAACTTTAGCCATCCATGCAGAACTTACAAGAGAAAGGTAGAGCGATGCCCTATGAAGAATAAGAAGCTATGGTTACTTGCCGTACTGACCCTTGCCATAACGACCGCCCCTTTTGCAAGCAGCATCATGTTCAGTCAAAAGAGCGCTGCAGCCCGTAACGTGGAGAACACCACTGTGTCGCCTTCTAAAGAGGTGGGCAGCTATGAGCAGGAAGCTTTACCTGCCTTTAGCACGACAACTGTTAAATACGGAGCCTCCGGGAAAGATGTATACGAGCTGCAGGGCCGCTTGAAATTCTTGGGTTATTACGATGGGGCGATAGACAGCCAGTTTGGATCTACGACCCTGGAATCTGTGAAGTGGTTTCAGTGGAAATTCGGTATGCCAGCTGATGGTGTTGTAGGTGCCAAAACCAAACTGAAGCTGTATAACGCGACAAAGGACTGGAGGCCAACCGAACCGCCAACCGGTACTGCCTCCAAAACGCCGAGCAACGCTGGTGGTGGGGATAACACCAAGGAAACGAACAACACCGCTGAACTGTCGTCGGGTAACACTATGGGTTTATCGGAAAATGATCTTAAGATTATGGCCAACGCCGTATACGGGGAATCCCGCGGTGAGCCGTTTGAAGGTCAGGTTGCTGTTGCAGCAGTCATTCTGAACCGCGTGAAGTCCCCAAGCTTTCCCAATACACCGTCCGGTGTAATCTTTCAGCCGGGTGCGTTCACAGCCGTAGCGGATGGCCAGATTTATCTGGAGCCGAACGAACAGGCGCGCAAAGCCGTGCAGCAGGCCCTTAATGGCTGGGACCCCTCTGGGGGATGCCTGTATTATTTCAACCCGAAAACGGCGACCTCCAAATGGATCTGGACTCGTCCACAGGTGAAGACGATCGGGCAGCATATCTTCTGTATGTAAAAGCCTACTGACCGCCGCTTAGGCAGCGTTCAAGCTAAATAATCCGTAAGAGCAACCGGGGGCCTAACCTTCGGTTGCTTCCTTACTTTGGAATGGTTTAGAATGGAAAGTACTTCATAAACATGATGTATAGCATTTATCTACGCCGTAAAGGAGTTTTGGACTTGACTAATAATGGTTTTCAACATGGCAGCGTCGCAGGCATGCGTATTCACGTATTGCCGACGAAGGCGTTCAAGACCTTCGCCATCTCACTTTATGCCGGCGTTCCGCTCAAAGAAGATACCGTAACTCCAACAGCGCTAGTTCCTTTCGTGCTGCGCAGAGGTACGGCCTCCTATCCGGAGACGACTCAGTTCCGTGAACAATTGGAAGAATTGTATGGTGCGGGTTTCGGTTTTGATGTATACAAAAGAGGCGATTACCAGATCGTTCAGTTCCGTATGGATACGATCAATGATTCCTTTGTCCAAAGCAAGGAAAGCCTGCTGGGCGAATCTTTTGCCTTCCTGGGCGAAGTACTGACGAAGCCAGCGCTGGAGAACGGAACGTTCCGTTCGTCCTATGTAGCTACCGAGCGGGAAACGGTCCGCAAGAAGCTGGAAGCTATCGTGAACGATAAAATCCGCTATGCGGCCGAACGTTGTATCGAAGAAATGTGCCGCAATGAGCCTTACCGCCTGCACCCGTTGGGACAGCGCGCCGATCTTGACGGCATTACGCCAGAGAGTCTCTATAAGTCATACAACTCCTGGCTGGATGGAGCGATTCTGGACCTTTATGTGGTGGGAGATACGACCCCGGAAGAGGTAGAGAAGCTGGTTAAGCGTCATTTCGGCCGCAGCGATGCTGCTGTTCCAGCCTATTCTTCCAATTTTACTCCGGTATCCGTGAGTGAAGTCCGTACGGTGGAGGAGAAGCTGGATGTCAATCAGGGCAAGCTGAATATGGGTCTGCGTACTTCAATTACTTACAAAGACGATACCTATGCATCAGCCTTGATGTATAACGGGATTTTGGGCGGTTACCCGCATTCCAAGCTCTTCGTTAATGTGCGTGAGAAGGAGAGTCTGGCTTATTATGCTTCTTCTCGCTATGACGGACATAAAGGGATTGGCACGATTCAGTCCGGGATTGAGATTCAGAATTACAGCAAAGCGGTGGATATTATCCGCCAGCAGCTCGACGAACTGAAACGCGGTAACATCAGTGATCTGGAACTGAGTCAGACCAAAGCGATGATTCGTAATTTGCTCTCAGAGATTCCGGATTCCGCCTTTGAGCTGATTTCATTTGATTTTAACCGCCAGTTATCCGGAAAAGACCGGTCTGCGCAGGAGCTGCTGACGCAAGTGGAACAAATCGGAGCTAACGATGTTAAGGCCGCTGCGGAATCGTTCCAACTCGACACGATTTATTTCCTGACAGGGCAGAAGGAGGAATAGCGGTGGAACAGTTACGTTACGACAAGCTTCAGGAAACGCTGTATCATGAGGTAATGGACAATGGCCTGCAGGTGTATGTGCTGCCTAAGCCAGGTTTCCGTAAAACCTATGCGACATTTGCCACAAAATACGGATCAGTAGATAATCATTTCCGGGTAGCTGGCGGGGAAGAAACAACGGTTCCCGACGGGATTGCCCACTTTTTAGAGCATAAAATGTTCGAGGAACCGGAAGGCGATATTTTTGCCACCTTTGCCTCCAACGGCGCTTCAGCGAATGCATTCACTAGCTTTGACCAGACGGTTTATTTGTTCTCGGCAACAGAGAATATTGAGACCAACCTCAGCACATTAGTTGACTTTGTGCAGCGTCCTTATTTCACAGATGAGAATGTGGAGAAGGAAAAGGGGATTATCGGTCAGGAAATCAATATGTACGCCGACAATCCGGACTGGCGCGTCTATTTTGGCCTCATTGAAGCCATGTATGCGAAGCATCCTGTTCATATTGATATCGCCGGAACTATCGAGTCTATCGCGACCATTACGAAAGAGACATTGTATACGTGCTACAACTCTTTTTACCACCCGAGCAATATGCTGTTGTTCGTCGTAGGTGGTGTGGAGCCGGAGAAAGTTTTCGAGCTCATTCGCAGCAATCAGGCTGGGAAATCCTATGATAAACAGGGCGAAATTGAACGCATTTTTGAACAAGAACCAGAGCAGGTAGCCACTAAGCGCAAGGAGAGCAAGCTGGCTGTCTCGATGCCGAAGCTCCTGTTCGGTTTCAAAGAGAAGGACCTCGGCCTTGCCGGAGAAGCCGCTGTACGCCGCGATCTGACGACCAAGCTGATGCTGGATTTGCTGCTGGGCAGCAGTACAGCATTGTACCAGAAGCTATATGACGAGGAACTGATCTCCGACAGCTTCGGCCATGAGTTCAACAGCTCGCCGCAGTACGCTTTCTCCGCCATTGGTGGCGATACGAAGGACCCTGATTTCCTGCTCAAGCGGATCAAGGAAGAGATTGAACCGATTCTGCAATCCGGATTTGCCGAGAAGGATTTTGAACGGGCACGCAAAAAGAAAATCGGCGGTTATCTCCGCATGCTGAATTCTCCGGAAAATATTGCCCATGAGTTCACTCGCTATCAGTTCCGCGGGGGAGATCTTTTTGAAGTGCTCCCGTTATATGAATCCATCACTCTTGACGAGGTCAATGCACGTCTGCGTAGCCATGTGGATTGGGATCAGTTGGCGATTTCGCTGGTGGTGAGCCCTTAATGTCGTTTCCGGGAGAGAGCAGCAAGCCGATTGGAGAAATGACTGTGCTTATTACCGGTGGCAGCGGGGGAATCGGCGGCGCTATTGCCGAACGCTTTGCATCGGTGGGCATGAATATAGTAATCCATTATATGAACTCTCATGAAGCGGCGAATGACGTTGCCCGCCGCTGCATGGCCCTAGGGGCAAGAGTAATGACAGTGACTGCGGACGTCAAAAACCGCAGTCAGCTTTTGCGTATGGCTGAAAGGTTAGAGAGCAGTGGACTTCAGCCGGACATCCTCGTTAACAATGCCGGTAAAGCCCATTACGGGATGCTGGCAGATCTTTCCGAAGACGAATGGGATGAGATTATGGCGGTTAATTTGAAGGGGACCTTCCTTTGTAGTCAAATTTTCATGCCGTATATGGTCTCACAGCGTTTTGGACGAATTATTAATGTGTCCTCTGTGTGGGGGATCTCCGGCGCTTCTTGCGAGGTGGCCTATTCCGCTAGCAAAGGCGGTGTCAATGCGTTCACCAAGGCACTGGCCAAAGAACTGGCGCCTTCCGGTGTCACGGTGAATGCTGTGGCGCCGGGTGCGGTGAATACGGCTATGCTGGCGAATCTGGAGGAGGAAGATCTGCGCATGTTGGAGGAAGAGATTCCTGCCGGGCGGCTTGGCGCGCCTGATGAAATCGCTTCGCTTGTGTATTTTCTCGCGCTGCCTGAATCCGGGTATATTACAGGACAAGTTATCAGTCCGAACGGGGGCTGGATTACCTAGAGGTCCCGGGCTTGGAGAAAAGCTCCAGCATAAGAACTCCGTGCCCGAGACATATTATTACTGTTGATTTTAAATCTCACGCAAGACGGCGGTTCTTTCGCTTTTGACGAAGGAGTTGACCGTAACCAAGAAGGAGGATTTAAGATGTCAACAGAGAATACGGTAATCAAAAACTACGATGCCTGGAAAAAATTTCTGGGTGAACGGGTCGTTCAGGCTGAGAAGATCGGGATGAGTGAAGACACCATCTCCAAGCTGGCTTTTGAAATCGGGGAATTCCTCGACAACAAGGTTGATCCAGCAAACTCTTCGAACCGGGCGATCAAGGAACTATGGGATGTTGGCAGCGATGAAGAGAAGCAAACAATTGCCAAACTCATGGTCAAGCTAGCGAAACAACACGCATAAGCTTGCGGAAAAAGCTCCCTTCGGGGAGCTTTTCTGTAATTATTACAGGACTGAACTTGCCTTTCATTTTTATTTTATATATCATTAACATGACCCGTGCAATGCAGCGCTTTGTCGAGACAGAGCTTTTTTTGACGTTTGGCAGGTGCAGGGAAAAGGAATCTATGAGGTGTACAAGTGGAACATAAACAGTGGTATATGGAATATAAGATACATAAGAACAGACCTGGTCTGCTCGGTGATATCGCTTCTATGCTCGGGATGTTGGAAGTCAACATTATTACGATTAACGGTGTAGAAGGCAAGACTCGAGGCATGCTGCTCGAGACCAATGACGAAGAGAAGATTATGTTAATGGGCGAAATGCTCAAAAAAGTTGATAATATTACCGTTACGGCTTTGCGTCCTCCACGGCTGGTGGACAAGCTGGCTGTCCGGCATGGACGATATATAGACCGAGATTCAGACGACCGCAAGACATTCAGATTCACGAGAGATGAGCTGGGGCTTCTGGTGGATTTTCTTGGCGAGTTGTTTAAACGTGAAGGTAATCAGGTAATAGGACTGCGTGGGATGCCTCGTGTAGGCAAGACGGAGTCCATTATAGCCGGCAGTGTCTGCGCGATGAAGAGATGGACCTTCGTGTCCTCGACACTTCTACGGCAGACGGTGCGCAGCCAGCTTGCAGAGGATGAGATGAACCCTCATAATGTGTTTATTATTGACGGTATCGTCAGTACGATCCGCTCCAATGAGAAGCATTATAATCTGCTGCAGAATGTGATGAGCATGCCGAGCACGAAGGTTATTGAGCATCCGGATATTTTTGTGCGTGAATCGGAGTACAGCTTTGATGATTTTGACATCATTATTGAACTGCGAAATTCTCCTAGCGAAGAGATCTTGTACGAGACATTCACCGGAAGCTACAATGAGGACCTATAAACATGAGAGAACAAGGAGGTGATGGTATGTCGGAACTGGGCCGGCAATTGAAAGAGGCACGCCTACAAAAAGGCATGAGTCTTGACGATGTCCAGGAAGTTACGAAGATCAGAAAAAAATATTTGGAAGCCATCGAGGCGGGGGATTATAAGGTGCTCCCGGGAAGTTTTTATGTCCGGGCTTTCATCAAAACCTATGCGGAAGCCGTAGGAATTAACCCTGACGAGCTGCTGGAGGAGCATGGCAATGTACCAGCACCGCCGGTGGAAACGACCCCAATGGAAACAGTCATTCAAAAGCGCAGCCGCAGACCCGAGACGGAACGTAACGCGAAGTGGTTGCCAACGCTATTAATGTGGACTTTTCCCGTCCTGATTATTGCCGTCATCTATATGTATGCATCTAACCTGAATAAAGGCGAAAGCAATCAGGTTGATTCGACCAAGGTAACGGATGCTCAGCAGGACCCGGCCACAGCTCAGACTCCACCGCCAGCAGCAGGCAATACAGCGAAGCCTACGGCCACCGAGGGCACTGCCAGCGTGGAACCTACGCCGGAGCCTACATTACAGCCTACCCCTTCACCGACGCCTCCTCCGCCTCCACAGGCCGTTACGGTCACTGAGGATCGCAAATCAGGCAAGAGCACAATCTTTAAGGTATCTGCTCCTCCGGGAAGTGCGGTGCAAGTGAAGATTGCGGCAAACGGAGTCAGCTGGCTTGAAGTGTATAAAGGCTCTAACTCCAAGGGAGAAAAGCTTTCCTTTGGTAACACTGCTGCAGGAGATAATATGACATTCACGCTCGACAGTGCAGGGATGTATATCAAATCCGGTTATTCGCCAGCAACAATCATTACAGTCAATGGTCAACAGGTTACAGACGGTAAATCCTCGTCTCGTATTTTGCTGGAATTGAATGAAGCATCTGGCGGCAATGGCACTGGGAACAGCGGTGCAACGAACTCAGAATCTACATCAACCCAGTAAACGGTAGGGATGCATAGACTTTGGCTTTATGGGGAACATAAGAAGGATTCACAGTTCTTACGCCAAAGCGAGGTGTATCTATCATGACTGTCAGCTGGATTGTAGCAGGATTGGGTGTAATCGTTACGCTCTTGGGATATTACCTGACACCAAGTGCCTGGGGTTACGGGATCCTTGGGTTCGGACTTGCGCATATTGTGCTGGGGATTTTGGATATGTTTCGGTCGCCTTCCCGCAGCAGATAGTTCCTGCGCTCAGGGATTCAAGCGTCTCCCAAGCTTTTGTCGCCTCTGGGAGACGTGTTTTTGCAAGAATGGCAAGCTCCACATTGTGGGGCTGTTTTGCATGTCGGGTCAATGTTTTCTTCCATAATTAGACTTGGACAAATCTTTCTCATATAATAGTAACAGAATAAATGTAAGAAAAGGACGTGAAGTAATGGCTTCGGAAAGTTCGTTTGACATCGTTTCAAAAATGGATATGCAGGAATTAACCAATGCTGTTCATCAGACAGAGAAGGAAATCGACAATCGATTTGACTTCAAAAATAGCAAAAGCAGCTTGAAGCTGGAGAAAGATGCGCTCATCATTTCCTCTGAGGATGAATTCAGGCTGAATGCTGTCATCGATATTTTGCAGTCCAAGATGGTGAAGCGCGGCATTACCCTCAAGAACCTGGATTTCGGCAAGGTGGAGCCTGCAGCGCTGGGGTCTGTACGCCAACGTCTGGGCTTGAAGCAGGGAATTGATCAGGAGAATGCGAAGAAAATCAATATTCTGATTCGGGACTCCAAGCTTAAGGTGAAGAGCCAGATCCAGGGTGACCAAATCCGGGTAACTGGAAAAAGTCGGGATGATCTGCAACAAATCATCCAAATTCTGCGCAAAGCTGATTTGCCGCTCGATTTGCAGTTTAACAATTTAAAGTAAGGTACCTGTGCCCCGCTGTGCTGTACCAGCACGCAAGCTTGCGGGGTGCTTTCTATTTTGCTGGAAGAGAGAGGGTATAAACATCTCGGATTCGCCTCATCATAGCAAGAAGGATGATTGCTTGCTCATGTGGCTCAAATTACATATGGATATTGCAACAGTTTTTTGAATAGATAGAGAGAGTATAGAATCCAGCCAACTGTCCATGGCGCCCACAACATTCAGGGATAAATGAGATGGGGCAGCCGCTATTGCCCGCGGCCGTTTTATGGCTATAATATACTTGCGTAAGAAATGTTGGATCACGATTTGGATGATTGATCAGGGGAGGAACTTCAGTGAATTTGCCCAACCGCATCACGCTTGCTCGTATTTGTCTTATCCCTATTATGATGTTTTTTTTGCTGGTGGATTATAGCTTCTATCCAGAGCCGATACACTGGGGCTCATTCCAGCTTTCTGTTAACCATTTGGTGGCGGCGGTGATTTTCTTGCTGGCAGCCAGTACGGATGGAATAGATGGCTATATCGCCCGGAAATATAATATGGTCACCAATCTTGGCAAGCTGCTTGATCCGCTCGCGGATAAGCTGCTGGTTACCGCTGTGCTTATCTCGTTAGTGGAGCTGGGCAGATGCGATTCCTGGATTGCCATTGTCATTATCAGCCGCGAATTTGCAGTAACCGGGCTTCGTCAGGTTGCGCTGCTTGAAGGCAAGGTAGTGGCCGCCAGCAAATGGGGCAAGATCAAGACGATTGTTCAGATTGTCGCCATCTCCCTGCTGCTGCTCAACAATTTCCCGTTCCAGTTCATCAGCATTCCGGTCGACGATATCGCGATCTGGGCCGCAACGTTGATCACGATTTATTCGGGAATCGATTATTTTGTCAAGAACAAGGATCTGTTGCAGCTCCATAAAGCATAATAATGAACGGTCCATTCTATAATTCAGGAGGCGTCAGCCCGCTATGAAAGCAGAAATCATCGCAGTCGGCACTGAGCTTTTGCTCGGCCAGATCGTCAACAGCAATGCCCAGTTCCTATCGACAGAGCTTGCTGCACTAGGAATCGATGTTTATTTTCAAACGGTGGTCGGCGATAATAGCAGCCGCCTGCAGCAAGCGATCGAAATTGCCCAGAGCCGTGCGGACCTGATCCTCTTCACCGGCGGCATTGGTCCAACCGAAGACGATCTTACCAAAGACGCTCTGGCCGCGGCACTGGGCCGTGGTCTGCATATCGATACACTGGCCATGGACCATGTACAGCGCTTTTTTGACGCACGGAAGATTGTAATGACAGAGAACAATCGCAAGCAGGCTTTGATTATTGAAGGCACTACTCCGCTACCTAATGAGATTGGCTTGGCGGTGGGCATAGCCCTGGCGCATGAGAATAAATATTATATCGTCCTTCCTGGCCCCCCGCGTGAAATGAAGCCAATGTTCACGGACAAGGCCAAGCCATGGCTGCTGCAGCATGCGTTGACGGACGAAATGCCGCTCTACTCAAAAATGCTCAAGTTTGCCGGTATCGGTGAATCGCTCCTGGAGGACAAGCTGATTGATTTGATCCGCAATCAGACCGATCCAACGATTGCTCCATATGCCAAGGAGGGCGAAGTGACGGTCCGCATTTCGACCAAGGCTCCTTCCGAGCATGATGCCTTGAAGAAGCTGGATGTTCTGGAAAAGCAGATCAAGGATATTCTTCCGGAACACATGTATGCGAACATTGACGTGCCGCTGGAACAGCTGATTGTGGACTGGATGGCGGATGCAGGGCTGACTTTGAGTGCGGCGGAGAGCTGCACTGGCGGCCTCCTGATGGAGAGTATTACGAACATTCCCGGCAGTGCTTCGATGTTCGCCGGGGGGATTGTTTGCTACTCCAACGACATCAAGAAGAAGCTGCTGAACGTGCCAAGCGATTTTCTGGAGGGCAGCAATGCTCCTGGCGCCGTCAGCCGCGAGGTTGCCGAGGTGCTGGCTGAGCAGGTGAGAATGATTGCAGACAGTGATTTCGGGCTATCAGTTACTGGTGTGGCTGGACCAGGATATTCTGAGCGCAAGCCGGTGGGACTCGTCTTTATCGGGATTGCTGAGCGGAACCGGAAGACGGAAGTGTACGAGCTGAATTTACAGGGTACTCGAGAGAATATCCGTTTGCGTTCCGTAAAAGCACTGCTGTACCGCCTTTGGCGCAGACTGGAAGAGCGCAAGGTGGAGACTCCGCTGGAAGGCTCCGACTTGTCATAACTTTGGAAGACGTTGTATAATTGAAACATACGGAAGAACCGTGGCGCAGAGCATTCTATGCCGCGGTTTTTTGTTTGATAATCATGGGGAGATGCATTCTCCCGGCCGCGATGCTCTTATTTTGTGCAACCGGAAGGGGGCTTACAATAAAAGGGAGAGGTAGGCCGGAAGTTAAAAAAAACGAATGTATGTTCGAAAAAAAGCTTGGCAAGGTCTTCAAAACACGTTATTATGTATATTATAAACAACAGTGAAGGAAGTGGTCTGGTTGTCAGATCGTCGTGCGGCGCTTGAGATGGCGCTTCGTCAAATAGAAAAGCAATTCGGTAAAGGTTCTGTAATGAAACTGGGCGAATCCACCCACATGCAAGTGGAAGTGGTACCCAGCGGAGCTTTGGCGTTAGATATCGCATTGGGGATTGGCGGATTTCCGAAGGGGCGTATCATCGAAGTATACGGTCCGGAGTCTTCCGGTAAGACCACGGTTGCGCTTCATGCGATTGCAGAAGTGCAAAAGGCTGGGGGACAAGCTGCATTTATTGATGCGGAACATGCACTTGACCCAAGATATGCCAGTAAGCTGGGCGTGAACATAGATGAACTGCTGCTTTCACAGCCGGACACAGGGGAGCAGGCGCTTGAAATCGCTGAAGCACTTGTTCGCAGTGGAGCGGTAGACATTATTGTCGTTGACTCCGTGGCAGCTTTGGTGCCAAAGGCAGAGATTGAAGGCGACATGGGTGATTCTCACGTGGGTCTGCAGGCTCGTCTAATGTCCCAAGCTTTGCGTAAACTGTCTGGTGCGATCAACAAATCGAACACAATTGCAATCTTTATTAACCAGCTTCGTGAGAAGATCGGTGTTATGTTCGGTAACCCTGAGACGACTCCTGGCGGTCGAGCTCTGAAATTCTATTCTTCCATTCGCCTTGATGTACGTCGCGTAGAGAGCATCAAGATGGGGAACGATGTTGTGGGTAACCGGACGAAAATTAAGGTTGTGAAGAACAAGGTAGCACCTCCGTTCAAGCAGGCAGATGTAGATATTATGTACGGTGAGGGAATTTCCAAGGAAGGCAGTCTTGTGGATATCGGTACGGAGATGGATATCGTAAACAAGAGTGGTGCCTGGTATTCCTATGAAGGCGAACGTCTTGGCCAAGGTCGGGAGAATGCTAAGCAGTTCCTGAAGGAGCATGAGGACATCGCCCTCGTGATTGAGAACAAGATTCGTGAAGCCAGCAATCTATCGACGCTTGTGGCTTCCCCAAGTGAATCTGAAATTGCGGCAGAGAAGGAAGAAGAAGAGAATCTGCTGATGGAAATCGAATAGTCTGAATTGAATATTCGCTAAGGATAGGCGCCCTGTGAACGACATAACAGGGTGTCTTTTCATAATCTGAGGTTGGTATATGTATACGATATTGGTAATGAGGTGACAAGCAGCATGGTTATACAACTTGATTCGGAGCCGGAAGAGCAGGATGAACAGGCGTTGTCTGATTTTCCGGAGGATGGGTTACTTGAGATCACACGGGTGGAGCGACAGAAGAAGTCGGATCACCGCTATATCATTCATTTCGGCCCTTATACGATGACCGTTCATGAAGATGTCATGATTAAATACCGGATGATCACGGGTAATTCATTTATCAAGGCCGATCTGGAGGAGATTGTATTAGCGGATGAGCGCCAGCGCGCTTATGTAGAAGGTCTTCGTTATTTGGAACGCAAGCCGCGAACTGCGCAGGAGATGGCCCGCCGTTTACGGCAGAAGGAAATAGGAGAGACTATTATTGCGGAAGTGGTGCAGCGGCTGCAGGAGGAACGTTTTATTGATGATCCATTATACGCCAGACAGTGGGCGGAGCAGCGCCTCACGAACCAACGCAAGGGCAAACTATGGATTCGCCAGGAATTGCGAGAGAAGGGAATCGACAAGTCACTGATCGCGGAAGCGCTGGAGAATATCAGTCCAGAGGACGAATTGGCGAGTGCGCTCCAGACAGGACGCAAGAAGTGGAATATGATTCGCGGGGAAGTCGTCGACAAAAGGCGCAAGACAGGTGCTTTCCTTATGAGACGTGGTTTTCCGGGAGAAATGGTGCGGCAGGTGATCAATACTTTGCTCCAGGAAGAGAATGCAGAAGGGCAAGAAGAGGATTCCTACTTCATGGATTACTAGACTTGACTTTAGTGAAGGTATCGGCTCTCTTGACAATGTCTTTTTATAAATAATAAAATATAACATGAATCGGCAAAAGCAAGAAACCTTTTTCCTTCCCAAAAAGGGTGAATCTTTTTGCGATTCGCATACAACTCATATGATATGTAATCGCCGTATATGGCGGGCAGTGTGCATGTGCAGCATGTGCAGTATGGCAATCGGTGAGGTTACCGGTTTTTTGTATGGTGATGAAACGGATAGTTGAACAACTGCACAAATTCCCAAGGCATACCTTGGAGGAACCAACGAGGAGGTGAACAGATGCCAACATGGGCCTGGATCATTGTCGTTCTCGTTGTAGCTGCATTATTCTTTGGGTTCGGTTATTTTATTCGTAAATCCCTTGCAGAAGCTAAAATTTCAAGCGCTGAGAAAGAAGCCGTAGTCATCGTGGAAAACGCGAGAAAAGAGGCAGAAGCGCTGAAGAAGGAAACGGTATTGGAAGCTAAGGACGAAGTCCACAGAATCCGTACCGAGGCTGAGAAAGAAACTCGTGAACGTCGGAACGAAATCCAACGACAAGAGAGACGTTTGCTGCAAAAGGAAGAATCGCTGGATAAAAAAATGGAATCGCTCGAGCGAAAAGAAGAACAAGTAGCTAACAAAGAGAAACGAATCGATGAAACCCAACAACAAATTGATGTCATTTACAAGACCCAAGTTACTGAGTTGGAGCGGATTTCCAATCTCAGCATCGAAGATGCAAGAAGTATTATTCTCAGCAATGTAGAGCAGGAAGTTCGCCACGAAACCGCACAAATGATCAAGGAAATCGAACAGCAGGCGAAGGAAGAAGCGGACAAGAAATCCCGCGAGATCATTACGCTGGCCATTCAACGCTGTGCAGCTGATCACGTTGCGGAGACAACCGTCTCGGTTGTTACGCTGCCGAATGAAGAGATGAAGGGACGGATTA
Source organism: Paenibacillus sp. MAHUQ-45 (assembly GCF_058133325.1). NCBI lineage: Bacteria > Bacillati > Bacillota > Bacilli > Caryophanales > Paenibacillaceae > Paenibacillus > Paenibacillus sp. MAHUQ-45. Next base: position 612,508 of record NZ_JBYUPV010000002.1, read on the forward strand.
TCGGTCGTGAAGGCCGCAACATCCGGGCATTGGAGACTCTCACCGGTATTGACCTCATTATTGATGATACGCCGGAAGCAGTTATTCTGTCAGGATTTGATCCAATCCGCCGCGAAGTGGCCCGTACGGCACTTGAGAAGCTGGTTGCGGATGGACGTATCCATCCAGCTCGCATTGAAGAGATGGTGGAGAAATCCCGCAAAGAAGTGGACGAGCGGATTCGTGAATACGGTGAGCAGGCTACCTTCGAGGTAGGTGTTCACGGCTTGCATCCAGACCTGATTAAGATTCTGGGTCGCTTGAAATTCCGTACAAGCTATGGACAGAATGTGTTGAAGCACTCCATGGAGGTTGCTTATCTGACAGGACTTATGGCCGGTGAGCTTGGGGAAGACATCGTGCTTGCAAAACGTGCCGGATTGCTCCATGATATCGGCAAAGCGCTGGATCATGAAGTAGAAGGCTCACACGTAGAAATCGGCGTCGAACTGGCGAAGAAGTACAAGGAACATCCGGTAGTTATCAACAGTATTGCCTCTCACCATGGTGACTGTGAAGCCACTTCGGTAATTGCAATGTTGGTTGGTGCAGCTGACGCTCTGTCGGCAGCAAGACCTGGTGCTCGTCGCGAAACACTGGAAACGTACATCAAGCGTCTGGAGAAACTTGAAGAAATTTCCGAATCTTTCGAGGGTGTTGAGAAATCATACGCCATTCAGGCGGGCCGTGAGGTTCGCGTAATGGTACAGCCTGAGAAGATTGACGATGCGGAAGCCTTCCGTCTGGCTCGTGACATTACGAAGATGATTGAGAATGAACTGGATTATCCAGGACATATCAAAGTCACTGTAATCCGTGAGACACGGGCGGTAGAATACGCTAAATAGGCAAATGAAGAAAAGTGGCCCCTAGCGGGGCCATTTTTTCTGTAAATACGATGTTTCAAACCAAGTGCAAGTCTAGGAGGAGAGTCTTATTAAAGTACTATTTATTGGTGATATCGTTGGCAACACTGGAAGAAAAGCATTGCGTGAAATGCTGCCTTCCCTGAAAAGCAAATACCAGCCCCATATTATTATTGTCAACGGTGAGAACGCTGCTGCTGGCCGCGGGATAACGTCAGCCATTGCGAACGAATTCTTCAACTGGGGCGTCCACGGGATCACGATGGGTAATCATACGTGGGATAACCGTGATATCTTTGAGTTTATTGACGATGAGCCGCGGCTGATTCGTCCGGCGAACTTCCCACCGGGTACACCGGGACGCGGATACACGGTAATAAAAGCAAACGGTAAGCAACTAGCGATTGTTAACTTACAGGGCCGTACCTTTTTGCCAGCTATCGATTGTCCGTTCCGCACTGGCGACGAGATTGTGGATGAGCTGCGCAGACAGCATAAATGCATCCTCGTAGATTTCCATGCAGAAGCGACCTCCGAGAAAATTGCCATGGGCTATCATATGGACGGACGTGCGTCGATCGTTGTCGGTACCCATACACATGTGCAGAGTAATGACGATGTGATTCTGCCTGGGGGAACTGCTTACTTGACCGATGCGGGCATGGTTGGTTCAAGAGAAGGAATACTGGGTATGGAAAAAGAAGCGGTCCTATACAAGTTCAAAACACAGCTTCCATCACGCTTCGTCGTGGACGAAGGCAAGTGGCAGTTGCACGGTTTGTTTGCAGAGCTGGACGAGGCAACAGGGGCGGCGACCAAGCTGGAAAAGATCCGCATGCGCGAAGGCGATTGGATCATGGACTAAGAGGAACGGTCAAAAAGCAAGAGGAATCGGGCGGAAGCAACGTTTTAGGATGCAGTGTGATCTTTTTTATATCGAAAAAGAGTATCTTTTGTACCAATTTAAGTAGAAGTAGTCGGTAAAAAGAAGGAATTATTTCTTCTCCCGCGAATAACATCTACAGAGTGGAAGAACACCATCATTTTTCCCAGGGGAGGTACTTACATGGATGTATTAAAAGTATCAGCTAAATCCAATCCTAATTCCGTCGCCGGTGCATTAGCAGGTGTTCTCCGTGAACGTGGAACGGCCGAATTGCAGGCAATAGGAGCAGGAGCACTGAATCAGGCAGTGAAAGCAGTTGCTATCGCCCGGGGATTTGTGGCACCAAGCGGTGTTGATTTGATTTGCATTCCTGCCTTTACGGACATTGTTATTGATGGAGAAGATCGGACGGCGATTAAACTTATTGTTGAACCGAGATAATAGAGATACATCAGTTTGAAGCCTGTTTACCTTGGTAAACAGGCTTTTTTGCTGCATATTTACAGATAACCCCTGGGGTCGCGGCATAGAATCTGAAGAAGGCTCTCTCGTGTGGATAGTGACGGGTGGCAGCAGAAAGTGAGGGGAATGCTGTGAGGAAAGTAGATATGAAGGTGGCAGATTTCCATTGTGATGTGTTGAGTAAAATGCAGAATTTCGGCGATATTGATTTTCGGAATGATTCGCGCCTCGATGTAACGGCAGAGCGGCTGGCAGCAGGGAGAGTAGATCTGCAATGTTTTGCTATCTATCTGTCGGAGGGCAGGGGAAAACTGGGGTTTGAGCGGATATTGGGTCAAATCGATCTTTTTCGTGAAAAAGTAGTGAGGTCACAAGGCTTGCAGTGGCTTCGCTGGAAGGAAGAAGTGGAAAGCCAGATCATTGGAGCGTCCAGCGCAGGAATGCTCTCTGTGGAGGGCGTAGACGGTCTGGAGGGCAATCTGTTCTATGCCCAGCTCTGTTTTGAACTAGGAGTACGGTTTCTGGGGGTTACCTGGAACTATGCCAACTGGGCTGCAGATGGGGTACTTGAGCGACGGAATGGAGGATTTACAGAGAAAGGGAAGAAGCTGGTGGAGTGGTGCAACCAGAGTGGAATGCTACTGGACGTGTCGCATCTCTCCCCAGCGGGCTTCTGGGAGCTTGCAGAGCTTAGCGATCGGCCGTTTATTGCCTCTCATTCCAACGCTGCGGCGATATGTGGGCATCCACGCAATCTGGTTGACGAACAGATTAAAGCGCTAATTGCTATGGATGGAAGAATGGGGCTAACATTTTTTCCGTGGTTTGTAGAAGATGGAGGAAAGGCAGGACGAGAAGACCTGCTGAAGCATATTGAACATGTATGCAGCCTTGGTGGAGAACGGATTCTGATGTTCGGCTCGGATTTTGACGGCATTGACACCTGGGTAGAGGGGCTGGAGCATCCGGGAAAATATCCGGAGTTTGCGGAGCTGCTGCTCCGGCATTATCCTGAAGATCTTGTAAGCGGATGGCTGTACGGGAACGCCATGACTTTTTTGCGAGAGAATCTGCCTTCTAAAGCGAGCAAGCATAGTCCGGCTTAGAAGATTGCGGATCTGGGGCAACGGAATCAACACACGCGCCAAACGGGCCAAACTGTTGACCAGTGTTTAATAGACTAAACACGCCAAACTGTTAACCAGTGCTTAACACACCAAACACACCAAACACACCGAACAACACCAAACGCACAGGTTGTTCTTATCAGAAATTACTCCATGATTGCAATGTTTGATTGGAATATTTTGTATTACTATGTGTCCAATACAAGAATTTATCATAAAAAGTGACAAGGTTCCTTTAGGTTTTGAGTATTTAGTTGTATAATGTTTTGTGGCTTGTACAGATACTAGAGAAAATTCAAGGAGTGACTTACAATGAGCAAGACTGTACCCGTAGGTGTGTCGGCTAGACATATTCACCTTACGCAAGAGCACGTGGAGGCTTTGTTTGGCCCTGGATATCAATTGACAGAGTTCAAACCCCTCTCCCAACCTGGTCAATTCGCTGCGAATGAAACTGTAGCGGTAATTGGCACCAAAGGCAAATTTGACAAAGTAAGAATTCTTGGACCTGCTCGTCCTGCTTCCCAATTGGAAGTGTCCCGTACAGACGCATTCGCGCTTGGCGTGAAAGCCCCTGTTCGTGAATCCGGTAATATCGAAGGTACACCGGGCATTACTTTGAAAGGCCCAGCTGGTGAAGTGGAACTGGAAACCGGCGTTATTGTGGCAGCTCGCCATATTCATTTTCATACTTCCGATGCTGAAGCTTGGGGCATCGCTGACAAGCAACTGCTGAAGGTTCGCCTCGGTGGCGAACGCGGTCTTGTGCTGGAGAACGTAATTGCGCGTGTATCCGACAGCTTTGCACTGGATATGCATATTGATACAGACGAAGCCAATGCAGCAGGTGCTAACAATGGCGATACTGCTGAAATTGTAGACTAGTCTTAATAGGTATATAGCATGAAGAAGCGGGGGAGCAATCTCCCGTTTTTTTGTTGCGTTTTTTTTCGTAAACGTGGCCTTGCACAATCCGTCGTTATTTTTAGTTTGATCCTGAATTTGGTATGATAGAACTGATGGTCAATAATTTGAAGTAACGTAAATGGAGGGTACCTAATGAAGTATGAAGCAGGCAGTCCGGAAGAATATATTCATCAACTGCCAGAGGAGCGAAAGCAAGCCATGGTGGCGCTGAGAAAGACAGTAGTGGATAATCTGCCGGAAGGCTTTCAAGAGACTATGGCCTATGGCATGATCGGTTATGTTGTTCCACACAGTATTTATCCGTCCGGTTATCATGCGAAGCCTGAGGAGCCCCTTCCATTTATCAGCATAGCTTCCCAGAAGAACTATATCGCTTTTTATCATATGGGCATATATATCTTTCCCGAGGTGTTGACCTGGTTTCAGGAGGAGTATGCGCAGGTTGTCCTAGGCAAGCTTGATATGGGGAAGAGCTGTATACGCTTTAAAAATATAAATGCCATTCCGTACGACCTGCTCGCGGAGCTGTGCCGTAAGATTACGCTGACGGATTATCTACAAAGATATGAGGACGGATTGCGTACGGTTAAGAAAAAATAAAGGCTGCCTTCAGCCGTGAGAAACGGAGTGGGCAGCCTTTCAATATGGATAATTGCGTTACCGTTACAACCCGGATACAAGCGCTCCAGCCTGGTATGCACGAAGTTCTTCCTGCAGCGCGGTGCTGATGGACATCAGTGGCAGGCGAAGGGTATCGGAACCGATGACTCCAGTGTGGCTAAGCAGCCATTTGATCGGAGCGGGATTGGATTCTTTGAAAAGCAGTGAGATTAGTGGAAGCTGGCGCTCGAAGGCCTCTTTGGCCTGCTCCAGCTGCCCGGAGGCAAAATATTGGTAGATTTCGATGAATTCTGCCGGACGTACATTCGCCGAAGCCAACATGCCGCCAGCTGCACCGCGTCCCAACATATCCAGGAAATGCTGATCATCGCCGCACAGAATCGGCTTGGAGCCATATTTGGTCAGCTCGGTGACCAATAGTGGCGAACCTGAACAGTCTTTCAGACCAATAACATTGTCCATCTCCAGAATCGTCCGCGCTGTATCGACAGTCATACCAACACCGCTTCGTCCGGGAATATCATAGGCCATGATCGGAACGCCAACCTCTGCAGCCTTGCGGAAGTGCTCAATAATGCCTTGCTGCGAGGGGCGACTGTAATAAGGGACCACAACGAGTGCGGCATCTGCGCCCAAAGATCCAGCGAGCTCTGTGCGTTTTACAGTGGATGCGGTATCGTTCGTTCCAGTGCCGACCATAAGCGGAATTGAGGATTGCTTTAAAAGTTCACGAGATGCATTGACCAGAACCTGAAATTCTTCCACGGTAACCGTCGGCGATTCACCAGTGGTTCCGTTTACAACCAGACCCTGAATATTATGTTTAATGATGTTGTTCACATAGTGCTCATACGAATCCAGATCAACTTCACCGGCTGTATTGAACGGAGTGACCACGGGGACATATACTCCAAAAACCTGTTGTTCTGTAAGCATGATTATCGGCCTCCAACAATTTAGTTGCTGTAAGATTACTTTACCATGGAATATTGCATCGGTGTTATCTATAATAAATGATATGGATCATCATTATTATTGATGTTAGGGTGAGATTATGGATTTGACTTACTTGAGAACTTTCCGAGAAGTGGCTAAGCGCCAGAGCTTTACCCGTGCCGCCGAGGAACTGGGTTATGCCCAGTCCAGTGTTACGATGCAAATCCAGAAGATCGAGAAGGAGTATGGTGTCCCGCTTATGGAGAGACATGGACGCCAGCTGCGCTTGACCCCTCCGGGGGAGGAGTTGCTCAAGCTGTTTGTGGAGATGCTGGATTTGTATGATCGTTCCAAAGAAACGATTGCTCAGCAAATTGGCGGGACGCTGACGATCGGAACGATAGATTCCCTGGCAGCATTTTATTTGCCTCCTTTTCTTCAGCAGCTGCGAACACGGTTTCCGGGGCTGAACATTCATTTGCAAACACAGCAGGAAGCTAATCTGGTCAATAAAATAAAGGACGGGGAAGTGGATATCGGGCTGATGCTGGACCGCAGCACGGCAGATTCCTACCTGAACCGCACGATTATCCGGGAAGAGCCACTGGTGCTAATCGCTCCCGTTGGTCATCCACTGGCCGCTCTGGACACTGTTAAGCTGCAGCATCTGAACAATTGCGAATTCATTGTCTCGGAGGAAAGCTGCATTTACCGAAGTCTGTTCGAGAATTTGCTCAAGGAGCACGGCATTGTGTTCCGCATAGGCTTTGAGCTATCCAACCTGGAGGCGATCAAGCGCTGTGTCATGAACGGGCTGGGCATTGCGCTGCTGCCGCGGATCGTAGCCCAGGAGGAGATCGAGCGAGGGTATCTCGCCGAGCTGAATTTTAACCACCCTGAGATCCACTTCGATCTGCAATTGCTAATCCATCCCAAGAAATGGAAGTCCCATCCGCTGCAATTTCTGATCCAGATGCTGATGCAGGATGCAGGAACGCAGGCAGCAGGATTGTGAAAGTGATGCCAACAGAGGCCGAAAATTCAGGGTTCACCAGAGCGACACCGATGCTTATGTCTAGTAACTTAAGTTCAATAAATATAGCAAATATGCAGTAATATATTGACATCTAAATTTATTATATGGTATATAAAAAGAAGTGTTAGCACTCACTTGAGTGGAGTGCTAATTGTTTTGTTGTGTTGACTATATGAGACGAATAAAAGAAAGTAACGAAAAGCGCGAAGGAATGAAGGGGAGGGTTTGGAACTGTAGGAGCGAAAGCGACCGCCTTTGTCACCGGATTTCAACCGCTAGAAGCGGTTTATAAAGAAGAAATCTGGGGACAACAGCGGCCGAAAGTCCAAACATTCACCGTAGTGACGATCGAGTCTTACGTTCGGATCTTAAGTTCGTCTTATACAGATGTTTATTTTGAAAGGAGATCAATGTATTCATGGCCAAAAAAAAGTTTAAAGCCGAATCCAAGCGCCTGCTGGAGATGATGATTAACTCCATCTATACGCAGCGGGAGATTTTTCTGAGAGAGCTGATCTCGAATGCCAGCGATGCTATTGATAAAATCTATTACAAAGCATTAGCCGACGATTCGCTGGTCTTCAATAAAGAAGATTACTATATTAAAGTGACCGCTGATAAAGCAAACAGAACGCTGACCATTACCGATACAGGAATCGGGATGACTGCGGAGGAGCTGGAGAACAACCTTGGCGTTATCGCGAAGAGCGGCTCCCTGGCCTTCAAGGAAGAGAATGAGGCGAAGGACGGCCATAACATTATCGGTCAGTTCGGTGTAGGCTTCTATTCGGCCTTTATGGTTGCCGACGATGTAACGGTCATCAGTAAGGCGCTGGGCAGTAGTGAAGCGTTCAAATGGGAATCCACAGGCGCTGATGGCTATACCATCGAGCCGGCTGAGAAAGATACTGTGGGTACCGAGATCACCCTGAAGATCAAGGCGAACACCGAAGAAGATCAATATGATGAATATCTGGAAGAGTACCGCCTGAAGTCTATCATTAAGAAATATTCTGATTTCATCCGTTTCCCGATCAAGATGGATATCACCACCAGCCAGCCTAAGGCTGACAGCGAGAACGAGTTCGAGGAAGTCTCCGAAGAACAAACCGTGAACAGCATGGTGCCGATCTGGCGGAAGAATAAGAACGAGCTGACCGACGAGGATTATAACAATTTCTATGCCGAGAAGCGCTACGGTTTCGACCAGCCGCTCAAGCATATCCACATCAGTGCCGACGGTGCGGTGGTCTATAACGCGATTCTGTTTATCCCGGAGAATACGCCGTTTGACTACTATACGAAGGAATATGAGAAGGGCCTGGAGCTGTACTCCAACGGCGTTCTGATCATGGACAAATGTAGCGATTTGCTGCCGGACTACTTCAGCTTCGTCAAGGGGATGGTAGATTCCGAGGATCTGTCGCTGAACATTTCCCGCGAGCTGTTGCAGCATGACCGCCAGCTGACTTTGATTGCCAAGAACATTAAGAACAAGATCAAGAGCCAGCTGCAAAGCCTGCTCAAGGACGGAAGAGAGAAATACAATCAGTTCTACAGTGCCTTCGGCAGACAGCTCAAATTCGGCGTATACAATGATTATGGCATGCATAAGGACACGCTGCAGGACCTGCTGATGTTCTACTCTTCCACAGAGAAGAAGCTGGTTACGCTGGACGAATATGTGTCAAGAATGCCGGAAGATCAGAAGTATATCTATTATGCTGCAGGTGAATCCGTAGAGCGCATCGAGAAGCTGCCGCAGACCGAGCTGGTAGCTGATAAAGGCTATGAAATCCTCTACTTCACCGATGATATCGATGAATTCGCGATCAAGATGATCACTTCTTATATGGAAAAAGAATTCAGATCTGTCTCCAGCGGCGATCTCGGCATCGAGACCGATGCAGCGGACAAGCCTACGGATGCTGAAGAGAACGAGAACAAAGAGCTATTCGAAGCGATGAAAGGCATTCTGTCCGGCAAGGTCAAGGATGTTAAAGCTTCCAAACGTCTTAAGACCCATCCGGTCTGTCTCTCCTCTGAAGGCGAGCTGACGATCGAGATGGAGAAAATCCTGAAATCCATGCCGAACGGCCAGGAAGTACAGGCCGACAAGGTGCTGGAGATCAACATCAACCATGAAGTGTTCCAGTCCCTGAAGGCTGCTTCGGACAATGATAAAGAGAAGCTGAGTCTGTACACGAACCTGCTGTACAACCAGGCGCTGCTGATCGAAGGCTTGCAAGTAGGCGACCCTGTACAGTTCACGAACGATATTTGCAAAATCATGGTGTAATGTTGGCCTAGCCAATTAACACCTCTATAAAAAGTAGAATAACCCGTCACTGGTGCAAGCCAGGGCGGGTTATTTGCATTCTCTATAAGGCTTCTTCTTAACCGAAGCAATCAATAAACTTGGCAGCCAGCGAAGACAAGTATTTGTCCTTCATCCAGATGGCAGCGACACGGGTGCGCAGCGTCTCGCTACGAATCTCCTTGTACAACAAATTGCTGTTGTTCACGAGTCCGAAGGCGGATTTGGGGATAATACCAATGCCCAGTCCAGCGTTAGCCCAGAGCAGTGTGGTACGGGCATCATCATTCATGCAAAAGAAGGAGGGTTCAAAGCCCTGATCGATACAGGCTTCCGAGATCAGCTGCTCGAATCGCCGATAAATGATCAGTGGCTTGTTCTGCAGCTCACTGACCGTCATGGAAGCTTCTCCCTTGCTCCAGTCATATTCCGGGGTCATTACAGCGATCATCGGCTCAGCGCTGCTATACTTGCATTCCAGATTTGTAGTATTAAAAGGAGTGCGGACTATGCCGACTTCTACGATTCCTTTATTGAGAAGGTCTATTACCATGAACGTATTACCTTCATGAATTTCAAATTTGATACCGGCATACATTTTGTGGAATTCGCGCAGTCTATCTTGAAGCAGGGTTGCGCCGGATGAAGAGACGGTTCCAACAGTTATGGTGCCTTTCATGCCTTTAGCAAAGTCATTAATCTCTCGGGTAGTGGAGTCTGTCAGCTCCAGAATCTGCTGGGCCCGGTTTCGCAGAATAATGCCTGCATCCGTGAGCTGTACGCTACGGGGACCACGCTCGAAAAGTTTGACACCGAGTTCATCTTCAAGAAGCTTCAGCTGCTGGCTTAGGGGAGGCTGAGCCATCTGCAGCTTGCGTGCAGCTGAAGTGATCTGGCCTTCCTCCGCGATGGTCAAAAAGTATTTGAGCTGCCTGATATCCATGGGGAACCTCCGGTTTGAGATATGTAAATCGTATCGCACTGATACGAAAACAATATTATTAATATGAAAAAAGATATGACATAATCATAACTGGTCTTATAGAAAAATCAAATACTTAAATACTTCTTAGGTTAGGTGTGGATTCCAGTGTTCAAAATTGCCGTTTATTTAAAACCGTATCGAAAAGAAGCCATCATCGGCCCCATCTTCAAACTGCTGGAGGCGATCCTGGAGTTGTTGTTACCAACTTTAGTTGCCCTGATTATCAATAATGGAATCGGGCATCAGGATAGCGGATATGTGTACCGGCTGGGTGGGTTGATGCTCCTGATGTCACTCCTCGGCTTCGGCTGCTCGATGATCTGCCAGTATTATGCTGCCCGTGCCTCACAAGGTTTTGGCACCACGCTTCGTAACAAGATGTTTCGTCATATTTCGTCGTTGTCTTATGCCGAACTGGATACCTTTGGAACGCCTTCGTTGATCAATCGGATCACGAATGATGTAAATCAGCTACAGCTGGCGGTTGCTATGCTGATCCGCCTGGTGATCCGGGCACCGTTCATCTGCATCGGAGCAATAATCATGTCCATGATTCTCGACTTCCGGCTGTCTCTGATTCTGCTGGCAGCTACGCCCGTAGTTGCGGTTATTCTGTACTTGATTATCAGTCGGACATCTCCGCTTTATCGCCTGTACCAGAAGAAGCTGGATGCTTTGGCACTGGTGCTGAGCGAGAATCTGTCTGGTCTGCGTGTAATTCGCGCATTTGCCAAGAGTCGTCAGGAGCGGGCTCGTTTTGCAGAATCCTCTGATGATTTGACAGCTACGGCGATTCGGGTTGGACGTATCTCTGCCTGGCTGGGACCGCTCACCACGCTAGTGGTGAACGCAGCAATCATAGCTATATTGTGGGCGGGTGGTTTTCACATCGATAACGGTCGTCTCTCGCAAGGGGAGATCATTGCTTTTATAAATTATGTCACTCAGATCCTGCTGGCCCTGATTGTGGTCTCCAATCTAGTGATCATCTTCACCAAGGCGTCGTCTTCGGCGAGCCGGATCAATGAAGTGCTGGCAGTGACTTCTTCGGTTAAGGACACTGGTCTTCAGGAGCCTACCGGTGGCCAGGAGGTATCCAAGATCGCATTTGACCAGGTGTCCTTCGGATACAGCAGTACCGGCGAGCTGGCGCTGGATAACATCTCTGCGGTCATTAACCGGGGAGAGACGGTGGGATTGATCGGCAGTACCGGTTCCGGGAAGTCCACCTTTGTGAATCTGATTCCTCGTTTCTATGATGCGGTGGAGGGCAGTATCACAGTAGATGGCATGGATGTCAGAGAGTATCCGCTATCCCGGCTGCGGGAGAAAATTGCGATTGTTCCGCAGAAAGCACTGCTGTTCACGGGCACGATTGCAGATAATATCCGCTGGGGCAACCAAGAGGCAACGGAAGAGGAGATCTTGCGGGCAGCCGAAGTGGCTCAGGCGGCCGAATTCATTCACAAGTTGCCGGAAGGACTGGATACTAAGGTATCCAGAGGAGGAATGAACCTGTCCGGCGGACAGAAACAGCGTTTGACCATCGCGCGTGCTGTCATCCGTAAGCCACAGATTCTGATTCTCGACGACTCGTCAAGCGCACTTGATTTTGCCACCGATGCAGCATTGCGCAAGGAGCTAAAAGAATATAGCCGGGAAATGACCGTACTTGTGGTGTCCCAACGGGTAAGCACAGTACGGCAATCTGATAAAATTATCGTATTTGAGGAAGGGCGGATTGCCGGCATCGGAAGTCATGAAGAACTGATGGAGGGCTGTGCAGAGTATAAAGAAATCTGCCTGTCCCAGTTATCGAGTGAGGAGTCTGGACAATGAAAAGAAATAATACGTGGAAGAGACTCATCGCTTATACATCCCAGTATCGGAGCCTGATGATCCTTGCGGTCATCTGTGCCATTCTCAGCGTAGTGGCCAGTTTGATTGGGCCGCTGCTGATCGGCAAGGCGATTGATTTTATGATCGGTCCAGGAAAAGTCGACTTTCCAGCTGTCCTACGCCTGCTGCTCATTCTCGGCGCTATCTACCTCGTCGGCAGTCTCTTCGGATGGCTGCTTACGGCGCTTATGAACCGGATCGCTTATCGAACCATCAATGATATGCGGCGTGAACTATTCGACAAGCTGAACGTATTGCCGCTGAAATTTCATGATAATCATCCGCAAGGGGATAGCATCAGCCGTTTTGTCAACGACATGGATGCTGTCTCGGACGGGTTGCAGCAAGGTTTTTCTACACTGCTAACCGGTGTAGTTACGATTGCTGGAGCGATTGGGTTGATGCTTTACATCAGTCCGCTTATGACCCTTGTGGTACTTCTGTCCGCCCCGGCTTCGTATTTTGCAGCGCGTTTTATTACGACCCGCTCCCAGCAGATGTTCCGGGATCAGGCTAAAATCCTCGGTGGACTGAACGGTTATGTGGAAGAACTGGTGGGCGGGCAGAAGGTTGTTCAAGCTTATCAGTATGAAGAGCGTGCCTTTGCAGCGTTTGCTGAACAGAATGAAGCGCTGTACCAGACGGGTGTGAAATCCCAGTTCTACGGCTCGCTCTCGAACCCAACGACCCGACTCGTAAATAATCTGACATTCTCGGTCATTGCGATGATCGGCAGTGTCATGGTCATTATGAACCACCTGACGGTAGGGGATCTCTCTAGCTTCTTGATCTATTCGAACCTGTTCGCTAAGCCGTTCAACGAAATCACCGGAGTGATCACACAGCTGCAATCAGCGACGGCTTCAGCACAGCGTATCTTCGCGATTATGGATTTGGCACCAGAGAAACCGGATGCCGAGGGAGCTGTGGAGCTTACAACCAGCCAGGGAACGATTACGTTCGATCAGGTGCGCTTTGCTTATGATCCGGAGCGGCCACTCATTACCGGGTTCAGTCTGGAAGTGAAGCCGGGAACGCGGGTGGCGATTGTAGGGCAGACGGGAGCGGGGAAGACGACGCTGGTTAACCTGCTTATGCGCTTCTATGATGTAGACAGCGGAACTATCGCGATAGACGGAGTGGATATTAACACCATCACTCGGGACAGTCTGCGCCGCAATTTCGGGATGGTGCTTCAGGAGACCTGGCTGTTCGGTGGAACGATCTTTGAGAACATCGCCTATGGCAAGCCCGAGGCCAGCCAAGAAGAGGTGATTGCTGCAGCCAAGGCTGCTAATGCGCATGGCTTTATCAAACGTCTGCCGGACGGTTATCAGACCCGGATCAGCGGCTCTGGTGACAATCTGTCCCAGGGACAGAAGCAGCTATTGACGATAGCCCGGGTCATGCTGGTGGATCCGCCAATGCTGATTTTGGATGAGGCAACCAGCAGTATTGACACACTGACAGAGGTGCGTATCCAGAAAGCATTCCTGAAGATGATTGCCGGACGAACCAGCTTTGTGATCGCTCACCGGTTGTCGACGATTCGTGAGTCGGATCTCATTCTCTACATGAAGGACGGCGATATTGTGGAGAGCGGCACTCATGATGAACTGCTAGCGAGCGGAGGCTACTACGCCCGCTTATATAACAGCCAATTTGCAGCTGTGTAATGTCTTGAATGTCCAATCTTAAAAAGCGTTCACTCCCTATTGAAAGACTGGGAGTGGACGCTTTTTTGGGATGCTCTCCGAAATCTCAGTTCCATTCGGGAACAGATTTCAGTTCTTTCAGTTCTCTCAGATTCTTACGGTATTCGTTGGGACTGCAGCCGTTGTCCAGCTTAAATAGCTTGGAGAAATGTGAGTAGTTCGAATATCCGACCTTACTAGCGATGGTATAGACCGACTGCCGGGTGGTTTCCAGTAGATGCTTGGCGGCGGCCAGCCGGGTCTGGATGATATAATTGCCGAGTGAAATCCCCGTCTCCTTCTTGAAGAGCCGGGCCAGATAATCCGGATTGAGATAGACAATCTCTGCGAGGCTGTTGCGTGTCAGATCGTTGCCGCAGTGTGTTTTGATATAATGGGTGATCTCTTCCACGACTGACTTGGGCTGCTCGGCAAAATTGCGGTATTCCGCTGCAGTATTAACCAGATAGCCGATGTATTGCTGCATATCCTCAATTGAATTAAGGGACTGAATAAACAGCTGATCTCCGGACCTGCCCATATAGAGTTTATGTGCTTCGATCTCTTTACTCTTGAGATGGGCGTATACAAGCTGGACAATGTCCAGCCGCAGCAAGCTGAGCACCGAGGTGTTGACGATATGGCCCTGAATCAGTTCATGCAGATAGTCTGAGGTCAGCTCCAGGAATGCAGTGTAGCTGTTCTCATTCAGCAGCTGCTCCAGCAGGATCAGATCGGGCGGGTTGTAGATCGCCTCACATTTGCGGTAATGTTCAAGCAGAAAAGTCTGGTTGCGGTGTTTGATCATTTCCTCATTCATTACCAGTAGCTCCTGAATCTCCTTGCGGATCGCCCCAAGCGTCAGAGATTTACCAATGTTACAGCAGGCGTCGCATTTCAGAAATCTGTTGGCCTGGGCTATGAAGGAGGAACAATGGTCTTCAAGCATTCCGGGATCAGGATTAGAGTTCCATTTTAGAATAATCATCCAGTTATAATCCTTGATCTCTGTGATCGCTTCCACTTGAAAGAGGGGGTGCTGGAATAATTCATGCATCACATTTAGCAGAGCATAGTCGAACAGATTCTTGTCTTCCTTGCCCAGACTTCTGTCATATGGAAACAGATTAACCAGCACGGGCAGGAAGAGATCGCAGGGCTGATAGGGAAGATTCTGTTCGGCCAAATAAGGAGCTATATGAGCAGGGTCCGCCGGAAAAGCTCTTCCGGTGATTAGTCTGCGCCAGCTGTGTTCAATCATCTTGCTTCTATTTTTCTGCCACAGCACGCCTTCGCGAATCGCTTTCTCATTATTTTGCTGCTCCTTGGCCTTGGCGACAGCCTTATGAATAATCAGGGTCAGCTTATCGAACTCAATCGGCTTCAGGAAATAGTCAAAGCTTTGCAGCTCTATCGCTTTCTGCGCATAATTGAAATCGGCATAATTGGTCAGGAAAATGGTCTGAATGCTGTACTGCTCAGAACGTATCCAGGCAAGCAGCTCGAGCCCACTTCCTTGAGGCATTTCGATATCACAGATGAGAATGTGCACCGGATGCTGAAGCAGAATTTCACGTGCTTGCGCCACATTGTAGGCGGTATAAATATGATCAATAGACAAAGCGGCCCAATCAATCCTTTTTTCCAGTGCGGTAATTACAAAATAATCATCATCCACAAGCAAAGCATTCATCGGCAAACTCCCTCCTTGTCAGCTTCATGTCTGTGGTACTTTGGGAAGCAGGATGGTTACGCAGGCCCCGCCGCTCAGCATATTAGAGAAATGAACCTCCGCCTGTCGTCCGTACAGCAGCTCCAGCCTTTGCTGAGTATTCGTGATCCCGATCCGGTGTCCATCGGTTTGATCTAGTAGGTCTCCCCGCGATAGCTTCTCCAGGATTTCTGGCGGAAAACCCGGCCCGGTATCAGTGATTCGGATACAAGCCTTGTCACCTGCTTCCGCATTATAAGGGGTAAACACCGACAGCCTGATTTGCAGCTCCTGATTTCTTGAGACTGCGTACTTCACGGAATTCTCAATAAAAGTCTGAAGCACCAGGGGCGGAATCTGCAATCCTTCCATGCTCAAAGGACGCTCGATATGATAAGAGAACGCATTCCGGTAACGTGATTTCTGAATATCCAGATAGATCCGCACATGCTCGATTTCATCCTCCAGCTGTACGAAATTCTCTCCGCTCTGAAAAATGTACCTAAAATACTTAGATGTAGCCATCGACATTTCTTCAATTTCTTCATACATTTGAATTTGGGCCATGCTGTAAATGCTGGTCAGGCAATTGAGAAAAAAGTGGGGTTTGATTTGCATTTTCATGTAATCGAGCCGAATCTTCTGCTTCTCCAGCTCCTGTTCGTACATTTCGATTTTGAATTTTTTGAGCTGATCCACAAGCTGCTTGAACTGTCCATTTGCTTGCTCCAGCTCGATGATTGTGCTGCTCTCGAAATCTGCCGGTTCACCCTCTGCATTAATGCGCCCCAAGTTCTCCGAGAAGCTCTGGATGGGACTTAGCACCTTCCGCATGAATAGCATCATCACAGCGCTCAGGGTGAAGATCAGCAGGAAAAACAGGACGAGAATCAGCAGCTGAGCAATCATGATTTTCTCAAAGGTGCCGAATTTAATGACCATCTTGACGCTTAATGAAGCGTTGGCAAAATCGCTGATCACCGTCGTCCGGGACTGGATCAGATCGAGAAAGGAGGGTTTAGTCTCTTCATGGATACTTTGTTCAGGTCCTTTTTCATAATCTGGTCCGGAAACGATCGTGCCGTGCTTATAGACCAGGGAGGCATAACCGTCGGCGCCCAGGTTCATTTGCTGTAGAGGAGCAATCAGGTCATTCGCGGAGATAAGCCCCACCAGGTAACGGTCATGATAAGGCACAAAGCTAATAATGAAATACTTGCCATTGGCGAGAATAGGGGTCCACTTGGCATAGAACTTGTCGTAGACCCCTTTGTTCTCGGTCAAAGAGATAATCTGTCTTTTGACCTCCAGATAGTCACTGTAGGACAGGGTCATCGGCGCGCAGTTCAGAAAGAAGTTATGTTTCTCCAGATAGAAGAAGAAGTTATATCCTTGACCGTAGTTTCTTTGCAGCTCCGCAAAACGCATACGCAGCTTCTCGTTTCCCTCCCGGAAGTCGATGCTTTCCACGGGGGAGTTACTCATCGTCTTGATGTTATCATCATTGGCTAAAGCCCAGCCCATAAAGTGACTGATGTAATTAAAGTCATAGTTAATACGTTTGATATAGAGCTCGGCGGTGTCTTGCAGATACCGGGTGGACTGCTGCTTGACGATGGAGATGGAAGCAATGCTGATCGCGAGGTCCACAACTAATGCGATGAAGGAAATGACGAGCATAATTCGTACGTAATATTTGATGGAATACGGCTTGCTCGGTTTGTGTTTTCCCATAGGCCAGGGGCGCTATCCTTTCTGGACACATAGTTATGAATGCGTTTTATTTGGTAATAAAAACATTATAAGACTTTCATTTTAAAAAAACATGGCTAAAAATACGCTTTTGACCGCAAAGTCCGGAAAGAACATGGAAAAGTCTGGATTTCAATATGCTTTTGTCACGCGTCAGGGGAGGGATCAAATTTGGCGGGAATATGGTGCTGGAAATGTCCGAATAGCGGTCCTATGAGGTCCGATATTGTTACGCGGGGACCGTTATACTGAAGATGTTCAATCGATTGAGCAGCGAGGGTGGAGGAAAGCTTCAGCCACATCTTTAGGGGAAGGGAATGGATTCATATGCCATCCGGTCAATTCAGTACAAGACGGACATGGGCACTGATCAGGCGTAACTGGGGGCTTTATGTACTGCTTTTTCCCGCTGTAATACTGACCCTGCTATTCGCCTACAAGCCGATGTACGGGGTGCTCATTGCGTTTAAGGATTACAGTCCGGCTTCTGGAATAGGAGGCAGCCCTTGGGCGGGGCTCAGATACTTCGAGAAGTTCTTTAACTCCTATCAATTTTCCGCAACCCTGAAGAACACGCTGGTAATCAGTCTCTACAGCATGGTGACCTTCCCGATTCCGATCATGCTGGCACTGATGGTTAACCAGATGCGGCCGAACCGGTTCAGACGTTTTTTTCAAACAGTATCCTACATGCCGCACTTTATCTCGACGGTCGTTATGGTGGGCTTGATGCTGATCTTGTTCTCTCCCAGTACGGGGCTGGTCGGTAATCTCTACAATCTGTTTGGTGGAGATCCTCCCGATCTGATGGGCTCGTCCGCATTGTTCAGCAGCGTGTATGTCTGGTCCGATGTGTGGCAGCATGTCGGCTGGGACAGCATTATCTTCATCGCTGCACTTTCTGCGGTGGACCCGAGCTTATATGAAGCTGCAACCGTGGATGGGGCCAGCCGCTGGCACAAAATCCGGTACATCGATATTCCCATGCTGATGCCAACGGCGGTAACGCTGCTGATCTTGCGGGTCGGCGGACTGCTGGGTGTCGGATTCGAGAAGGTGTACCTGATGCAGAACGATCTGAACTTACCCTCCAGCGAAATTCTGTCTACCTATGTTTACAAAATAGGGCTGCTAAGCAGCCAATACAGCTTCTCGTCGGCAATCAATCTGTTCAATACCATCATTAACTTTATTCTGCTGATTCTTGTGAATCAGATCTCCAAGAAAGTTAGTGAAAACAGTCTATGGTAGGAAGGGGGTGCACAAATGAGCGAATTGGAACCTGTAATCCAGCAGCATCGGAGCATCAGAAACCGGTCCTCCGACTGGGTAATGGAGTTTGGTGTTTACATTGTTGCGGTGTTGTTCCTTGTGATACTAATCTACCCGCTGTATTTTATTGTAATCGCTTCATTTAGTGATCCGTCCGCCGTAGCGAACGGGAGGGTGTGGTTCTTTCCCAGCGGCTTCACTCTGGATGGCTATAAGGAGCTGCTGAAGCACGACAATATCTGGATCGGCTATAGAAATACCATCATGTACACCGTGGTCGGCACAGCGATTGGGCTAGTTGTCAATGTCTCAGCGGCGTATGCGCTATCTCGAAGAGATCTTGTTGGACGCAAGTTTCTGTCTCTGTTCTTCATCTTTACGATGTTCTTCAATGGCGGCCTGATACCGACCTTTCTAACGATTAGGGATTTCCATTTATATGACACGTTTCTTGTGATGGTCCTGCCTTTTTCCGTAATGGTGTTCAATATCATCGTGGCCAGGACCTTCTTCCAAACCAGCATTCCCGGAGATTTATGGGAGGCGGCCCAAATCGACGGCTGTGGCAACCTGAGGTACTTTATTCTGGTTGTACTGCCGCTATCCAAAGCAATCATAGCCGTACTGGCACTCTGGATTGCCGTAGGGTATTGGAATTCCTTTTTTAACGCGCTGATCTATCTGAAGAACCCGAATCTGTATCCACTGCAGCTAATATTGCGCAATATTCTGATCACCAACCAAATGCAGTCGGGGATAGGAACCGGTGAAGCCGCCCAAATTGCCCTGCGACTCGCCAGCATGATGCGTTATTCCGTCATTATTGTAGCAACTGTGCCGATCATGTGCATTTATCCGTTTGTGCAAAAGTACTTTAACCAGGGGGTGATGATCGGCGCCGTGAAGGAGTAGACAAGAACTTCTCATAACAATGAAACGGGGGAAATATGATGAGCAAATCTACCAAAGCTTCAGTTAAAAAAATGGCGACGATGATGCTTGCGACTACATTACTGTTTGGACTCACAGCGTGCGGGGGAGGAAATGACAATACTGCGGCCAAGACACCGGGCAGCTTCAACAAGGAAGGCCTGCCGATTGTGACAGAGCCGGTGACCCTGAAAGTTCTGACGATGCGTTGGGGCAATATGGGAGATACCTTCACTAATAATCAGTGGCTTAAGGATCTGGAGAAGAACACGAATGTGAAAATCGAATGGCAAGTGGTCTCCTCCAACGACTGGGCTGAACAGAAATCCATCATGTTGGCCAGCGGTACGCTGCCGGACATCATTATAGGTAACCAAACGTTCACTGATTCGGATATCGTGAATAACCTCAGTTATTTCCGCCCGCTGGATGATTATATCGCCCAGTATATGCCTAACCTTAAAGCGGCTATGGATGAGACACCAGAGCTTAGAAAGATCAGCACTTATCCCGACGGAAAAATATACTCTTTGCCAACTAGGCTGCCGGCCCGGCCGCAGAGCAAGAACCAGCCTGTCATCAATAAGGCATGGCTTGATAAATTGGGACTGAAGGTCCCGGACACCATAGACGATCTTCACAATATTCTGAAAGCTTTCAAGGAGAAGGACCCGAACGGGAACGGCAAGAATGACGAGATTCCTTTTACGGAAAATGGATTGGGGGATTTTCTTACTCCGTTTGGCATCACCGACATCAATTTAAACAGCATGATGGTCAGAGACGGCAAGCCGCTCTTCATCCCGACATCCGACGAATATAAAGAAGGCCTCAAATGGGCACATCAACTATACAGTGAAGGCTTGATCGACAAAGAGCTGTACACACAGGATAACAGCATGACATCGGCCAAACAGCAGAATGCAGATGCCGCTATCGTCGGCTTCACCTATCAATGGACACCGGATGCCGTATTCGGCAAGTGGAAGGATCAATATATTGCGATTCCACCGCTTACCGGTCCAGACGGGAAGAAATATCAGCCTGGAGATCCGAGTGGTCTGAGCTATAACCGGAACGAGATGTTGATTACGACTTCTTGCAAAAATCCGGAGATCGCCGCTCGTTGGGCGGACCAGTTCTATACGAATGAAGCCAGCATCCAGAATTTCTGGGGCGCAATCGGTACTGTGATCAAGAAGAATGACGATGGTACCTATACCCTGATGGACCCTCCGGCTGGTACCAGCGCGGATGCCTGGTATTGGGAGCAATCGCTGCGTGATTTTGGTCCGAAATATGTAAGTCCTTCGTTCGAGAAGAACATCGTACTGAATCCGGAAACCGGGGATGGACTGAAGCAGGAGCTCGACAAGCTGGGCAACAAATTCGTCACGACGCCGTTCCCGAACGTAATGTATACAGCAGAGGAGTTCAAGGAATTGCCAACGCTCACCACTGATATTGACGGCTACGTGTCCACCATGCGCGCCCAGTGGGTTACGAAAGGCGGAATCGACGATACTTGGGATATTTACATCAAGAAGCTTAACGATATGGGATTAGAACAATTGATTAAAATCCGGACAGATGCTTACGAACGCTATATGAGCGTAAAGTAAGATACCTGTAGGTGATATTGGTAGCGCAAAAATAGGAAGGAAAATACTGAGGGAGATATTAGAGAAGAGAAATAGGAAGCTAATTATCAAAAAAGGGGAGGCCTCTTGCCGCAGATGGCAGAGGGCCTCCCTTTAAGTTGTGCAGCTATCTGGCCAACCAGCCGCCATCTACGGCCAGAACATGGCCGTTCATATAGTCGGAAGCGGCCGAGGCCAGGAAGACAGCCGGACCTTTAATATCGTCCGGTGACCCCCAGCGCCCTGCGGGGATGCGCTCCAGAATGGATTCGGCCCGCTTCTCATCAGCCCGAATTGGCGCGGTATTATCTGTAGCCATGTAGCCGGGGGCGATGGCGTTGATGTTGATGCCATGACCTGCCCATTCATTGGCTAAGGCCTTGGTCAGCCCGGCGACTCCGTGCTTGCTCGCGGTATAGCCGGGAACAGTGATGCCACCCTGGTAGGAGAGCATGGAGCAGATGTTAATGATTTTGCCGGATTTACGTTCCAGGAAGTGACGACCGGCAATTTGCGAGAGCAGAAAGACCGTATGCAAGTTAAGATCGATGACATCGAACCAATCCTGTTCACTGTGCTGCTCCGCGGGTGCCCGGCGGATGATACCGGCATTATTGACGAGGATATCGACATGGCCGGTAAGAGTCAGGGCTTCGTCAAAGACAGCCTGAAGTCCGCTGTGCTGACTGAGATCCGCCTCGATGCCAAGCGTTTTGACACCGTGGGCTGCGGCAGCTTCTAATGTATGGTCGCTGGGATTGAATGAGACCGAGACGATATCTGCGCCTGCTTCGGCTAGGCCAAGCGCGATGCCTTGTCCGAGTCCGCGGGCGCCTCCGGTAACGAGAGCCGTTTTGCCAGACAAGTTGAATAAGGATGACATATGGATTTCACTCCTTTTAAGCCTTTGAAGGTAATTAATGCCTTGCTCCGCACTCCAGGGTTACACCGGCGTTCCAGAACTGTTGCGCGGTCTCCGGCGGGAGGCCACTGTCAGTAAGTATGAGATCTACTTCCTCCAGTGAGGCGAACGTACGGAGTGCAGTGTGGCCGAATTTATGATGGTTAACCACCGCAATTACTTGCCGAGCTGTGGCGACCAGGGCTTGCTTGAATTCGATTAAATCTCCCGTATAGATCGAAAGACCGTGTTCGAGATGAACGGCAGTGGCCGAGAGAAAAGCTTTTTGAATATTAAGCTTCTGCACATAGGCGACGGCTTCGGGACCAGCCAGCATGTTGCGGACACGGTACCCTCCGGGAACGACGAGACGGATGTGCTCCTTGGGAGCCAGTTCGCTGATGATATGTACATCATTGGTGATGACGGTCAGCGGCCGATTGTCCAGTCGCCGGGCGATCTCAAGCGTGGTGCTGCCCCCGTCCAGCGCGATAATATCATCCTCATCGATGTGGGCCAGCGCGATCTGCGCGATCTCGCTTTTCTCTTCGGCGTATTTGTCGAGCGGCTCCCGGGACGGCAGAATGCCGAATTGGTCGCTCTGCGCTAGCACGGCACCGCCGTGCACACGGACAATTAGTCCTTGCTCCTCCAGTCGAGTCAGGTCCTCACGTATCGTTTTACCTGTGACCTGGAGTTTGTCACTCAGTTCATTGACCGTTACATCCTTTTGGTTCAGCAGAACCTCCATAATCATCTCATGCCGTCGTATCGGGTTCATCCTTGTGCCTCAGCTTTCCGTAAATGTAGTGATTCTATTGTAATTCTTTTATGGATACGGGGTCCATATCATCATATCTTTTATTGTCTCCGGCCATGCTCCAGATAAATGTATAATTGCTTGTGCCTACGCCGCTGTGAATCGACCAGCTTGGAGAAATGACTGCTTGCTCGTTGCTCATAACAATATGGCGGGTCTCGTCCGGCTCACCCATGAGATGGAACACTGCTGCATCTTCCGGGAGTCCAAAATAGAAATAGGCTTCCATCCGGCGTGGATGAATATGGGCAGGCATCGTATTCCACATGTTTCCGGGCTTGAGCTCGGTCATGCCCATAACCAGCTGCGCGCTTTGTACGCCATTGGTGTGAATAAAGCGATAAATGGTGCGTTCGTTAGAGTTCTTGATATCCCCGAGCGCGCTGGAATCAGCCTCTGCCAGTGTGGTCTTGGCGGTAGGGTAGGATTGATGCGCTGGAGCTGAGTTCAGATAGAATTTGGCCGGCTGCGTACTATCGTTGCTTTTGAAGCTAACTTCTTTAGAGCCCTGGCCTACGTACAGACATTCTTTCGTACCCAGTTCATAGGAGGTTCCGTCTACGGTCACCGTTCCTGTGCCGCCAACATTAATTACCCCAAGCTCGCGGCGTTCCAGGAAATAGCTAACACCGAGCTCCTTTAGATCTGTTGTCAGTTGTACTTCTTGCGTCACCGGTTGTGCGCCGCCAATGATCATGCGGTCCTCATGGGTCAGCACCAGCTTCAGCTCATCGGGAACGAAGAGGACGGGGATATGGAATTCCTTGCGCAGGCGTTCAGTATCGAACTGTTTGACTTCTTGGGGATGAGATGCGTAACGTCTTTCCATGATGTAATCATTCTCCTTTTTGAATCGAAAATGGTTTATATGTGTTTAAAATACTCCATTTATGTTCATTTATCAAGCGTAAATACTATTTGGGTTCATTTATTCAGCTTTGGAAAATGGGGCAGATGAAGAACTATTGACAATCTTTTGTAGCGTTGTTATTTTTAATGTGTATTATTAAAACAACTTTATAAAGTTACTTTATATATACTTGAGAGATGATTCTAATGAACTCCCATTGTGAAGGAGGTCCAGGAATATATGCTATCAAACAACTGCGACACAAGCGGAGAAGGGCAACCGAGGTGGACGGAAGAGGATTGGCATTGTTGGCGAGAGCAGGGACATTTTCTGTTGCGGAGGGCCGTCCCGAAGTTTTATGTTCTGCGCCTTCTTTCCTTGATGCCCACTGAAGCTGACAGGCAAACGGCCTTGTGGAATAAGGATTTATCAGCAATTCGATCTCATCCATACATGTGGGATATTCTGCTGCGTTACAGGGTGTATGAAGCTTTTGCCGGACTATGGGAGCAGCCTGAATTATGGTTGGATCTCGAAGGGCTGAGAATTCGGGGGAGACAGGCGCAGATATCTTCAGTGCAGAGCCCCGAGGTAGAGGGCTGTATTTCTTTGAAGTCCCAGCAAGTAGAGTTCCATTATGCTGATCACTCTGGAAGAAGGCTTACAGTAGCTTTGGAGATGGGGGATTTGCTGATCTATGCCAGTGATAAGCTGGTTTTAGATAGTCAGACTGCGGATCTGCTGCCAGTGACCATGGTTCCAGTGAACATGATTCCATTGCAAGATCATGATGACGATTGCAGGAGCGGGCGGATTCTGTTCTGCAAAGAGATTGACCAGGCAGGGCAACACGGAAGGGTGGTTCTGAACGAACGGGGTGAACGATTGCTGTGATGGCCCCCTCTTTTTCTCCAATGTGAAATTTTTCATTGCGGTTTTCCAGTTTTCATAATTTTTATTGAATATAGATGGAGACAATTCTTTAAATTAAGGGTATTATCCTAGTAGGCAATAGGGAAATATAGGATGAACTATTGTCTTGGACTATGGCCTATACAATAAAGAAACAATGCGGAGGTATGAACGGTGTCAGAGACTGAATTTCGCGTGGAAAAAGACTTTCTGGGTAGTAAACAGGTAGAAAAGCACGCCTATTACGGTATTCAGACGCTACGTGCGGTCGAGAATTTTCCGATTACCGGCTATCGGGTGCATGGTGAATTAATCAAAGCGATGGGGATCGTGAAGAAAGCCGCTGCACTGGCCAATATGGAAGTGGGCAGACTGTACAAAGGACTCGGAGAAGTGATTGTACAAGCAGCAGGTGAAATCATTGAGGGTAGGTGGCATGACCAATTTATTGTGGACCCTATTCAGGGCGGTGCGGGTACTTCGCTGAACATGAATGCCAACGAAGTAATCGCTAACCGTGCACTGGAGCTACTAGGCAAGGAGAAGGGCGATTATCTGCAGCTCAGCCCGAACTCTCATGTTAACATGGCCCAGTCTACGAATGACGCTTTCCCTACAGCGATACATATTGCCACACTGTCACTGTTGGAGCAACTGCTGTCCACCATGCGGAGTATGCATGAGGTATTTTTGCAGAAAGCCCAAGAGTTCGATCCGGTGATTAAAATGGGCCGGACACATCTCCAGGATGCTGTACCGATTCGGCTTGGCCAGGAATTCGAAGCCTATAGCAGAGTACTGGAACGCGACATCAAGCGCATCGAACATTCTCGGCATCATTTATACGAAGTGAACATGGGTGCAACAGCGGTAGGCACCGGGCTGAATGCCGATCCTGATTATATTGTGCAGGTTGTCCGCCATTTGGCAGAGATCAGCGGCTTCCCGCTGGTGACCGCAGACCATCTAGTGGATGCTACCCAGAATACAGATGCTTACACTGAAGTGTCAGCGACACTGAAGGTTTGTATGATGAACATGTCCAAAATCGCCAATGATCTGCGGCTGATGGCCTCTGGTCCACGTTCCGGATTCAATGAAATCTCGCTTCCGGCCCGTCAGCCAGGTTCTTCGATCATGCCAGGCAAGGTCAATCCGGTTATGGCAGAGGTCATCAATCAGGTGGCTTTCCAGGTTATTGGAAACGATCACACGATCTGTCTGGCATCTCAAGCAGGACAACTGGAGCTGAACGTGATGGAGCCGGTATTGGTCTTCAACCTGATCCAGTCGATCAGCATTATGAACAACTCGTTCCGGGTCTTCACAGATTATTGTCTGGCCGGAATTGAAGCGAACAAAGAAAAGCTGGCACAGGAAGTGGAACGCAGTGTCGGCATAATCACCGCCGTCAATCCACACCTGGGTTATGAGGTTGTCTCCCGAATTGCCCGTGAGGCCATCCTGACCGGAGAATCTGTACGAGAGCTATGCCTGAAATACAATGTACTGACCGAGGAAGAACTGAACATGATCCTCGATCCTTATGAAATGACCCATCCGGGAATTGCGGGAGCATCGCTGCTGCATAGAGAATAGTTTTTGTCGAAAAGCGAAAGTATGAACAGTAGCGCAGCAGAATCTTTAAGCGGCGAATGTTCTCCTTTCGCTTTTCGCGTTGTGGAGGATTAAATACGGAGCAGCATCGCCATGTTCTTGTCTATGACGGACTCGGCTTACACGACGGTGTGGAATGCCGCTTATGGACGGATTTCAAATCTAAAAATGAGGTGATGACATGGATTATCGTACAGAAAGAGATACGCTTGGAGAAGTGCAGGTGCCGGCAGATAAATACTGGGGTGCCCAGACCCAGCGTAGTCTAGAGAATTTCAAAATTGGCAGCGAAAAAATGCCCCGCGCCCTGATCTATGCGCTAGCGCTGATCAAGAAGGCGGCGGCACAGGCCAACGCGGAGCTAGGCGTGTTGGACACCACCAAATCGCAAGCGATTGTACAGGCGGCGGACGAGATTCTGGCCGGTGACTTTGATGAGCATTTTCCACTTGCAGTGTGGCAGACGGGCAGCGGCACCCAGACCAATATGAATGTTAATGAGGTCATCGCTCGCCGGGGAAATGAAATTCTGAAGGCCAGTGGGGCCTCGGCTGTAATTCATCCCAATGATGATGTGAACAAAAGCCAAAGCTCCAACGATACTTTCCCTACCGCAATGCATATTGCCGCATATCTTGCCGTAGAGCGGCAGGTGCTGCCTGCGATCCGGCAGCTTAAGGTTACACTGGCCGGGAAAGCGGAATCGTTCAAAGACCTTATTAAGATTGGGCGCACTCATCTGCAGGATGCGACCCCGATCACCCTCGGTCAGGAAATCAGAGCCTGG
This sequence comes from Paenibacillus sp. MAHUQ-45, assembly GCF_058133325.1. Taxonomy (NCBI): domain Bacteria; kingdom Bacillati; phylum Bacillota; class Bacilli; order Caryophanales; family Paenibacillaceae; genus Paenibacillus; species Paenibacillus sp. MAHUQ-45. The sequence continues at coordinate 639,495 of NZ_JBYUPV010000002.1, forward strand.
ACGGCCATGCTTGAGAAGTGCGAGCAGTTCATTGAGGCCAGTTCGAAGTCGCTGCTAGAGCTGGCGATCGGCGGAACGGCTGTGGGCACAGGCATCAACGCCCATCCGCAGTTTGGTGCCAGGACAGCGGCAGTGATTGCCGCAGAGCTGTCCGGCGAATTCACTTCCGCCGCCAACAAGTTCCATGCGCTGACGAGCCATGATCAACTCGTGTATGTGCATGGCGCATTGAAGGCGTTGTCCGGCGATCTGATGAAGATCGCCAACGATGTTCGCTGGCTGGCGAGCGGCCCGCGCAGCGGCATTGGCGAGATCAGCATACCGGAGAATGAGCCGGGCAGCTCCATCATGCCGGGCAAGGTCAACCCGACGCAGAGCGAAGCGATGACGATGGTGGTGTGTCAGGTGTTCGGCAATGATGTGACCATCGGCATGGCTGCCAGCCAGGGTAATTTTCAGCTGAATGTGTTCAAACCGGTCATCATTCACAGCTTTCTGCAATCGTGCCAGCTTCTCGCCGATACGATGATTTCATTTGACGAGCATTGTGCGCAAGGGATTGAACCCAATGTGAACACGATTGAACGGAATCTGCATCATTCTCTGATGCTGGTCACTGCACTGAATCCCCATATCGGCTATGAGAATGCAGCCAAGATCGCCAAGCTGGCCCATAAAGAAGGGCTTACCCTTAAGGAAGCCGCCGTACGCCTAAATCTGCTGACTGCAGAGCAATTTGACAGCATGGTCAAGCCGGAGGATATGATTTAACGTAGCTTACTTAATCAGACCTGTGAATAAGCAAATCAAGATTACTGCGAAAAGTGAGGGTGCTGTTTCCCTCGCTTTTTTCTTAATTAGGAATAGTATACTTGCTCTACATTATATAGTGTACGCTCGATAATTGGACAGAGATCGGCATCTGCTTTGTGAGATTTAACTCGAAAGTATAAACTTTCCAAAAAGTTCTTTATATTATTTTTTTGCTTAGAGGTAGAAAGAAATTCCGAGTTGTTCTTCACATCACCAAAACGTTGAATCCATTGCTCAACATCAGTCTGACTAAGCAATTTTCTATTTAAAATACTAATAATGGAATTTACCATTCTCTTATCTTCCCCATCAGAGTAAATCCGATCGGTTATGGTCATCTTGTCGTAAACCAAATCGAGGATGGTTAGGAGGTCATTTTTATCCAGTTCAGAACACTGAGCCAGATCGTCTAAAGCATCTGCTGCATGGGCCATGGCATGAGCCCAGCCTTTTTCTTGGTCATACCCTCGGTAATCCCGCTCTTCTTGTACATTGTAAAATACTTTCTCTTTTATCTGATGAATTTGCTCTCTTGAGAGAAATGGTGATTCTCTATGCCGTATGAGGAAGAGCGGTATGACAAGCATAGAGAAAGATCGAGTAAAAACAGAGTCTGTATATGTTTCACCAAGCTTAAACAGCAAATGGTTGTTATCCAAAACAATGGGGAGAATTTGTTCTAGTTCGTTTGCAGTTAAAGCATTACTAGGGATCCAATGTGATAGGGTTATATAAATTAGGTCATCACGTAGCTCAGCATCCAAAGCACCGATGTTATGTAACATTTCTTGTACCAACTGGAACGTATCGGGAGGTGCTTGGTAACCATTTTCTTTTATTAGCATCAACTTTTGTTTTAAGTTCATTTTACACACTCCGTATAGAAATTTTCCCAAACGACTTATAAGAGTTTTTACTGATTATGTGGCCTCATTCTTACCCTCTCTTTTCTTAATTATAAGGCACAGATGTTAATAGGTGGAATGCTGTGCTTTTTTTGTGCTCGTAATACTTTTACCATGTTCAGGAACAAGCGATTGCGCGAAAATAAACCACAAGAGAAGCTGAAATTGTAAGTGAGGGGATGATAGAAATGGCGATCCTCCAGGTGAGGTCCACAAATCCGCAGTTTTCATTTTTGATCAAAAAGAATCCCGGTTCCGGTATGATGATTCGCCCTATTCGTAAAGGCATAGCCTATGGATGGTATACCGATGCTCAGACGTATAACGTGTATTTTAAAGATGCGGATAATGAAATTTCCTATAAGCAGCATGAGCAGGAGAACTTCGAGTATTTGAATGTGTCGCGGTACAATACGCCGTTGTTTCCACTGAATGCAATGAACGAATTTTTCTCAGCGCCGCTAAGGGTACAGGATGAGCGAGATGTTGAAGGGTATGAGCAGACCTTGTTCATCAATATGATTCATATTGAATTGGTGCGGTATATTGATTTTTTTGAAAAGCATTTGCCGGACTTCACGTTCGAAATGAGTCATCTGGCGCTCAAAAGTTATTCCTTAACGGTGAAAACGAGCAAAAGCCTCTACCAGCTCCTGCATGTTGCGGGTGTACTGTGTCTGTTCCTCTCGGCCTTCGGCAATGAGTACATCGATATTTCGGACAGTGTTCTTGATAAATATATCAAGAGCGTGAATGTCATGGACGCGCCGTTTTATATCCGCAGCCTGTTCGTGCGCAATTTTCTATCGTCGAAGGTCCGGTTCCACAAGTACAAGGGTGAGTTGGAAAAAACAGATCGTTATGATATCCAATTCGCCTACGGGGGAACGGCACTACAACGAAGAATGCATATTGGAAGTGTCTTGGCCTTCGATAAGTCGATTGTAGATATTGGCTGCGGGGAAGGGTTCTATGCCATTCCTTTTGCAGGAAAGCTGGAGGCAAGCTACTATGCGATTGATATTGACGAAGAGCGTCTGGAGACGGTGAAGCGTAAAGCAATGGCCAAGAATATCGACAATATTGTCCTCACAAGCTCCATTGATCAGTTCCTGGAAAGCTATAACGGGGAGCTGGTAGATGTGATTTTAACGGAAGTGATTGAACATATGAGTCTGGATGAGGCTGCTGAGTTAATCCGGCAAATCTGCACGTCTATTGATTTTGACCAACTCATTATTACGACGCCTAATGCGGACTTTAACCGCTATTATGAACTAAGCCATTTCCGTCATGACGATCATAAGTGGGAACTTGGGGAACAAGCTTTTCAGCAATGGATGATTCATGTGATAAAAGATACCGGTGTGTATGCCGAGTTTGCAGCTATAGGCGATCGTGTGAATGAAATCCAAACTACACAAGGCGTTATTCTCAAGAGAAAGGGGGCCTAATGCAATGCTTATTCAGACAAAACTTCATACGATCTTTATGTTAATCGGTTCTACGGAATGCGGTAAAACGACTTTTGCCAAGGAAGTGCTGATTCCCGCGCTGCAGTTTGAAGATCACAGTCGTGCCGTGCGGTCCAATGTCCAGTATCTATCTTCAGACCAGATCCGCCAGGAGATCCTCGGCTATGATTATGATAAATACGATCAGGTCATGCTGGAATCCAGTGAGCAAGCTTTTCGGCTGTTATTTGAAAGACTGAAGCTGGTCACGTCCTTTCCGATCAATGCGGAGTTTGTGGTGGTCGATACCACGGGCTTGTCAGAGAATTTTCGAGCGAAGGTCAAGGAGATTGCCCGAGAGAACAACTACAATCTGGAAGCCATTGTCTTCGATTATCGGAAACGCGATGACTATTATGCATCAGAACGTTCCAAGAAGCTGATTACGAGCCATATTAACCGGCTGAAGACGGAAGTGCTGGGGTCATTGGCGCGAGAAGACTATACGAAGGTTCATCGAGTGCGGGCTAAGGATTTTTATGTCCCGGAAGAAGGGAAAGCCAATTCAGAATACAGTATCGCCATAGAAGATTTGGAAACGTATCTATCCAGTGTATTGCCGCAAGACCAGCAGTATATCGTCGTTGGTGATGTTCACGAATGCGTGGAAGACTTGCAGGGGCTGCTGCTTGATTACGGATATAAGATTGAAGCTGGTAAGTTGATTGCCGGAGAGAGGCTGAAGCGAACCAAGGTGATTCTGGCCGGGGATTGGATTGATAAAGGGAAGCGGACGAGGGAGATCATTCAATTTCTGTATGATAATCGGGAGCACTTGGTTCTTGTGCTGGGGAACCATGAGAACTTCGTAGATAAGTATTTGCGTGGTGAAGTGAAAGGTGTGGATCAGGAGCTGCTTCATTACTATTTTGACTCTACCCAGACGCTGCTGCAAGATCCGGAATTGCTGGAGAAATTTGAGTGTCTGGTAGGTATGTCGAAACCGTTTTACCGGTATGTAGGCGTTAATGGACCCTCTTATTATGTCACCCACGCGCCGTGCCGGAACAAATACATTGGCAAGTTGGATACAATTTCGGCTCGTCACCAGCGGAATTTCCGGTTGGACCGGGAAGGGTCGGTGGAAGAGCAGCTTTCTTTTTTACGGGAGGAAGCGGTTAAAAATCATCCGTTTCATATCTTCGGGCATATTGCGGCGAAGCAAGCTTTTCGAATCTATAATAAAATTCATATCGATACCGGCAGCGTCCATGGCAACCAGCTTACGGCTGTTACTATTGGGTACAAACCATTTATGCGATCTCACCGATCGAGCAGAGCGGTCATTCCGGAAGAACTGCCAATGCTGTTCCAGGAACCTAGGAAGGTTTCACTTCAAGATCTAGGGGAGGAAGAGGGGCGCCGTCTTCGTTACGCTACTCGCCATAAAGTGAACTTTATCTCGGGCACGATGTCCCCGTCAGATAAGGATGAGGAGACGCAAGAACTGGAATCGTTAAAACAGGGCTTGGCGCATTTTCAGAAGCGTGGTGTTCAACAGGTGGTACTGCAGCCGAAATACATGGGCTCAAGATGCAATATTTATCTGCACAAGGATAGGGAACAGTGCTTTGCTATTAGCCGTAACGGCTACAGAATCAAGGGAGTAGATTTGTCGGAGATTTATGCCGGGTTGTACGACAAGTTCCGTAGTTACATGGAGGAACATAAGATTGCAATGCTGATTTTGGACGGGGAGCTTCTGCCATGGAAAGCACTCGGGGAAGGGCTGATCGAACGTCAGTTTAAGCCGATTGAGACGGCGCTTGGAACAGAACTGGCCTTTTTGCAGGAAAATAGTTTTGAAGCGGCGTATCACGGGCTTGTCGCTGCTTATGAAGCAAGTGGCTTTGAGCAGGATCAGCATCGTACCGCCAAATCTGCTTTGAGTGAGAAATATGGGGCAAGTATGTATCAGACCTACAAGTATATTCACGATATAAAGGCGAGCTATGTGCCGTTAACCGATCATCAGAATGCATATGATGTCTACAAGCGGCAGCTGGAGTTATACGCTGGGGACGAAGTCATGGAGTATAAGCCTTTTGCTATCTTGAAAATCGTCTACGAAGATGGACGTGAGCAGCAGCCGGATTGGAAGACATCTGAGATGTACAGCTTTCTGTCGGATGACGAAGCGATTGTATTAGATCTTGCAGAACAAGATAGTTTGGAAAAGGCAGAGCAATATTTCTCCAAGCTTACGTTTGAGCTAGGTATGGAGGGCATTGTGATCAAGCCGGAGACATGGGATGGAAGCACGGTGCCTTATATGAAGGTACGTAACCCGGAGTACTTGTCCATCATCTACGGCTATGACTATAAGTTCCCGCATAAGTACCGGAAGCTCTTGAAGCAGAAGAATATTGCCCGTAAGCTGCGTACTTCCTATAATGAGTATAAACTGGGAAGAGATCTGCTGGCGATCCCGTTTGATGAGATCAGCCCTGAGCATGAAGGATACAAAGAGATTGCTGCGAATTTGCTGTTTGAAGTGGCTAAGGAGCGGGAGATTGACCCGCGATTGTAATCATAACTAATAATGACGAAATTACCCTGTTTAGGGATGAGAACAAGAATGATTTTTTAGGCTATTTTGATCTCTCAACCGAGGCTGGTCTTCTGGGAGTGCAAAATGAGCTTGATCTGTCGGATGAAGGTAATAAAGAGTTTTACGATGAAATTAATCAGTTCATTCAAGGTGATCATACCATAGCTTATAGTTATATTTATCCAAGGGACGAGGAGGATCTGACAGATCAAGTGGATCACTTCGCTCCAACTAATCACAAGGGGCATAAGCCGGTTTATATCTATATGTGGTCAAAATTATCAAAGCACTGGGATGTTTCCGAGATCGAGAAAAGCGTCAAAATCCTCGCTAAATATTTTTTGCGTATGGAAATACAGGAGATAGTGTGGCTCGAAGTTCCGACTTACGAAGAAGCTCAGATCTCATATGAGCAGGATTACGCCCTTTATATCTAAAGTAAGTAAAAGATTACGCAAAAGTAAACCTCAAACATGTAAGGCTTACTTCCGAAATGAGGAATTGACTTGCTAAACAGTATCGAAGTTAGAAAAATGAAAAGTCTATACTGCGAAGACGAACACTTTTGTATCGTAATTGATAATATTCCACTAGATATTTTACTGCACACAATCTACCCAGAAGATGAGTTTCAAGGGTTGATTCCCACTATATTAGATTGGGTAGATGAACCTAGAGAGCGGTCATTTTTATTGAGTCGTTATCATTCAGTGCAACAGGTTGAGATGCTCCCTATATTGATGTGTCCGGATGATTGTGACTTATGGTGTACATTAATCATTGCCGAAGTAGTGAGAATGGATGATTCGACAGTAAAATGGAATAGGATTGGTCGTGACCGAAGTACAAGAAAAGACATGATCGATAGTTATGAATGCATAGGAACAAGTGTTGAATGGCTTGGAAAAATACCGAGTATGAGGTTCAACCAATCAGAGTATTATGCTCAATTAAATAAGCTATTAGGATGATATCGAATGGCGTGCCAAAAGGCACGTCATTTTAATTGTTATTCATAATTTTGCACCAAAATTGAACCCTCTCATTTATATGATCAAGTCAGACACAATGTAAATGAATTTCTACTGCATCTTCATCATCAGGCGATCATCACTGAACGGTGGAGAGAATGTACCATATAAGCGTTAAACGGCGATAGACTGAGGCGGTTGATCCTTATATTCGGATTTTGAAATAAGGTCATGTACGGCCTTGAGATGTGCCACTCGAAAAAAGGGGGGTTACTCCAAATGGGGATTGTTGACAAGAGAATGATATTTAATTAATATCTAATTAGATTATTATCTAATTTTTAGTATACAATCTCAATAAAGGAGCATTCCACATGAGCGTTCAAGATCAAGCATTTAAAGCGTCCATTATCCGCAACTTCTCCACAGCCGATGGACGGTTACAGAGCATTCCTGTACAGCGCAAGAAGAAGCTTATTATCCTGGAGTACCTGATTTCCAAGCTGGAGCCGGGACGTCCATATCCCGAGAAGGAAATAAATATGTTTATCAAAGGCTTTCATGATGATTTTGCCACGATCCGCAGAGAATTTATTGTGCACGGATTCATGACCCGGGAGAATGAAGTCTATATGTTAGCCCCGCAGGAAGACTGGGCGACATAGGGAGAATTAGGCGCGGGCTGTTATAGTAACGCAAGGTTAATAGGGGACTTCATGAGTGTAGAGAAGAGGGGCGGCTGGAACATGCCGTTCTTCGGCTTCATTATGGTTGTTGCACTCGATGTCGATTACAGCATCTTCCCGATGCCCCGTTACCGTGAGAACCCATCAAACAGGGCGCAAGCGATTGTGGAAGCCTCCAGGCACATCGGCAGTTAGGCGGTAAGCAAGCGGAGGAATAAGAGCTAGGTTATATGTGAGGTGTCCGAGTAGTCATTTTCATGACTATGGGGGCACCTCTTTTTTGGTCCGGGAGGAGTTTCACTATCTTGCTATTGTATTCCAAAATGCGTACAGACAGGTCTGGATAGGGGTATACTGTCAATAGAGGTGAGTGGAATGAAGAGCGGCATCAATAGCAGAACTGAGGGTAAAGTGAAGAGCAAGACTGAGAGAAGGACCGAGAATGAGAGGTTGAGCAAAGCTGTGAGCGGAACCATGCGTAAAATGGAGAGCCCAGCCGATAGCGGGACCGAGCACAAAATAGATGAGACATTGACGGATGAGAAATGGCAAGCTATTTTGGACAATAACTCCGCATGCGATGGCACTTTTTTCTATGCTGTGCGGACTACAGGTATCTTTTGTCGTCCATCCTGCAAATCCAAGGCCCCGAAGCGTGAAAATGTTGCTGTCTTCTCAGTAGCAGGGCAGGCACTGGCTGCCGGGTTCCGCCCCTGCAAACGCTGTAAGCCCACCGGGGAACGACTGCCGGATGCTGAATGGGTTGAACTTATGATCCGATACATGGATAATCACCTTGCTGAACCTGTAACGCTTGGGCATCTGGCCGAGGTCTGCCATGGCAGTCCCTATCATCTGCACCGGACTTTCAAAAAGGTCACCGGTATCACCCCGGTGGATTATCTCCACCAGCAGAGGGTAGCTAAGGCCAAGCAATATCTGCTTCATACAGAGCAAGGGGTGGCCGAGATTGGCCAGAGCGTAGGTCTTCCCAACACCTCTTATTTTATAACCCTGTTTAAGAGAAAAACGGGCTACACGCCCTCTCAATTCCGCCAGCTTTACCGGGCACAAACGCAAGCTACGGAAGAGTATACATCTACTAAGGAGGCACTTAAATATGAATAAAGAGACTGGTCCAGTTATCTACTGGACGTTGCTGGATTATAAAGAATGGCATTTTTATATCGCTGCCACAGAGAAGGGACTTTGTTATATCGGGTCGCAGGGGAAGTCATTCAGTGAGACGAGCATCTGGGCTGCACGCCGGTTTCCGGGCAGTCCGCTCATAGAAGATGAGGCTCGGCTACTGCCATATCTAGCTGAACTGAAAGAATACCTGGATGGGGAACGTCAAGACCTTATCTCTCCAGCGGATCTGATAGGCACCCCCTTTCAGCTTGAAGTATGGCGCGCGCTTCGTGAAATTCCATATGGCAGCACATGGTCCTATTCGGATATTGCAGAGCGTATCGGCCGTCCGTCCGCAGTGCGCGCAGTGGGGACAGCGATTGGAGCCAACCCGGTCCTGATCACAGTTCCGTGCCACCGGGTGATCGGCAAGAATGGAAGTTTGACTGGGTTCCGGGGCGGTTTGGAGATGAAGAAACGGCTATTAGAGTTGGAACAGGGAAAGGTTATTGCGAGGGAAGGGCTTTTGCAATTTTGAGCAGCAGAAGCAAGGAGTGCTGGAAGTCTCAAAGAGCATGTGAGGAGACAGATAGCTTGATCATTTGGGTTTGACATGAGCTTTTAATATTCAGGGAGACTTGATTATGAAGTTGAGTCCAATTAATTATTATTTCTTTTTAAAGTATTTAAATATTAAGTTTATTGCGTAAAGAACTATTAGTATTATAAGTAAAGTGTTTGTAGTGTTTAACGATTCTCTTAAAAGATATATTTGATCTTGAACTTCTTTCAAACCTCTATATGACTTATCGCCCACTTCTCCTAAGTTGCTAATTAATTGGTTAATATACTGTGTAAGTTCAGTCAAGTCCATATAAATTACCTCCAAGTATGTATCTATTGCATAGTTATTTATAAGTTATAACAATAATTGGATTATTACTAAACAAATGTAGCTATATATGTAATAATATAATTGAAAGTTGTTAATTACTTTTAAATTCCATTTTATGTGATGGCTTTGAGCCGCAGGCACCAAGGTTGACGGGAGCGTGCCAAGGCTTTAACCTATATAATAGTAGTTTTTATACGGGATAACATATGGAAATAAACTTAACTTATTGGAGGAACAGTGTGGCAAAAGCAAAGGTAGCAAAACGGCCAACGAGGGACGAGTTCGTGCTGGAGGAGCTTGGTAATCAGTTGGCTGAAGCCAAGATGGAAGAGTCTGAAATTCTTTTGACCGTATGGGGGCAGGAAGAACAGGTTCGTGGTGTTATTGTAGACATGGACCCTCGAACGGGTAAGGTGCATCTCAGTTATCATGAGACGCTTATAAAAGTGCCTTTTATGGATATCATGCAAGTCAATTATCCCAGGGACTAATACTCATGACAAGAACCCCAATTTAGCGATTGGGGTTCTTTACTGCTAAGGGAGATCTTTCTCGTGTGGAATCATCATATATAACTTTAAACGGAGAGGTGATTAGAATGGCTACGGAGTATTTATACAAACAGCCGAAAACGCTGCTGAATAAAGGAACAGGTTTTCTGTCGGGTTATAGCCATTCCCTGAATCCATACACGGGTTGCTCTTTCGCTTGCTCGTACTGTTATGTGCGCCAAATGCCAGTCTCGATCTTCCGCAAGGAAGAGTGGGGCACCTGGGTGGATATCAAGCAGGGAGCGGCGGAGCTTTTACGCAAGGAACTGGTTAGAGCAAAGGTGAAGGGACCGGTGACCATATTCATGTCCTCAAGTACAGATCCTTATCAGCCGGTTGAATACAAAGAAGAAGTCACTCGGTCGTTACTGGAGGTCATGGTGCAGGAACAACCGGACTTTCTGCTACTGCAGACGCGGAGTCCCTTGGTGCGGCGAGATATAGATTTGCTAAAAAAACTGGGTGATCGAGTTAGAGTAAGCATGACGGTAGAGACTGATCTGGACGAGATCCGCAAGCATTTTTCCCCTGCTGCTCCGCCAATTACCGCCCGACTCAAGACATTGGAACTGCTTAAGGAGGCAGGAATTCCCGCGCAAGCCGCAATTGCTCCGGTACTGCCGAGCAGCCCAGCGTTTCCAGAGATTTTGAAGAAACTGGTGGGCCGAGTCTGTGTGGACGATTATTTCATGGGGGACGGCAGTGGAGGGAAACGTACGCGGAAGCTGGGAATATCTTCGTTATACAAAGAGCATGAGATAGAAGAATGGTATACCCCCTCTGCGTGGCGTATCGTATATGACCGGATGAAGGCAGTCTTTGCCGAAGAGCAGGTGTTGTTGAGCCAGCAAGGTTTTGCGCCTTGATGACTAACCACTGCTGGAGGTATGATGGAAGGTAATTGAATGAAAGGTTGATGATGATGCAAGCGGGCAAAACCAATGCAATGCGCATTCTGGATGCGAAGAAGATTCCATACAATATATTTTCTTACGACCATGAGGATGGGCAAATCCATGGGACTGCGGTCGCCGATAAAATAGGCCAGCCTGCGGAGCAGGTCTTTAAGACGCTCGTATCGCATAGTGGTGCTAATATTTATGTGTTCGTAATCCCTGTGGGCGAAGAGCTGGATTTGAAGAAGGCGGCCAAAGCTGCTGGGGAGAAAAAGATCGAAATGCTGCCAATGAAGGATTTGCTGAAGTGGACTGGCTATATCCGCGGTGGCTGCTCCCCGGTAGGCATGAAGAAGCTATACCCGACGTATATTGATCAGAGTGCAGCGCACCTTGAGATGATGGCTGTCAGTGCGGGAAGAGTTGGCACACAGATGGGGCTTGCTCCGCAACAGCTTGCGGATACTGTGTCTGCCATTTTTACGGAGCTGATTAAATAGTACTAGCTGTACATGAAGTGGACATCTGCAAGATGTCAGGAGTGATTCCTCTTTATCGTTGTTCAGCACAGAATGAATCTGCGAGTGTTCTCCTCCATCTGTCAAGTGTTCGTGAAGAGTGATCGACAAACATAATATATCATGATATATTATTATGTATTAGATGAAATAATGAAAGTCAGGAGAACCGATGGCCATGAGTGAGACAACTTCTTCCAAGCCGATGTATGAGAAAATCTTTGACGAAGTGAAGCAGGACATCGTTACCCAAGTTTACAAGCTTGGTGAGCGCGTTCCCTCCGAGAAAGAGCTGGCTGAAGCCTATAACGTAAGCCGTATTACAAGTAAAAAAGCCCTGGAGCTGTTGGCAGCTGAGCGGTTGATTGTACGCAAGCCGGGCAGGGGCTCTTTTGTAGCAGATCCTGTACATGACTACATAGAAGAGGAAGCGCCTTCAGTAGAGCATCCTGACGAGTCCTCTGCCAAATTTGCGGATCAAGAACAGAAGACGATTGGCCTGATTATTACCGATTTTGGCAACAGTTATGGTACAGGGCTGATCTATGGCATGGAACAGGCTTCACGCGACAAGGACTGTTTTCTGGTGCTGAGAAGAACCTTTGGCATCCCTGAGAATGAGGAACAGTCGATTCAGAAGCTGCTGGGTCTCGGGGTAGACGGACTGATTGTGTTCCCGGCCCAAGGTGAATACTTCAATGCGGAGATTCTGAAGCTGGTGATCGATCGTTTTCCACTGGTTCTTATCGACCGTCATTTGAAGGGTGTGGCTGCGGCATCCATAAGCTCTGACAACCTGAAGGCTGCGCTTCAAGGCACAGAGTATCTATTTGATCTTGGGCATACGCATATTTCCTTTCTATCTCCACCGCCAGTGGATACGACCGCAGTGGAGGACCGGATTGAAGGGTTTATCCAGGCGCATGCGCAGCGCGGAATCATGGTTGACAAAGAGCTATGGGTCAGTGATCTGACCTCAACGCTGCCAAACTCCTTTAATGATGAGAATATTGAACGCGATATTTCACGCCTGGTCTCTCATTTGCAAAGCCACCCTACTATTACAGCGTTGTTCGCCATCGAATACAACATTGCTCTACTAGCCAAAACAGCGGTGGAACGGCTTGGGCTACGCATCCCTGAGGATATTTCTATTATTTGCTTCGACAGTCCGCCGACCCATTTGGGTGGGGGGTATTCCTTTACCCACATGCGGCAGAATGAAGAAGAGATGGGGCGGATTGCTGTTGAAAATGTGCTCAGTATCATGAATGGACGCAGTGTCCCGAACAAAATCATGCTGGACGCCCAGTTAATTACCGGTGAATCCACCGGTCCTGCCCGAGAAGATACAGGTACGGTCTAGCACCACAGTAGTCAATTCAATACGCCCGTTCGGGCTGTGATAACCAAAGAACTCTATCAGTTTATGATAGGGTTCTTTGGTTTTTTTGTACCTCTTTTTGTTCTGAACACCACCAATATAATATATCATTATCACAATAAAACATATTGACATATAATTAGTATACTAATATACTAATTTATGAAATCGCTTTATATTAAAGTATCGATAGGGAGGTTATTAAGCTGAGCTCAAACAAACAAATTCCACAGGCCATAGAAGAACTTATAGCCACCGTACATGAGAAGCTGGGGAATCGCCCCAGACTGGCAGGGATGTTTGAGAAGTGTCTACTTAACACATGGAATACGACGATCAAGCGTAAGCCCGATGGCACCACTTTTGTCATTACTGGGGATATCCCAGCCATGTGGCTGCGCGATTCGGCGGCTCAAGTCAGACCTTATCTGATCCTTGCTTCCAAGGATAAAGACATCGCAGATATGATCGAAGGGTTGGTCGAACGGCAATTCTCCTATATCCAGCTTGATCCGTATGCCAATGCTTTTAATGAAACTGCTGCTGGACACGGCCATCAAGACGATCTAACAGAGATGAACCCCTGGATATGGGAGCGGAAATACGAGATTGACTCCTTATGTTATCCGATTCAATTAAGTTATCTGTTATGGAAGAATACAGGACGAACTTCGCAGTTCAACCCGAATTTTGTAGCAGGGGTGTGGCGGATACTGGAACTGTGGAGCAGGGAACAGAATCATGAAAGCGATTCCGCTTATCGGTTCCAGCGGTTGAATTGCCCACCGACGGACACACTGGTACGTGATGGCCGAGGAAGTAACACTGCTTATACAGGGATGACCTGGTCAGGTTTTCGCCCCAGTGATGATGCCTGTGAATACGGTTATTTGGTACCGGCCAATATGTTCGCAGTAGTAGCTCTACGGTATGTGGAGGAGATTGCCCATGAGGTGCTGGGTGATGCTGATCTGGAGACAGCTGCATCCAAGCTTAAGAAGCAGATCGATGAGGGGATTCAACAACATGGGATTGTTCAGCATCCGGAATTCGGCAACGTGTATGTCTATGAAGCAGATGGCTTGGGAAATGTGAATCTCATGGATGATGCCAACGTGCCTAGCTTGTTGTCTATTCCTTATCTGGGCTATGCGGAAGCAAATGATCCCGTCTACCTCAACACCCGCAAGCTGATCTTAAGTAAGGCGAATCCTTATTATTATGAAGGCAGTGCCGCAGCTGGAATTGGTAGTCCGCATACCCCAGAGCGATATATTTGGCATATTGCATTAGCGATTCAGGGGATGACAGCGACAAGCCTTGAAGAACAGCAGGGGCTGCTGGATTTGTTGGAGCGAACCGATGCTGGAACCGGCTTTATGCATGAAGGGTTTCATGTGGATGATCCCGGCCAATTTACGAGACCGTGGTTCTCTTGGGCTAACATGATGTTCTGCGAGTTTTTGTTAATGACCTACGACATATCTGTTAACAGAAGCTGAGGAGACAGGGGAATCCTGTAACCTTGCCGTTACACAAGTCTATTGAACGCAATCCTATTTATTTCAGCTATATTACACAACAAAAGGGGATGAGAACATGAAGAAATGGTTGGTTACGGCGCTTACACTCAGTATGGTTACTGTTCTTTCGGCAGGCTGTGGAGGGAGTACCGGAACTTCTGAGAAAGGGGATGTCGGCAAAGGGGAAGGTGGAGCCAATGGTAAGAAGACAGAGCTTACCTTCTGGGGAGACTGGGGCGGCGAAGGCCAGAAGCAGTTCGAGACGATGGTCGATGCTTTTAATAAGTCACAGGATAAAATTCATGTTAAATATGTATTGCAGCAGGACATGATTACGAAGTTCCTGACCGCTGCCACCAATGGCGGATCGCCGGATATACTGTTCTGGGATCGCTGGCGGACTTCCCTCTATGCCCCCAAGAATGTTCTTCATCCCGTGGATGAATATCTGGCGCGTGACGGGATATCAAAAGATGATTTTTACAGTGAATCCTTAAAAGAACTTACCAACGACGGAAAATTGTACGGCCTGCCGCTCACAGTAGACGCGCGAGCTCTTTTCTACAATAAGAAGCTGTTGGCGGAAGCCGGACTTCAGCCTCCAACGACATGGGATGAGCTGGAGGCTGCCGCAACGAAGCTGACTAAATGGAAAGGCGACAAGCTTGAAGTAGCCGGTTTCTCCATGGGTGATCTTGGATTGTTCAATATGTATCTCCAGCAGGCGGGCGGCCAGATGCTGACCGAAGAGGGGAAGACCAACTTTAATAATGATAAAGGTAAGAAGGTACTGGAGTTCTGGGACCGCCTGATGAACAAAGATAAAGTGTACAAGGTCGGCTTCGAGCTGGGACTTGGCGAAGGCCAGGATGCTTTTGTCACAGGGAAGGTTGCCATGCTCTATTCCGGTCCTTGGATGCTGAGTACCTACAATAAATATGGTAAAGACCTGGAGTACGGCATCGTACCTCCACCAGCAGGACCGAATGGTGATAAGGGTAGTGTAATGGGTGGTTTTGGCCTTGTCATCCCTGAAGGCTCCAAGCACCATGATGAGGCATGGGAGTTCATCAAATGGTGGACAGCGAATAAGGACAACGCACTGCTGTGGGCGAAGACCAGTCTGAATTTGCCGGGCTACAAACCATCGCTGGAAGATCCATTCTTCAAGGATGATCCGCAATGGAAGCCATTCATGGAAACGCTGGAATTCGCGAAGATCCGTCCGCAACACCCTGGTTACTCGGTCATGGAGACGGATGCACTCTTGCCAAACCTCCAGCTCAATCAGCAAAACAAGCAGAGCATTGAAGAGACGCTGAAGAAAATACAGGAACAGGGCGATAAAATGCTCAAGGATAACGAGGTTGTGAAGTAAAACGAAGGAAATAAAGTCTCACAAGAAAAAGTAAAATGGCCGATGCCAAAGACTGCAGGGGGAGGCCTTGTCCTCCCTTCTGCAAATACTTGAAGCTGTTCTGCTCCGCTGGGAGACACGGACTTTATGAACATGGGCAAATTACTGAATGGAATATAGAGGGGGAACCCAAGTGACATCCGTCAGAAGGATTGAAAGGCATCAGGCTAGAACAGCATATTTCTTTATTACGCCGACACTGCTGCTGTTTTTAGTATTTACGGTCATCCCCGTTGTAATGGCCTTGTATTTAAGCTTTACGAATTACGATGTGCTCAGCCGAAATGATTGGATCGGACTCGATAACTATCGGCGTCTAATTGATGATGATCTGCTATGGAAAACCTTTCGGAACGTGTTTTTTTATGCGGTGATATTCGTTCCGCTGAATATCCTGATATCGGTGCTGCTGGCAGTGCTGCTCAGCCGGGCATGGCGCGGGGTTAAGTTATTCCGTACGTTGTATTATCTGCCAACCCTGACCTCTGCTGTAGCTGCGGCTACCGTATGGATCTGGTTGTTGCATCCTGAATTCGGAGCCATTAATGGTCTACTGTCCTATGTGGGGATCACGGGTCCGGCCTGGCTGTCTGAGACAAGTACTGCGATGCTGTCGATTATTATGCTGACGCTGTGGCAATCGGTCGGCTCTAATATGATCATTTACCTGGCTGGTTTGCAGGGTGTTCCAGATTATCTATATGAATCAGCGCGGCTGGATGGCGCGAACAAATTTGATTGCTTCCGGTACATTACGTGGCCGCAGCTTCGGCCGACAACCTTCTTGGTCAGCACAATGGCTATCATCAGCGCGCTCCAATTGTTCGACCAGGCTTTCGTACTTACTCAGGGCGGTCCAGCCAACATGACCAAAACGCCTGTCTATTTAATCTATCAGCAGGGCTTCAATCAGCTTCAAATGGGCTATGCGTCCGCGCAGGCATTTGTACTCGCGATGGCAATTCTCATCTTTTCGCTGATCAATATGCGAATATCGAAGTCGGAAGACCCAATCGTGTAGACGCATGCTAAGCAGAAGGGGGCTCAAAGGAATGGATACCAGTAGCAATTCCTCGTTGAAGCGGGGATTAAGCAAAACATTTTATTACATTTTGTGCATCGTGATAGCATTTATCATGTTCCTGCCATTTTACTGGAGCGTGCTAACATCGGTGAAGCCTGATGATGAAATCTTCTCAATGCCAATCAAGTGGTTCCCGTCACATCTGTCTTTAGAGCATTACCGGAAGGCGTTTACGACCGTACCGTTTGGTCTTTACTTCTGGAACTCACTGGTGCTGGCGATAGCGGGTGTGCTGGCCAACCTGTTTTTCGGATCGCTTAGCGGTTATGCTTTTGCGAAACTGAAGTTCAAACTGAACAAGCCGATTTTCCGTGTCCTGCTGGCAGCCATGATGATTCCGGGCATCGTCACCATGATTCCGACGGTCTATGTTATGCGCCATATCCCACTTATGGGCGGGAATGATATTTTTGGCAGCGGGGGCATAGGGATTATGAATTCCTTCTGGGGCATTATTTTGCCGGGCGCTTCAGGGACCTTCGCAGTATTCTTCATGCGGCAGTTCTTCCTGACACTTCCGAATGACATGATGGAGATGGCCCGGATTGAGGGTTGTAGCGAATTCAAGATTTTCTGGCGCATTTATTTGCCACTGACAAAGCCGGCGCTGGCTACCCTGAGTATTTTTACTTTTCAGGCGGGCTGGAATAGCTTCCTGTGGCCGATGATTGTGCTAAATGATCCTGATAAAGCGACTATTCAGATGGGGCTACAAGCTTTCTCATATAATTTCCAGACCGATTATGGGCCAATGATGGCGGGGGCGCTCGTGGCAATTCTTCCGATTCTGGTTCTATTCCTTGCATTGCAGCGTTACTTTGTGCAGGGAATTGCCTTCAGTGGTATTAAGGGTTAAGTGCCTTCTTATCTAACTTCATATAGGAGATGATGGAAATTGGCAAAGTTCGGCAAGAAGGCATCGGCTATCGCTAGAGGGATTTTGGCGGCTGTGCTTCTGATTGCACCCTTTGGGGGAGAACAACGTGCGGCTGCGTTTACAACAGCAAATGCTGATGCAGCGATGAATAGTTTTATCAATACCTTTTATGATCCTGTAGCGAAATATTTCTATACCAACAGCGACCATCAGATTCATCCTGAGCATGCGCACGGACCAGACGGTGGACTGTATACCGATTTCTGGTGGGAGGCCCAGCTGTGGGAAACGGTGATGGATGCGTATGAGCGGACTGGCAGCAGCACCTACCGTGCCATGATTGATGATATTTATGCCGGATTTAATGCGAAATACCCGGGTATGATGACCAATAAATTTAATGATGATCTCGGTTGGTGGGCGCTCGCCTCTATGAGGGCTTATGAACTGACTGGCACCGCAGAGTATCGAAACCGTGCGTCGTTCCTGTTCGACCAGATCTGGGGCGATTGGGACAGTACGTATGGCGGTGGAATTTGGTGGAAGCGGGACGGCACTTCACCGCAGAAGAACATGGCGACCAATGCGCCAATGGTGATGACGGCTATCAAGCTGAAGAATGCGACCGGCAACAACGATTATTTGACAAAAGCGCAGAGTATCTACAGCTGGATTCAGAGCAGATTGGTTTCCGGCAGCAAAATTAATGACCACGTCGAAGGTTCTGGTTCCGGGACGGTGGTAGACTGGGACTTTACTTATAATTACGGCACGTATCTCGGCGCGGCGCTGGCTTTGAATCAGGCTACGGGCAATGCGTCCTACCTCACGGATGCGAATACCGCTGCAGCCTATGTTATTGATAAAATGACGCTCTCCAATACGCTTATGTACGAAGGAGAAAATGATTCACCGGGCTTTCGCATGGTATTCGCCCGCAATTTGAACCAGTTGCGGAAGGCAACAGGGAATGCCGCTTACTTAAATTTCTTGCAACAGAACGCTACGCAGGCTTTTAACCACCGCCGGGCATCTGATGGAATCATTGACAGCGACTGGACTGCGCCTGCCAGAAGCGGATATATCCAGTCGATCGCTGCCGCTGCAGGCGCTTCGATTCTGCAACTGGTTCCTCCAGATAATTACACCGGACCGATTGCCGGCAACGGAACGTATGAGGCTGAGAACGCCCGTCGCTACGGCATTAACAATGAATCCTCGCAGCCAGGCTTCTCAGGACGGGGTTATACAGCGGGTTGGAACACGGATAATACGAAAATTGTGTTCCACGTCAATCAGAACAGTGCCGGTACACAGACAATTAGCTTCCGTTACGCTGCAGGTGCGGGGGATGCCGGACGGTATGTCAAAGTGAATGGTACGGTGGTCCGTAGTAATTTGATTTTTAACGGTACAAGCAGTTGGTCCGCCTGGAACACGGTGACGCTAAACGTTCCGCTGAATGCAGGCTACAACTCTATTGAGCTTGGAATTGATAGTACCAAGGGCAATAGCAATTATCTCAATTTAGATAAAATGACGGGGCTTTAAGCAGCGCTGTCAGATGTGCAGGGCTGCTTGAGAAGAACCGGGTGATCAGGGAGAGAAGCATATGAATCAATTAAAGCTTAAATTGTGGGAGGAACGAGCGGATCAGGCGCAGGAAGCACTGGATACGCTATTCTGGAATGATGACATCGGGATGTACAACATCGAGACACCTTGTCCGAATGGGGAATGCAATACGATTTTTCACTACTGGTGGATGGCCCATGCTGTAGACGTCCTTGTGGATGGACTGCTGCGAACAGGTGACAACCGTTATGCTGCTCATCTGGCCTCCATGCATCAAGGGCTGTTGAAGCGTAATGGCGGAGTGTGGCCCAATGAATTGTATGATGACATGGAATGGATGGCCTTGGCTTGGTTACGGGCTTATCAGGCTACAGGCCAGGAGACTTACAAAGAAACGGTGCTTATCCTCTGGAAGGATATTCTGACTGGTTGGAATGAGCATATGGACGGTGGTATTGCCTGGCAAAAATCACAGCTGGATTATAAGAACACGCCCGCCAATGCGCCGGCAGTGATTCTAGCGACTCGTCTGTATCAGGCCTTCGGCGATGCCGAAGCCTTGAACTGGGCCCAGCGGATCTACACGTGGCTAAAAGGGCACCTGGTTGACGCAGAGACAGGTTTCGTCTGGGATGGAATGAACCGAGCCGGGGACGGTGGCATCGACAAGGACTGGAAGTTCACCTACAACCAAGGGGTGTACATCGGCGCAGCCATAGAGCTGTACCGGATTACCGGTGATGACGGTTATCTGGATGATGCCCGCCGCACCTTCCAGGCGGCGGTGGCGGAGCTTGCGGAAGCCGGGCATGGCGGCTTGCCGGATGAAGGCGGCGGGGATGCCGGGCTGTTCAAAGGCATCCTGGTCCGCTACATGGCCGAGCTATGCAAGGTCGATCGCGGGTTTGGCGCGCCTGCGGATTTCCTCCGCGCCAATGGGGATCTACTCTGGGCGCACGGGAAATCCGGCGGCTGGGCGCTGTTCGGCACGGATTGGAATCGTGCCAATGGTGAGGTCATCCAGTTAAGTTCACAGCTCAGCGGAATAATGCTGCTGGAGATGCTGGCCGAACTGGAGAAAGTACAGAACTAGTTAAAGCGAACTTATGACACGAACGCTATGAATTTATAAATCCCTGTTAGGACAGAGGAAGGTTCATAATGCTAATTCATAAATTCCGCATAGATCTTTGGGAAATGACGCTGAGTTATTAGCAGCATGACTCAATAGATCATGAGCTATCATTGAGTTTTGGATGATATATCAACATATTTGGTATAAGATAACATTTAATTAGTAGTAAGCTAATATTATTCTAACTATGAATACGCTCTAACGAAGAGGCAGAGGTTTGGTGGTGGGTTGGCCTGGAAGAGGATCAGAGGGGCTATACAGGAGAACTATGAGCGACAAGAATAGAAGAAGAATTGCAGGCACAGAGTTTCATTTAACCATTTGAGAGCGCTGCTAGAGATCGTTCAACGTGTCGAATGATAAATCGCCAGGTGTCCCAAGCCATAATGGCTGTGGGGCGCCTTTTTTGAATTGTGGCTCTGAGCTCGCTCCGAGATTCTTCATAAGATATGCACAGAGATTCCATTAAGTTTTGCTCTAAGGCGCTTTTGAGTTATAATTAGTAGATATGCAAAAACAACCATATAAAAGGAAGTGCATGGAGTCTGCGCTCAGAGCCATTTTATTCCCCACGCCTCAACATGGCCTAAGGCATCGCCGAGTTCTTTGCCCTTCTCGGTCAAAGTGTATTCTGTGCGGACAGGCCGATCCGGAATGACATGACGCTTCAGAATGCCGGATTCCTCCAGCTCTTTGAGACGCTCATTCAGCATCCGTTTGCTGAGGCCAGGAACCATGGCATTTAGTTCATTGAACCGTTTGGACCCTTCCATCAGCACGTGTACAATGAGATTGACCCACTTCTTACCTATGATATGGTAGGCGAGTTCGGCGCTTTCCTGGAGTGGCTTTGACTCTTCATTCATAAGGGTTCATCCTTCAGTGGTTATTATAAATAGCTTTCTTACTATAACATAGTATAGTGAAAACAATAACTCCTGTAAATGTCGAAATGATGTTGACGAATGGACATTATCGTCGTATGATGTGTGATATAAAAGTTAAGAAGTAATTAATAGTAACCTCATAAATATTTATTAACAACAGGAGGAATTAAAGTGGAATCATCAACTTTTGTGCTATTTGGCGCTACCGGAGATTTGGCAAAACGGAAAATATATCCCGCTTTATATAACCTGTTTTTAGATGGTAAGATCTCTCCACCTTTATCTGTAATCGGCCTCGGCAGACGGGAACTGTCGAACGAAGCGTTTCAAGCACAGGTATTGAATTCCCTTCAAACCTTCTCAAGGAAACCAGCAGAGGATTCCGAAGCGCTACAAACGTTCATTCAGGCTTTTGAATATACAGTGCTCGACGTAGGCCGCCCAGAAGACTATGTGAAGCTGCTGGGACATGTCAAGGCTCGGGAAGAAGCCCTCGGCATTCCTGAGAATCGAATGTTTTATCTGTCGGTCGGTCCTGAATTTTTCGGGGAAATTGCGGCGAACATCAATACCAGTGGACTTGGCTCGACGAAGGGCTGGAAGCGCCTGGTGATCGAGAAGCCGTTCGGTACGGATCTGGCGTCAGCGAGAGTGCTGAATGAGAGCCTGTCGGCAGCATTTAAAGAAGAAGAGATTTTCCGGATTGACCACTTCCTAGGTAAGCCAATGGTGCAGAATCTGGAAGTGCTCAAATATTCTAACCCAGTGCTGAGAGCACTTTGGAAAAACCGTTATATTGCCAATGTGCAGATTACAGCGAGCGAAACGGTTGGGGTAGAAGAACGGGCCGGTTATTACGATAAATCCGGCGCGCTGCGGGATATGTTCCAGAATCACATGCTCCAGCTATTGATGATGACAGCCATGCAGCTTCCTAAAGGAAGCACGCCGGAAGATGTCAGCAACAAGAAACGGTATGTAATGGAATCTCTTCGTCCGTTGATAAAAGAGGACCTTGCGCATAACGTCGTTCTGGGACAATATGCAGCCGGGGAAATCAAGGGCAATCCAGTACCAGGCTATCTGGAGGAACCGGGAATTGACTCCAGCTCGCGGAATGAGACTTACATTGCTGCCCGCCTTTGGATTGAAGATGCGATGTGGAACGAGGTACCGATCTATATTCGGACCGGGAAACGAATGAAAGAAAAGTCCACGCGAATTGTCATTGAATTCAAAGAACCACTTAATGATTATAACAATCTGAATAAAGGGAACACTGACCCTAACCTGCTGATTATTGATATCAGTCCGAATGAAGCTATTACGTTGCAGCTCAACACCAAAGATCCGCTTCGTACCGGCAAGCTGGAACCTGTCCGCATCAATTATCAGCTCGGTAACCCGGAAATTCCGGAATCTTACGAGAACCTCATTTATGACGCCCTCCGCGGTGACTCCACCTTCTTTGCCCATTGGGATGAAGTGGAGCTGTCCTGGCAGTGGGTGCAGCCGATCCAAGAAGCGATGGAAGAAGGGCTTCTGGAGTTGCACAGCTATGCTGCTGGCTCCCACGGTCCTGCTGCAGCTGCTGAGCTGCTTGGTGACGACCACTGGTGGCTGGACGAGACAGAGGAGCTTGAGGTTCAAGGGATTCAATCCGTACCGGCCGGTGTTCTGTAATTTCTAACCGCGTCCAGGGGCTTGAAGCCCCTGGATGTTCTTTTTCTATGCACCAATTTGGGTAAGCTTTAGACCATACATGATCATACACAGGAGGGAATTTTGATGAAGGTAGGATTAATCGGACTTGGAAAAATGGGCTTCAACCTGGGGTTGAATTTGTTGGAACACGGTCATGAGGTAGCGGCGTTCGACCTGAATACACCAGCTGTGGAAGAAATGATCAAGAGTGGAGCGGAAGGTGCAGCAAGCCTGGCAGAGCTTGTGAGCAAATTAGAGAAGCCTCGCATTCTCTGGATCATGGTCCCCCATCAGGTCGTTGACAATGTGATCGCTGAGCTGACTCCGCTGTTATCACAAGGTGATATCGTCATTGAAGCGGGGAACTCCCATTACAAGCAGTCCATTAGCCGTTATGAGGCCCTGCACCAGCATGGAATCAGCTTCATGGATGCTGGAACATCGGGTGGAATGGAAGGTGCTCGGAACGGCGCCTGTTACATGATTGGCGGCGATCCGGAGGCATGGGCGATTGTCGAGCCGCTGTTCCGGGATACTTCGGTAGAGAATGGATATCTCTATGCAGGCAAATCTGGCAGCGGGCATTTCCTGAAGATGGTGCATAACGGGATTGAATATGGGATGATGGCTGCGATCGGAGAAGGCTTCGAGGTTCTGGAGAAAAGCGGATTTGATTTCAACTTCGAACAGGTGGCTCGGGTATGGAATAATGGCTCTGTCATCCGTTCCTGGCTGATGGAGCTGGTGGAACGCGCTTTCTCCAAAGATGCCAAGCTGGAGGAGATTAAAGGCGTGATGCATTCCTCTGGTGAAGGTCGGTGGACGCTGGAAACTGCCTTTGATCTTCAGGCGGCTACACCGGTTATCGCCATGTCGCTGCTGATGCGTTACCGTTCGCTGGAGACGGATACTTTTACCGGCAAGGTGGTTGCAGCGCTGCGTAACGAGTTCGGTGGTCATGCCGTGGAATCCCAGGATAAATAATTCGGCGATTTCTGCATCAGGAATTTTTTCCATAATCGCGGTACTATAAGTTACTCCAGTAGCGCTGGCAGAAGCAATGACAACCTTACTCCATGTAAAATCCTAATGTATCGTTAGGTTGTAATGTTCCGTTCACTTTCAGTACAAATTAGGCCGATATACTAAAGTGATGATTTTCAGGGAAAACAACTGGATGAGGTGTGGTACAGCGTGACAACAATTATGGTGGCCGATGATGAGGCGCATATTCGAGAACTGGTTAGCCTTTTTCTGAAGGATGAAGGCATGGAAATTGTAGAGGCAAGCAATGGCGCGGATGCCTGGAGTTATTACGAGAAACATAATGTCGATCTCGTAATTATAGATATTATGATGCCCGGTATGGACGGATGGGAACTGTGCAGACGGGTTCGGGAAGCTGGTGACAGACCGGTCCTGATGATTACAGCCAAAGGTGAACCCGCCGACAAAATCAAGGGTTTTCGACTGGGCACCGATGACTACCTCGTTAAGCCGTTTGATCCGATGGAGATGGTCATGAGAGTCAAGGCGCTGCTGAAACGATACGGTATTTCCATATCCCATACCATCAAGCTGGGCAGAATTACGTTAGACAAGAGGGGATATCATGTCCTGCATGAGGATACCGGTCAATTGACTACTTTGCCGCTTAAGGAATTCGAGCTGTTATGGAAGTTGGCAAGTTACCCGGGTCAAATCTTCACACGTGATATGCTGATCCGCCAGATTTGGGGCTATGAGTATTTTGGCGATGAGCGAACCGTCGATACACATATCAAACGGCTGCGGGACCGGTTTCAGCCACATAGCGGTGACTTCCGGATTGTTACGCTGCGAGGTGTAGGTTACCGGCTGGAGGTTATGCATGATTAAGTCACTGTATGTCCGGGTCGTACTAACCTTTTTAGGTGCCGTTATCCTGAGTATTTTCGTAGCATCTCTGTTGATAAATCGCATCTATGTGGAACAAATCAAGAATGCGATGCAGGATCATATGATATCCAGTGGAAAAATGATGATCAAGGCCTATGAGCAGGCAGAGGGAGGAGACCTGGATTACCTAATGACAGGCATCTCCTCTCTTCCGCGCTATGATGTACATATGTACGATAGCAAGGGGAAACTGCTTTATGTGAGCAGTGACGTTAAACAAAGGCAGTTAGAGCTGGAAGCCGCCCATGTTTCGGAGGTCTTGCATGGGGGTGTTTTTCGCAGTGAATTTAATAAAGGTGAGGGTGGCATGACGGTTGGCCTTCCACTGACTGTGAATGGATCTCCTGGCGCATTATTTATCACACCTGAGGCCAACGAGCTAGTGGGCATGATCGCCGGCTTCCTGAAATCCCAATTGCTGTTCATTCTAGGCTTCGGTAGTCTGTTCATTCTGATTGCCGCCAGGTATATTGTTCAGCCACTCCGGCGCTTGACCCGGGCGACCCGGAGAATGGCCAAAGGAGATTTCAGTGTCAGTCTCAGCAGCAAGCGCAGTGACGAGATCGGCCAACTGACCCAAAGCTTTAACGTTATGGCCCGGGAACTGGGCATGCTCGAAGAAAGCCGCAAGCAATTCGTGTCGGATGTATCCCATGAAATTCAGTCACCATTGACATCCATTAAGGGGTTCACGCAGGCGCTTAAATACAAGCAGCTTGATGAACAGACCCGCATGCGACTGCTGGATATCATCGAAGCCGAGAGCGACCGCTTGTCCAGACTGAGTGGTGATTTGCTGCAACTCTCCACACTGGAATATGAGCATATGCAGCTGTCCCCGGGAAAATTCTCTCTGGATGAGCAGCTTCGTCAAGTGGTCATTTCGCTGGAGCCGCAGTGGTCCAGCAAAGAGATGACAGTTAATCTTGATGTGCTGCCGGTAACTATAGAAGCGGATGAAGACCGCTTGAGTCAAATATGGAGCAATTTGTTAAGTAACAGTATTAAACATACCAACAACGGCGGAACCATTGACATTAAAGTCTCTTTAACTGGAGAGCAGGTGCAGGTGGAGATATCTGATACCGGATCAGGGATTCCTGAGGATGAACTCCATCATATTTTCAAACCCTTCTATAAAGTGGATAAATCCAGAGAGCGGAAAGTTGGCGGCAGCGGCCTCGGATTATCTATCGTCAAACGAATTGTCGACCTGCATAAGGGTCAGATTGAAATCGCCAGCACTCAGGGAAAAGGAACTACGGTCTCTGTTCAGCTCCCCCAATTCTACTACAAGCCCGAATTGTAATCCTCAGTTCACATTGAGGACAAATTCGGGCTTTATACTGTGGTCAGATAGAGGAGGAGAGAAGAATGAACTTTTTAAGTAAAATCAGTTTGAAAAATTCAGTGGCTGTGCTGATCCTGTTTGCCCTTATTATGGGCTATGGCGCATATTCAGCGACACAGATCAAGCAACAGACTTTCCCGGATATTGAATTTCCTGCGGTGTTTATCCAGGCGATTAATCCTGGGGCATCGACAGAAGAGATGGAGACAGGGGTTACAAAACCGATTGAGGATAGCCTGAAGAATTTTGCCGGGTATGATTCCTTAACGAGTACTTCGACAGAGAATGCGTCCAGCATCTCGATCCAGTTTCCATTCGGTTCCGACATGGACAAATTATCTACGGATATTGAGGCTTCGCTGGCAAAATTGAAGCTACCAGAGAATGCCAAGGTGAGCGTGCAGCGTCTTTCGGCGGGTGCGATGCCGATCTACCAGGCGGCAATCTTCTCTACAGGCAATGACTCTGAGAAATTGACCCGGAAGCTTGAGGACGATGTAGTTCCGGCTTTGCAGAAGCTTGAAGGCGTCAGCTCTGTGACACTGAAAGGAGCAGCTTCGGACCAATTGCAAATTGTCGTTGACAAAGAGAAGGCTTCCAGACTGGGGATCTCATTGAGCTCCATCCAGACAGCTTTGCAGGGCTTAAATTATGCGTTGCCGCTTGGTAATGTATCCGAGGGTGAGACCACGATTCCTATTCGACTCTCAGGCTCAGCTACTACTCTGCAGCAAATCAAGGATTTACCGCTCGGTCCAGCCGGTGGACAAGGTGGGGGCATGGCAGCTGGACCTGGTTCTTCTGGCGGAGCTGGGCCGCAACAAGGGAGAGGCGCAGTCCCAGGCGGTCAGGTGGTTACGACACCAGCTGTGATCAAGCTTTCCGATATTGCAACGGTAACCAGCTCTGCACAAGTCGATGAAATTACACGTTACAATGGGCAACCGAGTCTGGTGCTGGAAGTGGTCAAGAACCAGGATGCCAACACAGCTGATGTAGGCGATGCAGTTCAAAATTTGCTGGATTCCTACAAGAGTGATCATATAGAAGCTCATGTGATTTCGAACCAGGGAGAGGAAATCAAGGAATCGGTCAATTCTTTGATTCGGGAAGGATTGTACGGGGCATTATTCTGCATCATTATTATCTTCCTGTTCCTGCGCAATGTACGGGCAACGCTTATCTCTATTCTGTCACTGCCAATCTCCATTTTTGCCACAATCGCAGTGATGAATCAAATGGGATACACCCTGAATATTATGACACTGGGTGGGATTGCCGTATCCATAGGACGTATAGTCGATGATAGTATCGTGGTCATTGAGAATATTTACAGATGGCGTCAAGAGAAAGGCACTTCGCTGAAGAGCAAGGAATTAACTTACCGGGCGACCAAGGAAGTGATCAGCCCAGTCCTTTCCTCGACGCTTGCCACAGTGGTGGTATTTGCTCCACTTGGCTTCGTGAGCGGCGTGATTGGCGAGTTCTTCCGTCCGTTTTCTCTCGCCGTCGTGATTTCTATTGTGGCGAGTCTGCTGGTCGCTGTAATGCTTATTCCAGTGCTCGGTGCCTCTTTCTTCAAAAAGGTAAAGCCGCATAAGAGCGAAAGCAGACTTACAGGCCTATACGAGCGCCTGATTAACGCTGCGCTGAAACGCAAGTGGCTGGTTATGATTCTGTCACTGGTACTTCTTGCTGGCTCGCTTAGCTCCATTCCTTTGCTCGGCGTAGCATTTCTACCGGCAGATTCTGTGCCAACGGCTTCAATACAGCTGGCGCTTCCAGCGGGAAGTGGCACAGAACAGGGTGATAGGGTTAGTAAAGAAGTAGAGGGTTATGTCAAAAATCTTGCCGGGGTGACGAATTACCAGGTCGCTATTGGCGGCTCCTCTGGTAATCCGATGCGATCCTCAGGCAGTGCGGCCAATCAGGCTACAGTGACGGCGCAATTTGCGAAGAGTGCCGACATGGAGGCTATTATTGACAAGGCTCAGGCTGACCTGCCGGCGCTGGTGGAGAAAGTCATTCCCGGCACGACAGTGTCAGTCAAGGCGGGCGAGCAGCAGGGTCTGCCTACCGGTATCAATATTGATGTCAGTCTCTATTCAGATAATATGGACGATTTGTCCAAGGCCTCCAAGCAAGTCGAGGATCTGATGGGGCAAAATAGCAATCTCAAGGATGTTACGAACAATATGAACGAGGTAACTCCGAAATGGGAGCTTACCCTCAATCAAAAAGGGATAGATGAGAATGTTAGCCCTTATGTGCTCATGCAGGCAGTAACAGAACAGCTCAAGCCTGTACATGCAGGGACCTATACACTGGACAGCAAGGAACAAACGGTCACACTGTCCTACCGTCAGCAAATTACCTCGCTGGAGGCGCTCAAGAGCATTCCGGTGCCTACGTCCGGCGGAATGCAGACCTTGGGCGATGTAGCCGATATCTCAGTTCGTGAGGCTCTGGTTACAGTTAACCATAATGATGGCAAAACCTATGCGAAAGTTACGGGGACTGTAAAAGGAGACAACACATCCGTTGTCACCCGTGAGGTGCAAAAGGATATTGCCGCCCTATCCCTGCCTGATAGCGTTGAAGTCAGCTATGGCGGCGGCATGGCGATGATGAAGGAGGGCTTTACGAACCTTGGTATTGCAATGGCAGCAGCGGTTGGACTTGTGTTTCTGGTAATGAGCATCACCTTTGGCGGTGTGGTTACCCCGCTGATTATCCTGTCTTCTCTGATCTTCATTCCGGTCGGTTCTCTGGGAGCATTGTTGATTACAGGGCAAGCCTTGTCCATGAGCGGAATGATAGGCATGCTGATGTTGGTCGGAATTGTTGTCACGAACGCTGTCGTTCTGCTTGACCGTGTAGAAAAGAATCGTAAGAGCGGCCAACCGATCACCGAGGCCATTGTCGAGGCTTGCAAAACACGGCTTAGACCGATTCTGATGACCGCACTGGCGACAATGCTGGCCCTGATGCCACTGGCATTATCAGGTTCCTCTACAAGTCTGATCTCTGGCGGCTTGGCAGTGACGGTGATCGGCGGTCTATTCACTTCCACCTTGCTTACGCTGATTGTTGTTCCGGTTCTCTACGAGATCGTGTGGAAGAAGCGTAAGGTCAGAGAAGTTGAAAACTTTTAACAAAACGACATGTTATTTACGCAAAGGGTAATACTTAATAAAAAGACGCATAGAGAGGAGGCGGCATATGTTCAGAGGACTCAAAGAGCGATTGTTGTTTCTGTATAAATTCCTCCAGTCCCCTTTATCGACAGGGAATGTTTTTCCTAGTTCGCGCAGGTTGGCACAAGCGTTGCTCGAGCCCATTCCCTGGGAACGGGTGAACTCTCTGGCAGAGCTTGGAGCAGGCACAGGCGCGGTCACCCAACATCTGCCGCCTTTACAACAGCAGCCTATGCAAGTTCTTTTATTTGAGAAAGATCCGGAGCTCCGCCGGCGTCTGAAACTCCGGTTTCCTGGCTATCGGTATTATCCGGACAGCTCCCGGCTGCGCTTGGCGCTTCATAACGGCAGGTTGGAGAAGCTGGATTGCATTGTGAGCGGTCTTCCGTTATGGAGTATGGGAAGCAAACAGAGGAAGCAGATGCTGTCACAAGCTTTCGCTTCCCTGAAGGATGATGGGCTGTTCGTGTTCTTCAATTATTTTAATTCGATTCAAAAGGACTTGAAGCCATTTTTCGAGATCCAGAGTACTACGTTCGTTCCGTTGAATTTCCCGCCTGCGGTAGTTTACGTCTGCCGTAAAAAGGCGAATGTGGACAGCGAAAAGAAGGCTCAGTGGCTATCAGTGGTCGCTGGCAAGGACTCTCGAGTGTTGCTTGAAAGATAACTGTTTGTTCTTATAGAAGAACAACTCAAAACCATAGAGCCAACAGAACCGCGATTCTCCTGTTATTGGGAAATCGCGGTTCTGCTTTTTTGGTCATCCGCGGCTTGCTTCAGTAGATTGTGGGCAAGCTAAAGCCAGCGCAATCATTTCATTGCGGTCGTTTCATCGCTTTTGCGACAACCTTTTTGCTCTAGTGAACAGTTACCCGGGCTAGAAGGTCGATGAATTAAGAAATAGAGGCAAATATGTACCTTAATTCGTATGAAAACATAAGAAAAAAGGAATTAAGGTCAAAAATGTATGTTAATTTTCCAGCGTAGCCTGAAAAGAGGCTATATCTGCGAAATTAGAGTGCATTTTTGCATCTATTTTCCTATTATTCTAATTATATCTTTAATTAAGGTGCAAAAAGGTCGTTATTTCGAATCGCCAGATCCGACGAGCCCCGAGCCACCAGCGACAATTATGAGAGACCAGCCGCAACTGTGAGTCACCAGCGACGATCATGAGAGATCAGTTGCAACTGTGAGCCGCCAGAGACGACCATGAGAGATCAGCCGCAACTGCGAGCCACCAGCGACGATCATAAGAGAGCAGCTGCAACTGAAAGCCACCAGAGACGATCATGAGTGAGCAGTCGCGAGCTACGAGTGAGGACCAGTGAGCAAGCAGCCGTTAGCTAATAATCACCAAGAGACCAGCCACAAGTGACCGGCCCCGAGGCGCGATCTGCCAGCGACCCCACAAGCGCCAGCCGAAAGACTCGAGCCAAGTCAAGCATTTTCTTTATTTGTCATAGTAATTCGGTGGGTATTAACGGATAATTTGCAATTTGTCCTAAATAGCGAGATAATATGCTTACAAAAAGTAATTACATTAAATTAAATTATGGAGGTTACTTATGACTACTAAATTATTGTTTGAACCTGTTACAGCTGGCAACCTGAAGCTGGCTAACCGAATTGTAATGGCACCGATGACTAGAGCATTCTCGCCGGACGGAGTTCCAGGTGATGATGTAGCGGCTTACTATCGCCGGCGGGCAGAAGGTGGAGTCGGTCTGATTGTCACCGAAGGAACAGCGATTAATCATCCGTCTGCGGTCAGCAGTCCGCGTATCCCTAATTTCCATGGGGAAGCGGCGCTCAAGGGTTGGGCAAAGGTTGCTGCTGAAGTCCATGAGGCAGGCGGCAAAATCATCCCGCAGCTCTGGCATGTCGGCCTGGAACGCCCGATTGGCGCGCTGCCGAACCCTGAAGCTCTGCCGGTTGGCCCATCAGGCCTGAACCTGGCCGGAGAGCAGGTTACAGAACCGCTAACTACAGCCGAGATCGAAGGCTTGGTAGCTGCCTTTGCTCAAGCTGCTGCCGACGCTAAAGCAGCTGGTTTTGACGGGATCGAGCTGCACGGGGCACACGGCTATCTGATTGACCAGTTCTTCTGGGAGCGAACCAACAAGCGTACTGACCGCTACGGTGGCGACCTAGTAGGCCGCACAACGTTTGCGGTAGAGGTTATTGAGGCTTGCCGCCGCGCGGTTGGTCCGGATTTCCCGATTGTGTTGCGTTTCTCACAATGGAAAGCGGGCAATTATTCCGCCAAGCTGGTGGATACGCCGGAGGAGCTTGAGCGCTTCCTGGCCCCGTTGGTACAGGCTGGTGTTGATATTTTCCACTGCTCGACACGTCGATTCTGGCTGCCAGAGTTCGAAGGCTCCGAGCTGAACCTGGCGGGCTGGACCAAAAAGATCACAGGCAAGCCGACCATCACTGTAGGCTCCGTAGGTCTCGATAGTGACTTCCTGATCCCGGATAAGGAGAAGAGTGATGAGGACAATCTAGAGCGTCTACTGGAACGCCTGGATCGAGAGGAATTTGATCTTGTTGCCGTGGGTAGAGCGCTAATTAGTGATCCGGCTTGGCCAAATAAGGTACAAGAAGGCAGAACAGATGAGATTCTCCCATACACTCAGCAATCAACTAGCACCTTGTATTAATTAACGTCGAACACTGTCTGAACGGAGTTTTTTCTAGCAGCGTTTAGGTATAATTTAGTTTTAAATAAAGAGTATGCTTCTGCGCAGGCCAGAGTGGTTTATGATGAATTCAAGTATTTATCATGACTGGCAAAGGAGCTACTTATTTGAGTCATTTATCTACCGATACTTTGCATGACGTTGAGATCCGTAATTTCCAGGAAGCTGATATGCCGCTGCTGGAAGGATTGTTCCGCTCTATAACGGCAAGGGAACATGCTGTCTTTTGGTGGGTGGGGGATCAGGCGAACTGGGGCAATGTATTCTGTGCGTTCAGACAAGGTGTGATGATCGCCAAGGGACAGGTGAGCATCATTAACATCGTGCCGCCGGGACGTCCTTCGGAAGCCTACCATTCGATCTATATGAACCTTAAGGCTGTGCCGGAATGGGAACATGATTTTGAATTGCTGGATCATCTCTACGAGCTGCTGTATGCCAGAGCTTTGGGGCTTAAGGCAACGCTTCCTACCGAATATTCAACGCTCTTGTGCGTAGGTAATGATTCGGAAGAACAAGCTAATAATCAATTTTTCAAAGAACGGCATAGCTTTCGCCATCTGAACAGCCTGTTCAGTATGAACCGTGATTTGGGATTGCCTCTTTCGGAACTGACGCTGCCGGCAGGTCTGGAAATGAAGCATTGGCAGATGGCAACAGCTCAGGAGGAAGAGGATTATTTGACGCTGGAGGCTGAGATATGGCCCGATACGCCACTAGGCAGCGACAGGCTGGCTGAGTACAAGCGTAACGACCTGTGGACGGCGCTGGTGGTTCGTGAAGGTGAGACCATCGTAGGCAGTCTGATGGTATGGCGTGAGGATGATTACGCGTACATTGAAGATGTGTTTGTGCGTGAGCCATGGCGAAAGCGGGGCGTGGCAAAATATTTGCTGACACAAGCACTGCTGTATTCTGGGTCCCATGGATTGTCCTCGGCCCGATTAATGGTTCTGACAACTAACCCATCCGCATTGAAATTGTATGAGTCGCTGGGCTTCACTGCAAGACAAGAGGAGATTCGATTTTGCCTGGAGCTGGAGTAGGCGGGAACGAAATTTAGATGAAAAGAAGGTGTTCGGCAGTGTTTTCACTGCTGGACACCTTTTTTATAGAGTGAAGTAATCATGGACGGTAAAGTGACTTTCTGGGTTTTTGTGCATACCTTAAGGTATAAGCCGAAATGGCCGGATTCGCTTGCCGGATCCAGCGTTCTTCGTCCGAAAGGGCCATGTGTGACGATGCACAGACAGAGGTCTTTCCGTCATGGATTGCTACGTTGAACAAAAGCATCCTTGAGTTTCCATTTAGCAATACCTTTCACCGTCTAGCTGCACAGGAGGCGCTTCGTCAGATGGGATATTATTACAGCGGCTCCTATGCTCAAGAGATGGCACAGAGGAATAGATGCAGAGATCGTAAGCTACCGATGCCGTTCCTGAATCACGAACTGTTCCCCAATTGGTTGGAAGAACTGGGAATGGCCGCAAGAAATGAGCAGTGATTATAATGAATAAAAGTTGAAGCTGTTTACAGGGTGAATCTTCAACTGTGGAGCAGCTTTTCTTTAATACCAGCGAATTTAGATCCATGGTTCTGGTGAGAGGCTGTGAACTTTTGTTTACAGACAAAAAGAATACCCCCAGAGATATAGCTACCCTGGAGGTATTCTTGCCGTAATCTTTTAGACGAGGCGAATGATGGTCAGCGTAGCACCTGGCGCCTGAAGACCGACTGTGAGTGTAGAGGTTACATTGAGCTGGATAGTGGCCCCGGCAGGAACGTTTGTGATTGTTTCCGCTGCGAGGACCGTAGTGGCAACGGAAGCCGTAGCTGTGGCTGCGACAGCAACACCGTTCAACAGGATGCGCGAAGATGTAAGCAGAGAACCTGTCAAATTGATTCGGTAGCTAATGAAATAGCTACCAGCATTAGCGATTGTCAAGGTGTCATTTGCACCGTTGATGGTGATGCCCGCAGGAATATTCTGGTTATCCGGGAATGTGGCATTGCCTGAGCCCAGAAGTACAGCGATCGATCCTGAAGCATTTTGTACAAATGCGAAGTTGGACGTTACGCTAGTGCCCGTAACACCGGTAGCTCCTGTAGCACCCGTGGGTCCTGTTGGCCCAAGGTTACCTGTGGCCCCAATGGGTCCAGCAACACCGGTTGAACCTGTGGGTCCAACGGGTCCAGCAACACCGGTAGCTCCACGTGCTGCTAACTGGGTGTAGTCAGGGGAGACGTCCGGTGTACCCACTGGTGGAGCACTTGTGACGATATAAGTGCCACCGTTGTAAGTGACGACCTGGCCCACAGGATATCCTGGAGCAAGTGCGGCGTTGTATGTGACGATCCCGGTCAAACCTACACCTGTCGGACCCGTAGGTCCAGTGAGACCTGTAGGTCCGGTAGCTCCGGTAGCTCCTACAGGGCCTGCGCTGCCGGTAGCTCCACGTGCGGCAAGCAGTGTATAGTCTGCTGATGCACCGGGAAGACCTACTGGCGGAGCATTGTTAACAATAAAGGTGCTGCCGTTGTAGCTAACTACCTGGCCCACAGGATACCCTGGAGCGAGCGCGGCATTATAGGTTACTACGCCCGTGAGTCCCACACCTGTAGCCCCTACAGGTCCAGTTGGGCCAGTAGCGCCTGTCGGTCCAGTTGCACCCGTAGGTCCCTGTAGTCCAGTTGCGCCCGTTGCGCCGGCGGCAGCGATCAGAGTATAGTCTGGGGAAGTACCCGGTGTGCCTACAGGCGGTACCGTGTTGACGATGTATGTGCTGCCGTTGTAGGAAACAACCTGATTAAGAATATAGCCAGGTGCAAGGAATGGGTCAAAAGGAACAATGCCGCTTAAGCCAGCTCCGATCGGGCCCGTAGCACCCGTAGGCCCTACAAGTCCAGTTGCCCCCGTAGGCCCCGCAGGTCCGGTAGCGCCAGTAGGCCCGGCAGAACCGGTGGGTCCAACTGGACCTCCAGCAGGCCCTGTGGGTCCAGCCGGTCCGGTTGGTCCTACAAGAGTAGGAGCCTGCAATATTCCTTCCATCTTGGACTGGAGGAACATCTGGTTGCGCGCTGTACTGTCCAGTGTGGATCGAACGCTTTGGTTAACAGATAGCAAATCGGCAATGGTTGCTGGCGGCCCTGTCAGGCCAGGCAGGGTTCCGAGCACATACTGAAGCTTTTCACCTTCAGCATTCAGAATGTGGCTCATCCCCAGTTCTTCCATAGCTATAGAAGATAAAATCAGGTTCACGGCATCGTCTCTAGTGAGAGTCACGTTAGGAGTTATATTTGGAATATTAGGCTGAGACATGTATTCAGATCACCTCTGAGTTTTTTAATTTGTACACCATACATACTATGTTGCTTACTAAATAGTGGAAATGGGCAAAATAACCAAAATTAGTATATTAATTCTATTAAATGGTTTTTATAGAAAGGGAATAGGGGCATGGATGGAATGAACTACTTCCTTGTGATATAATTTTTTATTAGCAAAGAATTATGGCAATCTACCCATTCTTTATGAAGAAGCTTCATTTAAATAAAGGACGTGACAAGATGACTAAGGGGAGTCAACCCTCACCGGACTTAAAATCCGGCAAGAGTGTCAAGGATTATTCCAAATACTTTGATTTTAGCGATGCGAAACTCATCAGTGAGGAAGAGGGTAAAACCACTTACCGCATCAAGGGCAGAAATGTACAGATTAACAGCCAGCCTGATTACAAGGAAGGAAAGCGCCGTGGCAAGGAAGAGATCGAGGTTCATTATGAATTTGCGATTCCGGAAGAAATGTCCGGCTTTGGTGTGGGCAAGTTCTATCATATAACGACCTACGGCTGCCAAATGAACGAGCATGATACCGAGACGATGAAGGGTATGCTGGAGCAGATGGGCTACCGCAGTATTGAGGACCGCACGAAAGCGGATCTGATTCTGCTCAATACTTGTGCCATTCGTGAGAACGCCGAAGACAAGGTCTTTGGGGAACTCGGACATCTCAAGCATCTGAAGACCGAGAATCCGGATCTACTGCTGGGTGTCTGCGGTTGTATGTCGCAGGAGGAGGGCGTAGTCAACCGGATTATGTCCAAGCACGGCTTTGTAGATATGATTTTTGGAACGCATAATATCCATCGCCTGCCGCATCTGATTAAGGAAGCGGTATTCAGCAAAGAACTGGTGATCGAGGTATGGTCCAAAGAAGGCGATATTATCGAGAATCTGCCCAAGAAGCGGGAAGGCATGCGTGCCTGGGTGAACATCATGTATGGCTGCGACAAGTTCTGCACCTACTGCATTGTGCCTTATACCCGGGGCAAGGAACGTAGCCGCCGTCCGGAGGATGTAATTGCCGAGGTGCGGGATCTGGCTCGTCAAGGCTTCAAAGAAGTGACCCTACTGGGACAAAATGTGAACGCATACGGGAAGGATTTTACCGATATCGACTATACCTTCGGAGATCTTATGGACGACATGCGTCTGATCGATATTCCACGTATTCGCTTCATGACCTCCCATCCGCGGGATTTTGACGATAAACTGGTTGAAGTGCTCGGCAAGGGCGGCAACCTGGTGGAGCATATCCACCTTCCGGTCCAATCAGGAAGTACGGCGGTGCTGAAGAAAATGAGCCGAAAATATTCCCGTGAAGTCTACTTGGAGCTGGTCAGAAAGATCAAGGCTGCTGTACCGGGCGCCGTGCTGACTACTGATATTATTGTTGGTTTCCCAGGGGAGACTGATGAACAATTCGAAGAAACCCTGTCCCTCGTGCGCGAGGTAGGTTATGATATGGCGTATACCTTCATTTATTCTCCGCGTGAAGGCACGCCGGCCGCTGCCATGGAAGACAATGTGCCAATGGAGGTTAAGAGCGATCGCTTGCAGCGACTAAACGCTCTCATTAAGGAGAACAGTCGCATCAGCAATGACCGCATGCTGGGTGAAGTGGTCGAGGTGCTGGTTGAAGGCGAAAGCAAGAACAATGCCAACGTGCTATCTGGTCGTACCCGCAGCAACAAACTGGTGCATTTTGAAGGATCACAGGAGCTGATTGGCACCTTTGTGCAAGTGCGTATTACCGACACCAAAACTTGGTATATCAAAGGGGATTGTGTGGCGGAGGCTATGGCTGTCAATTAATTATACAGAAATGGAGCGATTGCCAGTGAGTCAGGAGCAAGGACGTTTGAACAACTACGGGATGCCGACTTATGATACCCGTGATTTAATCGTACGCGAAGATATTATGGGCAAAGCCAAGGAGCTCGCTTCATTGATTTCGACCAGTGAGGAAGTGCAGCATTTCCAGCAGGCCGAGAAGAAGATTCAGAATCATGAACGTGTACAGGGATTGATTGCACAGATCAAGAAGAAGCAGAAGGAAATTGTCGCCTTCGAGAGCTTTCGGAATAAAGAGATGGTAGCGAAGATTGAAGCGGAAATTGCAGTTCTGCAGGATGAGATTGATGGTATCCCGGTGGTGAATGAGTTTCAGCAAAGCCAAAGCGATATCAACTACCTGCTACAGCTAGTTATTTCGGTCATTCGGGACACTGTCTCGGAGAAAATCAATGTGGAAGCAGGCACTGAAGCGCCTCCGTCCACCTGCGGAGATTAAAGGGTAGCAGACACGGGGCGGATGAGAATCCGTCCCGTTTTTGATAGAAGTATAAGGATTAGGCTATGCCTATCCTTATACTTCTCGCAGAAACAGATACCGTCCCTCAGTGGATGGTAAATACGTTTCTACTTAGAAGCATTGCTTTTCGAAGTCAAGTTTTGGTACATTAAAAGATACGAACAGCAAAAAGCTGCGACAAAGGATGGATATATCGTGAGCGAGAACGGGGAACAAACCTATAACGCCAAAAAATACCGCACTCCGGACGGTGTTCCGGCCGATATTGTGATGTTTACATTAACGAAGCGCGAGCGGAAGACCGTAACGAAGACCCTTCCCCTGCGTGAATTAAAAGTAATGCTGATTAGGCGGAAAAAGTGGCCGTGCGCCGGAATGTGGGCACTACCGGGCGGCTTCTGCCAAGAGGATGAATCCATATACGCGGCTGCTACACGCGAGTTGAAGGAAGAAACGGGCGTGGATGGCGGACATTTGGAATACTTAGGCGTGTACAGCACACCAGGTCGTGATCCGCGCGGCTGGATCATCAGCCATGCCTTCTTCGCTTTGGTGGAGGAGTGGATGCTGGAGCAGAGACAAGCTTCCGACGATGCCGGCGAAGTAGGACTTTTCACACTGCAAGAAGCACTGGAAGAGCTGGAGCTGGCTTTTGACCACCATGACATTATTACGGATGCTTACTTGCGGATTCAGCAGCAAATGCTGCAGACCACGATTGCACGGCAGTTTCTGCCGAGGCATTTCACACTGAGTGAGCTGTATCAGGTCATTCAGACCGTGGTGCCTGAGTTCAAGGAACCTAACTTTATCCGCAAAATAACATCAACCCGCAGCCGCCAGGGAATTCTCCAGGAGGTAAGGGATGAAGAGGGCAACCCGCTGAGTTCCAATCAGTATTCACAGCGTCCAGCCCAATTGTATATGTTCACTGACCATGAGCCGTTGTTGTCGATCTATACCTGATTCTGATGTAAGTGGTGTTTTACAACAAACAAGGGGGTAGTACTCATGAGGGGATTAATCGTGATTGATTTCACGAATGATTTTGTGGATGGCAGTTTACCAGTAGGTCAGCCAGCGATCGATATTGCGCCTAGAATTAGTCAATTAACAGAAGACTTCGTAAAGAACGGCGACTATGTCGTCATGGCCGTGGATCTTCACGACGAGAATGATGAGTATCATCCCGAGACTAGGCTGTTTCCGCCACATAATCTGCGTGGTAGCAGCGGACGTGAGTTGTATGGCACGCTAAAACAGGTGTATGAGGACCATAAGGAGTCTATCTATTGGATGGACAAAACACGCTATAGTTCATTCAGTGGCACAGACCTGGAGCAAAGACTTCGGGAACGTGGAATTACAGAGCTGCATTTGATTGGGGTATGTACGGATATTTGTGTATTGCATACTGCGGTAGATGCGTATAATAAAGGCTTTAAGATCGTTGTACACGAGGACGGTGTCGCCAGCTTCAATGCAGCAGGTCATGCTTGGGCGCTGGGCCATTTTACAGGAAGTCTCGGGGCAAAGGTTGTCAACGGAGAATAGAACAGCAGCGAGACTAGGAGATGAGGATTTGAGAAGAGAACTTGCCCTTCATACAGATAAGTACCAGATCAATATGATGTATGCCCACTGGGTCAACGGAAGTCATAAGCGCAAAGCGGTATTCGAAGCCTATTTCCGCAAACTGCCGTTTGGAAACGGCTTTGCTGTATTTGCAGGGCTGGAGCGCATTGTCGGCTATATCGCCGGACTACGCTTCACGGAGGAAGATATTCGTTATTTGTCAGAGCAGGAGGAGAACTACGCGCCCGCCTTTTTGGAGGAGTTGCTGCAATTCCACTTTCAGGGCACGATCCATTCGATGAAAGAAGGCGCACTTGTCTTTCCTGACGAGCCGCTGCTTCGGGTCGAAGGAACAATTATGGAGACTCAACTGGTAGAAACGGCTATTTTGAACTTCATGAACTACCAGACGCTGATCGCTACCAAGGCATCGCGTATCAAGCAGGTTGCACCTAACGATATCTTACTTGAGTTCGGCACACGGCGGGCTCAGGAAGCAGATGCCGCAGTGTGGGGTGCACGAGCCGCCTATGTCGCAGGCTTCGATGCCACCTCTAATATGCTGGCTGGGAAGCTGTTCGGCATTCCCACTAAGGGTACGCATGCGCATTCCTGGGTACAGAGCTTTGGCAGTGAGCAGGAGGCATTTGATGCTTACGCAAAGGTTATGCCTGACGGAGTTACACTGCTGGTGGACACGTTCGATACCTTACGGAGTGGCGTACCAAATGCCATTAATACGGCCAAGATGCTGGAGTCTCAGGGCAAACGGATGAACGCTATACGTCTGGACAGCGGTGACTTGGCCTATCTATCCCGGCAAGCTCGCCAGAT
Organism: Paenibacillus sp. MAHUQ-45; assembly: GCF_058133325.1. Lineage (NCBI taxonomy): Bacteria > Bacillati > Bacillota > Bacilli > Caryophanales > Paenibacillaceae > Paenibacillus > Paenibacillus sp. MAHUQ-45. The sequence goes on from NZ_JBYUPV010000002.1 coordinate 679,762, forward strand.
GCTTGATGATGCCGGCTTGCAATATGTGAAGATTGTCGCCTCCAATGATCTCGATGAGAATACGATCATGAACTTGAAGTCTCAAGGTGCGGCGATCGATACTTGGGGTGTCGGTACTCAACTGATTACTGCCTCTGATCAGCCTTCACTCGGCGGAGTCTACAAGCTGGTGGAGATCGAATCGGCGAACGGGGAGATGATCCCGACGATCAAAATCTCCTCGAACCCTGAGAAGGTCTCCACGCCGGGCAAGAAGGATGTGTTCCGTATTATCGGAACGAACGGTAAAGCATTGGCCGATTACATCAGCTTCCCTGAAGAGGAGATTCCGCGGAACGGAGCGCGTCTTAAGCTGTTCAATCCGCTGCATCCTTATATGAAAAAGCATGTGGATCGCTATGAGGCGCTGCCGATGCTGGAGCCGATCTTCGTGAACGGATTCCAGGTCTATAAGCTTCCTGATCTGGAAGAAATTCGCCGGTATCACCGGGAACAGCTGGATCTGTTCTGGCCGGAATACCTGCGCAAGCTGAACCCTGAGGTCTATCGGGTGAATCTCAGCCAGCAGGTATGGAGCCGCAAGCAGCAGCTCATTGCTGAGCATATGCAGGCGGATCAGGAATAGCAGGCTTATGATTGAATAGCAGCTTTTTTAATGCTGCAATAAGCAAGGGGTTGTCCCGATGGCCGTTTTAAGGCTTTGGGACAGCCCCTTGTTTAGTTTTTAATACAAGTGTGATTGTCGGGGCGTTATAGTGGACATGTATTAATATTAAGGGTTTACGATAATGTCCGTTGAAAAAAATCAAACATAAAGAGCAGCGCTTCTCCCAACAAGGGATAGTCGCTGCTCTGTTGTTGTGCCCGCATTCTATTTTCTTTTTTTAAATTTCACAAAAGACCAGACGATTAAGAACAGCAGGAACGCCAGGCAAGCGTCAATGCTGATACGATTCTTCGTATCAAACAGAAACAGGCTGGCAATCACTATTAGACAGGTAACCGTCAGGGTAGTGATGTACGGGAAGCCCCAGACTTTAAAGCTAGGCTCCTGGGGATATCTTCTGCGCAGCTTGAGCTGGGCCAGCGTGATTGAGATCCACACTAACAGCACCACAAAGCCTGGAACAGCCATTAGCAAGGCGAATAACCTGTCCTGTGCAAAATATGCCAGCATCGAACCGATTCCAAGTACAGCGGCACAGAGCTTCAGGCTGTTCAGCGGTACACCTCGTGTGGTGGTACGCGCCAGAGCTTTAGGAGCTTCGCCTTGGGAAGCCATGGAATGGAGCATCCGGGTTGCTCCGTAAATTCCTGAATTGGCTGCCGACAGTACGGCAGTGATCAGGATAAAGTTCATCACATGTGCGGAGCCTTTCAGACCCGTGGAGGCCAGCACCTGCACAAAGGGACTTGTCTGATCGTTCAGCTGATTCCATGGCATAAGACCGCAGATCACCAGGATCGGCAGGGTATAGAACAGGACCACGCGTAGAATGAGATTTTTGACCACCTTGGGCAGTACTTTTTCTGCATCCTTCGTCTCGGTCAATGTCAGACCGATCAGCTCAGAACCGCCGTAGGCGAACATCACGACCAGTAGCGCGGAGAAAATGGAGGTCCAGCCATTCGGTAGAAATCCGCCATAATCCGTAAAGTTACGCAGATAAGGAGCACCTTCCGCCAAAGGGAGAAGTCCGAAAATCAACGCGGCTCCGAGAATGATGAAGATAAAGATCATTGCGATTTTGATGCCGGCCAGCCAGAACTCCGCTTCTCCATAACCACCGACACTCATCGTGTTAATACCAATAATCAAAGCCCCGCTTGCCAGACTGAGCAGCCACAGCGGTACATCGGGCAGCCAATATTGCAAGAAGCTTCCTGCAGCCAGTATTTCAATGACGCAGACCGTCAGCCACATGAAGCAGTACATCCAGCCCACGATAAAAGAAAGTCGTTCTCCAAACGCCTCGCGGATAAAATCCTTCATATTTCTGTTCGGGTAGACTGAAGCCATCTCGGCAATCGCACCCATGACCACTAGCAGGAGCAGCCCTCCTAAGGCGTAGGACAGAACAATCCCCGGCCCGGCAATTCCGATGGTCTCGGAACTCCCCTTGAAAATTCCTGTGCCGATTACACCGCCCATGGCCATAAAGCTGATATGCCTTGGCAGCAATTTTTTCTGTAGTTCGGCTTCATTTGACTTCACTATCGATGCACCCAACCCTCTATACAATTTATACAACAAGAATATAGTGTATCCTGAATCGTTTACCTTGAAAAGTACAAATCACACGTTAGGGCAAGTTCGCTAATAGAACATTGTCACAACCGGGTAAGCCTTTTAGGCGCCTAACTGTGATTTTTATCATCCATTCTGTGATGAATTTAACATCTTAATTTTTAATATTGTTGCTAAAGTAAGGATGACAGATACGATCCACACTGAAATTTCCAAACCATGGAAAAATGCAAGATTTGTCACTTCGCGGCAAATGGAATCAAGTTATAATCTTTGAAACAGTCAAAAGGATACTATTCTTATGAAAACCTTGAAAGGGGTTATGTCGGTGGTACAGTTACCAAAAGTAAACGACCTCGGTTTTTTTGAGATTCGTCTGGAGTCTATTGGGGGCCTGGGAGCGAATCTGGCCGGTAAAATGCTTGCTGAAGCGGGGGTTGTCGGGGCTGGAATGAACGGGGTGAGCTTCTCATCCTATGGTTCGGAGAAAAAGGGCTCTCCCGTAAAAGCACATATTCGTTTTTGTGATCTGAATACGCCTATCCGTGATACTTCCCCGGTGGAGCGTCCCCATGTCGTCGGTGTTTTTCATGAAGCGCTGGCGAAGACCATCAACGTTACTAGCGGAATTTATGAACATAGCACGGTGCTGGTCAACTCGGCCAAGTCGCCTGAGGAACTAAAGTCATCTATGAACATGATGGCAGGCACCATAGCTGTAGTGGACGCGACCAGCATCGCGCTGGACGAGAAGAATCGTGTGAATATGGCCATGCTGGGGGCGCTGTTCCGGATGTGCGATTTTCTGGACCCGGAGATTATGAAAGACGTCATCGAGAAATCACTCGGCAAAAAATACCCGCAAGCCGTGCACTCGGCAATCGTAACGTTTGAGCGTGGCTTTAATGAAGTGAAGTTTATGCATTTCCCACTGCCGGAAGGCGCAGAGATGCCTCAGTTCGTCCGTTCCGACATTTCGGCGCTGGGATATGATACCCAAACCATCGGGGGCACAATCATCAGCGCGGGCAGTACAATGTTGAAAAATCTCAGCATTTCCCGTTCCGGACATTTGCCTCATTTTAAAGCGGAAGACTGCATTCACTGTGCTCAGTGCGATACTGTCTGTCCCGATTTGTGCTTCGTATGGGATGAATTGCCGGACAAGAAGGGACGTCCGCAGATGTTCCTGCAGGGGATCGATTATCAATACTGTAAGGGCTGCCTGAAATGCGTCGAAGCCTGTCCAACCACCGCCTTGTCGGGTGAACGGGAGGAAGAGGGCTACGCAGAGAGTCACACGGTCCGTCAGCATTTCGATCTCGTTACCCAAGCTTAAATTGGAAGGAAAGGTGGAACACACATGGCAATCGACTATGAAAAAGAACTAGGCTCTGCCAAGGTGGAGCAGAAATTCCTATATGAATCCGGCAATGAAATGGCTGCCTACGCCGCCCATCAGATAAACTATCATGTCATGGGCTATTTTCCAATTTCGCCATCTACGGAGGTTGCTCAGTTTCTCGATACGATGAAAGCTAGTGGACAGCATGATATTTTGCTGATTCCTTCAGATGGTGAACATAGCTCAGCCGGTATCTGCTACGGGGCTTCAACAGCAGGTGGACGGGTGTTTAACGCAACGAGCGCGCAGGGCTACATGTTTATGCTGGAGCAAATGCCAGTACAAGCCGGTACTCGGATGCCAATGGTCATGAACTTGATCTGCCGCTCCATTTCCGGACCTCTGAACATTCACGGTGACCACTCAGACTTGTACTTTGCCCTGAATACAGGCTGGCCGATTCTGATGTGCCGTGATCCGCAGTCCGTATATGATATGAACCTGATGGCACTGAAGCTGGCGGAGCATGCCAAGGTTCGTCTTCCGGTAATGGTAGCTTCGGACGGTTATTTTACTTCTCATCAGAAACGCCGTGTACAGGCTTTTGCCCACCGTAGTGATGTGCATAAATTCGTAGGCGAGCAGCCGCCAGCGGGCTTCACCGATACACTTGACCGCAACAACCCAGTTACCGTCGGACCTTACATGAACGAACCTGACTACATCAACAACCGTTACCAGCAGTCGGTAGCTATGTACAATGCCGGGGAAGTTTTCGAAGAAATCGCCAAGGAATTCGGCGAGCTGACCGGACGTCATTACCCGATGATTGAAGAATACCGGATGGAAGACGCAGAGGTAGCGGTGTTCCTGATGAATTCCGCTTCAGAGATCATCAAGGATGTTGTGGATCAGCTTCGCTTGCAAGGAATTAAGGCCGGAGCAATCTCGCCGAATATGATCCGCCCATTCCCGCAAAAGCAGATCGCGGAAGCGCTTAAGCATGTAAAGGCCATCACCGTTGGTGACCGTGCGGACTCTGTCGGTGGACACGGCGGTAACATGGTGAACGAGATCAAGGCTGCGCTATTCACATATGGCAATACAACGACCAAAGTCATTAGCCGTATTTATGGCTTGGGCGGTAAGGATTTTTATGCAGAGGATGGACATAGCTTCTTCAAGCTGGCGCTGGATGCCGTAGCAGCAGATCGGATAGAAGTGCCGTTCGACTATTATGGCCACAATCCAGGTGCACCTGAGAAGGCGCCTCAGCGACTGCTGAAGCCAATGGATTTCGATGCCCTGAAGACCGGACTTATTACGGTAAAACAGGATGAAGCCACAGGCAAGCTGAGTGTGCGGATTCCGCCGCTTCGCAACTTGACGAGGAAGCCAAAACGTCTGGCACCAGGCCATGGAGCGTGTCCAGGCTGCGGGATTTTCTCGGGACTGGAGACCTTTTTCAAAGGCATCGAAGGGGACATAGTGGCGTTGTATCACACGGGCTGTGCCATGGTAACAACGACAGGATATCCATATTCGGCTCATAAATCTACATTTATTCACAATCTGTTTCAGAACGGTGCAGCGACGCTGTCCGGCGTAGTAGAAATGTTCTGGGAGCGCAAACGCCGCGGGGAACTGGATGGTCTTGGCCTGAAGGATGACTTTACCTTTGTGATGGTTACCGGGGACGGTGGCATGGATATCGGGATGGGACCTGCTATCGGTGCAGCACTGCGCGGACACAAGATGATTATTGTGGAGTACGACAATGAAGGTTACATGAACACTGGCGCACAGCAGTCCTATTCTACGCCGCTGGGCCATCGTACTTCGACTTCCAGCATTGGCAAGAACCAGCAGGGTAAAGTCACACAGCATAAGGATACTGCGCAGATTATGGCGGCAACCAATATCCCGTATGTGTTTACAGGAGCTGAAGCCTATCCGCAGGATCTGGTGAAAAAAGCAGCCAAAGCCCAATGGTACGCCCAGAACGAAGGTCTGGTCTACGGCAAAATCCTGATCGCCTGCCCGCTCAACTGGATGTCTGAGGACAAGGAAGGCACGAACATCGTGTCCCTGGCCGTGGAATCCTGTTTCTTCCCACTCTACGAAGTGGAGCACGGAATTACGAACATTACGTACAACCCGGAGGACAAGAACAAACGCCTGCCGCTTACCGACTGGCTCAAGACCATGGGCAAAACCCGTCATCTCCTGAAGCCGGAGAACGAGCCCGCCCTGCACAGCTTCGAGGACGAGGTCCAGCGCCGTTGGAGTCGGCTCATAGCGAAGCATGAGCATCCGGATTTGTAGAATTATTTTATGAAAATTTAAGAAGTGAATTGGGGCTGCCCCTGTAGTTGGCAAGATGACTATGGGGGTGGCTTTGTTTTGCTAGGATGCTAGTAGTGATTGACAAAAAGTAAATATTATCTAAAAATCAACTTGAGGATTTTGTGCTTATTTAATGTCTGATTTTAGATTTGTGTAGGATTTTTTAATTAATCCTATACACCTGAATTTTCCCCAGTAAAAGTATTCATAACTAGATTTTTTGATATTGAAGCGGATCCGCAGTGGACTCACAAACCCATTAAGATATGTTACACTACCCCATATATGTTCATAGATGGAGGAATTTATGAAGCTATTGATCGTAGAGGACGATATTGGGATATCGTATACAATTGCAAGAGTTATGCAGGATGAAGGGCATAAGGTTACGGAGTGTCATAACGGTGAAGAGGGCTTGCATCACGCATTGTACGGCGAGTTCGATTTAATTATTTTGGATATTATGCTGCCTAAGGTTGATGGATTTAAGTTCATCCAAGAGCTGAGGAAGCAAAGAGTGGATACCCCGATTCTTTGTCTGACGGCAAAAGACGGATTGAGCGACCGGGTAAGGGGGTTAACGCTCGGAGCGGACGATTATGTGGCAAAGCCATTCGAGATTCCAGAGCTAATCGTTAGAGCTAAAGTGCTGCTGCGCCGTTATGGTAAGGTTAATCAAGAAGAGCAGATTAGCTACGGCCCGATTGCTATTCAAGTTAGAAATCGAGCAATAACGGTCACAGGAGAAGAGCTGACTTTAACAGAGAAGGAATATGAGCTGTTTGAGTACCTGCTCATGAATAAAGAGCAGATCGTGACGAAGGAGCAAATCTATAACCGAATTTGGGGACTCGATTCGGAAGCGGGAATTGGCATCGTTGAGCTCTATGTCCATTATCTTCGGAAGAAGCTGTCACCATGGCATGCCGATCAATATATCCAAACCGTAAGAGGTTTGGGCTACATACTCAGAATAAACGAATAGTATTTCAAAGGGAAATCAAAGGTTCATCTTTATATATACTCCTTATACTCTATAAGATTAATGCATGAACCTTATAAGACAGATGTTTAAGAACACCAGATTGACTATTTTATTGGCAACAGGATTATTTGTCTTGCTGACTGTAGGTGGTTTGTTATGGCGGGTTCAACAGAATTCAGAGGACTTCGGCACCATGATTCAAAATATGGCGCTTGCCACCCTGAATGAGGACCCCGAGTTTCAGCTTTATTATAGTGCGGAAGAAGTGAATGGTCTTCGATGGGATTCCATTAAGCTTTCCGACTATTCGGATGCCTATTACCAACAAAATAAACGATGATACCGAAGAATTTTTGAAAAAGTAGAATGCATTCGACGCTGCCAAACTTTCCTCGGAAAACAAGCTTACCTACGATATCCTCAAATGGAACCTAAGCGCGGAGCAGCAATTGAACAAATATTCGGATTTGAACACAGGCGGATATCTTTCTCTAATCAATTTCTCGCCGTGTTTTGCGAATAACTACCCGATTCGTAGCCAAGCAGATGCAAAAAATTATATTGTTGCGCTGAATGGGTTTTCGGACAAGGTCGCACATTTCATAGACAGAATTCAGGACAAACAAGAGAAAGGGTTCATCCCCACTTCTGAATCTTGAAGGAAATACTCACGGGTTATGAAAATTTACGGAACATGAAACCGGAAAAAACGGTATTGCACACTTCATATGTAGAGCAATTATCGGAGATAAAGGGGGTTGGAGTCAGCCGGGTGAGGGAGAGTATTATTCTGCTCTGCTTAGAGTTTACACGGGCACGGACTTCAGTCCTCTGGAAATTAACGAGATCGCCAAACGCAAAGCGGAAGATATTGTAAAGGAGCTAAGAAGGCCTGGTCCCGGGGAAAACACAAGAGACTACAGCTGTAAACAAACGCGTAGTACGAGATAAATTACTGCAAACGGTTAACCGCAGTATGTCGGAAATAAAGCCCAAGTTGTTCGTTTGGTTTGAAGAAGCGCTTATTCCCAGCAATTCAGTGGATGGGTGTTTATATCCGGCTCCGTTCTTCTTCGTAACGGTAATATGCCATTTCCGATACTGGAGCAGCAAGTGAATCAATATATCAAGTCCGTCAAATAAAAGGAGAGCAGACCCCGACATGATTAAACGCACGCTAGTACGAATGACGATATGGAACAGCACGGTCGTATTTTGCTTGCTCATCATGCTGGGGGGAGCGTTATACGAGCTGGTGCGTTATCGGATCTATTCCGACATTGACCGTCAGCTGGTATTTAATATTGACAATATGTATCAAATTTCTCTAAATAACGGGGATCAAGTCATTAACATTGATTCGAAAGAACCGGAACGTTTTAAGATGTTATTTTATTGGGATTCCAACGATACATTGATTCAAAGCGTATATTATAAATCGCCATATATCGTATTGGGTTCAATGCTTCGGGAAAAACAAAACTACCTGGGACCCGAGTCGATACGCGTGGGCAAGAAAACCTATCGATTCGTGAGCAGACCCTATCAAGGCAATTTGCCAGTAGTCGAGAAGCTGTCTAACACGCCTTTGAAAACAGTTCAGATATTTACGGAAATTTCTGCCGAGGCGTATTATTTGAATCGGTTATTATGGAGTATTAGTATCGGAATCGGTATCGGCGCGTTATTATCTATCATCGCAGGTTACGCATTGGCTAGACGGGCGCTCATTCCGATTCAGAAGGCTTGGGACAAGCAGCAGCAATTCGTTGCAGATGCCTCTCACGAGTTGAGGAGCCCGCTTTCGGTCGTCCGAGGGCAAGCACAAATATTGTTACGCCATCCCGATCATACGATCGAGGAAGAAAGCGCTCCAATTTCAGCCATTCTGAAAGAAACAAAAAGAATGAGCAACATGGTAGACGGGCTACTTCTTCTGGCAAGAGGCGATTCACATGAGGAAGTTATCTCATGCAAACCTGTGCGAATTGACGCGATCATTAAAGAGATTGCAAAAAATATGGAGCCCATAATGGATTATAAGCATTTGCGTTTACAGCTTCATGTCGAAGGCTCGGAATTGCTCATGAATGGAGATGAGGATCGTCTCATACAGTTGTTCATGATTTTGTTGGATAATGCTATTAAATTTACGCAGGCGGATGGGCAAATCGATCTTGAGTGTCTTAGGCAGGGGAAGTCAGTTCTCATAACCGTCAAGGATAACGGAGTGGGTATTTCGGAACACGAATTACCACTCGTATTTAATCGATTTTACAAGGGAGATTCCTCTAGAAATAGAGGGGATCATGGTGCGGGTCTAGGGCTATCGATCGCGCGTTGGATCGTCGATCAACATCAAGGCTCTGTCCACATTAGCAGCGGGGTAGGGTGTGGTACGACTGTTATGATTCGTATTCCGGTGATTACTTAAATAATAGAGTTGATAGGATACCGCGGCAGCCGACCAGACAATCGGCTGCCGTTTTCATTAAGCTAAAGGACAAATAAGTTGAATTGCGGTGAACCTTACCTCTAGTCAGTGGTTATAAAGCGGTAAATAGAATTGAAGGTTGATGAAGGAGTAAATCTATAACCGAATTTGGGGACTCGATTCGGAAGCGGGAATTGGCATCGTTGACTCTATGTCCATTATCTTCAGAAGGAGCTGTCTTCTTGGCATGCCGATCAATATATCCAAACCGTAAGAGGTTTGGGCTACATACTCAGAATAAATGAGTAGTTTTTCAAAGGGAAATCAAAGGTTCATTAGCTATAATCTCCTAAAACACATATAAAGGGGGATATAAGATATGAACCTTGTACCACAGGTATTTAAGAAAAATCGTCTGGCCTTGCTATTGGCTGTGGGATTTCTCGTATTGCTGATTGCAGGCGGTTTGTTATGGCAGACCCAACATCAGTCAGAGAGTTTTGACGCATTGATTCAGAAGATGGCGTTTGATACGCTTAAGGATAACCCTGAGACACAGCTTTTTTTTGACGTGAAAAATGTGGAGGGAATCCGATGGGATCCCACTAAGCTTACGGACCTGTCGGATGCCGATTACGAACAATTAAACGAAGAGAGAAATGGTTTTCTTAAAAAATTGAATAACTATGATGCTGCCAAGCTTTCCCCGGAAGACAAACTCACCTACGATATCCTCAAATGGAACCTAGGCGCGGCGCAGCAAGTATATAAATATGGGGATCTGAACACGAATCACTACATTTCCCTATCCATTTTTCCGCCGTATTTCGCGAACAACTATCCGATTCGCAACCAAGCAGATGCAAAGAATTATATCGTTGCGCTGAACGGGTTTTCGGATAAAGTCGCGCATGTCATAGATAGAATTCAAGACAGACGGGAGAAAGGTATTGTCCCTGCTTCTGAATTTCTGAAGGAAATGCTTACGAGTTACAGCAATTTGCGGAATACGAAACCGGAAGAAACGATTCTGTACGGTTTATATGCAGAAAAATTAACCGAGTTAAAACTCAATCCCTCCGAAGAGGAGAAGCTAAAAAAAGCGTTAGCGCAAACCCTAACCGATCATGTACTGGCTTCTTACGGCAAACTTGCCGATGTGATCAAGAACGATCTTATGAAGCAAGCATCCGTGAGCCAAGGAATCTGGAGTCAGCCGGGCGGCAGCGAGTATTATTCTGCAAGCCTCAAACTTACTACGGGTACGGACCTCAGTCTTCAGGAAATTCACGAGATTGCTAAACGCAAGGTAGAAGAGACCGTGAAGGAGCTAAGAAGGGGAGCTTCGGGTCAAGCACAGACTACATCTGCAGCCAGATTACTAACCGGAGACGAATTGCTGCAAGCGTTAAATAGCAGTCTGTCGGATGCCACGCCCTACTTGTCCGATTGGTTTGAAGAGGAGCTTATCCCGGACCATCCCGTGGACGTGCGGGCGTATTCGGCTCTTTTCGCATCGGCAGGTGGAATGTATATCCCCTTATCTATAGATGGTGATAGGATCGGGAGATTTGTCATTCCGCTCGAAAACCCGACCTCCGAAGAAATGGTTAAAATGCTTGCGTTGCATGAGGGTATTCCAGGACATCACTTTCAAATTTCGATTCAATATGATCAACCAACCATTCCATTAATTCGCAAAATAATGATGACGTCTGGATACGTAGAGGGATGGGCGGTCTATATGGAAAGCTTATGCGCGGAGAAGGGCTTACTTGATCGGAACACGGTACTAAACCGTTTGCTGGGCAATTCTATAGGTACCGTGATAGATACGGGTATCCATGGGCTGAAGTGGACAAGAGAACAAGCTAATGAGTATATGGTGAGTGCCATCGGAACCGGGAACGATGCTTGGATTGACAGTGTCATTGCCTATCCAGGACTAAACGAAAGCTATGCGATCGGATCGGAGCAATTCCAATCCCTTCGAGAGAAGGCGGAAAGCGAACTCGGGGATCGCTTCGATATCAAGGCATTTCATTCCGTTCTTCTTCGAAGTGGTAATATGCCATTTCCGATATTGGAGCAGCAAGTGAATCAATACATCAAGTCCGTCAACTAAAAGAAGAGCAGAACCCGGTATGATTAAACACACTAGTACGAATGACGATATGGAACAGATGGAATAATCAATTAATGATCAATGAAAGATCAGTAATAAATTGGTTATCTAGGAGCAGAAGTGAGGAGAGGGGAGCCGCTATTTATTTCACACTGCATAAATCAATTTGGGAATTTATTAATAAATGATGGCGAAGAATTCCCAGCAATATGCCCATATGCATACGCTTATCTAAACTGGAGAAAAACAATTCTAAAATCAGAACCTTTTCACAGCAATATTAGATGAAGAGAAGAGCAATTTCAAGAATGAAGCCATTTACTCCATTACATGTTGCAATAAATCCCAATTGACATAAGAAACTATGTCAAGCCATACGTGAAAAATACGATTTTTAAATAAAAGAAAAAGAATCATTCTTTGATGATACTGTAGAAAGTTTATTCCGAAATCTTATAATTAGCCGCGTATGGGTAAACCATTGATCTAGAATTTCAGATCAATGGTTTTTTTATTGTCAAGGAAGAGAGCTGTCGTTACGGTAATCGGTACATGTTCTTGTCCTCTGGTGGTTAGCATACACCATCTACTGAAGAATCTAACATGAGCTATTAAACTACTTTAATTGAAGAAAAACATTGTAGGCTATTAGTGCCTGATGCGAAATTTCATGAGTTCATTTTCAATAGATTATGTAAAGGAGGCACCTCCGTTGTTTCCCTCATGAAATTAACTGCCTGCACAGCCCCATCCTTAAGGTAATACAGGGTCTCGCAAATATTTTGAATATCTTGGCTGTGTGTGATTATTATAATGATTTTGTTATGCTTTATCGTATCCAAATATTCCATAAATTTAATAGAGCTCTCTATATCAAGAGCAGATGTAGGTTCATCAAAAATCATAACCTCAGGGTTTTTATTCAATACGCGCAATATGGACATTTTTTGTTTTTCTCCACCAGATAGGTTAGTGTTGTTCTCATGTATAATCGTATCTAATCCTTCAGGTTGCCCATTTATATAGTCGCTTAAATTCAATATATCAATATATTTATGAAGTAGATCCTCGTCAGGTATAGGAGAACCCAAACAAAGATTATATCTTAATGTATCATTGATTAGTATCGGCTCTTGCTCGGATATCCCGATATGTTTCTGTCTCAGTTCATTTGTATTGATCTCACGGATATCTACATCATTATACGTAATCAATCCATTTCTTTCTTCTGAGTAAAGTCCCGCCAATAAATCAACCAATGTGCTCTTGCCTGAACCATTGGCTCCAATTATTCCATATATTCTACCTTTCTCAAAATGCACTGAAACATCTTCAAGAACCTTATCTCCTCCATAACCAAAACAAAGGCCTGCTGTATGTATGGAGTGGACTTGAGCAAGTGTGCCGTTGCTTTGTTTTTCATCCGGCTGATCTAGAATCTTCATTAAACGGTGATAAGATACAAGGTTTTCCTGGTACGTTTTGCCCAAATTAAAAAAGTATCTCGCGGATCCAAGCATCATATTAAAGTAAGCTGAGAAGATGGTGAACATACCAATAGTGAAGTTCCCTTTCATAATTAGAAAACTTCCGATTAAAAAGAGAAGGATTTGTGCGATCATGGACACGATTCCATCAGCACTAGAGAAGAAATACGATATTCTTTGGTTCTTAATTGCAGCAGAGAATAAGTTCTCAAAGCTGGAAGCTAATCTGTGTCGGAATTCTTTGTGAAAGGAGTGGAGTTTGATAAACCGGGTATATTGAAGCTGCTCTTGTAAACTGGAAAAAAAGGAGCCTTGAGTTTCTTTGAACAACATACTTACTGTAAAAAGGCTTTTCTTTGAGTACGAATAAATTAGTATATATAACATCATAAAGCTTATAAACATTAGAGAAATAACACTGTTCATTCTAAAGGAAATATAAAAAGTGGCTATGAGTGTTAATGCATTGGTCAAAACATTCTGTAAAAAAGTAATGCAGAAAATAACCACAGCATTGGCATCATTGTTGATGGTTTGGTTGAGATATGCAGTATTATTTCTATTTATAAATGAGAGCGACATATCCTGAACGTGAAACAAAACATTTTTATTTAATTCGTAACCTATTCTAACTTGCATCTTTACATACATCATAGAACTCACATAGCCAAGAATTAGCTTCGCCATCGTTATCGCCGCGAAAAACATGCAGTAACGATAGACGGATTCCATTGCTTCTTCAGATACAAGAGCATCTATAAAATTCCCAATCAAGTAAGGACTCAAAATGGAGATGCCGCCAATGATCAAAGTTATTATTATATAGGCAATTAAATACACTTTATATCTTTGAAGATATGGATTGCATAATTTGAAAATTTTAATGGGACTCACCACTTTACGTTAATATAACGCGTTAAAAGAACCGCAAAAGCAGTTTGAAGAATTCATCTCAAACTGCTTTTGGTTAATGCTATGTTAAACCCCTGCATATATTTTTCAGATTAAAACTGTGAGGCTATAAGTAAACTAATTCAAGTTTAAGTCTGACCGTACCCAACTTGCCCAGGACGACATATCATTAGAGTTAAGCAGTTGGATGAACATGGGTTTAAGGGAGAGCATAAGCTACTACCATAATAACAAGTACAACTAGACACTGTTAAAGGTGATAATTCACTACCGGTATTAATTCCTTCAATTAAGTACTCCATTTTTAAGCCTCCTTATTAATAAGTACAAATTGGTAATCTATATGCAAGGGTTCACATACAAAGTTTAAACTGCGGAAGGTTGATGCTGTGGACGAACTGGACTATTTTTAAGTCTTTTAGTAATCACGGTTAAATAATTCTCTAACATGAACTTGTAGATAGAGCACTTATCGTTATTATTCGCCAATCTTCGAAATGGACATCCCCCCATACACACAGGGAGAAGTTTGCATTTGGAGCAACTACCCGAATTCGTCGGATCATACATCATGTAATCCAATAGCGCTTTATTGGCAACACCCTGATTATCATTTATATTGCCGAAGCTCCGTTCCTCATCGCCAATATCGCACCAGCATTTATATAATGTGCCTTCTGCCCCAATAATAAAACTGCTCATACTATCCGCTCCGCAAAAGCATGATGCCAGAGAGGGATAACTATTCAGAATATCAACCTCATTTTGCAGGGATAAATGATGATTAAAATCCTCTTTTGAGAATTCATACATGGTAAGGCACTCTGAGCTCGTATAGCAATTATTATCATTTGATATTTTTCCTAGATAGGGCACTACTCTGTGCTCCATTTTGTGTTCCTTAAGATAGTCAAGGATGTTTTTTCCAGATTCCAAATTATTCTTATCAACGTTTATACGAAGAGAAACATGTGGAAGAATATCAATGTTTTCTTTTAAGTTATTCATAATGACGTTAAAGGTTGGTTCACCATTGGCTAACGGGCGCCGACGATCATGCATTTCGGCCATGCCATCCAAAGTTACTTGAAGCATAGAAATTTTGAATTCTTCGAACTTCTCGACTTTATCTCTTGTTAAAAAATAACCGTTAGTTACCATATTGGCGGAATATTCAATTTTATTCTCTTCGCAAATGGCAATGAAGGCCTTCGAAAGTCGCTCAATCGTATGGAATCCCATCAGCGGCTCACCGCCGTACCATGTTGTATTAAATGCGCTAATAGAGCTAGCTTTACTTTTAAGTAAATCGATAATTTTATCCTCTGTTTCAATGCTCATGTATTTAGGTTTAATTACATCTTTCTCATAACAATACGAGCATCGAAAGTTACAATCCGAGGTCGTAGCAATCGTAAAGGAAAGCGAAGTAGTGGAATATCGACTATTCAGCATGTTAAAGCGGATCAAATCAAGTTCATTCACATCGTCATCAAGTAAAAAGAGTCCTTTCCTGAGTGAAGCAATTAATTGGTCGTCCTCGATGTCTACTCCATTCTCGCAAAATTCCACGAGCATGTTATGTTTGTCTTTTTCAATAAGACCTAAAGCATTTGAACGTGAATTATAGGCAATCAATTTGCTGGTGTCTTCTTCATAGGGGAAAAAGAAATTGTAATTTGATGCTTTCATATTAATCTCTCCCGGATATATATTTTGCACTATATAAGCTGGTTTGAAGTTTGCTTTAAGATAGGATTTGAGAGTGGTTTATGAGAATAATAGCTGCTTGTTATAATCACCTCCGTGATGTTTTTATACGAGCTTTTTTTAGTGAAAGATATTGTGATTATAATCACAAATATAAATGAAGTGTTATCTGTTACCAATAATTATAGCAATAATGGATTAAAAATGTTAAATTATATGCGAAAAACATAAAAAGATATTCAAACATCTATATATTACTATTTTAAGATAAAAAAGGAGGAATATTATATTGTTCCATCTGGCTATTTGTAGTGAAGAAACGGAGATTCATTCACTGTTTACAGCATATCTTGATCAACTTTCATACAACACTTCATTTACATTCAAGATAACCAGTTTTCTTGGAGGAGAGGAGTTAATACAGACCTATAAAGAGCGTCAGGAATATTTATTTGATATCCTCATTATTGATATAGAGATGAAGGATGTGTCCGGAATCGATGTTGCTAACATCATTCGTAGAATACCGGATCGGAACGTACATATCATATTTCTGGCAGATCATGAAGGTTATATGAGAGAAAGTTTAGAGGTTTTAGCCTGTCAATATTTTTTGAAACCCGTCACCTATGCTTTATTTGAAACTAAGATGATCAAACTTTGCAAATATATCCTCTTGTGTATTCATCCAGCTTTAATGCTTAAAACTGAAAGTAAACAAATCGTACTGCGAAATTCTGATATTATTGCAATTCTTAAAATAAAGCACTCGCTTGTTCAAAATAAACTTAACGTAATTACAGAACAGGAAACTCATTTAATTTCAGGAACCCTTTTGGAGTATGCCAATCAATTAACATTCCCGTTTATTCCTATTCATCGTTCCATTATTGTAAATATGGAGCATATTCGACAGTTCAATTCAAATTTCGTACTAATGTCGAATGGAGAGTCTTATACTGTTGGACGAACTCACACTAAAGATTTCAAGAGAGCTTATAATACTTACTTTAATTATCCACATTAAAAATGTGATGGAGATTGTTCGCGAACCGCATATTTCTCACCCCACCAAGCCATGCTACAACTGACAGGTGTAGCATTACGATTTTTTCAGGAAAGGGTGGCGGGATGAAGCGACAATGGCTTCAAGTGCTGGCTGCTGTGTTTGGTTTGACAGCTGTGCTGGCAGGCTGCAGCGGGCATCAGATCCGCAAGGAAGCGGACAAGTACAGCATGAAAGCTTATGAGGACGGGGTGCAGCGCGCACAGTCACAGGGAAAAGGGCTTAACGGGCGTTTTCTGGGTGAAATGCGCCGCTCATTTGCTGGAGAAGGGATTAATTTGACGCACGAGATGTTTGCTGAAGATAGCAGGGGAAATGTCAGCTACCAGTATCTGATCGCCGGACAGCCCTCTCAGAATATTACGCTGCATGTATTCTCAGACTTGAATGAGCGGAAGCAGCGAATTCCGGCTTGGTATGGGAGCAATGATATTGCTGAAACACCAACGACAAAGACAGAGATTTATAGCAAATACAATGCCTCACTTGTCTATACATCGATGGGTAAGGAGAAGGCTAAATATTCTGAAAAAATTAAGGCTTTGTTTACCGGACTGTTGGAACGTTTGAATCTGTCGAAGGAAGAGCCGCCACAGCATCTTAAAAAGCTGCAAAATGGCAATCAGATCTACTACGGACCCACACCAACATCACGAAGCTGATGGGAAATGTGGTTTTAGGCAGGCGTGTCATTCACTAAGGATGATGCGTCTGCTTTTTGGTATGAATCTTGGCTGGGTGAGCAAGAGTTTCTACTGTGGCGTGCTATTATATGCTTGCGGCCTATAATTCTTTCAGTCATCTTGACAGAAAACAGGCGAAGCTCGTAGTTTAATAGCCATTGCTGTCCTATCTAACCCGAATATTATAGCTATGTACAATTAATATATTTTCTGGGGTGATAGGTGGCATGGCAAATGAATACAACCAGAATGAGACTGAGCAATACTCTACAGTAGAGGGAATCGATACAACTTCCAGTGGCATTGCATCGCATGTGGAAGGCTACCAGACCAATGCCACGTTTAACGCAGCTCATGCCGAAGGTAGCAGTACGACCTCAAGCGGGAGCGCCTCTCATGCAGAGGGATACCAGACGTTGGCCAGTGCAGATACAGCGCATGCCGAAGGAAATACAACCACAGCTAGCGGCAGTGCTTCCCATGCGGAAGGTTTTCAGAGTCAGGCTACTGCAGACACGGCTCATGCGGAGGGATCATCGACCATTGCCAGCGGCGTGGCCTCACATGCCGAAGGAACACTAACGACGGCTTCCGGATTATTTTCACACGCTGAAGGGGAAGGGAATACGGCCAGCGGCAGGGCTGCCCATGTGGAAGGCGGAGGCCTAGATCCGCAGTATACGCCCTCTCCGAATCTGGCGAGCGGAGCTAGCAGTCATGCCGAGGGTGTGGGGAGCATCGCCCTTGGGTTCGCTGCTCATGCGGAGGGAGGCACAATTAGTATAACTGGTTCGCCGGGTCCCCGAGCGATCGGAGATTTTTCCCACGCTGAGGGACAAAGCACGGTAGCGATTGGCTCACCGTCCCATGCGGAAGGGCTGAACAGCATCGCCAGCGGCCATGTGGGATCGCACGCTGAGGGGCAGAACACCATTGCCAGTGGAACTGCTTCTCATGCCGAAGGCTTCCATACCCAAGCTAGCGGGTCTTCTGCTCACGCTGAAGGTGCATATACATTGGCCGACGGTCTATTTTCACACGCCGAAGGTATTGGTAACCTAGCCGACGGGCCCTACGCCCATGCGGAAGGTGAGGACAATATCTCCAGTGGTGAAGCCTCCCACGCCGAAGGCCAGGGGAACATTGCTACGTTTGCTGCGTCTCATATTATGGGGCGCTTTGGTGACGCGGATGAAGCGTACTCCTGGTTTATCGGTAACGGTACCTCCAGTACGATTAGAGGATTGGGGGCCAAATGGAGCGGCTCCACCTTCGATATGTTCATTGACGGTATGTATTTGAGTCCGGGTGCTGACTATGCCGAAATGTTCGAGACCGCCGATGGCCTGCCATTAGATGTTGGTTACTTTGTCACCGTTCAGGAAGAGGACCGGATCCGTAGGGCTACATCTGCTGATAATTTTATTATTGGGATTACAAGTGCTACTCCCAGCTTTGTGAGCAACAGTGCAGGACTGCGCTGGCAGAACAAATATGTGACCGATGAGTGGGGGCGCAAACAGTACCATGAAGTGACTCTGCCAGCTAATCAGGACAATGATGGACAAGTGCTGATTCCTGAGCGCAAGGAAATGCAGCCACTCCTGAACCCTGCTTGGGACGCCAATAAGGAATATTTTCCCCGCCTAAAACGGCCGGAATGGGTAGCAGTAGGATTAGTTGGACAAATTCGAGTTCGGGATGATGGAACCTGTGTTACACATGGATATTGCCGACCGAATGACGAAGGGATCGCGACTGCCGCTGAGCACGGATTTTTTGTCCTGAAGCGGACAGGAGCCAATCAGATCGTGGTCCTCTTGAACACCGTTTCGGGGCAAGCGGGACGATGAGAACGACTTTTAACCGGAAGATACATCATTAAAGACCACGGAGAAGTTCATGCAACTGTCCCCATTTCGCCTAGGCACGTATGCTTTCTTCCTGAGACGTTTAATCGGATTGGGTAAGAATGAGGAGTAGCGGAGACTGTTCTTACAGGATTTTTGATAGTAGAATAGATTAGTACAGCGTGTATTGAAAAATAGAGTCCCATCCTATTGCGAAGTAAAAGCTATTATGACCAGTAGCTCGAAGCCGGGGATTATATGATTATAATTCGGAAGATACGAGAATGCTGGAAAGTAATTTCGTATCACTCATTGTACCAAGGAGGATAAAAGTGATAGCTTCCATTGAAAAAACAGAGGTAGGGTATACCGCTCGTTTTGACAGGCATTGGCCTTTTTCCGCAGAGGAAGTATGGTCTTGGTTGACAGAGAATGACAAGCTGCCCCAATGGTTCCCTGAACTGCGAGTGAAAGACCTTCGTAAGGGTGGGAGTCTCATGTTCGACATGCAGAACGGCTCATGTATATCGATGGAGATCACCGATTTTACACGATATGCAGTGTTGGAATTCACCTGGGGCGCTGATCTTGTGCGCTTTGAGCTGTCCCCTGAGACGGGCGGCTGCCATCTGGTATTGATTGAGAAGCTAGGCAAAGTTACAGGTCATACCCCCAAAGACCTTGCGGGATGGCATGTGTGCCTGGAGGTCATTGTATCCTTGCTGGAGGAGAATCCATTACAGTCTCGCGATGAGGAATGGAAGAAGTGGTATGGAGAATATGAGCGGTTGCTACATCCGTATGTAACTGCTGACTGAACTGGGAAAGGAGGACCCGGCCATATTCATGGCTTTAAGGGGACCTCCTTTTTTTGCGCGGCGGTGAACTCAGCCTTCAGGGCTGACCAAAGGCTGGTCAGCGCCTGGAACGTATCGGATTATCTTTTTTTGCGGCTACGAACGCTGGATACTGTGCACATTACATCTTTAACGGAATAAGAGTAGCAGTGTTTTGGAATCGGCACACAGTGATGACGTCTGATGACTTCTACGGGATGAATGACATTGACCACCTGTGGGTGATAGTAATCTTCATACACGAAAGACGGCGGGTCAGTTACAGTTTGTTCTGGACAGTTGGGGCAAAAAGTCATTTCAATTCAGCTCCTCTTCATTGGACTTATCGTATTATACGCACATAACAAAAGCCTGCTTGGTCTATTGTCTTGTAGGCTGTAAATTAGGTGAATGTCACCCCAATACCGAAGCTTTCTGAGCGGTTATCTTGGTTGAAAAGGGTTTTGCCTAAACTTTCGCTAAGCGTGAACAGCATCGGACTGGCTTGCATGGATATGACTTGTTGTAGTACACTCGCTACCATAACGAATTTTTCAGGGAGAGATGAAACATGGAACAGGCCATACCTGTGTATATATTGTCAGGCTTTTTGGGGAGCGGTAAAACAACGTTATTGCAGCGTCTCTTGGATCACTGGAAAGGCCAGGGCTTACGCCCGGCCGTTGTGATGAATGAACTGGGAGAGGTGAATCTGGATGGTCTCCTGGTGGAACAGTCCGTGCCCATGGCTGAATTACTTGGCGGCTGTATCTGCTGCTCAATCCGTGGCGATCTTAGCACTGAACTGGCGACGCTGATCAAGAAGGAATCGCCAGATGTTGTCGTGATTGAAGCAACCGGGGCGGCCAATCCGCTGGAGATCGTTGACGGGGTGACTGAAACCTCGTTGTATCTGAAGGTAGAGCTGAAGAGCCTGATCACCGTTGTGGATGCCGGACATCTTCTGGAGCTGCACCGCGCCCAGCAAGGGGCAACCTATCGTCTTATGCAGGAGCAGATTCGCTGTGCTTCGATACTTATTTTGAACAAGACGGATCGGGTGACGGAAGAAGAGAAGGAGGAAGTTCTGACTGTTCTGCGAAAATGGAATGCATACGCGGCAATAATGCCGGCGGTTCGCTGTGAGCTGGAGTCTGAGGAAGTGCTCAGTCAGGCCGGAGGCATTCGTCTTGAAGCCGAGGATTTAACAGAGGTATCCGAAGAGGATGACACCTTACACGAAGGTGATACAGAGAGCGATCATACTGCATCGGGGTCCACCCATGCGCTGCATGATCATGTCATGGCTTACACCCATTATTTCAAAAATCCGGTGAACAGTGAAGAATTCGAGCAATTTATCAAAGATTTACCGCGGGATGTCTATCGGGCTAAGGGAATTGTGGAGTTCAATGATACCTCTAGCCGATACCTGTTCCAATATGCCTACAGAGAAGCAGATTACATGAAAATCACGCCGCAAGGAGATGTCTCTAACGTGGCGGTATTTATTGGTGAACATTTCTCGTCAGGTGAGCTGCGCAATCAGCTGCTGCGACTGGAGAAACGCCTGCTCGTACGGCCAAATGCAATTAGACGGAGCTTGTAACTGTCTGTGAAGGGCCACAAGGTCTGGTTCGTTGCTTTTCTTGCAGGTTAATAGATAGGCATACCGAATCAATTTCATAATGCGGATTTCAATCCGAATAGGTACGATATCACTTATGGATTTATGAAATTGATTCATCCCCTATAAACAATCGCAGGAGGTTAAGGCTATGACCCGAATTCAGTATCAGGAGTGCATTGATGCTTGTATCAGAACCATGAACGCCTGTAATTACAGCTATGTCTCAAGCCTGAAAGAGTACCGCCTGGAGGAGCTTCGTGAGAGTATTCGGCTAGATCGGGAATGTGCGGATATTTGCTCCTTTGCCATCCAGGCCATGACGCGTCAAAGTCCATTTGTGGTTCAGATTCTGCGCCTGTGCGCAGAAATTTGCGAAGCCTGTGCCAATGAGAGCAGCAAGCATCTACATAGGCATTGCCGGAGTTGCATCCAGGCTTGCCGGGAATGTGCAGAAGCCTGCCGTATAATTAGCGAAACCGTTGAGGTGTATGCTTAAGAAGCTGCCCTGAATCTTTTACAATATTAAAACCAGACCTTAGGTTAGTGATAACTTGGGTCTGGTTTTATTTCGTTTTCTCTCCAAAAATTAGATTCATTAAGAGGAAAAAGGAATCCGTCCGGCGAATTACAAGGAGGGAGTAAGGGAGTGTGGGCCATGAATGATTCTATAGGAATTAGAACAGGAAACGGTATCGCTGAAAGTCCAGCCGAGGCCACCTGTACCGAACTTGAAGCTGTGAGCAAAAGTTATGCCGGACGCCTGGTGCTCCAAGAAGTGTCGATGAATATACGTCCTGGGACGATTACTGCCCTGATCGGCCGAAATGGTTCTGGTAAAAGTACGCTGTTGTCCATTCTCGCAGGTCTGGTTCAGGTTACATCGGGAGTCATCCACAGGAAAACTGACCTGCTGATCGGTTATGCGCCCGAGGCGTTTCCAGGGCTTAAGTTTACACCGGAGCAGTATTTACGCAGTATGGGGAAAATACGCGGGTTATCTGCCGGTGAGATTGAAGTACGCATGGCAGAATTACTGGAGCTGTTTCAGCTGGTACCTTTTCAGGGGCAGCCGATGATTAACTTTTCTAAAGGGATGTTGCAGAAAATAAATCTGATTCAAAGCTTGCTTGTAGAGCCAGAGTTGCTGCTTCTGGATGAACCAATGTCCGGTCTGGACCTTTCGGCGCAGAATACGCTTGTTCAGCTGTTGCGTGAGCGGAAGAAGAAGGGGACGGCTGTGATCTTCTCTGTTCATGAGCCGCAATGGGTGGAGGCTCTTGCTGACCAACTGCATATTCTGCAGGCTGGACGTACTGTACGAACATGGCAGGGAATGGACGAGTTGTCCGCACGTCCCTCAACATACATTGTATTCAAGCATTTACAGGAAGAAGAGCTTCTTGATTGGCGGGAACAGCCGGGGTTTCTTTCCATGCAAGCCGTGACTGAATTACCTGACCAGCCCTGTCTGGGACTGTGTGTTGATGCTGCAGTATCCGATAACTTTTTGCGACTTGTGCTGGAGCGGGGAGGATCTATTGTATCTGTGGAACTACGCGATGGCTGGGCAGATTTAGTGCAGTGGATGAATCCTAAAACCCCAGAAGGGGGCGAACGGTCATGACCTCGCTTGTTGTGTACATGCTGCGCAGTTATACTCTTTCCCAGCGTTATTTTGCCCCTTTTGCAAGCATCATTATTGCGGTTCTGGTGTTGTATTCCTATACACCCAATCCAGTTATGAACAGCTACGCGGCTACGGCCGTGATCCTGTTTACCGGCTGTGCCTGGCTGGGTCTGAGCTTTCTGAACCACGAACATCCGGTACAGAGACAACTGACGACCGTTCATTTACGCAGTATTAGAAAATACAACATGGGATCTCTCCTCACACTTGGGGTACTGATTTTGCTGCTGGACCTGCTAATCGTTGTATATCCGCTGGTGACAGGACGCTTTGATGAAAAAGCAGGACTATACCGGATCATGCTTGCTTTAGTCGGTCATGCGCTGCTTGGCATGTTGGGGATTGCGATCTCACTATTCCTGCAGTCGTCCATGATCAAGAAAGCCAGCCATGCTACCGGAATATTACTTGGTGTAATTATAGTATCCATTGGAGGTACGAAGATTACGGAGTTATTGCCAGGTTCTTTGACCTACCTGCGGCTGCTACTCCCACCAGTGTCTTCCGTCATGGATGCAATGATGAATGCTGACCAGATTCCTGGGGTGGATATGCTGATCCCTTTCCTTCACATATTCATCTATACAGCATTATTGATCGGATTCTATAGCTACATAGCGGGCAAGAGAGATATGAATAAAAATTAATGGCTCTATCTAATGATCAGAGATGTATTTAAAATCCAAAGATTAATGAACGGGAGGAACGATGAAGGATACCAGAATACCGGAGAGTGAACAATCGAAGGAACTGTTTGCCTATTTCGGCTTGGCAGTCTACTATTGCCAGGCGCTGGAACAGCAGCTCACGAATCTGCTTTTGCTGACCAAGCTTTCGCAAGGAAAGACGCCCACGGAAGCTGATCTTACGGATCTGTACCAGCGCAAACTCAGCAACTCACTCGGCCAACTCATCAAAGAAATCCAGCATCACTTTCCGTTCTCCGAAGAAGAAACGGCACAATTGCAAGAGGTCTGGAAACAGCGCAATCATATCGTCCACGATTATTTCAAGGAGCGCATTCAGGAGACTTTCACCCCGGCGGGAAGATCTCAAATGCTGCGTGAGCTGAAACGTTTCAAGAATAAAGCTAGCAGACTGGAGAAGACCCTGCAGGGGTATTGTACAGAGTTGTACGCGAAGCTGGGTCTGGAAGAGGAGCATTTGTTATGAACGAAATCTTCAAGCACGTCCCGCTATACCGTTATCTTAGCTATTGCAATGAAACAGGACTGGAACGTACGGTGCTAGATTGTGGTGCGGGAGGAGACAGCCCTTCTTTAGGGTTGTTTGCCCAACATGGATACACTACCCGCGGCATTGAATTTGATCCTGTAGCTATAGCACAAGCTCAGGCTTACGAACAGGAAAGAGGGCTTCAACTGAACATTGAGCGTGGGGATATGCGGAACTTACCTTTTGCCGATGAATCCTTCAGCTTCGTGTACTCCTATAATTCCATCTTTCATATGAGAAAAGCAGAGGTTTCGCAGTCCCTGCAAGAAATGATCCGGACCCTGAAGCCGGGAGGAATCATGTTCGTCAACTTCTTAACCGTTAATGATTTTCGTTGCGGGGAAGGCCCTCACCTTGGGGACCATCAGTATGAACAGTTTGATGACGATCAGCCGGTTATTCATTCCTACTACACAGCTTCGGAAGCAGATCCCTTATTCGGTAATATGGAAGTCTTGTTCAAAGAAGATCGTATCTTAGAGAGAATCTTTGAGGGCGAACGTATTCGCCAGGGTTTTGTCGATTACATCGTTAAGAAATAAGTAAGACAGCAGGTTTATAAGATGGATCCGACGGGTCTGTTTTATAAACCTTTTTTTGTGGTTCTTTCTCAAAATTAGTGCTGTTATTTTAATTTGAGGGAATCAAATTCAGAAATCAGATATGAATCGAACCACACCATAAATAAACTAAAGGTTGAAAACCATTTCAGACGCAAAGAACAGAATTTATCAATGGAGTTGGTGATAATTTCTTGGCGTTCAATGTGAATTTCCAGTATAACAAGCAGCGTTTAGATAAAGTGCAAACCAATGTGGAAAACTCGTGAATGAGTATGCCTACGATGTATGAGGAAATATTACCAGTCAAAAGGAGAAGACTTCCAACCCGTTTAAATACACTGGTGAGGTGTATGATGAGGAGAGCGGGCTGTACTCTCTTAGAGCAAGATATTATGATTCGAGTATCGGGCGGTTTTTAAATGAGGATGAGGGGTATACTACATGAAACATGTTCTTAAAGAAATCAAATCAACTTTTATGGCCAAGAAGATTTTTTTCATCGAAGAAGAGCAAGTGGTTAATTCGTAACAAAATACAAGCTACTGCCACATTTTAAGAGCGCTCCGCTGTTTTGTAGAATTGAAAGTAATAGCCTTCCTTCGGTTGTTCCCATGAGTGCATCGACTTCAAGTAATAAGCGATTCGGTTTAATTTGATAAATATTAAGAAGGTGCTATAATAATTTCCAAAGATTAAATTAATAACTCAACTTTCGCACCTAAAAAATCGGCGTAAACCCTTGAGGGTGTAAGGGGATTCAATTTTTTTACTCGTATTGACAAAAAAACACCTCGCTTGTTTGGTGTCATGGAAGTGTCGAATCAACCATGCCAGCCAAACAAAAAAGGTAACTTTATGTTACAATAACATTCCCTGTTTGAACAGTCTACAAACGCCGGATGGAATCCTTTTCCCGAAGTTTTTGAAAGCCTGGCCCCATCGAATGCCAAAGACATCAAAGGCGCTATATCAAGGGTTTGTTTGGCGATTTGAACTGCGAAAGTTAAGTTAATAAGAAAGAAGATTTGCATATGTCTACAAATATTCATCAAATCGAACAACAATTTGCTAACTTGGTTCGGGCCTATCGTAAACAGCATATTGGAAAAGGTCCTGAGAAAATAAAAGTATCATTTAGTGGTACTTGGGCTATTGCTCATATGATTGGAAGCCTCAGTCCAGTAGAAAAGTTTATTGCTCAAACTGAGGAAGGGCACACAATGATATGGCAAGCTAGGACACAGATGATTAAGCAATTATATAAAAAAATACGACCTTCAGGTCTGGAAGAATTAGTTGGTGCAAAATTATTAAAACTATATGCAGATATTAATGTAGAGGAAGATGAAGCTATTTCAATATTTGTATTTGACAAACCAATAGATAAACTGTAGGATTGAATCGTGGATTAGTCAATGGTACATGGTGCTAATTACTAACTGCGTGTCACAACTTGGTAAGTAAATTGCTTCGGATTGTATTCGACGATGATAGTACTTGTTGTCGGCAAAAATTTCAAATTTAGTTTATGGCGGATTGGCCTATGGTACGTATGTGCTAATAACTAACCACCATTTTGTAAGATCACATGATCTTAACAAAATGGTGGTTTTTCTGTATAAAGGGGTGTTATATGGGGAGTTTTGATAAACATGGGTCGTTCCTGTGACGTCGTACTCGTGGAATAGACCCTGAAGAAACAAAAAATATAATGAAAAGAAGTGAGATTAAAATAAAAATTGCGAATTTAATGAATAATACACCAATAAGAGATGAATATATTTTGTAGACAAAAATAAAGTCTCCCATCAAAGTTATCAGACAAATAAAAATAAATAAGTTCATTGGTGTAAATTCAAGTTTCTAATTTTTAAGGAAAGAAGGTTATCTCTACAGTTTTACAGAGGTAATCTTCTTGAAATCCCAATTGATACCTGAAGTTATATAAAGTCTATTTGGATGTGCTGGCAGTGTATCTGTTTGCCGTTAATGTCTTAATATAATGGCGGATTTATGGAGAATGCTTGATTACTACTCTACCATAAGAGAATGTGTCTTATGGTGGAGTTTTTTGTGCCATGAAATTTGAAGGGGTCATACCCTGAGTGAACAGACAGTAAAAATCAAGCTAAATGAAAATTAGTGGAGGTCGAAACCGGTTCAACCATATTGGAGGCCATTTACTGATATGGGATCGTCCATCCTCAAATATGTTAAATCCCATAAGTTGATCCTATTTAGACTTGCGATACTTGCATTGTGGAAGCGGATGGAAAGCTTGTTCGTTCCTGTTCCACAAAAGTTCTGGAGGGGATGCGTGTTCAATTGCCCTCTGATCAACAATCTTATGAGTACAGCAAGGGTTTTATCCGAAATGGACCCTGAGCTTACCAAAAAGCTGCTGGGCAGCGTGTCTTCCGGCATTGATGAAGCAAGCCCCGATCAAGGGGGCACGGTTATTCTCGGCGAAGTTGTTTACTGCCGTAACATCATGTGAACACTGATGACGGACTTACACGTGAAGGAGTTCATGCTATGAGATTAAACACCTTTATCATTAAAGGTTTCCAGATCATTTTGAACGGATCATTGATTATTTTCGGATTTTTGTTAACCATTTTTATGATCCGTCATCTGAGTCGGATCTTTGTATTCGCGATTTATCCTACTTCAAATGTACATGACATTTTACAAGAAATTTTGGATTTTTTCTTTTTCTTTGCTTTTATTTCAATTGTCGTCAAATATTTTAAGGAAAATTATCACTTTCCCATTCGGTATTTATTATATATCGGCATAACCGCAAGCATCCGTTTCATTATCGTTAACCAAGGAAATCCGAAAGACAATTTGTTTTTATCCGTTGTCATTCTTATTCTGTTGGTAAGCTTTTTGCTGGTGAGCAAATTTCATAAACAATCGGATGGGTTCAGACGGGATGTTTGAAATAAACCCGAATGCCTAAAGTAACGTAAAAAATATGGACGTGGGGAATATTGAATCCGGCCGAGTTTATGTGTAAGATTATCCGGTTCCATGATGGTACAAACTATTAAGTTAGGTCAGAAACTACCCTCTCTGTGGATGCCTGAGAGGGTAGTTTCTGTTTAAAAGAACAGTCTACGAATTTATATGTTCCTTTAGTAGTTGGAAATAGACATGTCTGTTAGCTTTAGAGTTAAAGAGATCGTGGGAGCTATCCCCAAAGATAATGCTCTGGTCAAAACTTGCGGTGTACGAGAGCATCATGACTTGATACGATCGACCTCGATAAGAATGAATACGATGAAGGTTGTATTTCATGAGCGAAAAGCAAACAAAGCAAGTAGATGAACTGGTAAAGCGGGACTCTTTGGCGTGAAGGGCAGATTAATAATCCGCTGTGATTCTCTACAACATTTGACGTTCTTCACAACTTCCTCTTTGAACTATCACAGGCTCACAGCGGCTTCATTACTCCACACTTCATCAGTCTGATGGCTACATAGTAATAACTACATTCCCTCTTTTATGTCCCTTTTCAACGTAAACATGAGCCTGAGAAATCTGTTCGAAGGAGTAGCATCGATCGATGACCGCTTTCAATTCTCCGGCTTCTACAAGTTTTGTGAGGAGGACTAAGTCCTCAAGATTTTCTTTGGCCAGACCGCCAGCTACCGAAATGTATTTGCCGTTTGGCGTCAATGCTTGTTTGCTACTCGACTTTGAGCTTTTGCCGACAGCATCAAAGATAAGGTCATAACGACGCTCTTTTTTCGAAAAATCCTCTTGGGTATAGTCAATGACATGATCTGCTCCGAGTAACTTCACCAGTTCAAAATTACGGCTGCTGCATACAGCGGTAACGTTAGCTCCAAAGTGCTTTGCCAACTGAATGGCGGAAGTGCCCACGGCTCCAGAAGCGCCAAAGATCAGCACGTTTTGACCTTTATGAATATTTCCTTTGCGGAGAAAGTGCAGGGCCGTCGTTCCCCCAAAAGCAATAGCTGCACCCTCCTCAAACGTCATGTTTTGCGGTTTTGTCGTGAGTACTGCATTCTCGGAGAGGACGATATATTCTGCATGAGCGCCAACCTTCATCCCGGTATAGGCGATAATGGACTCACCTTTCCTGAATTTGGTCACGTTCTTACCGATAGCCTCGATGGTTCCGGACAACTCACTTCCTAGAATATCTTTTCTTGGTTTCGTGAGACCGAAGAGGAGCCTCATAACCAGCATCTTGCTGTTACGCAAGACACAGTCACCAGAAGTTACAGTCGTTGCCTGTACTTTTATTAATACCTGGTCGTCTTGAACAGATGGTGCTTTGACTTCTTTAATCTGTATAACATCCGGTGTTCCGTATTTCGTACATATCGCAGCCTTCATATACTATATCCCTTCTTTCTCTGGTGATGTTGCTTGGCTACTGTCAGTTCCTTGTGGATGAAAAGAAAAAATCTCTTCCAGCGGCAGCTCAAACACTTGAGCAATCAGAAACGCCAATTCGAGCGAAGGGGAGTACTTCTCCTTTTCAATAGCAACGATGGTTTGCCTTGTCACGCCGACCCGATCGGCCAATTGTTGCTGAGTCATCTCATGATTCATAAATCGTAATTGCCGTATATTATTCTTGACCAAGTTTTTCTTCATTTCAAAATCCTCTCTGATAATAGAAGATGTAGGACAGATTCAAGACAAGTCCGGAAAGGAAGACGTCCACTGCCAGGATATTAAACATAACCGAGAGAGGTTGATGAATCGCTAGTGCGCCCATGGCGGCAAAAAAACCAAAGGAAAACATAAAGCAAAGTTTCTGACCGCTTTCAACTCAATCATTCGATCCCGTTCATCGGCAAAGGAAGGCTCTGCCTCTCGTGTAGTTAATCTGTTCAAAATATTGAAAACAATCAGAATCACCATCTTCGCTAAAACCTCGATTACGATCCATTTCAAAAAGAAGGCTCCCCAAAGCTGTGGCAGAGATTCGACTCCTGCAGAACTCGTCCCCTGGATATCGATAAAAAGATAGAGGAAGACAAGAAGGGAGGTGAGGATGGATACGATTGCTTTTTTGGGGTGATACGTCATGAGTCATCTCCTATGTGTATGTTTTATTTAACATGATGTAAAGAATTATATACATAAAATATAGTTAACTTCACTTCGTGTCAAATATTTTTTACATTGAAGAGTGTAGTGCTCTATTTAATTCCTATATAGGACGCATAAAAAACACAACGTAATCTCTCGCAAGTGGCTCCGATGTTTATACGGTGAATTTCTTGTGCTTATGGTCAAAGTGATCCCTTGGTCCATAAGGATTCCACTCCTTCAGGTGCCAAGTGCTCCCGAAAAACTCAACTTCACGCTATAGGGCGTTGTAATAACTGGAATGGCTTAGACTGTTGAGAAAGTAGTTGTTTTGAGAAAATCCATAATTAAACCTTTGATTTATGTACCTATCTCTAAATCAGTATTTGCTTCTTGCTCCATCTGGTAACGGACCTCAGATACGTTATTTCCTAACAACCGACCGTAGCAGAAAATAACGGACTCCAGAGACGGTATGAGCAGAAATCTTGTGTGAAATCCACTGTTTGGGAGGAAATAGCGGCACCTGAGTCCGTTACATGTTCCAGAAGCTGCTTGATGGGCAAATAACGACGTTAGGGTCCGTTAGCCCATCGTAAGCCCCCATGCATGAGTTTCAACCTTCTGAAGCAGTGGTTTTGGCAAGCGCTAATGATGAAATTGAGCCTGATTAATAGAGCTATTTTGATCAACAATCGTTGAGGATGTTGTCCTAGACTTAGGCGATTATTCCGGTGTAGAGTGGACGTAGAATCGCTGTGTGCTCTCCAAATTCCTATCTGTTAAACCGCTTCTATTCGCTGAACTTAAGAAAAAAAGCCCCCTCCGCCAAAAAGGCAAGGGGGGCATGAAGATTACATTTTCTTGAATGCTGGCAACCCGGCAGCAGAAGCCTGGTGTCCTGCACCTGCTGCAACTGGATTTGCGTTTTCGGCTGCGGCAGCACCAACCTGGAGCTGATACATGCGGAAGTATCTTCCGCCGAGTGCCATTAATTCATCATGATTACCGCGTTCCACGATCTCCCCGCGGTGCAGCACCAGGATCTGGTCTGCGGAGCGGATCGTCGAGAGACGGTGGGCGATGATGAAGGTGGTACGGCCTTTCTTCAGGACTTCCAGCGCTTCCTGGATAATGCTCTCCGTCTCGGTGTCGATGTTGGAGGTCGCTTCATCCAGAATCAGAATGGCCGGATCGAAGGACAGTGCCCGTGCAAAGGAAATCAGCTGACGCTGTCCGGCAGACAACGTACTGCCTTTTTCAACTACCGGTTCGTCGAAGCCTTGCGGAAGATGGGCCAGCAGTTTATCTGCGCCTACCTCACGCAAAGCACGTTCCACACGCTCTCGTGAGATGCGTTCATCTCCGAGACTGACGTTGGAAGCTATGGTGCCAGTGAAGAGATACGGATCTTGCAGAACGATCCCCATATGGTTACGGATCCACTGCTTCGGAAGACTTGTAACTTCCTGGCCATCAATCGTGATGGAACCTTTCTGCGGATCATAGAAACGGAACAGCAGGTTAATGATCGAGCTTTTACCGGAGCCTGTGTGTCCGACGAGGGCGACAGTCTCACCCGGACGAGCCTCGAAGGAAATATCGCGCAGGACAAAGTCTTTTTTGTAGGCAAAGGATACATTCTTGAAGGCCACATCGCCTTTGTAGCGAGGCATGGAGCCGTCGGTCACAGCTTCTCCCGGTTCATCCATCAGCGTGAATACACGACCGGCGGAGACCATGGAGCTGTCGAGGTTTGCCAACTGGTTGACCATACCTGTGATCGGCTGGAACATTCGGCCCAGCACATCGACGAAGGCGTACAGCACACCCAGCGAGACAAATGTCGAGCCATCCAGACTGCCAAAGCCAAAGTACCAGAGGACCAGTACAAAGGACAGACTGCGGATCGAGTTGACCAGATTGTGCGAGGTCAGCGCATTGAGGTTGAGCATTTTGTTCTGATACTTCAAGTAATCGTCGTTCAGCTTCTCGAACTCTTCGCTGCGCTCCTTCTGACGGCGGAAAATTCGGATGATCGACATCCCCTGAATGGATTCGTTGATAATGGCGTTGATCTCGCTCAGACGGGAGCGGATGATCGTGTTGTACTTAGTCGCCACCTTCCGGTAGATAACAATCCAAAGAATCAGTGCTGGAATAATGAAGAGACTGACCAGTCCAAGCCGGACATCCAGCAGGAACAGCGCGATATAGACACCAATAATGTTAATCACACCGGTACTGAAATTGGATAACACGGCGATAAACAGGTCCTTGATAGCTTCCGTATCGTTTGTGACCCGGGAAACGACCTTGCCCGCAGGTAGGTTGTCAAAAAAGTGGACCGGAAGGCGTTGAATATGCGCATAGACATCGGTCCGCAGCTTGCGGATGACCTGGTTGGCTGACGATTGCAGCCAGTAGGTTTTTCCGAATTCCGCCAAGATGGAGATCAAGAGGAACAGGGCATATAGCCCTACCAGCTCATAGATCCCCGGCAGTTCGGGTTTGTAGAAAGCAAACAGCTCATCTACAGAAAGCTTAACTGCCGGATAGGTAACCTCATTCCCGCCGCGTACGATATGAAGCTCGCCGTCACGGAAGGTACGTTCGCCATCGGGCTGCTCTACAGGACTATTGATAAAATAGAAGCTGCGCCCAGCCTGCAACAGACGGATTTCCTGGCCTTTGGCCTCGCCTGGCTGGAAGCGGTCGGCGCGTTTATAATACTCGTTATGATAGACCGCGGCTTCTTCCGAAGAAGTGGTTTTGAAATACGGCTTCTCAATCGCCAGCATATGATTGTCGATCATGCTCTTGGCGATGAAGGGGCCGGCAAGCTCGGCCGCAACGCCGATGGACAGCAGCAGCAAGGCTGCGATAAATGTTTTTTTGGCGGTTAATGCATATTGGAGCAGGCGTTTGCCTGTACTTTGTGTCAACGATGACACCTCCTGTTAGTTGGTCTGTAGCTCAGGCTGATTAATTGGATAGGTTATTTTCGATCTGTTGACGATCATATTGTTCACGGTACCAGCCGTTTAATTCAAGCAGCTCTTGGTGTGTTCCCCGTTCCGTAATATGTCCGTTGTCCAGCACGACAATTTGATCGGCGTGTTCGACGGCGGAGAGACGGTGGGTGGAGATCAGGGTTGTTTTACCGGCACGCTCTTGCCGGATGTTCTCGATAATCTGTGCTTCTGTCCGTGCATCCACAGCGGACAGAGCATCATCCAGAATCAGAATTTCAGGATTAGCGATGAATGCTCGGGACAGCGAGACACGCTGCTTCTGTCCACCGGAGAGGGATACCCCGCGTTCACCGACCAGCGTATCCAGCCCGTCGGACAAGGTGCCGAGGTCATTCTGGAACGCAGCAGCCGTGATGGCGTCCATAATCTTGTCATCGCCAGCATTCTCCAGTCCGAACTGGATGTTCTGGCGTACACTTTTGGAGAACAGGATTTGTTCCTGTGGAACATAGCCCATCCAGCTGTGCAATTGGTCCAGAGTGATCTTCTGAATCGGCACACCGGAGATCAGAATGTCTCCGCTACCGGTTGGATATTCATGCAGAAGCTGCTTCAGCAGTGTGGATTTACCGCTACCGGTCCGCCCTACAACGCCGAGCGTCTGTCCGCGTTCAAGCGACAGGTTGATCCCGACTAGATTATCAATGGTGGATGAAGGATAACGGAAGGTCACATTTTTCAATTCAATGCCGTTAGGTCCGGCTGCAACGTCTACAGGGTTCGGAAGATCAGTTACATCTGGCTTGGTTCCCGTGGTTTCGTCAATACGTTCCAGGGAGGCGCCGCCGCGTTGCATTATGTTGATCAATTCGCCAATGGCGAACATCGGCCAGACAATCATCCCGAGATACATATTGAAGGAGATCAGATCGCCGAGTGTGATCTGGTTGCGGAAGACCAGGTAGATACCGTAGGTGAGTCCAATAATATAACTCAAACCTACGCAGAAACGGATGGTGGGCTCAAAGAAGGCATCGACCCGGGCTACGGCCATATTTTTGCGGTATACATCTTCTGTGATGTCAGCAAAGCGCTTCTCATCTAGGCGTTCCTGAACATAAGCACGAATTACGCGTACACCGGAGACGGATTCCAGAACCTGGTCATTCATATCACCAAAAGCATCCTGGGCCAGACTATACCGGTCATGTATGGCTTTACCGTAGAAGACCATGGCTATTGCAATGAGTGGCAGCGGCAGTACGGCGGCTAGTGTAAGCTTCCAGCTGACCAGAAATCCCATCGCCAGCAAGACAACGGTAAGATATACAGTGGAATCTACAAGGGTCAGCATGCCGAATCCTACAGTGGCAGAGACAGCACGGATGTCATTGGTTGCCCGGGCCATAAGGTCGCCGGTGCGGTTGCGTTCGAAGAACGAGGGGGTCATGGTCATCAGATGATTCATGAACCGGGAACGCAGCAGACGCTCTACAAGGTTGGAGCCACCGAATAGTTTGTGCATCCATATGTACGTGATCCAATAGATAAACAGCAGCAAGGCGACGATCAGACCAATGTACTTGATTAGGGAGCTGGCCGTGACAGAACCGCGGACGATTTCGTCAATGGCATTGCCGAGCAGACGAGGTGGCAGAAGTTCCAGCACACCTACTGCGATAAGCAGGAAAAGGCCGATCATGTAGCGCCTTTTTTCCCGGCGGAAGAACCATCCGAGATTTTTAAGAACAGAGAACAAGGTAAATCCCTTCCTTTCGGGTTTGTAATAAAGTCGGCAATTGGGTACAGCGAATAGTGGAAAATCTCCAACAAAAAAGGTATATCATCCGACAACGGACGATATACCTGTGTAATTAGAGGCTATCATGCGCACGGTGCAAAGCAGCACCTGGCATGGAAAGATTTTCGTTACCTGAAGATATGCGATACACTTAATCCGCAAAGATTCAGGAGGGTTCCACCATTTGGGCTGCTTCGGTATTCGATTGTGTATGGTTGCCGACAATTGTAAAGTAATCGTACTGTACTTTGATAAACACCGCTCTCACCCTTTCGTTCGTTTTTTTTGGTAATAACTTGAAGACAATTCGTTATGTTCAGAGTTTATCACTCGGTTCAAGACGTTGTCAAACAAATTTTTTTATCTTTTTTTTCAAAAGCAGTTTGGAATCTTTGATTATTTTCAGTATGATTAAAGTTACACAAAGGAGTTGAGAGAGATGAGTATGGCAATCAGCCAAGCTGCGGCAGCGTGGTTCAAGAGAGAACTGGCGCTTAACAACGGAGACTCTATTCGTTTATTTCCCCGGTATAGCTCGGGAGGCGGCCTTCACCCTGGATTCTCACTAGGGCTAGCCACCGAAGCCCCTGTAACGCCGGGTGACCGGATTGAGCAGGAGGGCATTGTGTTCTTTATGGAGGAACAGGATTTGTGGTATATGGAGGGGTACGACCTCGCCATTGAATACCATGAGGCTGAGGATGATATCGAATACAACTATAAAGCAAAGAGCGCGTCCACTGAGCCTCAGAAGTAGTGCCAACGTAGACGTTAGAAGAAGACTGCTCTCAAGTAGAAACGGCTTTGCCGTCCTCTAAGGGGCGGTATCCGTTTCAGCGAGAAATATAAGGATGATTTATAGCGTAGAACATATAAATTCTTATATTTTCAAAAAGCCCCTGCCGAGGCAGGGGCTTTTCATATGGAATATGGAGATCAGTCCGAGAAGTTACCCTGGATCAATCAATGGGAGCTGCGGAAGGAATCTTCCTCCATGGCAAAATCAAAATCGTCAATATCGAACACCTGAACCGGGACGCCACCTTCGATAATCCGCTGGATTAGCTCGAACTGGTCTGTCAGAATAGGCACATTCTCCCGCTGAGAGGAGAGAAGCAGCTCCGTCTCAATCGGGTCGAACATCTCGCCGTATGGAGCGGTGTCCACGCTATTGATGATGGTAATCTGCGCTTGTTCGCCCAGAAGAATCCCGGAGCTTTTAGCCCAAGGTACTGCGAGGCACCGATTGATCTTCTTGGCATTGAGTGGTTCTTCAAAATATGCGATCAGCTCGCCGATCTTGCTCTTGACATGTTTGTCGTCATCCGCCCGGTTCATCAGCGGCTCATCGCTGTCCCGCAATTCATATAATTCTATCACTGAGGTGTAGGGAACTATGTATTCCACAGGGCTTCCCGGCACTAGAAGTTGACCGTAAATCGCCATCATGACGGCTTCCGTCACAAATTGTCTAGACATCATTATCCTCCTGAATTTCGGGTGCTGCTTATCCTACGATTGGACATAGCCTTATAAAAACATTGTAGAGAGCAAAAGTCAACATCACCATGCAAACACTAGCTAGAGAGAAAGGACACCCCCAACTGTGAAGTACTGGAAATCTTATTATACCTTTGTACGTCCATATATGAAATGGATCATTCTCACGCTTATCATAGGGATGATCAAATTCAGCATTCCGCTGACACTTCCTATTATTCTAAAATACGTCGTGGATGATCTTTTGATGAATCCGCTGATGACCGTTAACGAAAGAGTGTCACAATTAATGATGATCCTGGGCGGCGCCTTTGTCTTGTTCGTTATCGTCCGCGGTCCGGTGGAATATTACCGTCAGTATTTTGCCCAGTTAATTACCAGTAAAGTGCTGTTCGATATGCGTAACAAGCTGTATGCCCATCTGCAGCGACTGTCACTACGTTACTATCAGAACACCAAAGTAGGCGAGGCCATCTCCAGATTTATCAATGATGTGGAGCAGACGAAGAATCTGGTGGAGGTCGGCATGATGAATGTCTGGCTGGACATGTTCACGCTGATCTTCGCTCTGGCGTTCATGTTCTACTTGAATCCGGTGCTGGCCCTGGTCTCCATTGCGATTCTGCCTCTGTATGGTATTGCTGTGAATACACTATACAAGCGGCTCAAGATCCTGACCAAAGACCGCTCGCAGGCTCTGGCTGGCATTCAAGGCTATCTGCACGAGCGCATTCAGGGGATCTCCGTGATCCGCAGTTTTACGATGGAGCGAGTGGACCAGAAGAAATTCGAAGGCATCAATGCCAATTTTCTGAACAAAGCGCTGGCCCAGACGCGCTGGAACGCGTTCACTTTTGCCATCATCAATACCTTAACCGATATTGCACCATTGCTTGTGATTGGGTACGGAGGCTATCAGGTTATTCAGGGCCATCTAACGCTCGGCACCTTTGTTGCTTTCTTCGGTTATCTGGACCGGATGTATGCACCGCTTCGGCGTCTGATTAATTCCTCCACGGTTCTGACCCAGGCCTCGGCTTCATTAGAGCGGGTGCTGGAGCTGCTTGAGGAGCCTTATGATATCGTCGATGAGCCGGGTGCTAGAGATCTGGCTGAAGGATCGGGTGCGATCGATTTCCGTAATGTCTGGTTCAAGTACAGCCCGGTAGGCGATTGGGTGTTAAAAGATATTGATCTGTCCATTAAGCCAGGGCAGACGGTGGCCTTCGTCGGTATGAGTGGTGGCGGCAAGTCATCGCTGATTAGCTTGATTCCGCGTTTCTATGACGTCACAGAAGGGAGCCTTCGCGTTGACGATCAAGATATTCGGAGCTTGACACAGGAGAGCCTGCGCGGCGCTGTCGGCATGGTTCTTCAAGACAACTTCCTGTTCAGTGGTTCGGTCCGTGAAAATATTCTATTCGGCAATCCGCAGGCATCTGAAGAGAGCATTATCGCGGCAGCGCAGGCAGCCAATGCTCATGATTTCATCATACAGCTGCCACAGGGATATGACACGGAAGTGGGCGAGCGGGGCGTGAAGCTGTCCGGCGGACAGAAGCAGCGGATTGCGATTGCTCGTGTTTTCCTTAAAAATCCCAAGGTGCTCATTCTGGATGAAGCCACATCGGCATTGGATCTGGAGTCGGAACATCTGATTCAGCAATCGCTTCAGTCGCTGGCTTACCAGCGGACGACTTTGATTGTCGCCCACCGGCTGTCTACGATTACCCATGCCGATCAGATTGTTGTGCTGGAGAACGGAGCAATTACGGAAAGAGGCACACATGAGCAGTTGATGGCATTGGACGGAAGTTATGCCCGGCTCTTTAATGTTCAGCGATTGGACGTTTAATTCAGGCAGCAATGATCTGATCAGATTGCGTAGAAGAGAGTGGCGGTGGTCTCGGAAGAGACACCGCTTTTTCTTTTTCAGATAGCATCAGAAAAAGTTTTTTGAGTCCTTGCGTCTTTTTGGGAGGGCTACACGTCTAATTGGTGTACACGTTAAGAAAGGAAGTGAGCAGCATGAACGTTGAAGTACTGGCTGAGCGGGCAATTGCCGGCGATGAAGACAGCTTCACCACCCTGATCGAGGGCATGCAGGAGCGGATTTACAGAATGGCATTTTCTTATGTCAGGAACAAGGATGAGGCGCTGGAGATTGTCCAGGAGACAGTCTATAAAGCCTATATTTCCATTCATAAATTGCAGCAGCCGCAATATTTTGCAACCTGGCTCACCAGGATTGCCGTGAATTGTGCACTCGATCATATCCGTAAATCCCAGAAAATCATCTACATGGAGAAAGAACCCGAAGGCAGCTATGTTCCCGGACAGAAGGAAGAAATCATTGACTTGCACGAAGCGCTAGACGGGCTGGATGAAAAGTCGCGGATGGTGATCGTGATGAGGTATTTTGAGGACTTGCCGCTGAAGGATATTGCGGAAATCCTGGAACAGCCCCTGAGTTCGGTTAAATCGGTCCTCTACAGAGGACTAGAGAAATTAAAAATCAATCTGGAGGAGAG
Organism: Paenibacillus sp. MAHUQ-45; assembly: GCF_058133325.1. Taxonomy (NCBI): domain Bacteria; kingdom Bacillati; phylum Bacillota; class Bacilli; order Caryophanales; family Paenibacillaceae; genus Paenibacillus; species Paenibacillus sp. MAHUQ-45. Next base: position 718,788 of record NZ_JBYUPV010000002.1, read on the forward strand.
TGAGCATCTTGGATAAGCAACTGGAAGTGATGCAGCAGGCATATAACGATATTGAAATTCCCCAAGAGCTATCGGCCGCTGTCCATAAGGGGATCGAAAGAGGCAAGCAGCAGCGGCGCAAAAGCAGTGTGGTACGGCGGAGCCTGAAGTGGGGCGGTTCAGCAGCGGCGGCGGTGCTGATTTCTTTTACTATAAGTGTGAATACAATGCCAGCCTTTGCAGGAAGTCTGGAGCAAGTGCCTGTGCTTGGCAAGCTGGTGGAGGTGTTGCAGTTTACCCACGGAAGCGCGGGTGGCGGCACGATCCAGGACGGGGTGGATGTGGACTTTATTGCCTTGAAGACACAGGGCGAGCGTGAACAATTGATCATGAATTTTGCCAGCCCGGATGAAGAGCAGACACTGGCGAGTTCGTATAACGTTAAGTTTACAGAATATCCTTACACGATGACCATTTCGGTCAGCGGCGCGAGAAAATTCTCGGCTGCCAAAGACTTGGAGACGCTGAAGAAGAGCCGTTTTGTAGAGGATGCCTATCCGCTCATCACGCTCGATGACTCCGCCATTCGGTTTAATGTAACTTTCAAAGAGCCGGTCGCCTACGAGGTCAAAGAATACAAAGATCCTGCGCAAGTGGTGATTACATTGAAGCAGGGAGTAGCAGAGAAAGAGGCGCCTGTGTATTCGCTGCGGACACCTTCCCAGCCTGTTGGAGAGACGCTTGGGATTGCCGAAGAAATGCTGTTTGGGGTAGAGGGATTGCGGATGCTGAAGGATCAGAAAGGACTGTTCCTGGTGGAAGCAGGGTATTACCCGACGGAGGAAGCTGCGCAGGAAGCCATGAAGCAGATTCAGACAGAGCATGGCTATGCAGAACCGCTGATTGTGGAGAAAAGAATGGCAGGCGAGCTACCGCATTCGATTTCTGCTGATCAGTAAACTGTGTTGCTCAGCTAATCTGGGCAATGCCAGCTTAAGCTGGCAAATGCATTTGCAAATTTACCGAGACACTGCAGAAAGAATCCATATATAGATATAAGTTTCGGAGAGATGCACAAACATATAATTTCACGAGTTTGGAATGAAGATATAACAAGAAGCTGCTAAACACAAAACAAAAGAAATTATACAAAATATGAATTGAAGGTCTACATGAGCCTTTGATTCATATTTTTTTATCTCTATAGACTGAATAAGCATAACTAAACTCAAGTTTAAAGTTATTAAACCCAGGAAATACCTTTCAAATGGATTAATAAAAATACAGACGGTAAATACGATTATTCCCAAAGAAAAAAAGCGCCTTATCAATTTCAAATTTCTTTTTGTCAATAAACTCAACGCACACCCCTCCGTTTAGCCTATTTCGAATCATAGAATAATTGGCTAGAAGTAATAGATTATATATAATGAACTTAAGAATCCAACGTAAAGGCTCGGCGCTACTAGGGTGAAGTTTAGTCATCGAGAGGTTTTCTTTCTTCGTACTGCCGGAAATTCCAGAATGCCCTGCTTTTTGCTGCCAGACTAGGTTCCAATCGTGGTACATAACTTATTTTACGCCATCTTTTTTCCAAGATGTAATTAACGGCATTTTTGTACCTTAAATAGCTTGCAATAAAGGATTTGTGGGAATTAAGTGCAATTTTGTACCTTAATTCCTCCCATAAAGGGCTTTTCAGCTTACTTTTTCGAAAATAAGGTACGATAATGCTCTTATTTTACTTATTTACCCTTAATTGATGAAAATAAGGTGCAATAATGCACTTATTTTCCTTGTATACCTCTGCTCTACGAAAATAAGGTATAATAACCACTCATTTTCCCTGTATATCTCTACTCAACCAATATAAGGTGCAAAATGCTATAAGCAGAGGAAGGAGAGTCATTTTCATGGCTAAGAGTGGTACAGGGGATGGGGAATTGGCTACTTAAAGCCCTAACTTCATCTCCCTCTGTATTAAGTTTTTTCTTGCAAATGCTCGCACATCCGCAGGATATTTCTCGGCTGAATAGCGACCGATCCCTCGGTATGGTCTTCAGTATGGTCTTCAGTATGGTCTTCAGTATGGTCTTCAGTATGGTCTCAGTATAGTCGTCGGTATAGTGTTCAGTATGGTCTTTTTCATGGCCTCTGTACAGTTCTCTATTTGATCCTCTGCATGCTCTTCTGTTTGAATCTTAATATCACTTAATCATACAGATCATTTCTAACCAACCGATAAAAGTCCGCTCTCTATAAAGCTTTTGCCAATAAACGCAAAAAACTGCTTCAACTACTGAAGCAGTTTTTTTGTGCGTTCATGAAAAGCAGATGAAATAAACGAATTTAAAAGCCGTCTAATGGACGAATTCCCGCTCGTTCCGTGTAAACTACATTTTGCCGATCAGCAGCGACAGAATTCCCGCAGCGATCAGTGGGCCGACCGGTACGCCTTTGAAGACTGCCACTCCGATGACCGTCCCGATCAGGAGACCGGCGACAACGGTAGGCTGGTTACCCATCAAGGTGGCGCCGCGTCCGCCAAGGTAGGCCACAAGGATGCCGATACCGATGGCAGCGAGCGACTTCCAATGCAGGAAGGACTGGCCGACTGTCTGCAGAGAGATTTTTCCACTGGCCAGTGGTGTCATGACGCCGATTGTTAGGATGATAATCCCGATGGTGAGTCCGTTTTTCTCCAGCCAGGGGAAGGCCTGATGCAGCCCAAGTACCCTTATTAGCAGTAAAACGACCATCGCAATGGTGACAGGCGAATTATTGCTGACAATACCCAGTGCAGCCAGTCCCAGCAGCAGCAAAGAGGTCATGTCCATCGAAGCTTCAACTCCTTGTCTGATTACCTTGACTTTGAAAGGATATGATCTACGATCAGCTTGCCATGTCCTCGTCCAGTCTCAATGAAGACTTCATTGGCATTGCGCCCGGAGGCAATCACTCCTGCTACGTAGATTCCAGGCACCGTGGATTCCATAGTATCAGGGTTGTATACAGGTTTATCCAGATCGTCATTCATAGCTGCACCTGCCGAAGAGAGCAGGGCCCGGCTTGGTTTAAAACCGGTTAGCGCCAGGACAAAATCATTGTCGATGACATTAGTCTCGCCATTATGACCTGTAATCAATACTGAATCTGGCTTGATTTCTGTAACACGGGACTGAAGATGCAGCCGAATCTTTCCTTTTTGCACCATACCTTCGAAGATCGGCCGAACCCATGACTTAATATTGTCCGAAATGCTGTCTCCGCGATAGACCATATCTACGGAGGCGCCCACACGCATCAGCTCAAGGGCCGCATCTACAGCCGAGTTACTGCCACCTATGACGGTAACCTTCATCCCGGTGTAAGGATGTGCTTCTCCGAAGTAGTGAGTAACCTTGGGCAGCTCCTCGCCAGGAATACCAATCATATTGGGTTGGTCAAAATAGCCGGTCGCAATGACAACATGCGCTGCTTTATGACTGTGCTGCTCGCCGCGCATATTGGAAGTATGTACGACAAACGTTCCATCTTGAAGTGTTTCAATCGACAGCGCTTCTTCATAAGCGGCGATTTCCACGCCATACTGCTCAGCGGCCCGGCGATAGTAGACAAGCGCCTCATGGCGATAAGGCTTATCGTTCGGCGAGGTGAACGGTACATCACCAATTTCCAGAAGCTCTGCCGTACTGAAAAATTGCATATTGGTGGGATACAAATAAATAGAATGGACAATGAAGTTCTTTTCAATAATGAGGCTGGACAGACCCTGACGCTGGCATTCAATAGCTGTCGAAAGCCCGCAGGGACCGGCCCCGATGATGATAACATCTTTCATGTAGCTGGTAACCTCCCGTGAAATCCTATCTTTTTATACTGCATAACGAACCTGGCAAAAAGCCGGACCTCTAAATCCTACTCCAAATTCAAGTTTTTTTCCATAAGGACAAAAAGTAAGCGCTTTTATGTTGCTTGTATATTATAGAATGGTGTATAATTAGATATATATCTAAAGTAATTTCAATCTTGCCACCAGGATCTAAATGTCATAAGGAGTGTATCTCGTGCAGCTGGACAAAATCGTTAATTATCATAAGGCTTTGGCCGACCCTACCCGCCTTCGCATGTTGCTCTTGTTATCACAAGGAGAAATGCACGGACATGCGCTGGCTGAGAAGCTGAATCTATCCCAGCCGACGGTTACCCATCATGCCGCCAAATTGCGTGAAGCTGCGCTGATCAAAGAGCGGCGCGACAAGAATACAGTATTTTTCAAGCTGAATCCTGAGTTTATCAGGGAGAATGCGGAAGCTTCTTTGGAGTTTATTTTTGCAAAAGGAGCAAGAGCTATGGAAGAGCAGTCACCTGAGAACAGCCTCAAAGAGTCGGTTATCCGCAATTTTTTCGCCAAAGACGGCCGCTTGCGGCAAATTCCGGCCCAGTACAAGAAGAAGCTGATTGCGTTGCAGTATATTGTGGAGAAGCTGGAGCCTGGTGTGGTGTACACCGAGAAAGAGATCAATGAGTTCATCAAGACATTTCATGATGATTTTGCTACCATCCGCCGAGAGTTCATCATGCATCAGTTTATGTACCGGGAGAATGATAAGTACGAGCTGAATCCGCCGGAGATGTGGACACATTGGGAATATGTCAAATAAATGTCTCCAAATGATAAGATTATGTGAAACTTGGACATAAAACGATTTAAAGGCTTGGGAATTGCATAAAATGGAATTGTAAGCGTTATCTATTACATGCATTGAAAGGAGACTTTCGGTATGATATTTAAACGCGCCAAAAAAGCATCCCCGACCATCGTTGTAACTCTGCCGCAGATCAAGCAGGCTGTGCGGCAGTTTGAAGCCGATATGCCGGACCCGATCAATCGCACTGTTCTGATCAATGATGACAAAAGCATTGACACGAGCCGGCTCAAACGCTATTTGGGCGGTGTTCCGGAGCAGCAGTTCTTTATGTCTCGTGAAACCTTTGAGATTTTTGAGGAAAAAGACAAGCTAATTCCTTATTATTTGGACATGGTTCAATCCGCAGTGGACAATTATATTAGCGATACCGGCAAGTTGCCACTACTTGAAGATGCCTGGCTGCCTGAGGTCCACTACCGGCTGCTGTCAACGGAAAGGTATCTTAAGGAAACCCCACCTTTTCCACTGTATATCACGGAAGAGGAAATGATGCTTACCCACAGAGCGGAGCATTTCAAGTAAGGGGGGGTGAAGGGGTGAGCAGGGGGTTAGAAAATGAAGACTGTCTTGGATGAAGGGAAACTAACACCCTTTTCCAAGACAGTCTTTTTGTGCGAAGATATGGATCTGTTGATAAGGGCAGGTTACGCCGCTTTGCAGATCAAATAAAGAAGGGAAGCAGGAACAGGTCGCTGACACCGAAAAAAGGAATCCGCCGTGAAATAAAGCGTCTTCTTGGGAAGAATCCAGGACGGAAGCCGAATTGTCTGTAATTAGAGCCTTGTGCAGGCATTCCGTTGGCCTGATTCATGATTTCGCCCGTCGGTATTGCCAGTGTAATATAATCCTGATCAACGTGAGCAATAAATCCGTCATGGGATTGACCGTCTGTCGTCACGATCCCAACATATTTATTCACACAGTTCCAGCTGATTTGTTGAATGTTTTGCGTTTCCATAATAATTACCCTCCCTAAGAAATACCCATCTGGATTTGAACTCCTGACATTAGTCTATGGACTGTAACCCAGAACGACCACGGTATTCGCCTATAGGATAATAATTATTAACGATGCTGTGTATATTGATTGGCCTTGCTAACCGTCCGCAGTGCATTCAGTGTCTCCTCAGAGAGCTGTGGGCTTCCGGCGGCCGATACATTCTGCAATAACTGTTCCTGACTACTCGCCCCTGGAATGATCGTTGCTACAGAAGGGTGGGCCAAAGGATAACGCAGTGCCGTTTGAGTCAAAAGGGAGCCATCACCGCTCTGCTGTGTCAGCTTGTCATGAAGTGCGAGTAATGTCTCCCGGTCATAGTCCAAATAGTTCTTGTCTGCTTTGGCCCGGCCTCTCGCAGTCAGAATTCCCCCGGCCAGCGGCCCTCGGGCGATTAGACTTATATTATGCTGGGCTAGCAGTGGAAGAATCTCCTCCTCCGGGCGCCGGTCCAAGATGCTGTATTGACTCATAACACTGACAATATTGGAGCGTTTTACATATTCTCTGATCACATTGGGACGGATAGAGGAGATGCCATAGTAACGGATTAAGCCCTCCTGCTTCAGCTCCTCGAATGCCTCTATCGTTTCATCGATAGGGTCCTCGATTGTTCCGCCGTGCAGCTGATACAGATCGATGTAGTCTGTCTGCAATCTCCGCAGACTGTCTTTAACTGCTGATTTGATATAGGCCTTGGAAGGGTCCCAATCCCAGCCTTCCTGACCTGGCTTCCTACGGTTGCCCACCTTGGTGGCAATAATTACGTCTCCGCGGCGGTGGCGAACGGCCTGGCCTACGATTTCCTCGTTTCGGCCTGCATCGTACAGATCGGCGGTATCCAGGAAGTTGATGCCCTTCTCCAGAGCTTCATGAATGAGATAGACGCCTTTGGCTTCCTCTGTTCCGAGGGACATGCAGCCGAGTCCAATTTCGCTAATATATAATTCTGATGTTCCAAGCTGATGTTTGTTCATCCTAGGTTTCCTTTCTGTTGACAGATTGACCTTTATTATATCGCCTTCAAGTCTAGTCGGACAAATCCAAGAAGTGTTTTGTTATCGGTTGATGAGACCCTATTCTTTTCAGAAAAGGATAAGGCGTGATATAGTTTTAGCTGTGAACCTATAAACAGGTTGCTTGTACGAGAACACAAAATCTAGTGAATTGGTGAGCTTATGACAAAAATACAAGGCTTGTTGTTTGATCTTGATAATACACTTATGGACCGTGATCATACGTTTCGCAGCTTCAGCACCCAGTTTGTGCGACATTTTCTGGGCCATTTATCCCCAGAAGAGATGGACAATGTGATTCGGGATATAATCATAAGGGATGCTGACGGTTACAGGGACAAGGATGGTTTTTTTGCCGAACTGAGCGAGGTACTGCCTTGGGAGACGCCCGTTTCTGCCGCCCACATTCGCACTTATTATGATGAAAGCTACAGTCACCATGGGGCGCTGATGAAGCATGCCCTGGAGATTTTGGAGCATTGCCAGAGTCGTGGTTATGTGCTAGGACTGGTGACCAATGGGAAAAAGCATATTCAGGATGGTAAAATCGACAAGCTGAATCTGCGCAGCTTCTTCAAAACGATCGTGATTTCAGGAGAGGTCGGAATCAAGAAGCCCGATCCAGCTATTTATCAGCTGGCGCTGGAACGTTTGGGAACAGGTGCTGATGAGACGCTGTTTATCGGGGATCATCCGGTCAATGATATTTGGGGTGCTGGTAAGGCAGGGATCGGGAGTATCTGGCTGCGCCGCAATCACCCTTGGGATGATGGTCTTGAAGGTGGTCCGTGGAAAATCATTGACGAGCTTGATGAGCTGAAGCAGATTTTGTAAAATAAAAATGCATTATAGGTTGACAATTGGGATATAATGCGTTTATGATAACAACAGATTATTTCGGAAGGAGACGATGAATATGACAGCATACACAAATGTTTCGACGGTTGTAATTGTTGTAGATACGTGTCTTCCGGGAACAGGTGCTGTTCAGTAAATTCTGATACAGCTTAGCGGGTAAGCTCTTCTAATGCTTATTAGCGCCGTCGGGGACCGTATTGGTTCCGGCGGCTTTTTTGCGTGCAAATATACTGAACCCTGACTCTTATTAAGAGTGTGGTTTATTCTGTATTTGTAATTGTACAGCCAGACTCTGCGCTTAAGCGGGGGATTCTGTACCAGACGCCGCCGGAACCTTGGTTTCGGCGGTTTTTTATGTTCCCGGAAAACGCACAGGATAATAAAAATATGGATACAGAATCTAGGAGGCAATACATGAATATTGAACAATATGGTTGGAATGAAAGCTGGATGAACAAGTGGAATCAAGAATGGAATACACAGGAAGATGGTAAAAGCTATGTACCCGGGCGGATTGTGGGCGACTTCGGCAGCAAATACCGGGTACTTGCGGAGACTGGCGAGACCTGGGGGGAACTGGCGGGGAAGTTCCGGCATTCTCTTTCTGAGAAGGGGGAGTTTCCGGCCGTTGGCGACTGGGTGGTCCTGGCTATGCAAGATGATGGTGCCCATGCAGTCATCCACGGTGTTCTTCCTCGGCATAGCGTGATTTCACGCAATGTAGCTGGCAGCACCCAGGATGAGCAAATCGTTGCGTCTAATGTCAATACCTTATTCCTGGTCAGCGCGTTAAACAACGATTTTAATGTCCGGCGGATGGAGCGGTATCTTATTATGGCCTGGAACAGCGGAGCCAACCCGGTAATCCTGCTGACCAAAGCAGATTTGTGTGAAAACGCGGAAGAGCAAATCGCCGATATGGAAAGGGCGGCGCCGGGCGTTCCCGTGTATGCCGTCAGTGCCTTGCTGGATCAGGGGCGTGAGAAGCTGCTTCCGTATATCGGCAGCGGTCAGACGGTTGCGCTTACCGGCTCGTCGGGCTGTGGAAAGTCGACGATGGTTAACTGGCTTAGCGGAAAGAATCTTCAATTGACGCAAGGTGTTCGCGAAGACGATAGTCGTGGCCGGCATACTACAACGCACCGGGAAATGTTCGTACTGCCAGATGGCGGTATTATCATCGATACTCCGGGAATGCGGGAACTGAAGCTGTGGGATGATGAAGGTGGATTAGATCTCGCCTTTGGGGATATCAGCGAATGGGCTGCATCTTGCCGATTCAGCAATTGTAGCCATGAGCGGGAAGAGGGCTGCGCGGTACTGGAAGCAGTCCACAGTGGACAGCTGGATGAGAAGCGGCTGCTCAACTACCGCAAGACTCAGCGCGAGCTGCAATTCCAGAACTCGAAGGAAGCTAAAGCCAAACGAAAGGTAGCATCAGGGACAGGAAACTCCAAAACAAGCCAGTCGCGGACCAGAGGCTACGGATGGCGCAAAGAATTAGACGAATATTGAGTGTTATATAAGCAGAATTTAAGAATCATCATATTTCACGAATCGACCAACTCCCTGTCCTGGCGGGGAGTAGTCGGTTGATAGCTAAAGATTCGTAAGTTCACTCTACATAACGACAAAACCTCCCGTTTCCAAAAGGAACGGGAGGTTTTGTCTAACCTATATATAAATAAAGGTCCGGTTAACGTGATTTTAGATCGTTGTTGATTCTAGTTGTTCTAATCGTAGCGGCAAATGTTATAACCAGACCTTTAGAACGATAGCTTAGAACGAAGCAGCTACAGTTTTTGCAGTTTCCAGACCTTTAGCAATAATCTCAGCGGCTTGCCCAGGAAGCTGGCTGTGACCTTCAACGATAACTTGAGTGATATCTTGGATACCCCAGAAACCAAGGTTGTTAACGATGAAGTTAACGGCCATTTCAGCACCTGCAGCAGGACCTTCGGAATAAATTCCACCTCTGGCATTCAACACAACTGCTTTTTTGCCACCCAGAAGACCTTTAGGACCTTCAGCAGTGTATTGGAATGTTTTACCTGCTTGGTTCACGTAATCGATGTATGTGTGAAGTACAGCGGGTACAGTCATATTCCATAGTGGGAAAGCGAATACGACTTTGTCAGCTGCGATAAATTGATCCAGGTATTTGTTTACCAAAGCTGCACCAGCAGCTTCTTCAGGCGTAGCTTCATAGCCTTGGTTGGCTTTGTAAACGCCAGTGATCAAAGTATTGTCGTAGTAAGGGAGCTGTTCAGCGAACAGGTCAAGTTCAGTAATTTCATCTTGTGGATGATTTTGCTTGTAGCTCTCCAGGAATTCGTTGTACAGCTGGACGCTGACCGCTTGGTCGGCAGGACGGTTGTTTGCTTTGATGAATAGGACATTAGACATGATGATTGCTCCTTAAATGTATGTTGGATACTTACTGAATATAATATAGCACTTGTAATTAAGTTTGTAAACATTAATATATATAAAATAAATTTAGTGTCTGAACAGCGAATACATGCGTTTAGGAATATGTAGAGAGGGTATATAGGAGTACGAAGGGGAAAAGGAATAAAATTCCTGACACGAGAAGAGTCTGATAAACAAGAAATGAATAAAAGGAGCGATTGACATGTCCATTGACCGTTTTATTATTAAGAAATTGGACAGCTGTCACGAAGAACACACACGTCTAAATCTAGTCGAGCTGTTCAAGCTTCGTATACAAAAGGCCGAAAAGGCGGAAGAAACAAAGTACAAAACCAGCTAAACCGTTCTATTCAATAGTTAAAAGGTAGTCGGTTGTTTCAGCAATAGACAGGCATATCCCTTCAGGCGAAGAGGCGTATGCCTCTTTGAGTTGTCTGGATAATAAAAAAACTATCCCTCTATTAATAGAGGGATAGCGCCAATGAATCATTTTCACTGTAACTGTGCAATATAGCTTCGGAGCCTTTAATTTCAATACTGATCAGAGAATTCAAGCATTTCTGGAGGGCACTTTTGCCTTTTTGAATTTTGAGATCCAAGGTGCTGTTGAGTAACCGGAGCACTTTTTGAGTCGGCTGTTTATTTTCTGTTGTGAAATACACAGGTACAAGTTTGTTCTGAAATGTTATAACCATTCTCATTTGGAATCCACCTCGCTACAAGTATTTCATAGTAATGATAATACTGGGTGTTTCTTAATTTTACCTTAAAATTAGCTTATGATAACATAAAGATTACTAGTTTTATTTCTTTATGTAGTGTTTTTTGATTTAATTATGATCAGTGGAGTAATAAAGGAAGGATATAATGATGTGAATGAAAAGGAAAGAGTGATCCTGGCCCGTTTTCTGTTTCCAGAGCAGGCGATGAGTGGTGATATTGAGAAGATATTGAACAAGGCAGCTGCAGGATCTCGGCTGTGCCGGCTGCAGTACGTCGAAGCGGGTCTTAAAAGAGATGTTTGCTTGCTGGTTCATAGGGATACTACATGGATTTTTTGTCTGAGAACACCTGGATTGTCAAGCTGGGAGTTAAGAGAGCCTGCAGCGGTGCGTCAGGCCTGTATCGATTTACTAAATGGTTGCGGAGATTCTGAAAGTGATAGCCAGACGGCGCCCGCTATGTTGCTGTCCAGGAAGAGATTCGAGGAGATCAGGGAAGAGGCGGCAACCCTTCCGGGACATATCCTGTCAAATTTACTGGAGGAAGCAAGCGGTGATGTCATGAACGCGACCCGATTAGCCAGAATCATGAAAAAGTACACGTCCAAGGGTGAATTGCGGCTTTGCATGCATTATCCCGGCGGCTGGAAGACCCAGTATGCTTCCTATATCGCCGATCCATCCGGCGCATTTGTGCTGCGTATCGGACGTGGAACTGAAGATTGGATGATTGCTGCTCCAACGACCAAAGCGGAATTCTGCAACGCTATCACACAATGGGTTCTGAAGGCGGCGCCAATCTGACGCTGCGACCAGCACGGGAACTATGAAGCCCGGAGCCCGCATCAAACCTTAGCCAAAATACGCGTAAGCAAATACAGTGACACACATCAGGCAGGGCCGATACTTTGGTTCCGGCCATTTTGGCGTTTTCTCATGAATCTCAAAGTCTCTCAAACATAGTTTCCATGTTTTTCAAAAAAATGAGTATCCGCCAATGTACCTATTTTTACTAGGTTTAGTACCTGTGCTCCGGAGCATCGTGGTCTTCTTAACCATTCTTTAGGCACCCGCATATGCTGCAAGCAAGGGCGAAAGACCCGGTAAGAAAGGAGAATGAAGGATGAATAGAAGAAATAAACACTCGTTGTTGTTCTTGATCATCGCTCTGTGTTTGTCCGTACTTGCCGGCTGCGGGGGCGACCCGGCGTCGGTGAAGGTGAAGATCGGCGAGGTGACCCGTTCGGTGTTCTATGCGCCTGAGTATGTCGCGCTGTCACAGAATTTTTTCAAGGATGAGGGTCTGGAAGTGGAGCTGCAGACCATTCCTGGCGGAGACAAGACAATGACGGCTCTGCTCTCGGGAGCGATTGATGTGGCGCTTGTTGGCTCCGAAACTTCAATTTATGTATCCCAACAGGGAGCCGATGATCCGGTGATCAACTTTGCACAACTTACTCAGCGGGACGGAACCTTTCTCTTTGCTCGCAAAGCTTCAGGGCAGTTCAAGTGGGATGATGTGAAGGGATCTGTTTTTCTCGGTCAACGAAAAGGTGGCATGCCGCAAATGGCCGGCGAATTTACGCTGAAGCAGAAAGGTATCGATTCCGCCAAAGATGTGAAGCTGATTCAAAATATTGATTTTGCCAACATTACCGGTGCCTTTGCTTCTGGAACGGGGGACTATGTACAACTGTTCGAGCCGCAGGCTTCTATCTTTGAGCGTGAAGGACGGGGTTCTGTTGTAGCTTCATTCGGGGTGGAGAGTGGTTACTTGCCGTACACAGTCTTCATGTCCAAGAAGAGTTATATCAGCAAAAATAGCGACACGGTCCAAAAGTTCACCAATGCGATCCAGCGGGCTCAAACTTGGGTGAAGGAGCATAGCCCGGAGCAGATTGCGGATGCGGTACTGCCGTTTTTTGACAAGATAGATCGGGATATCGTGATCTCGTCGATTAAGCGCTACAAAGAGCAGGATACGTATGCGACAGATCCCATCATTGACAATAAAGAGTGGAATAACCTGCTGGATGTTATGGAAAATGCCGGTGAGTTGAAGGAACGTGTACCCTTAGACAAAATTGTGAATAACCGATTTGCTAAAAAATCCCGGGACAGTCTCGCAGGTCAATCCGGTAAATAAAGATGGGCTGGAAAGGAGAAGGTGGATATGCTGCCGGTAGTGGAATTAAAAGGAGTCACACATGCTTACTTGGGCGAACGGGAAGCTTCTCTGGCTGTTGAAGACCTGAACCTCAGTATCGTTAGTGGAGAATTCGTCAGTCTGGTTGGACCTAGTGGCTGTGGTAAAACAACGCTCCTCTCGATTATTGCCGGATTATTGCAGCCATCTGAAGGAGAGGTCTCCGTCTATGGCCGTCCCATCCATAGCCCTTCCCCTGACATCGGCTACATGCTCCAGCAGGACTATCTGTTTCCCTGGCGCAGTATTCTTGACAATGCCCTGTTAGGGCTAGAATTGACCGGTAATCTTAATGAGGAGAACCGCAGAAAGACCATGGAGCTGCTGGGAGACATGGGGCTAGCGGGAAAAGAGAACGCTTATCCATCAGAGCTCTCCGGCGGCATGCGGCAGCGCGTAGCGCTCGTGCGTACCCTGGCCACAGACCCCGGTTTGCTTCTACTGGATGAACCGTTCTCGGCGCTCGATTACCAAATCAAGCTGCAGCTTGAAGATCTGGTGTCGGAGACGCTGCGCCGCCGCGGGACGACAGCGATCCTGGTTACTCACGATCTCTCTGAAGCGATTGCGGTCAGCAACCGGGTGATTCTGCTGGAACCAAATCCGGGAAGAATCCGCAAGGTGTTCACCGTACCGGAGTCTATCCGTGAGGTTCCGCCTTTGTATGCACGGGATCAGCCGGGCTTTGCAGAGCTTTTTCATGAGGTGTGGAAAGAAATAGAGCAGGCGGGGAGCAAGTCAATTTAGGGATGTAACGCTGAACGTAAGGAGGGAACGCTTGTGGAGCAATCGGAAATATCCGGGATCGCAGCTTCCCGCGAATCATGGCTGCGGCAGATGCACAGCGTATTTAGGCAAGAGAAACGACGAGAGAAAAATCGGGTTTTCGCGGTCCGCACCAGCCTGCTGCTGGTGTTCTTTGCCCTCTGGGAAGTCAGTGCACGGCTGGGCTGGGTCGATCAACTATTGTTCAGCTATCCGAGCAAGGTGTTCCGGCAAATCTGGGGCGATATGGTTAGCGGTAGTCTCTGGCCGCATTTGGGAATCACGGTTGGAGAGACTGCGGCAGGCTTCGTGCTAGGAACGCTGCTCGGTACACTGCTTGCGGTTGTGATCTGGTGGTCGCCTTTTTTATCCGCTGTACTGGATCCGTATATGGTCGTATTCAACAGTATGCCAAAAGTAGCGCTTGGTCCAATCTTTATTGTGATGTTTGGTGCCGGGTTCACAGCGATAGTAATGACTACGTTGTCCATCACGATCATTGTAACTACACTTGTTGTCTATAATAGCTTCTGCAGTGTCGATCCCAATCTGGTCAGGGTAGTGCGGTCATTCGGCGGCACACGGGTGCAGGTCTTCTTCAAGGTTATTCTGCCTGCTTCGTTCCCTGCTATTGTATCTACGCTGAAAGTGAATGTTGGCATGTCTTGGGTAGGAGTCATTGTAGGTGAATTTCTGGTCGCAAAATCAGGTCTTGGTTATCTCATTATCTACGGCTTTCAAGTCTTCAACTTTACGCTGGTGATGTCGAGTCTGCTCATCATTGCAGCGGTCGCAACGGCTATGTATCAACTGGTTGTTTATGTGGAGAAGCTACTGTTAAATCGGCGTTAAAAAGGCGATGACAAGTTGTGCCCTTCAGGAAAATCTTGTACCATGACTATATTATCTGTACTTTAATTAAGAAGCGAAAGTAGTTAAGGAGAGTATTGTTCATGGGATTTCGTGTTATCAAAACCGCGGCGGCCACACTGCTGTCTATTCTGCTGGCAGCCGCTGTAGGCATACCAAATGCGCAAAGCGCAGGTCTGCTGGCTATTTTAGGGGTGGAAGTGACCCGCAAAAGGAGTCTCCGAACGATATCGGCGCGCTTTTTCGCCTCGCTCGTGGGACTCTTTTTGGGTTGTATTTTATTCTGGGCTCTGGGCTTTCATTACTGGGTACTCGGACTCTATGTGCTGTTTGGCTTTCCGCTAATTGTGCGAGCAGGCTTTAAGGAAGGAATCGTCACCAGCTCTGTTATCGTTTTTCGGGTTTTTGGACAAGCCGAAATCACCTTACACGTCCTGTTCCAGCAGATTGAGCTGCTCGTAATCGGACTTGGGTCGGCAGGATTGGTGAATTTGATCTATATGCCGCATGCAGGTGGGGCAATTTCAGCCATTCGCAAGGAAGTGGATGGTTATTTCTCTGTGATCTTCACCCAGATGGCTCGCACATTGCGTGACCCTGCCTATGTCTGGGATGGTAAGGAACTGATCGGAGCTAACGCAGCCGTCCAGCGAGGACTGACAGCTGCGACGCGGGAGATGGAGAATCATGTGATTCATCCCGATGAAGCGTGGAATGTCTATTTTTATATGCGAAAAGAGCAGTTAGAATCCATCCAGAACATGGTTCAACTACTCTCCCAGGTCTACCGGCAATTGCCGCATGGTGAAATGATGGCTGAGCTCTTCGATCAACTGAGCAGCGATGTGAAGGCTGAAGAATATACAGGTCGAACGGAGCACTTGCTGCAGGAGGTAGAGCAGGAATTCAAGCGTATGGAGCTCCCGGCTTCCCGGGAGGAATTCGAAGTGCGTTCAGCGATTCTTCAACTGTGTCGTGAACTGACTCTGTACCTGAAAATTGCCAAACAACATAAGAATCCAGTCGGACATGAGGTAGTTCGTCCTTCACGGAATTCTGCCCGTAAAAGCTGAGATTAGGCCTCGAAGCCCGGGACAGGTATTAACAAACAATAGTAAAATAACGATAAGTATAATTAAGCAATAAAATAGTACCCCAGGAGATACATTGTGAACAGTAACAGTGAGGATTCAAATACAGCAGGAAATTCCGTAGTCTCGGGTTTTCTGCTCTGGCAGGTGAGAGCATGAATAGTAGCAACGAGGAGTATATCGGGAAGCAACTGGTTACCAACTTGTTCAACAGCAAGGGCGTCTTTGTATTGCCTGCGATGACCTTGTTAAGCGCCGAACATATCCGATTGATCAGTCAGCACAAGATTACGCTGGAGGAGAAGGACGTTATTCATTTGGATGGCGCGGCCTTTTTCCAGATCGCTGTCGACGACTGTACGACTGCAATGGAAAGTATTTTTGAACAGATCCGTTATAATAAAAGCAAGCGCATTCCCATGATTGAGCTCCGAAATGAAGTCATTCCTTTCATCCATCAGGTTACGGAGAAGAATGATTTCTATGGTATATTGGCTGCGTTGCAGTCAAAGGACGATTATACATACAGGCACAATGTTGCAGTAGGGATTCTCTCAACGCTGCTGGGCAAGTGGCTCAAGATGAAGCCGGAGGATCTCAGCCAGCTGACCATTGCGGCCACCCTGCATGATATCGGAAAGATTATGGTGCCGGCTGAGATTCTAACCAAGCCAGGACCGCTGAGCGAAGAAGAGTTTCAGATAATGAAAAAGCATACTACGTATGGCTACGAAATGGTGCGGGACACGGTGGGCACGAATCACAATCAGGCGCTTGTAGCTCTTCAGCATCATGAGCGAATGGATGGCAGCGGCTATCCGTTCGGGGTGCTTGGACACCGGATTACGGATTTTAGCAAAATCGTAGCGATCTGCGATATTTTCCATGCCATGACTTCAGACCGTTTCTATCGAAAGGCGTCTCCGCTTTACGAGGTTCTGACACAGATGGAGGAGAGTGTGTACGGGAAGCTTGATCCTTATATTTGCCGAGTCTTTATTGATAAACTGATGCAGTCCATGATAGGGAACGAGGTGGAGCTGACCGATGGGCGGGCAGGAAGAATTGTGATGATCCTCTCGCATGACCCTCTTCGTCCGCTCGTGAACATCGGGGAGGACTTCGTGGACCTGAGCAAGCAGAGAAACCTTGGTATTGTAAGGGTAATTCCACAATAAAATGTACTCATACCATCGTATCTAATGAAATAAAATGTACTATAACCCTCGCGGCCGGGTCCGGGAGGGCTTACTCAAATTTATTTATAGTCTAACAATCAACAAATGCCTAGAACCTGCATACACTTGATAGTGAATGATTGTATGGAGGAGGTTCAAAGATGTCATTAGGCCATAAACGTCAAACAAGGGAGATCATTACGAAGGCAATTTGCGGCAAAGGTCGTAAGTTCTCTACCGCAACTCATACCGTGACTCCGCCACATCATCCGACAAGTATTCTGGGGGCATGGATTATCAACCACCAATACGAAGCGGTTGCCGCCGGTAACGGAATCGAAGTAATCGGTACTTATGATGTGAACATCTGGTACTCGTACGACAAGAATAAGCAGACCGAGGTAGCTAAAGAAACGGTCTCTTATGTGGAAGTTATTCCTCTGTCGTACCTGGACCCGAGACACCGCGCATCTACAGTAGAGGTCTCTGCGGAGGCAACGCAGGAACCAAACTGTGTAGAAGCGGGCGTATCGCCGGGAGGCGGAAGCGTCACCCTTCGCGTGGAGCGGGAGTTTGAAGCGGAATTGGTGGCTGAGACCAAAGTCCGCGTGTTTGTAAGTGATCAAATCGATGATCTGGAAGACAAGGATTATGATTTTGACGGCGAAACCTTCGATTATGAAGATTTAGACCCTGACGCCCTGGATGATGAGTTGTAAGAAGGATGCGCCGCCGCTTGCCTTAAGATGAATGAGATATGGTTCATTATATGTTGGGAGGGCGGCGGCGAAGAGGGCGAATGCCCTCCTTTTTTTGAAAAATTTTTTGGCTCGATCTAAAAATCAGAGGTTGTAATTAGTTCCACAAAAGTTTAATCTCTATGGCAAAAACGGTGTCTTCCGTATGACGGGAAGCCGTTTTTTGCTATTTGCGCATGAACCTCGGGAACGTTTGCCAAAGCCAGCTCTGCTGAGGGTTCTTGCTGCATGGGAGAATCAGGTTGTGGACCACATCACTATCAGCCCGAAGGAGGGCGGGAAGATGATCAATGAAGGGATAGCAGTCTACAGGTCTCTTTCGCCGGAGCAGAGGGAGCAGCGCCTGCAGCGCAGTGGACTGGAAGCAGCACTCACTATGAACGGTAAGAGGAAACTGCTCATCGATGAACTGGGGGACAACGCCAGAGTAGGTAGGGAGCGTAGTCCTGTCTGGGAGATGGGGAACTCCGCTGACAATACATACAAGGCAGTTAACCACAGGGGAAGATATCGGCAACGCTACGCCATTTCTATTTATAATCTTGCGGTGCTGGACATTGCCCCCCTTGGAGCAGGATCGGGAATGAAGGTGGCTATCCATAGTTCCTTTGGACCACCGGGAGGCTTTCGAGCGGATCAACGCCCCGGGAGACTTGCGACCGAAAACCAGGATGCTGAATGGGCAAACTGGCTGACAAGCGGGGAAAGTTCCCAGGCGTATGCGATAGATCGGTTAAATGATTCGATGGGTGCAGGTAGTGGTAGTGATGCAGAAAGAAACGTGAATGGCCGAATATGGAGGGGAAACGGAGCCGCTTCGGGTGAGAGCAGAAGCTTCCGGCGGCACGTGGACGCTTTGGCCATCCGCGCATTGTATAGCCTGGGTCTGGACAGCGGGGAAGTGCTGCTGACCGCCATGGGCGGGCGCCGGTATGTGGTGGAGGCTGTGACACCACTGGCAATGGCTCCGGGCAAGTCGCTCCCGGAGCCTCACGTTGCGGCTGCGCAGGCATTGGCGCGCAGCCTGGCGAGTGAGCAGCCCGGGCGCCCGGGGCTGCTCATGGGAATGGACCCGGAGTTTCTATTACTCCGGGTGGACACGGGCCGCGTCGTGCCTGCGTCGCGGTACCTGCCCATGGCAGGCGTCGCGGGCTGCGACGCCGGGCCCCCGGGAACGCGTGGCGCGTTCCCGGTAGCCGAGCTGCGCCCTAAGCCGCGCGGGGAACCGCGCGCGCTGCTGGCGCAGCTCATGTCCGCCGCGGCTACGGCGGACCGGCTCATCGCCGACCGCACGCTGGCGTGGCGGGCGGGAGGCATGCCGCTGGCGGGCTGGGCCCTCGGCGGCCATCTTCACTTCAGCGGCGTGACGCTGACCGCGCCGCTCCTGCGCGCGCTCGACAACTATCTCGCGCTGCCCATTACGCTGCTGGAGGACGCCAGAGCGTCCTCGCGGCGTCCGCGTTATGGTGTGCTCGGCGATTTTCGGTACCAGCCGCATGGCGGCTTCGAGTACCGCACCTTGCCGAGCTTCTTGGTCTCCCCGGTCATCGCCAAAGGCGTGGTCCATCTGGCTCACCTGATCGTGAGCCATTATGAAGACCTGCCGCTCCGCCCGCTCGACCGGGAAGATCTGCATGCCGCCTACTACAGCGGCGACAGAACCCCCTTGCGGGCCGCCTTCGTTCCCTTGGCGGCCCACATTAGAGCCTTGGGCGGCTACGAGAAGGCCGCCCCACATATTGAGCCCCTGCTTCGCTATATCTCCGCAGGGCGAACCTGGGATGAATCCCGTGATATTCGCAGGTTATGGCAGGTGGGAAAGCCCGATGAGATTATTCCCGCTATACAATCCTAATCCCCCATTAAGAATCGGGCTGTCCTTATAGGGATGCTCTAAGGATGAGGCAGTCCTGTTTTTTTAAAGAGCTGTAAAAAGACGGTAGAGCAGCGATTTTCCCGTTAGAGGAGGATCGCTGCTCTATTTTTTTGTTATTGCTGGCTTGCTTCAACAAATGGTGGGCTAGTGGAAGCCAACCAGTAATCTCCAGTTAGCTTTCTCATACGAAATCGTTTATTTTGGGATTGTCGTGAGAAATTTGTCATGAGCATTTTGCTCCTAGCCATTTATTCGATTCATCCAATATTTGTGCAGCTTGAACTTAAAATTAAATAGAAGTAGCCGTAACTTGGGGAAATTCGGATCTCTATAGCAGTAGCCAGCAGTACAACTTACCAAGGGTAACTTTGAGAGCGAACTTTCTGTTATAATAGAGGTTAGCATGAAAAAGGCTTGGAGGTAGACCATGGCAAAATATACGCCGATGATAGAGCAGTACCTACGTGTGAAAGAAGGAGCGAAGGATGCATTCCTCTTTTTTCGATTAGGTGATTTTTATGAGATGTTCTTCGAGGATGCCGTGCTGGCGTCAAAGGAACTGGAAATAACATTAACCGGACGCGAGGGTGGGGGCGACGAGAAGATTCCGATGTGCGGAGTCCCATACCATGCTGCTGAGGGTTACATACAGCGTTTGATCGAAAAAGGTTACAAGGTCGCTATCTGCGAACAACTGGATGATCCTGCTGTAACGAAGGGGATGGTGCGCAGAGATATTGTGCGCGTCGTGACACCGGGAACGGTAATGGATGGCAAAATCATTTCTGACAAGAACAATAATTATTTGGTCTGTGTCACTGAGTTGGAAGGAATGATGGCACTGGCTGCCTGTGATTTGACCACAGGTGAGCTATATGTAACTTCCGTGCTGTCCGGCGCAGAGTGGTTGCGAGACGAGATCGGCATTTATGAGCCCGCCGAGATCATCGGTGATGCAGTCCTGCTGGAGACCCTGCGGAGCGAAGCTTCGCTGCTGGCCAAGCCAGTCGTATACACCCCGTGGGAGAAACGGGACGAGGAATTGGCTCGTCGCCAGTTCGGTGAGTCGGCTTGGGTACGGCTGGAACGGGAGCGGGGCCATTGTCTTTCGCTGCTGATCTCCTACCTGAGTGAGACACAGCGGCGGTCGCTGGGACAACTGAGCCAGATTTCGCCTTACGAACCGGGCAATTATATGATTCTTGATCCATTCACCCGCAGAAATCTGGAGCTGACCGAGACGGTACGTGAGCGTTCTAAAAAAGGCTCGCTGCTCTGGCTGCTGGACCGTACCGAGACGTCGATGGGTGCACGTCTGTTGCGCCGTCGTATCGACAAGCCGCTGCTCCAGCGGGCCCCGATTGAACGTCGGCTGGAAGCGGTCGATTATCTATATAATCAATTCATCGTTCGCGAAGATTTGCGCCAGGCACTCAAGGAAATATATGATCTGGAGCGTCTGGTTGGCCGAATAGCCTTCGGGAGCGCCAATGGCCGGGATATGAATGCGCTGAAGCTTTCTCTGGAGCAGATTCCGGCACTGAAAGAATTGTGTGGAACGTCAGGCTCTGTCACCTTGCAGGAGATCGGGGCAGCGATGGATGATTGCGTAGAGCTGCGTGAGGACATTGCGCGGGCAATTGTTGACGATCCGCCTGTATCTGTACGTGATGGGGGAATTATTCGTCAGGGGTACCATGAACGTCTGGACGAGCTGCGGGAAGCGAGCAGTAGTGGTAAGCAATGGATTGCGGAGCTTGAGGCCAAAGAGCGTGTGGCTACTGGTATCAAGTCGCTTAAAATCGGCTATAACAAAATATTTGGCTATTTTATAGAGATTACCCGTGCTAATCTGTCCGCATTGCCAGAAGGGCGCTATGAGCGCAAACAGACACTGGCGAATGCAGAGCGCTTTGTGACTCCTGAACTGAAAGAGAAAGAGGCGCTGATTCTGGAAGCCCAGGATAAAATGACGGATCTGGAGTACAGCCTCTTCACAGAGCTGCGTGATAGAATAGCAGCCCAGGTTCCGCGACTGCAGAATCTGGCCGAGAAGGTCGCTGAGATTGACGTATACCAGAGCCTTGCGGCTGTTAGCGCAGAGCAGCGGTTCGTGAAGCCAAAGCTTTCCGACGGATACGATCTCCGGCTGGAAGGCGGACGGCATCCGGTCGTGGAAGCGGTGTTGAAGGATGCAGCGTTTATCGCTAATGGAAGCAGTCTCACCAAAGCGGAGGGCAATATTCTGCTAATTACAGGTCCGAACATGGCGGGTAAAAGTACCTACATGCGTCAGGTTGCCCTGATCTGCATCATGGCCCAAATCGGCTGCTTCGTCCCTGCTTCCCATGCAGAGGTGCCACTGATCGACCGGATTTTCACCCGGATCGGAGCCGCTGATGACTTGATTGGCGGTCAGAGTACGTTCATGGTGGAGATGGCCGATATTCAGGTCATGACGGAAAAAGCCACCGCACGCAGTTTGATTATCATTGACGAACTGGGCCGGGGAACTTCGACGAGCGAGGGCATGGCCATTGCTCAAGCTGTCATTGAATACGTGCATGACACCATTGCCTGTAAGGCACTCGTCTCGACTCACTTTCATGAGTTGGCTCACCTGGAGCAGAGTCTTGGTGGTCTGCGCAACTATTCGATGGCGGTGCAGGAGAGCGGTGACAAGGTTAACTTCTTGCGCAAGCTTGTACCGGGGGCGGCAGACAGCAGCTACGGTATTTATTGCGCACGGCTGGCTGGACTGCCGGGAGGAATTATTGACCGCGCCTACGGGCTGCTCCAGAGTATTGAGCAGGCAGCTGCGCCAGGCGGAAATGCGCCCCATTACGGGGGCTCCGAGCAACGTCGTTCCAGTGCGGAGGGACCCGCTTCGGTTCAGGAGTCTGCTGCAAGCCTGACGGAAGTGCCAACAGATCATGTGTCCACCCAAGCGGGTACGGCCTATGCTGAAGCCGCTGTTTCGATCGCAGCTTCGGAGGCTGCCGTGCCGCTCAATGCTCCTGATTCTACTGTATCGCTCTCGGCACCTGAAGCCGAGGGGGAAGTGGTGCAGCTCTCTATCTTTGGTGAGGAAGAGCCGCGCAAGTCCCGCAAAGGCGGGGCAGGAGCTTCTGTGCCTGCTGAGGGACAATATCATCCGGGTCTCAAAGACTTTATCGCAGCCGTTCAAGGGGCCGATCTCATGAACATGACGCCGCTGCAAGCGATGAGTCTGTTGAATGACCTGAAAATGAAAGCCAAGGATCTCTAATAGACATGTACAGCTTAACAATATAGATAGCCTATAGCGGGGTGAATAATATGGCGAAAATTCATGTGTTGGACGAGCATATTGCCAACCAGATCGCCGCGGGGGAAGTGGTTGAACGACCGGCCTCCGTGGTGAAGGAGCTTGTAGAGAATGCCATTGATGCGGGAAGCACAGTGATCGAGGTATCGGTGGAGGAAGGTGGACTTCAGAGCATCCGTGTCAAGGATAACGGCTCAGGCATCGAGCCGGATGATTGCGAGACAGCGTTCTACCGGCATGCGACGAGCAAGATTGTGACCGGACGTGATCTGTTCCAGATCACGAGCCTCGGCTTCCGGGGCGAGGCACTGCCCAGTATCGCGGCGGTATCCAAGGTGTCACTGCTCACAGCGAGCAAGGACGACGGTGTAGGCCGCAAGATTGAGATCGAGGGCGGCAATTTGCGGATCAATGAAGATTCTCCTTCCGGACAAGGGACAGATTTTGCTGTTCGGGAATTATTTTTCAATACCCCGGCCAGGCTGAAATACATGAAGAGCATTCAGACTGAACTCGGACATATCTCCGACACGATGTACCGGACGGCGCTTGCTCATCCCGGGATTTCCTTCACGCTTCATCATAATGGCAATCAACTGCTGCGCACATTGGGCAATGGTGACCTGCTGCAGGTCATTGCTGCCATCTATGGAACGTCAGCGGCCAAGGCGATGCTACCTGTCTCTGCAGAAGATCCTGACTTCAAGATCACCGGCTTTGTCAGCCGTCCGGAATGGACGCGATCCAACCGCAATGCGGTGACTACGATTGTTGGAGGACGCCATATTCGCAGTAATGGCCTGAATGCAGCCATTATGCGGGCTTATCATACACTGCTTCCGATTAATCGTTACCCGCTGCTGGTGCTTAAGTTCGATATGCATCCCTCGCTGGTGGATGTCAATGTGCATCCCGCCAAGCTGGAGGTGCGTTTCAGCAAGGAGAATGAGCTGTACAAGTTCGTCGAGGAGGAGATTCGCAAGGTCCTAATGGGACAAAGCTTGATTCCTCGCCCTAGTAAAGAACCGATCGGTTCCAAGAATAGCGGTGCCTTTATTCAGGAACAGTTCGCATTTGGTAGAGGGGCGTCTCGCCCGCCAGCTGAAGGTGAAATTACAGCAGCTCCCAATGTGTCCTCAGGTGAGCAGCAGCATCCGGTGGCTCCGAGCGATGCAACCCGTCCGCAAGAGTTGAATTCCGACCTGGCGGCAGCGGGTTTGGGCCGTTCATATGAGGGTAGTAATCCTTCTGCGAATTCAGAGGTATTTCAGTCACGGGAATCGACTGCCTCCTATGGCAGAGGTAATCCGTTGTCTTCTCCTCCGCTAGGCGGAGGAATGTCTAGTGACGGCTACCGTAATTCATCTGCTGGAGCCAGTGGGAATTATTCAGGGAATGGCAGCCGGCAGTCGGTGGGAGGTGCTGGTGGCAGCAATGCCAGCGGTGGATATCGTCCATCACCTACAGCCCTGTCCGCCAGAGGCCAATTCCCGTTGAACGAAGAATTATGGGCGCCTGCAGCCAGCGAGGAATCGGGATTACCCGCTTTTCCAGAGCTGAATTATATCGGCCAGCATCATGGGACCTACATTATTGCCCAGAATGACAGCGGCCTGTATCTAATAGATCAGCATGCAGCACATGAACGAATTAACTATGAGTATTATTATGAAAAGTTTGGCCGTCCGGAAGATGCCTCACAGGAACTGTTGCTGCCCATTACGCTGGAATTCACACCGTCAGAGAGCCGCCAGCTTAGCGAACGGCTGCATTGGTTCCAGCAAGCCGGTGTGTACCTGGAGCATTTTGGTGGACAGACCTTTTTAGTGCGTTCTCTGCCGTATTGGTTCCCAGAGGGGGACGAGAAGGCGGTTATTGAAGAAATGGCAGAATGGGTGCTGAGCGAACGGGCGATTGACTTGGCCAAGCTGCGTGAGAAATCTTCCATTCTATGCTCCTGCAAAGCTTCTATTAAAGCAAATCAGAAGCTGACTGAACAGGAAGTAGAGACCCTCATTTCCCGGCTCGCGGCTTGCCGCCAGCCATACACCTGCCCACATGGGCGCCCGATTGTCATTTCTTTTTCGGCCTATGACCTGGAGAAGTTGTTCAAACGGGTAATGTGAAGTTTTGAAATAAGATTGATCTATAAAAGATTTATTGTATAGAGCCGAACAGGAGGCACAATGATTATAACGACGGGTAATGACCCGATACCGGAAATTGTACAGCGGGCACAGCGCCTGGCAGAACGTACGGGGTGCAAATATGTGCCGCGTGGCAAGTATTCTTTCCCCAAACTTGTGAAGCAATATGGGGAGGAAGAGGTACTGGTAGTACTGCAGGAAGCAGTTCGGCTGATCCGGCCCGAAATGCCGCCTATGGAGTTCCATCCCAGCATGGGATATGTACGAGCCAAGCGGATTCTTAGGGGCGAACCAGATCCCTTGCTCGCTGCTGCGGACATGATTCCCGGTGACAGTGTGCTGGATTGCACTGCTGGCCTTGGTACGGACTCGCTGCTCTTCTCGGTATATGGTGGAGAGTCATCCCAGGTAACAGCACTGGAAAGCTCCCTCCCCCTATATGCACTGCTAATTGAAGGGATGAGCCATTACAGCACTGGGAAGGAACGGGTAAATGAGGCTTTACGCCGAATCCAGGTCGTGAATAGTGACCATTTGGACTATTTGCGGGGACAGCCGGACCGCAGTGTAGATATTGTTTACTTCGATCCTATGTTCCGCGTGCCATTAACGGCGTCGGACTCCATTTCTCCGCTACGTCAGTATGCCAACGGAGCAGCGCTGTCACTAGAGAGTGTGGCTGAAGCTAAGAGAGTAGCCCGAAAA
The DNA here is from genome assembly GCF_058133325.1 of Paenibacillus sp. MAHUQ-45. Classification (NCBI taxonomy): domain Bacteria; kingdom Bacillati; phylum Bacillota; class Bacilli; order Caryophanales; family Paenibacillaceae; genus Paenibacillus; species Paenibacillus sp. MAHUQ-45. The sequence goes on from NZ_JBYUPV010000002.1 coordinate 744,408, forward strand.
ACTGTGCTGTTGAAGGAAAAAGCTCTAAGCGACGAATTTGCACGGCTGGGCTTCTCAGAGCTGCTGCGCGGCAGCTCCAAAATATCGTACGGGGTGATTAAGATTGACAACTGAAGAAAGGCGCAAGGTTCTGGTGCTGCTAGGACCGACCGCTGTCGGCAAGACCAAGCTAAGTCTTGCTATCGCTAAGGCTTACGGAGCTGAGATCATCTCCGGTGATTCTATGCAGGTATATACTGGCATGGATATCGGAACAGCCAAAATCTCACAAGAGGAGATGGAGGGTATCCCTCATCACCTGATTGATATACATGATCCTAAGGATGCCTATTCCGCTGCGGAGTTTCAGGAGCAGGGTCGCAGGCTGATTGAAGAGATCAGCAGTCGAGGCAAACTACCATTTATAGTAGGGGGCACGGGGCTATACATCGAATCTCTTTGCTACGGCTTCCGCTTCTCGGAAGCGGTGGCAGATGAGGCTTTCCGCAAGGAGCAGGAGGATTACGCGGATGAGCACGGAGCGCTTGCTCTGCATGCGAGGCTGGCTGCTGTAGACCCTGTTAGCGCTGAGCGGCTGCATCCCAATGACCGTCGCCGTATCATCCGTGCGCTGGAGGTCTTTCATCAGACGAATATAACGCAATCGGACTCCCTTGCTGGGCAAAAGAAGGAATCGCCTTATGAATTGTGTCTAGTCGGTCTGACTATGGACCGGAAAATTCTTTATAAACGGATCGAAGATCGAATTGACGCCATGCTCGCTGACGGGTTGATTTCCGAGGTCCAGGGATTATTAGACCAGGGGTACGACCGGAGTCTCGTCTCGATGCAGGGTCTTGGCTATAAAGAGATTGCTGCTTATCTTGCGGGTGAGCTGACTATGGACGAAGCCGTAACGCTCTTAAAACGGGATACCCGTCGGTTTGCCAAAAGACAGATGTCATGGTTCCGTCACATGAAGGATATCCAGTGGATTGATGTTGACGCGGAGCCAAGCCTCGATGAGCATGTTGAGAGATTCCGCGAGTTCATAACAAATAGTTTCTCTAAAGACCTATAAATATTTGCGTCATACGATAGCATAGAGGATGCTCCCGAAGTGGATTTTCACTTTTAGGGAGCATCTTTTTTTCGTCTAAGAGGGAGTGTTGAACGACAGTGCATATACGCTTGACAGTCGATATGAATAAGGTATAGATTAATAACAAACACTTTTGTATACGTTTGTATACAATATGAGGGGGATTTAGAATGCGTGAAGGAAGGGATCGATCGAAAGGACCTCGTGGTCACCGGGGATCTGGTGAACAGGGCTGCGATTCTGGCGAAGGCCACAAGGAGCGTATCCAAAGTGCGCAGACTTTTCGCAGAGGGCGTGCCATCGCCTTTCTGGAAAGACTGGATATCAAGCGTTCCACGTTGATGCAACAGCTGAACCAGCCTGAATACGATTCGATTAAGCAAGTTTTAAGTGGTGAATTAAAAGCCACTGATGCCATCATGCAAGAATTTATTCATGCTTTTGAGCTGCGGGAAGTGATGCTGGAGCAGGATGGAAAACGGGAAAAAGAAGAGGTCAAGGATGAGAGTAACAGCAACAGTAACTGATGATAGAATTGTCAGCCACAATGACCTTAGAACAAGAGTTTCAGAAATCAGGTGAAAAAATGTCAAAGCTAAAGAGCTTTTTGAAGCCTTACTGGCTGTGGTGTGTACTGGCACCCCTTCTGATGGTGGTTGAAGTGTTCATGGATTTGCTTCAACCTACGCTGATGGCAAGTATTGTGGACAAAGGCATAATGAAAAATGATTTGATGCATATTGTTTCGACCGGTCTGACTATGCTTGGCGTTGCCTTTATTGGTCTGCTTGGAGGCGTGGGGTGTACTATATTTTCGAGTATAGCGTCGCAAAATTTCGGCAACGACCTGCGGATTCGGCTATTTGAGCATGTACAGACTTTTTCAAATCGAAATCTGGATAAATTGAAGACCGGATCGCTGATTACCCGTCTAACGAACGATGTGGTGCAGCTACAGACGTTTGTTCAGATTATTCTGCGATCACTGGTTCGTTCACCGCTGCTACTTATCGGCAGTTTGGTTATGGCGATTCGCATCAGTCCTTCCTTAACGCTAATCCTGCTCGTCTCGGTTCCGCTGTTGTTTGTACTGCTTTATGGACTAATCCGGCTTTCCTTCCCGCTGTTTGGCAAAATGCAGAACAAGCTGGATGGGGTCAACACGGTGCTGCAGGAAAATCTATCAGGAATGCGGGTTATTAAGGCCTTTGTTCGCGGTGAACATGAGCAGAAACGCTTTAACGAGGCGAATAAGGATTTTACCGAGACGGCGATCAAGGTTACACGGCTGATGTCACTCAATTTACCGCTCATGATGTTGGTGCTGAATGTCAGCATTGTCGCGGTTCTTTGGTTTGGGGGACTAGCAAACTGGAATCACGGATTACCTATCGGCGATTTGATTGCTTTTATCAACTATGTGACCCAGCTTCTGATGTCGATGCTGATGCTAAGCAGTATGCTTACATTCATCTCGCGGGCAAAAGTGTCCGGGGATCGTGTAAGCGAAGTGCTCGCTACAACAAATGAAATTACAAATTCTCATGACAGACTTACTAATGCTGTTCATGCTGGTCAAATTGAGTTTGACAGAGTCTCATTTGCTTATAATTCGGAAGATGAGAATCTTGTGTTGGAGGATATTTCTTTTACCGCTAAGCCTGGTGAAACGGTCGCTATCCTTGGCGGCACTGGAGCGGGGAAATCAACACTGGTCAGCCTCATGTCGCGGATCTATGAGGTGTCATCAGGTTCAATTACGATCGACGGTACAGACATTCGAAAAATTGACTTAGAGCACTTACGCAGAAGCATCGGATTTGTTATGCAGCAAACGATTTTGTTCAGCGGGACGATCCGCGACAATATCCGCTACGGGCGACCTGATGCTACAAATGAGGAGATTGAGCAAGCGGCCATTGCCGCAGAAGCGGATGGATTTATTAAGGGGCTTCCTGAAGGCTACGATACTGTGCTTGGTCAGCGTGGAATTAATCTGTCCGGAGGACAGAAGCAGCGGCTGTCCATTGCACGGGCACTGCTCATTCAGCCAACTATTCTGATCATGGACGACAGCACCAGTGCGCTGGATGCGGTAACTGAATCACGAATTCGGAGGCGCCTCAGTCAGCAGATAGGGAGCAGCACCAACATTCTGATTACGCAACGTGTCTCGTCTGTCGTTGATGCGGATCGTATTCTAATTCTGGAGAACGGTGTAATCGCTGCTCAGGGTACACACGAAGAACTGCTGCGAACCTCAAAGGTTTACCGGGAGATACGACAGTCGCAGCTCAAGGAAGAGGAGGCATCGTAATGTCCAGTACTCATAATCGTACATCTGCACAGGTTCCCGGACCGCAGGGTGCCTTCGGCAGAGGGCCTGGAGGGGGTGGGCCTGCCATACCTATCGTTCGCGCCAAGAACCGGAGTGCCACCATTAGACGCATCTGGGCTTATTTGAATCGTCAACGGGGCGGGTTGATCGTAGTGTACATTTTCACTGTGCTGAATGCAGTATTGTCGCTTGTTGCACCGTTTCTACTTGGCAAGGCGATAGACATCGCCGTTATTCCACGCGAATACAATTTGCTGGTTCGGTTTAGCCTTCTCCTACTTGGGATCTATGCGCTGTCCAGTCTGGTTGCCTGGGTTCAGGCTTATGTGATGACAGCAGTATCACAAAATACGGTGCTTGAGCTTCGGCGTGATTTATTCGCCAAGTATCAGGAACTGTCGGTACAATTTTTCGATACACATGCTCGTGGAGAGCTGATGAGCAGGGCGACTAACGATATCGAGAATGTATCAAATACGCTGAATCAGAGTGTAACTCAGCTTCTGAATAGTCTTATTACGCTCAGTGGTTCGCTGGTTATTATGCTCACTATGAATGTTCCGCTCACGGTTGTGGCATTGTTAACAATCCCTCTTGTGCTTATAAGCAGCCGTAGAATCGCGGGCTTAAGCCGAATCTATTTTAAGGATCAACAGCGACATTTGGGAGAGCTTAACGGGTTTATTGAAGAGACGATCAGCGGACAAAAGGTCGTTAAACAATATGTCAGGGAAGCTATGGAGACAGAGCGGTTTCGCGGGATCAGTCATAAACTGAACAAAGTCGGCATCAAAGCGCAGATTGTATCCGGACTAGTAGGGCCGGTCATGAACCTTATCAACAATCTGGGCTTTGCAATCATTGCCGGTGCCGGCGGCTGGATGGCTTATCATGGATTGGCTACAGTCGGGGTTATTGTAAGCTTCTTGAACTATTCAAAACAATTTGGCCGTCCGATCTCAGAACTTGCGAATCAGTACAATCTGATCCAGTCTGCCATTGCGGGAGCGGAGCGAGTATTTGAAGTGTTAGATTTGCCGTCGGAATACGAATCATTAGAAAAGGAAGACACGGAGTGTCCGAACTTGATCGGGAAAGTTGAATTCCGTGATGTATCCTTCAGCTACAAGGTGAATGCGCCAATTTTGCGAGGGGTTACCTTTGGAGCAATGCCTGGCGAGAAAGTCGCCATTGTTGGCCCGACCGGATCAGGAAAGACGACGATCGTTAATCTGCTAACCCGGTTCTATGAGGTGACGGAGGGTTCAGTTAGCATTGATGGTTTTGATATTCGAAAGCTGAATAAACGTGGGCTTCGCAGCCAGATCGGAATGGTACTGCAAGATGCTCATGTATTCTCAGGGACCATACGGGAGAACATTCGTTTTGGTCGTCTTGATGCCACTGACATTGAGGTTGAGAAAGCGGCGCGACAGGCCAATGCTGCCGATTTTATCGCCAGGCTCCCACATGGCTACGATACGATTCTGGAGAGTGAAGGCAGCAATTTGAGTCACGGGCAGCGTCAACTGCTGACGATCGCGCGCGCCATTCTCGCCGATCCTGCCATCTTGATTTTGGATGAAGCGACAAGTAGTGTGGATACGCGCACAGAAATGCAGATTCAACAGGCTATGAAGACTCTTATGCAGGGACGGACCAGCTTTGTCATTGCACACAGGCTCAGTACGATTCAGGATGCGGACCGTATCCTGGTTATCCAGAACGGCCGGATTGTCGAACAGGGCCCTCATGTGCAACTGCTGAAATCTCATGGTGTTTATCATGAATTGTATGTTAGTCAGTTTGAGCAGGCAATGTAGACGGAATTTTATAAGCGTGCTCAGCGCTCATTTCAGATTTTGTAGGCATAAGGGCGGGGAAGGTGGTTGTCCGGCGATCCCGTTTTTTTGAACTGAGCAAAAGGCGGAGTTTCAATGTTAATCAAGAAGGAGAATAGGAAGATGAGGTCGAAATCAATAGCTTGAAAGGATCTCGACCAGGCATCGCCACGCGATTGGACCATGAATTACAAAATGCTTATAATGTAGGAGTAAATCAACATTAAGGGGGAGCCATTCTTAAAGAGATTCAATACAGAACTTGAATTTATTCGATTTAATCAAGAATTGATGAATATATCCATGACCGATAAAATAAGCCCCTGTGTTACCCCGTACGTCCTCCATTGATGTAGGGGGATGATCCGTGATATAATAGCAGGAAAGTTTCTCTCAGGTCTTGAATATACTTCTGAACAATCTAATTGAACCATTGGGGGTACGTCATATGAACAAGTCCATTAACATCCAAGATACGTTCTTGAACCAACTACGCAAAGAGAATATCCCTGCTACAGTATATTTGACCAACGGTTTTCAAATCCGGGGCATCATTAAAGCATTCGACAATTTCACTATCGTCATTGACAGTGATGGCCGTCAGCAAATGGTGTACAAGCATGCGATTTCTACCTTCACACCGCAACGCAGCGTGTCCTTGATGCAGGATAGCAGCAACGAGGAGTAACGAGCGGGCGCGTGCTTGATTGATCTGTCTGGCAGATTTTTAACGATTGAAGTGAAACCTTTTTGTGTATACAGCGTTGAATAAAGAGTGAGAAGGAGCAACCTGAGAAGGTTGTTCTTTTCATTCAGGAAGATATTAACTCCTTAAAGGGAGTCAGGAGGCACCATGTCTAAAGATGAAATGTCAAGGACGAATCGGAATAGAGACAGAACGCCGACGTCATCCAAACCAAAAACAAATGCAAAGAAGAAAAAGTTTCTAACCAAAAAACGTGTACTATGGAGTCTGTTTTTTGCAACAGCACTGGCTATTTTTTGTGCGCTGGGTGGTTATCTCTTCATTATGCTGAACGGAGAGAAGCTGCTGCAGGAGAACGAAGACAAGCTGACGGTAAACGAAACGACCAAAATCTATGACCGAAATGCGAACATCATTGGCGAGTTGGCTTTTGAGAAAAGTGATCCAGTGGATTATGACAAGATCCCGAAGCTGCTGGTTGATGCGTTCGTAGCTACCGAAGACAGACGATTCTTCGAGCATAGCGGAGTGGATTTATGGTCTATCGGCCGTGCCGCAGTCAAGGATATTGCCGCAAGGAGCATGGTAGAGGGTGGTAGTACGATTACACAGCAGCTCGCCAAGAATATCTTTTTGACACGGGATAAGACCTTTTTCCGAAAAGCTACCGAGGTCTCCATCGCTGTAGCACTGGAGAACAAGAAGACGAAGGAAGATATTATTACACTCTATCTGAACCGGATCAACTTCGGTGGTACGGTATATGGTATCAAGGCTGCGTCGATTCGTTATTTCGGTAAGAGCAACTTGAATGATCTCAAAATTTGGGAAATCGCGACGCTGGCAGCCATGCCTAAAGGTCCTTCCCGATATAATCCGCTTCGCAATCCTGACTTGTCCAAGGAACGCCGTGCGGTTGTGCTGCAGCTCATGTATGAGCAGGGGTACATTACTGAACAGGAGCGGGACGAAGCCAAAGAGGTGGACTACAACTATAAGCCACCGGAAACGAAGCAGCGTTATCAGGCTTTCATTGACTACGTAGTGGACGAAGCAGAAGCTAAATATGGACTGACCGAGGATGATCTGAATATCGGCGGATATAAGATCTACACTACTATGGATAAGCACGCGCAAGAAACGGTAGAGGATGCCTTTGCCGACAGTGCAAACTTTGAGAAAAGTGTGGACGAAGATCTTGTACAAGGCTCGATGACGATCATCAACCAGGAGAACGGTGGTATTGTTGCCCTGCTTGGTGGACGGAATTATGAGAAAAAAGGCTACAGCCGGGTAACCGCCAGCCGTCGTTCACCAGGTTCAGCCTTCAAACCACTGGTCTCATACGCACCAGCAATTGAGACTGGCAAATTCAACGAAAATTCTCTGCTCAGCAATGTGAAGCAGTGCTTTGGCAAATACTGTCCGAGCAACCTGCACGGGTATTCCAGCACAATTAGTATGAGTGATGCCATACAGAAGTCGGAGAATATGCCGGCGGTATGGCTGCTCAATGAAATCGGTGTGAACACAGGTTTCCAATTCGCCAAAAAAATGGGGATTGAGCTTACGGATGATGACAAGAACCTTTCCCTTGCCCTCGGAGGCATGAGCAAGGGAACCAACACGCTGGAGATGGCGGAAGCTTACAGTGCTTTTGCCAACGGAGGCGAAATCCGCGATGCTTATTCGATCAAGTCAATTACGGATAGCAGTGGCGAAACTAAATTCAAGTCTAATACGACACCTACGCGGGTCATGAAAGAAAGTACGGCCTACCAGATGACCGAGATGATGCAGAAGGTTGTTGAGAGCGGAACAGGTAAAAAAGCCAGAATTGACCGTCCGGTAGCCGGCAAGACGGGTACAACCCAAAGCGGATACCCGGGCATCAGCTCGAACCGTGATGTCTGGTTCGTCGGCTATACACCGGAATGGACGGCTGCCGTCTGGATGGGGTATGACAAACCAAGCAAGAAACATCTGCTCAAGAACAGCAGTCCGCTGGCAGCAGCCTTCTGGGGTAAAGTTATGAAAGAAGCGCTGCGAGATGTGCCGAAGAAGTCGTTCCCACAACCGGACAATGTCGTTAACCTGGAGCCTACACCGAGTCCGGATGCTATTCAAGCGGTGAGCGGTCTGTCCGCCCAGTATGATCCGTCTACGTTGACGGTGAAACTCAGTTGGAATGCTGTATCAACTGCGGGCGTAGAATACCGTATTTATCGCAAGGAAACTTCGGAAGCGAACTTTAGCTCCGTGCTGAGCACAACAACTGCCAGTGTTGGAGATATCAGCGCTATGCCAGGTTTGACCTATGAATATTATGTAACGGCTTATTATCCTGAGCTCGATACAGAAGGCCCGGCGTCTAATAAGGTCTCCGTTTATGTGGAGGATGAAGAACCAACTCCAGAACCTACGATCACACCTGATCCTAATATCCCTATCGAAACACCGGATAACGGTGAAGGAGATCAAGGAGGGAACAATGGAGGCGGAGATCAGGGCGGTAATAACGGCAATGGTGGAAATAGTAGCGGAACGATTGTACCGCCTGAGAATACACAGGCCCCAATTCCGACGCCTCCTCCAATTCCGACACCGCCGCCAGCAGCTACAATTGAACCTGCCAATCCAGCCAATGCTGGTGTCGACACGGGTGCCCCAACTAATACCGATCATGAAGCGGGAACGGGGACAGATGGCGTAACTGCGCCTTAAGAGGTTGGCTGTTGTAGGCAATTGAATAAGAATACACAACCCCGGTTGTGCTGCGGTCCCTCGTTAGGAGGGGCTGTACGCACAGCCGGGGTTCTTTTTTTGCCAGAGGGAATGCTATTCTGAATGAAAAATGCTATAATGATACAATCTTTTTCATTTTTGATCGGAGGCAGACCGTTGTAAATTCTCATTCCTTTTCCTGAATACAACTGAATATAGGGAAGGATGAGTCCATTGCTTACACAATCATTTCATAGACTCTGGCTTAGTCAGGCTCTATCTACTTTAGGAGACATCTGGTACATTTTGGCGCTAGTCGTCACGCTTTATCATCTTTCTGGTTCGGCTACCATAACAGCGTTGTATCCACTACTCAGAGTTGCCGGTATGACCGTCGGTAGTGTGGTAGCGCCTCTTATTATGCGTAAACTACGCTTGAACCGCCTACTTACCTCTAGCCTTGGTGGGCAAACTCTTGGCTTGGGTTTACTCACCCTATACATGCTTTTAATGGGTAATGATAGTCCCAATATTGCTGTATTGGTTGGGATGGTTTTCGGGATATCGATTCTGGAGGGTGTGGCGGGTCCTGTCAGATCGTCTCTTGTTGCGCTAACCGTACCTGAAACTTCATTGCTTAAAGCAAACAGCGTACTAGCGGGTGTCGTAGAGACTTGTTCTCTGGCTGGATGGGCGTTCGGCTCCATAACGGTTAGTTGGCTAGGTGCCAGCCAAGTGCTACTCCTGTCAACGCTATTACTAGGCGGTGCTTGCATATCTTCCTCCATGATAAAAAAAGTCAGCAGTAGCGCAGACCAAACATCAGCCTTGTCTTGGGGACAATCACTTCAAGAGGGATGGCGTATTTATTTTACGTTACCCAAGTTACGTGTCTTGTTGTGGATGGATTTTTGGGAAGGTCTATTTAGAGGGGCGTTTGCTGGAGCACTATTGCTCGTATTCGTAAATGAACGACTGCATGTAGGCGAAGTATGGTGGGGCTGGATGAACGGCGCTAATTTAGGTGGATTCGTGCTCATAAGCATCTTGATGAGTCGTTTGACGGACGAAAAGTGGAACCTTGGTGTTATGCTGACTGTAGGCAGCGGCTTCGTTGCTGCGCTAACGCTCGGCTTCAGTTTCTCTACTAGCCCGGTGGTTACGCTCGTTGTCATGTTCGCCATAGGGGCTTTCCAGGCTATAAAAAATTTAGCGGAGCGAACTTCTTATCAAACAAGCGTCCCCACTTCAGAGCTCCCGCCGCTATTTGCCGCTCAATCGTCACTTACTTCAATTCTATATGGAGTTTCGTTATTATTATCTGGCTGGATAGCGGATACCATGGGGATTCAAATGCTATACATCTTTGCATCGGTTGGGTTCGCGCTTTCCTTCGTGGGTGCTCTTGCAGGACGGGGAAATGCACAGCAAACAAATAGATATAATGGCACAGAAGAAACGGTCAAATAGTGATTCGTGAAATACAGATAAATAAGCTGCTTAGAAATGCGCGAGTGTCAGCTTAAAATATAGTGTCTTATTGAAGGCTATCCAGAAGTTCTGGATAGCCTTCTTTATATTAAGAGATGTGGGTATGAAAGTTAGCAGCACAATAAATTGTCGGTTGTAGCATCTCTATATCCAATAAACATTAAATAAAAAAAGATTAATTAACCGATATAAGTACGCAAAATGCAACCCTTGCGGATATAACGGGTATACTATTCACTTGTCTTCCTTTGAGTGTATCTCCTAAATGTGGTAAGCTGAAGTCACCATAATGGAGAGGGTTATTATTATGAAACGTAAATTCGGAGACCGGGCCAACTGGCGCCGGATTACGCGCCGTCATTTTGCTTGCCGCTATGTGGAGAGCCGGGAGTTCAGTGGTTACATTACGCTGTACACCATTTATGGGCTCAAAGAACCACTGTGGAAAAGCTATGGCCGGCATACATACCGTATTGCTGACAAAGGGTATTCCTGGCTGCAATATTTCCCCAAGGATAGCCACTATATCGTCACGGCTATGTTCGACGAGCGGCAAAATATCGTTCAATGGTACATCGATACCTGCAAAGTGCAGGGTGTCACCGATCAAGGCGTGCCTTGGTTCGATGATCTGTACCTGGATGTTGTGGTGCTCTGGAACGGGGAAGTGTTCTTGCTGGATGAAGATGAACTGGAGGAAGCGCTGGAACGAGGGGACATTTCGGACAGTGATTATAACCAGGCCTGGAGCACGGCGAATACGATTTTACGAAGTATAGACGCGCATGCTTTTCCTTATTTCTCCCTCTCCCTGAAGCATCGCGCGGAATTATTTCATCACGGAGAGTTCAGGAGGAAATGACAAATGGATTGGTACGTCTACGGAAGAGATTCGTCCCCGATCCGGATAGTATCTAAAAGACGGCGGTTCCGTTTTAAGGGACCGTTCTTGTTTGGACTGGCTATTCTGATCGTACTGGGACTGTTATGGAGTGTTTTTGCACTATGGAACATTAACCGTGCCAAGTCAACGGTCCCCATGCAGAAAGCAGATGTGGGGATCGTTCTTGGAATGTCCATGTGGGGCGATGAACCGAGCCCTGGCTTGAAAGAACGCCTCGATTATGGGCTCAAGCTTTACCATAACGGGATGTTCCCCCGTTTTATTGTATCGGGAGGACTAGATCAGCCCGATTACAAGTATACCGAAGCTGAGGGAATGCGCAATTATTTGGTTGGCGCAGGCGTCCCGGAACGTGATATTTTGATTGAAAATGCAGCGACCAGTACGTATGAGAATCTACTGTTTAGCCGCGAGATTATGAAAAAAGAAGGTTTGACTACTTCTATCATCATCACGCATACCTATCATGGGCGACGAGCTATGGAAATAGCAGGTGCTCTTGGTTACGACAAACCAGAGCTGGGACTGACGGATTCCCGCGTAATGTCCATGGCTTGGAACAAATCACGCGAGGTACTCGCCTATACCAAATGGAAGATTCAGCAGTTGTTTCTCTGAATAATGGGCAAAATCCCGAAACTGCTAATATCACCCCACCAGCAGGAATAGACTTGTTTAGAGCAAGTCAGCCCTGGATAATGAGGTGAAATCCATGAACGGACGCGTAGCGGCGGCAAGCGGGCGGGAGGAAGGCAGACCGTCCCGGCAAAATAATATCGTCTTGCGCACTTGTATTTGAAATTTACGCCCTGCTTCAGGTCGCCCAGATGCGTACGGAGGCAGGTCTGGCCAGCAAGCGGGCAGGCCTACCATATGGTGTTTAAGGGCAACCTCGGTACGGGCAAAACAACAGTCGCCCGAATCGTGGCGAAGCTGTTCCAGCGGATGGGCGTGCTGAGCAAGGGACATCTGATTGAAGTGGAAAGGGACGATCTGGTAGGCGAATATATCGGGCATACTGCGCAAAAGACGAGGGACTAGATATTAATGAGTACGATCCTTTTATGGTTCCCAGAGTTACGTAGGGTAGTGTATGCTTTTAACACAATTATGATTATTATGAATCAGTCTTACAAATTAAAGATTTTAACTACATGCAGTAATAACACCATTTTAATTACACCAATATGTTTTAAGAATGTTATCAGACGTTGGAGTACTTAACATCAGAATTGAGGTTGAGGTGATTAATTTGGATGATAAGTCAAGAGAAATTACAATCAACGAATCTAGGATGAACATTACATTTAGAAGTCAAGAAATTACAAATTCAATAATCGAACATAATTTAGTTGAGGCAACATTTCCTAATTATTTAGAATCGATTAAGGAAATATTTCAAGAACTTGATGGCATGATTGGCTTAGAGAAGGTAAAGGAATTTATTTACGAGATACATGCCTTTTTGCAGGTTGAAAAGATTAGAAAAGAAATGAATCTTAAAGTCGAGCCTCAGGTCTATCATATGGTATTTAAAGGAAACCCCGGTACTGGTAAGACAACAGTCGCACGTATTGTGGCGAAGCTGTTCCAGCGAATGGGCGTACTAAGTAAGGGGCACCTGGTTGAAGTGGAAAGAGCTGATCTGGTGGGCGAATATATCGGGCATACCGCACAAAAGACGAGGGACCTGGTTAAGAAGGCGCTGGGCGGTATTCTTTTTATTGATGAAGCCTACAGTCTTGCTCGTGGTGGAGACAAGGATTTTGGAAAGGAAGCCATTGATTGTCTTGTGAAAATAATGGAGGATAAACATGACGATTTAATAATAATTCTGGCTGGTTATCCTGATGAGATGAACATGCTATTAGAATCAAACACTGGTTTGCCATCACGATTTCCAGTCAATATTAATTTTAGGGATTACTCGATTGATGAACTTATACTGATTGCCATTAAAATGACCCAAGACAGAGACTACATTTTGAATATCGAAGCTATAGAGAAGTTAAGGGACATAATACTTGAAGAAAAAATCAGCGAATCCGTTTTTAGCAATGCACGGTTTGTGCGAAATGTAATTGAAAACTCAATACGTCATCAAGCAGTAAGACTAATGAGTAAACCAAATAAACCTTCAAGACAGGACTTGATGAATATTCTCCCAAAAGACCTAATGTCTTCTTCTGTTAGGATAGAAGGTAGGAATAAGACGGAGAGTGCAATTTCGTAGTATTTGTACAAGGGATTGGTTTGGTCAACATAATAGCCCCCATTTGGGGGCTATTTATTTTCATCATTTACTACGTATTCTGCTTTGAAAACACAATTCTTTCAATACATAGTTTGTTACTAATATACTTGTTTCAAAATGTAGTGAATACTAGCATCTAAATTCCAGGTTTATTTAGTTCTCCCAATCTCTATTATTGTATAATTTTTATGTATTTTTATTTTCAATAACTTCTCGTTTTTTATATGGTTCACGATAGAATTTACCACTATTAGCATCTTTCTTCGTCCATATAACTTGATCATCATATGTATTTTTCATTTCTTGTTCATAATCAATCCAGATCCTTTTGTTATTTTTCCAGTCCCATGAAACTAATCTCTCATCAATATATTCACACTCTCCATCCCAGTATTTTTCCTGCCATGTTTTTTTCCATTTTAGTTTTTTAATCATTTTTATAATCTCCTTGTTTATATGTATTTTCATTAATTAGAAATGTTTATCTTCAACCTCTGGTAATTTAATTTGGTGCATGTACTATATGATTCTGTGATGTAAATATAGCATTGAGAATTAAAATTATCAATAATATATTTATTTTTATTTTAATAACGCTTTTATACATAATAACAATGGATGCCGATGGACATATTCTATCGCTGTATCCTTAAATGCTTGCAGAATATATGAGAGAATTCTGTTATATCGGAAGAACCCGCCGCATTCGTAGCGTCCAACGAAGTGTCAACCTGATCCTATATAGTATCATTAATTAGAAAATGTGGTGAAGATCACAATGCTGATAAATCATTATTTAGATAAATAAATAAAAATAAGAATATTATTTTAATTATATATAGATGGTTTGATTGAAGAGTAACAAAAGAGTGTCATTATGAAAATATTGAAATTATACAGTAATATCGCATAAGACTGATACATATTAACTTGTATATAAAGATCTTTTATATTGCTGGAGAATATAGAGGTAATATTTTAATATTTACTTGCATTTCTTTATCGATATGATAAATTCATAGAAAGAGATAAATAATTTGTCGAAAAAAGACGGAAAATTATATCATGGCTTACATTTTGAATAGTGAAATAATAATGCCGTACCGTTATCTTCTGAACAGCTCAAAGAGTAGCTTCGGTGCTGCAGAAGCGAAATCTAATATGTTACAATTATCGGCAAGGAGCATTTCAGATTGAACCAGAAAATACATAAACCAATTTACTCTAAGTATACGAGCGAAGTTTATCTAGTTATTGAAGAGGAGATAATATTTACAGGTTAATGTGACAGGGATTTATATATAAATTGCAAGGAGTAAAATATGAAACTAAATAAAGATATCATACAAAGTGTAAGAGTTGCTGCAAGTAAAGCTGGGGGATATCTTACAACCGAACTTTATAATAAGAATAGAGGCAGTTTGCCAGCATGGGAAAGTTTAAAAGGGAAGTTAGACAACATCAGTTTTTCTGACTTTTTAAAGCAGTGTGATGTACTAGAAAAAGATGAGTTTTTAAGAAATGAAAATAGAATAAAAGCTATTAGTAACTTAAAACTTTTGGGGTTAGAGTACGGAGAAATATCAAAGTCGCTATATGATAATCAAAAACCGAAACTGTCTCCATCATCAGACTATATTAGTAAGTATTATGGATGGGATGAAATTGCTAAGAGCGCTAATGTAAAACTCGCAAATAGCAGATATTTATCTCTAGAAGATGCAGTCAAAGAACTCAAGCAGACTATAAAGGATTTAGGTTATATTCCAACCAATGCAGAGTATAGAGATTTAAATCTAAAGCCATCGGATAAATCATTAAAGAGTCTTGATGTAACATGGTCGACAGCAATGCGCAAGGCGGGATATAAACCATATGGTCGAGTAGTTTCAATAAAAGATAAAATATGTGTTGAACATAACTGTTTCAGTCAGTTCACTCCTGCAAATGAAGACGAAATTTACTGCGAAAGATGCTATAAACTGTTTAGACAACGAGCGATTAATAGTCTGGGTGATCTAGATTATATTACAATTAAAGATTTTTGCAAAAAATTGATTTACACAAGTACAAATCAGAAGAACTTGCTGAATATTTTTGAAGGCAAGCTCAAGTGACTTAAAGCGAATTAATTATTTTTATATATGGTATAATCAATACAATAGAAAAATAAAAAGGGAGGCAGCAGTTTGATAAAAGATCGAGGGGAATTGGAACTGCATATTGCAGAGCGAATAAAAGAAGTGAAGAGTTCTCGTAAAAAAGTGAACCAAATCAATAAATATCTATTAGAGTATGGAGTACCAATTGGAACATTTGAGGATATTTCAAAAGGAAATCAGTCTCTTGAATCATTAACTAGTGCTTTGTTGTGCATAGTAACTAGTGCCTTGTATGATGCTACGAGGTACGAAGATATGAAACCTGATAATTTTTATACAGAAAATGAAATTGAAAAAGCGAAAAATACAATTAAATATGCATACAAAGACGAAACAAGATTACATTTGCCTCTGGAGATAGAAGATGTCACATATTTAGGCGATGCAAGTTATATCACAAAAATAGACATGAAATTCCTGGTTCAATTGTTCCATTCGCAACTGATTAAGTATGACTTTGATACTCAACGTAGCGCAAAGTTTGTGAAAAGACGTGATGGAATAGTCGCTGTGCCCGATATAAACATAAAAAGTGTTGAAGATATTGCTGAAAGTATGGTTAATGAAACATATCTTGAAGATATGATCACTTTAAACATGTACTCAGATGAAATTGAAGCTATTGAATATAATACAAAGACAAGAACTCTTCGTATTAATGAACAGGCAATTATAAGTATTCTTGATGGTTTCCACCGCCTTCAAGGCGGAGTGAGAGCTGTTTCGATGAACCCTAACCTAAAGCAACGAATGATTCTTTCAATTCGCTCCTATGACACTTTAACAGCTCAGAGATACTTTGGACAAATCAATACGATAAACCCTGTTAAAATTGAAAGAAGGAAAGAACTATTATCCGATCAACCCTCAGACTTGGTAGTACGTGACCTTCAATTAAAATCAGATTTAAAAGGAAAGATAGCATCTGCTCCCAATATATCTGGAGTTGCAAAGCAATTAACAACATTTGATATTATGTCCTATGCGATAGCAAATACCTTTAATCCCACTAGCAAGATGGAGGCAAAAGAAACTGCCGAATACTTAACCAATTTTTATGACTACTTGGTGGGATCTTTTGTTGATGAGTTTTTGGAAAATCCACAGAACTATAAGGAATCCAATATAAATCATCCGCTTATGTTTATCGGTTACACTATAATTGCAAAGTATTTCAAAGATAATAATATCCATCCAAGAGAAGTGAAGAACTATGTAAGCAGAATTAACTTTAAAGATTCAGACTTAATCGGCCTTTTGGAGTCAAAGGTAGGAATCGGAATTAATACCCCTAGTTTACGTAAGAAAGTCTTAGTGTATTTTAAAAGTTTGGTTGCTACTGGAGGAGAAGAGTAATGTCCAATAAAATATATGATGAGGAATTGTACAATAAAGATCAAAAAGATAGATATCTTAAAGGGTTGGTCGATAATACCTATCAGGTGTATTCGAGGATTTTAAAAAGGGCCTCAATGATTGAAGAGCCTCTTAAGAAGGATCTTTATAATTTTAACATATATGAAATTGGACAATTAATGAAATTACTGTCCCCTACTACCTTCCTATCGAGTCACAGTCAATTAACCAACATCCGCAAATATATTGATTGGGGTATCAAAGAGGACTTGAGGGAAGACAATATTAATCCGTTGTCCGTTACGATAACTGATGAATTTGTGCAAAGTTTCGTAGATACAAGCAACAAATATTTATTCACAGACAAAGAAATAGAATCGATTGTGGGACAGATTACGAATTTTCAAGATTCGGCTTTGATTCAGTCACTATTTGAAGGTATTATGGGTAGAGCGTATTCCGAGATATTAAATATGCTGAAAATAGATATAACTGCAGAATCAAGTATCTTGGTTGTCAAAAATAAGCCAGCTAGTGGGCCAATTAGGGAAAGACAAATAGGAGTGTCAGATAAATTAGTGGGATTATTGCTTGCAGCAGCAAGACAAGACGTATATCACAGCAATAACGGGACCACGGAGAGCCATTTAGGGCAGCGAAAACTCATAGATACGCCTTATGTTTTTCGCCCAACTATCGCACATACAAAACACTTTGATATAGCTGAAAAAACTTTAGTATCAAGGCGAATTGCCATGATATCCAAATGGTTTGATTATCCATATCTAACCCCGATCAACTTAAGGAAATCCGGAATGGTTAGATACGCAAAAGAACTTTTGGATCAAACAGGAAAATTTGAAAGAGAAGAGATCGTGACAGTTTGTAAAAAGTTTGACTTAGAATATAAAATAACGACTAGACTAACTAAAGAATTCTTGAACATTGAAACAATTGAAGCCCTATACGGACGTAGTAACCAAGAAAAAGAACAAGCTTAAAAACTTGTTCTTTTTTCTATTTAATAATTGAAAACCAGTTGACTTTGAAAGTGTTCATGATATTATTAATTAAATAATTATATTTACTTTAATGATTACGAAAGGAGATATTGTATAGATGAATAAGCCAATCGGTTTTTAAAGCAAACTGTTATTGCCGATATTTTTACATCCACGTAAACTATAGAATGAGGGGATAAATATTAAGTGAGGATAAATAGAGACATTTCCCTAATATTCAGCAGAGGGAGATACAAAATATGAAAAGCGTTGGGGATGTACTAGGTATAAGCGAAAAAGCGGTTGAGTTTTGGAGGCTGACGAACTTCCTTTTTCCAAGTGAAGAAGAAAAAATAGATTTAATGATAAGAATGAAGGATAGGAGTCGCAGAGAGATCGATAATTATATTAATGTTACGCGACAGAAGAAGCTGAAGGATAATCAATACAGTAATGTTGAAGAGTTTCTTGAGTTATTCGGTAAAAGTAAAAAGATGGCTTTGGAACGACTATTTCAACAGCCATTAAACAGTGGGATGTTATCTCTATTTAACGGTGATCCTGTACATTTATTTAGAATGCATAGCAACTGTGAACCGGAAGTTTGGTATATGGATATTATGATCT